>HF989719.1 GCA_000431315.1 Brachyspira sp. CAG:484
GGCAGAGTAATTTAAGCTCCTTAACCGGTATTGGCGCAGGTAATAAACCATGTAGCGCCGCGGAAAAAGATATGTGTAAAAAAGGCTTTACCCTAGCAGAAGTGTTGATAACTCTGGGGATAATTGGTATTGTCGCGGCAATGACCTTACCTGCGTTAATTCAAAAGCAGCATAGGAAAGAAACTTCTGTTAAATTAAAAAAGTTTTACAGCCAGATGTATCAGGCAATTCTTCTTGCACAAAGTCAATACGGGGAAATAGAAAATTGGTCAAGAACGGGAAATCTGCGTGATGAAGATGAAGATAATCAGAAAATAAAAAATTATGAGGAGATGAAAGCTTATTGGGAAAAGTATTATCAGCCTCAAATAAAAACTTTAAAAATTGAAAGGTCTACCTCTAATAATAGTAATAATGCTAAAATTTATTTAGCTGACGGTTCAACTATTGATGCTTGGAATGGTGGTTGTATGACTTTTACTTATGATGTAAATGGCAATAATAAACCAAATAAAAACGGCATTGATATGTTCGGGTTTAATCTTTGCGAAAGCCGTGAGCAGCGTATTTTGTATTTTGGAAACTTCGGAGAAAAAATGATAATCGGTCCTCAGATGTATAGAACTATTAATAACAGAGATGAAGCATTGGATTATTGTAAAAGCAGCGGGCAATGTACACCTTTATTAATGCTATATGATAACTGGGAATTTAAGAAAGATTATCCATGGTAAATAAGCCATGGATAATTTTTAGAAAGTCTGCCATAGAAGTTTAAACAAGCCGGTCTTTGTCTATTTAACCCATTTAAAGCTTCTGACGTAGCGGCTTCCATTAATGTCACCGTCAATGTCTGCTACAAATATTTTAAATATATTATTACTGCTGTTGTAATTTGGTATTTTTTCAACTTCTGAGAGAAGTTCAGGTGACAGCTCATTTTTGTTTAGGAACGGAATGGTATTTAATAATGTATTCAATGAAGCATTTTTAAGTTTGCCGAAAACAGTTGTAATATTATTTGAAATACTTCCGTATACGTGCATTTCAGCAATTGAGGTAACGATATTGTATGCCCCTGAAACATATATGTTTAAATCTCTTCCCTTTGAATAAATGTTGATATTTTGGGCAATACCGTCAGAAACAGTATAATCTCCGCTTATGCTTTCAAATTCTCCTGTTTTTAAAGGTGTAATAAGATCAATAATACCGTTGATAGACAAGCCTGTTATTCCGCCTGTTACAAGGTTGCTGGCTTTTAGAAGATACTCCAGCGACCCAAGCTTCGGCATTCTGCCATGTGAAACCATAAAGCTGCCTTTACCGGATAAAGTCCTCAGGCAGTTATCCTGTGATTGCCCTTCACAGGCAAAATCCATTGTTCCGGTTGTTGTTCCGTACAGCTGACCTTTCAAATCAAAAAGAGATTCTGAAATTATCTGTGCATTTGCATCGTTAATCTGTGCGTGTACATTTACTTTTTTGTTATCAAGGTTGTATTTCACATTACCGTTAACATTCCCTTCTGCAAGTGTAAAATGGTAATTATCAACATTAAGATTCATATTTGCATCAAGGTTCATTACAGCTTTGAAATCCTGGGCTTTTAAAGCTTTCAGGGTTATGTTGTCAGCAAAAACCTCTGCTTTTTTTATACGAAGCTGCGACATATCGTAATCTTTCATCTGCTGTTCTGATGCTATTTTTTGTTTATACATATCTGCATCATAGTTTTGAAGCGATTCTGAAATTCTGTTTAAGTCAAGATTTTGGACGTTCAGCTTCACATCTTCAATTACGTAAGGCGGGGTAAGCTTATTTCTAGCAACTGCATCTACAGTAAGTGTACTGTTTAGTATGCTGCCTTTGGATTTTACAATAATATTGTTCTTCTGGAAGTCTAAATTTGTATCTGTTATACGCATGTCAAAAAACGGAACATCAATACTTGTTATATTAAGTTTGCCGAAAACTCTAGGATTAAGCAGCTCTCCGTTTAGTACAAGGTCTGATGTAAATAATCCCTGTTTCATTAAAGGTTTTTTAAAGATGATGTTAAATATTTTTGCATCAGTAGGTGTTTCTGTTTTAATTTTAAAGTTATGAAAACGTACGTTGTTACTGCTCAGAAGATCAACAGAGCCGCTTGCGGTTAATTGGGTATTTGCAAACTGTTTATTATTCTGTGAAGTTATGATTTTGTCATATTTAAATTGGTTAATCCTCATACTTTTCGGGCTTGTAACACTATCAAAATAAATTCTTACAGGATTAAACGCATCTCCGACAGTTGCGCCCATATAGTAAAGGCTTGCACCCTTATCCATCTTAACTTCGGTTTTAGAACTTAAGCGGCTTTGCGGTCCATTTATGGTTGTTGTGCATAAAACATCGCCTTTGAGTTTAATCGGATAAACCGATTTGTTATTAAAGAACTGGTCAAAAAATTCCTGTGTAGGTTTTGCATTGATATAAATGTCTGCATCAGGATTTTTGTATACATTTGAAACTTTTCCGTTAATGAATATTGGCATTCTGCCTATGAATGCGTTTATTTTGCTTAAATACAATACATTATTGTTTAAAAGCGATTGACCGTTAAGAACTCTTACTCTAAGGTGTTTCGGTTTATATAAAAAGCTTATGTTATCAAGTTGGGTGAATAGTCGTAAGTTATTGTTTCTCATTTTTGAGGCTATGTTTATTTTTCCTTCAAAGTTGCTGTAATCTTTTAGCTGTTTTGCGTACTGAGGTAAAATTTCACTGAGCGGTTCAATTTCATTCAGTGTTTTTAAGTCAAAATTCCGCATAACAAAACTTCCGTTAATTATTCGTTTTGGCGAGAATAAATCAATAATGTCAGCCTGAATAGTGTAAGGGTTTGACATATAAAATCCTTTAAGTTCCGATGTTGTCAATCTTCCCTTATCAAGTTCATATGTTCCGTTATTTACGATAACTCTGCTTTTTGCCCCCTGATTATTATAAATCTTTCCTTTTATGGAAATTCCGTCGTAATGGATTTGTCCATCGGCTTTGCCTTTATAGTGGGAAACAAATGCAGTATTGACTGATTCAAAATCTTTTAAATATGGAACATTTTCATATTTTTCGGATGCAACTTTCAGCGCGTCGCCTGCTATAAACTTATCAGAAACCGCAACGGCATTAATATTTTCATTCTTAATTGTTCCGTTTGTACGGACTTTGGATTTTCCCAGAGTTGTTTCAATATTAAAATCCCCGTCGTTGTTCTCAAAGTTTATTTTTCCGGAAAGATGAGTAAATTTTGCCGGAAGTTCATGCAGTACAAGTGTATTTGAATACAGGTCAATTGTTCCTTTAGCAAACAGATTTTCATTAAAAACAATTTCGGTATTACTTTTCAGGTTTCCTGTTAAATTAAGTTTAAAATCGGTTTTTCCCTCAAGTGATTTAACCGGCTTTACAACTTCCTGAAGTTCTGCCAGCATTGGTGAAGTTTTTATTGTTTTAATCAGAGCCGCAGAATTTTGTCCTTTTGTAACAGCTGTAAAATCCAGATTGCCTAAAAGGCTGCAAGTTCCCTCAACGCTTACAGGAACACCGTTCAATGAAGCTTTGTTTGTTTTGAATTTGCTGTCCCTGTCATCAAATGTTAGTTTCCCTTCAAGATTTTTTATTTCCAGATTATGAATATCATTGAAAGCTGCATTTGCCTTTTTAAAGTTCATTGTCCCCCAGGCATGAGGATTTTGCTTGTTGCCTATAATATGCAGGTCTATGTTTCCAAACCCTGAAATTGTCATCATAGGAACAGGACCAATATCAAATTTGATAATGTTATGCAGCGGCAGCAAAACTTTTTGTGCTTTTTGCAGGTTAATATTTTTACTGCTTTTTATATAAACATCAGATGTTTTATCTCTAAACAGTATAAATTTCCCTTTTACCGTAACAGTTTCATCCGGATCTGTAGGCACAAGAGTGTCAAGACTTAAGATATTTTTATTTAACTCTATTTTTATCGTAGCACCTGACGGCGTATTTGGAATTCTGGTTGTCAGGTAGCCATCGTCAATTAATACTTTTCCGAATAAATCCGGAGAATTTGCCTTGCCTTTTATATCAATATGTCCGTTTATTAAGCTGTAAAATATATGCTTTTTCAGCAAATAAAAGTTAAAATCAGGTAAAAGATTTTCTTCCCCCGGCAGGAGCGGAATAACACTCTCTGAACGTGTATTATGCACCGTTGCGCCCAGGTCAAGGTTTGGATATTTTGCATTTAATTTTGTGACTTTTCCTCTTACCAGCAGTGCTATATCTTTTGATTTTACTGTAAAATCTTCAATATTAATGCCGTTTTTTAAAGTATTGATACTGCTTTTGACTTCAAGTTTATCATCGCAGTAAATTGATGAAGCTTTATCTTTACCTTTGAGTGCAAAATTATTGAGAACAAATTCACTTGTGATAGTTTTTTGCCCATCCTGCTGTTGTGTTGTTTTTGCAGTATAGTTCAAAATCCCTTCAATAGTTTTAAATTTTCCTTTTGAAAGCACTTTTACGTAAGCGTTAAAATCAGATAAATCAAGATTTTGAATGTTCCCATCAATCTGGAACTGGTCTTTGCTGACTTTATTCAGCGGGAGTTTTAAATCGACATCCAGATTTATGATAGAAGCTTTTTTCCCCACATAAAGATTAGATGCTGTTGAAAATTCTATTTTTTTATCCGGTACAAAATCTGATAAAATAAAGTATTTCCCGTCAACAAGGATTTTTTTATTTTGTACTTCATCAGTAAGATTTATAGTATATTTATCAAGGTTTATGACGGCTCTTTTAAGTGTAACTTTTGAATTTGAATTCATTATCAAAGGATACTGCCCGAGCTTTAACTTTGAATTTTTATCGAATATTAGCTGAGCTTCGGTATTTTGTGCAGAAAAGTAGCTTATTTCTGCTTTTTTTACAATAAACGGCAGGAGATTTATTTTCAATACAGGGTTCTGAATATCAAGAGCTTTGGAATTATCATTATTGAGTACTGCAAAATCCTCTGCTTTTATCCATATTGCTGGCAGAATTCCCATTTTTATTTTTGGGTTTTTAATATCTATTTTATATCCGGTCTGGACAGCTATTTTTTTTTCAATAAAATTTTCAAAATGAGATTTGTTTACAAATGCCGGTATTCCCCAGTAGTAAGCCCCGTATAAAAAGATTATTGCACATATAACAGCTGCTGTAATTTTTCTCTTCATATTCAATCTAATTATATGACTAACCAACCAAAAAGCCAACAAAATTGACAAAATCTTAGCAATTTGTAACTCATATATTCTAATCTGCTATCGCATCTTTTTGCCGGTTAAAGACCGCTTGCAGCTGTCCCCATTTAACCCTCCAATCTAAACTTTTGCACGATGAAACGTGAGCGGAAATTTCTTTCTGTATATTACGGAGAGGACTGGTTTTGATAGCGTTTATAACAGGTTTTTAGTGTTGTGCCCTGTAATACAAACAATTACAGGGCTTTTGATTTTGACTGCTGTTAAAATTTTTCGCATAAAATTTCAAAATAGCCTTGAGGATGGTGGCAGAGCGGACATTTTTGAGGCGCATCTTTGCTTTCAACTATATAGCCGCATTTTCTGCAAACCCACTTTACAGGTTCTTCTTTTGAAAATAATGTTTTATCTTTTAATTGCTTTAACAGTTCGGCATATCTTTGAGAATGGTGTTTTTCTACTTCTCTAATCCTTGCATAGGTTTCTGCAATTTCATCAAATCCTTCTTCTTTTGCATCATCTTCGCCTTTTTTGTAGAGAATATCATATTCTTCAAACTCTCCTTCTACACCGCTTTTTAAGTTTTCTTCGGTTGTACCTAATTCAAACGGATAATCTGCATCAACGTGTCCTCTTGTATCTCCTATATATTCATAGAAAAGTTTTGCGTGTTCCCTTTCATTTTCTGCTGTATCAAGAAATATTTGTGAGATTTTTTCATAACCTTCTTTTTTTGCAACTTTTGCAAAGAAAGTATACCTGTTTCTTGCCTGGGATTCTCCGGCAAAAGAATTAATCAGGTTCTGTTCTGTTTTTGTTCCTCTAATGTTTTTCATATTATTTATATCTCCTTTTTATCTGTATCTATAGAGTAGAAATAATTATTTTCTCAAACACGCTTTTGCGCTGCTTCCGCTATCGTTTAGTAAAACAAATATTTCTACTAAAACATCAGAACTATTTTAAAATTTTTTTATAGTTTCTTCAATTAGATTAGAGGATTAGCCAAACAGCTGATATACAAAATAAAAGATGATACTTTGCGGGGATTATAACTATTTAAAAAAACATAATAATATAGTCAGGTAATAGTCGGGAATGAAAATTATGAATCTACTTGCTTATACAAAAAAATTATATGAAAAAATAAACTTCTATGACAAAGCTGCGAAGAATACCTATTCTAATTATTCTTCAAATCCTTTCTGCAAACCGGTTAATGTTACAATTATATGGGTGGAAGATAAAAAGGATGACAAATTTTAACATTTTTAACAAAATATAAGTTATAACTATCGAAATCTCGGAGTTATTTTTAAAAACATCAATTGTAACAAAATGTTAAAACGAATGTGCGGAGGTCTGAAATTCAATTATACTCTGAGATAGGATAGGATAGGATAGGATGGGGCGGGGCAGTGTAAAGTCTTTTTCAAGCCTGCCGATATATACTTTGTAAGCAATTTACAAAGTATATATCCCAAACAATGTTTCCTTGAGGCGGCTGAAAAGTCGTCTTTTTTATTTAATTCTGCAGCCGTTTTCTTTATCAAAAAGGTATATATCTTCCTTTTTTATACTCAAATCCAGTTTTTCACCAAGCTGATAATCTGCAGGAAGTTTGGCGGAACACTTATTTTTCCCGATAGAAAAATAAGCGATTTTTTCGCTTCCTAAAAGTTCGGTCAACTCAACATCAACGGTTAGGCTTATTTTATCCGCGGATGAGATGTTTTCGCAAAGCATCTTTTCCGGTCGTATACCTGCTGTCTTACCGGCAAATTCCTCAGAAAGTTCTTCTCCGTCAATAAAATTCATCTGTGGAGAGCCTACAAATCCTGCTACAAAAGTGTTTTGAGGATTATTATAAATCTCTTCAGGAGTGTCAACCTGCTGAATCTTTCCCTTGTCCAGAACGACAATCCGGTCCCCCATTGTCAAAGCCTCTGTCTGGTCGTGGGTTACATAGATAAATGTTGTTTGCAGTTTTTCGTGCAGTTTTTTAATTTCTGCCCTCATCTGTACACGAAGCTTGGCATCAAGGTTTGAAAGTGGTTCATCCATCAAAAATACTTTTGGATTTCTTACAATTGCCCTTCCCAGAGCAACTCTCTGGCGCTGTCCGCCTGACAACTGTTTTGGTTTACGGTCTAAGTATTCTGTCAAATCAAGAATTTCAGCAGCTTCCTGAACTTTTTTCTCAATTTCTGCTTTATCAACTTTTCTCATTTTTAAGCCGAAAGCAATATTTTCTCTTACAGTCATATGCGGATATAGTGCATAACTCTGGAAAACAAAGGCTATGTCCCTATCTTTTGGCGGAATATTATTGACTTTTTTCCCGCCGATTAAAATTTCTCCGCCTGTAATCTCCTCCAGTCCGGCTATCATTCTTAGAATTGTGGATTTCCCGCAGCCTGAAGCCCCTACCAGTACCACAAATTCTTTATCTTTAATAGTCAAATCAATATTATCTATGACAATTTTTTTGTCATAAATCTTTCTAACATTCTTTAATATGACATCACTCATTCTGTTGAATTGCTCCCTTTTCTACCGGCAGAATAATATTAAATATCGTACCTCTCATAACTTCTGTCTGAAGCCATATAGCGCCGTTTAAATGTTTTACAAGTTCTTTTGCCGTACCAAGGCAGAAAGATCTTACAATATTTTTTTTATTTACTTTATCCAGTTGTGTGTATGGTTCAAAAATTCCTTCTGTTTCGTTTTCCTGAAGCCCGATGCCGTTATCTACAATCGAAATTAGCAGATAAGATGCTTCATTCGCATTCTTTATAGGTTTTATACCGACTTTTTTAATCAGTTCGGGATCAGGGTTAGAAAGTTCAATATTAATTGAACCTATTTCAGTTAGTTTTATAGATGTTTCAAGTATATTCTGCATAATAACCTTTACCGCATCCATATCTGTATAAACGGCTTTATTCAAAAGGTTTTCCGATGAAACATTTACTGTAAGATTTTTGGCTTTTATTGCAGTTTCATTGTTTTTTATTATAGTCTGCACTGTATTTAAAATATCAAAAACCTGAAAATCAAAATCAAAAAGCGAAGATTCCATTTGAGAAAATTCAAAGAATTTTTCCATAAAATAAAGGGAATCCGCAGCATTTTTATTTATTATTTTTACATATTTTTCTTGTTTTTCATTAATTGTTCCGCCCAGCCCGTCTTTCAGTGCCTGTGAAAATCCTATAATAGATTGAAGCGGTGATTTAAACTCATTTGCGAGTTTTGAAAGCATAATATTTTTATCTTTATTCAACCTTCCTGTTCTTTCGGCGTTTACCAGAACAGTAGTCATTGCAGTCACATCTCTTATTGTAATAAAATACTGCTCATCAAGAAGTGCAGCATTCATTTCAACAAAAAATTCTTTTTCATTTACAACAGCTCCGCCTATCACCGGAACATCCTTTATAGATGACTGTTCTGCAAGCTCCATCCCTTTATTAACTAAATCATCAAACTTCAAATTTTCCATTTCATCCCTGACTATTTCAAAAATATTTGAAGCTTTTTCATTTATCCAGACGATTTCCCCGGTTTGTTCATTGACCACTAAAACCGCGTCAGGCAGATACTTTAACACTTCTTTAGGATTAATATTGCTGAATAAATTAATCAGGTTCATAGGTTGCATTACTTCCATTTATAGTATATACTAAATGATAACATAAAAAACGGAGAGAGATTTTTTATATTAATTTTTGTAATTTTTTGTTTACAAAATAGCAAAAAAATTCCTTTTTGTGTTTTAAAGCTATAAACGGATTAAAGAAAAATCGCGGACGGTTAAGAAACTGTTCAAAAGAAAGAAGGATACGGCTATGAGAGAAATTCAAAATAACACAGGAGTTCCATTTTCGCCGAAAGTTGAACCGGCTAAAAAAGATCCTGCCCAATCTCAGGAAGTAAAGTCTGAAACAGAGGCTAAGAAAACTGTTGGCACAGATGATTTGTCTAAATCACCTGAGGCTGTTATTGGTCGTTCCCAGATTAACCAGAAAAACCCTATTGAGCAAATGAAAGCTGTTGAGGGTGATGTTAAAGCTATGATGGAAAATCCGGAAGAAATTGAAAGAGTTAACAAATTCTTTGATATGGCTTACAGCTTTACCGGAAATTATGAAAAATCTGCAGAAATGGCGGATGTTTTTAGAAGTGAGTTTCTGTCGAAATAATTAATCTTCATTTTTTTTATTATTATCTTTTAAATATTCAACTAACCCATTTAGCCCCAGTTTATAACTGTTAAAGCCAAAACCGCTTATTTGTGCAATACACACAGGTGCAATGAGTGATTTGTGTCGGAAGTCTTCCCTGCTGTGGATATTGGTCATATGTATTTCTACTGTCGGGATTGAAACTGCAGCGAGAGCATCTCTTATTGCAACGCTGGTATGAGTGTAAGCGGCAGGGTTTATAACTATTCCGTCACAGTTATTGAATGCAGAGTGAATTTTTTCAACAATTTCACCTTCGTGATTGCTCTGGAATGTTTCTATGTCAATACCAAGTTCAAATGAATATGCGTAAAGCTCCTTTTCTAAATCTTTTAATGTCATGGTTCCATATTTTTCAGGTTCCCGAATACCAAGCATATTCATATTTACACCGTTTATTACAAGTATTTTCATAAAAATTCTCCTTGCATACAGTATAGTATAAAATCAAGTAATTGTAAATTTTTATTAAATTTGCTGGTACACATGTAACAAAAAAAACATGCTTGGCTTATCATGCATGTACAACTATCCCCAAATCTCCTCCCAAGATTATTGTTCAAGCTATACACAAAATGTGTAGCTTTTTTTTTTGACTATCTTGACTTAAGATTAAAAATAGCTAAAATATATTATATAGGGTGAGGGTTTTATGCGATTAGTAGAAAAGCTTAAGGAATATGAAAATCAATATATGTTTATCCGCTGGGCTACAGGCGGTGAGTATGGTAAACTCATATATGCCGGCACAGATTTTATCGAGTTTAATGTGATTAATGTTGATACCATGGAATACAGTGAAACTGTATTAATTCACAGTCCTTTAATTCTTGAAGTTTCAATCGGCGGTTCCGATGTTGCAAGAATTGTTGCTGAATTATCTTCAAAGATTTCTATGGATTAACCGGCTGTTTTTGGTCGTGTTTGTTAAATATTAAAACTTTTTCTTGCGCCTTCTTCATGATAGAAGCCTCCTCCGCATATTGTTTCAACTACTTTTAAAACAAACTCGCGCGGAGCATCAACCTGATTTAAATATAATTCTCTGTTTGCAAGATGGCGTATTTTCAAAACTGAATTCTGGCTGGATTCTGCCGGTACAAAAAGGGATGCAACTTCATTATCAAGAAGCCTTACCATTTCTTCATCATGGTCTTTCACACCTGCCATAATTTCATTGTAATTACCTCTTATTGCCATAATTCTGCCGGAAAACATATGTGCTCCATTTTCTCTGTACAGAGCCTGCGGCTGGAAGTTACAGCGGGTTGTGAAGCTTATTTTATGCCATAGAATATTTATGATAACAATTGATTTTTGAGGATCTGTATCAACATATATATTCTGTGTGGTTACTCCTCTTGAAGAAAATGCTTCTTTGAGTATTTCACATACTTCCTGAAGGTTATCAATCATGCGGGTAAAAATTTCGTTAGTATTAATTGTCGCGTGCTGATAATCAAGGAATTGTTTATACATATGAGTAGAAACAAGCCCTATTCTCTCCTGGATAAGCGCAGATTTTCTTGAAGATGTTTCAGAATTATCAAAGCTTTCGTAATTGTTTAACAATTTATAACCCGTCCTATTTTACCAATCATGTAATAATAAACATGTTTTTATGTAAAGATTATAAAATTTTTCTTTACAAAAGTGAATACATAGTTTTCTGTAATTGCAATAGTTCAAATTTTAAAGTTAAAATCAAAACAGGAGATATTTCTATGTGGAATTTGTTCCGGAAAATATCTCCTGTTTTAGAAAGTTCTATTTTTTTACTATTGAAAGTACATAATTTGAATTAAAGTATTTATTTGCAACATTAATAATGTCGGATTCTGTTACTGAGTTAATAAGTTTTTCGTAATCGTTTACAAAATTATAGCCGTAACCGGCTGTTTCAAACCATCCCAGAGTAATAGCTTTATCCAGATTGGTTTCCTGTGATATAGTGAACTGGCCGATTAATTTGTCTTTTGCTTCGCGCAGTTCTTTTGAGCTGACAAACTCTGTTTTTAAGCGGTTAACTTCTCTGAACAAACCGGCTTTAGCCTGTTCCAGTGTCTGTGGATTTGTGCCGATATATACCACAAAAGCTCCTCTAAGTTTGTTTGCAGAATAACCTGAACCGAGCTGATAGGCTAACCCTTCCTGATCACGCAGGTTTTTGAATAATCTGGAGCTCATTCCTGTACCTAAAATAGAATCGATTACCTGAAGTGTTGCGTAATCTTTCCTGTTATTAAGTCCGGCTGTCTGCCAGGCTAAGAATATCCAGTCTGTATTTGTGTCTGGTTTTGTGATTGTCCTTGTTCTTGCGGAAGAAACCGGTGTTATCTCTCCGGCGTGCTTGGCGTAATCGAATTTGTCATTGCTGTTAGATTTAAACATTGTTGAAAAAGCCTGTACTGTTTTATCTTTATCAACATTCCCGTTTATTGATACAATGACGTTTGCAGGAGTGAAAATATTATTATAGTAATTAATAATATCTTCTCTTTCAATGGATGGAATATTTTTTTCCAATAGATGTGTTGAATTTGTGTATGGTGTACCTTCAAAAATCATATCTTTGTATTCTTCAATAGCAACATCAAGCGGAATGTCGCGGGATTTTTTCAGTGCATTAAGTTTTTCACTCTTAACTTTTTCAATTTCATAATTATCGAAAGTTGCGTTATTAATTATTTCATTTAAAAGTTCAAGTGTTTTATCATATTGATTTTTTGTTGTTAAAACGGTTACAGAGAAAGCATCAGAACGGATTCCCGGCTGGATTTTAATACCGTTGTCCTCCAATTCAAGGGCAAGTTCGGACGGCGAATATTTTTTTGTACCTTTCACCATTGTAGAGGCCGTAAGGATACCTGTTCCATATTTATTTTGTGTAAAGTTGCCGCCTTTTGCAAATATGCTGATTGCAACAATTTCGTTTGATGTATTTGGTGTCATCAAAAGTGTTGCACCGTTTGACAGGTCATATTTTTGAGTAGTTTTATTTTCACTTACAAACTTAGCCTCTGCCGGTGCCGGTGTTACATTTGAAATCTTTACTTCTCTGGCGCTTTCCGGCAGGACAATGGAAACTGCTGATTTATTTTTGCCTAAATATTTATCAGCAACACGTTTAACATCGGCAGGTGTTACCTTTTTAATATTTGCAACATAATCATCATAAATTTTTATATCGTTTGTTGTTGTCATAACATAGCCTATTTCCTGTGCTATGTTTGAAATAGATTCTCTTTGATAATATGTATCACGTTCTATAATATTTTTGGCAAGCTGGACTTGTTCTGCTGTAACACCATTTTTTTGTATGTTGTCAAGCTCTTCAAAAATATTTGCTTCCAATTTGTCTAATTTATCGGGAGTGAAACTTGCTGATATATAAAAAATTCCGTCATCCCTGAATCCTGCATTAGAGGCTGAAATAGAGAAAGCAAGCTGTTTTTTATCTTTAATATTCTGATAGAATACTGAAGAACGTCCATCGCCCAGAATTGTTGCAAGAATATCAAGGGCATAGCTATCTTTATTTGCAAGGCTTACCCCGCGGAAACCTATTAACATGTAGCCTGATTGTGCTGGCAGATATGCTGTTTTTCTTGCTTGTGCAGTAAGCTGTTTTTCCTTCGGATAAGTTACCTTAGGCGCTTTTACTGCTTCTCTGTTAAAGTTTTGTTTTACCTTAGCCAGAATTTCTTCGGTATTCACATCACCAACGATTACGGTCACCATATTTGACGGGTAATACCATTTATTGTAGAAGTCTAAAATTTCATCTCTTGGAATTGTTTCTATTATATTTTTTGTTCCTATAACTTTTCTCTTATAAGGATGGTGTGTATATAACATACTTACGAGATTATCGTAAACAACACTGTTTGGAGAATTTTCGTCTTTTGAAATTTCTTCAAGTACAACTTTGCGTTCTCTTTCGAGTTCCTTTCTTGGAATAAGCGGATTAAGAAGCATATCCGCATGAAGCGACAATGCTTCATTAAAATATTTTGAAGGAATTGTTATATAGTAATGTGTAAAGTCTTTGCTGGTTGCTGCATTTGTTACTGCGCCTTTTGTTTCAAGAAGCTTGTCAAATTCCCCCGGTGCGTGATTTTTAGAACCTTTAAAGAATAAATGTTCCAAAAAATGGGCAACCCCGTTGTTTTTGTCTGTTTCATTTATTGAGCCTGTCTTAATCCAGGTATCAACTGTAACAATAGGGTTTGTTTTTACCTCTTTAATAATTACGGTTTGACCGTTATCGAGATTGTAAACATTTTCTGTGGCAAATGCGGCTGCACTCAATAACATTACACATATTGCAATAATAAGTTTCTTCATTTTATCCCCTTATAAAAATACTCTTCTTTTTTATATATTATACTACAATTTCCCTGTGGATAATTACCGTCATAGATAATATATTGTAAATTTTTATAAATAACTGTCAACTTTTACTTTTAGCTGTTTTAATATTAAAAATAAAATATTTTCAAGAAAGGAAATTAAATGGCAATAAATTCAGTTACCGCAGATAGAAGAGCGCAGAATAATAATTTATATGCAGGAATAGGCGCTGCAGTTGCAGGCGCCGGAGGTGCTCTTGGCGGAAGCTATATGGCTCCCAGAGCTGCAAAAACTCTTGATGATTTGGTTTTTGGCGATGCTGATGTGTTTGATAAATCTGTTAATAAAATGAGAAACAGGAATATTAATGCTTTTAATGAAGCAATGCAAACAATTATCCCGGCAAGAGCATTTAAAAATTCTTTAAACAACATTGTTGATACTTCATTTGCTGAAGAAAAGGTGCCGCTGGAAAAGGTAAATGAATTTATAAAAACGAAAGAAGGTCTTATAAATGAGGCGTTTAATGGCTATAATGCTGTAGTAGACGATTATTCAAGCAAGTCTAAGGTTTTTACTTTAAATGAACTTTATGATGACCTGCTGAAACATAAAGCGCTTACTAAAGAAAGTTGTAAAGAAATAAAAGAACTTATGGCAGCTTCCTACGGTGAAGAGGTGCTTGATGCACCTACCGTAATGGATGCTGAAAAGATAAAGGCTTTAACTGCTGACAGGGATCGTCTTGTTCAGGCAGGAAACTTAGAGCTTAACCTTTATAAGAAATTTGCTGCTCTTGAAAAGGATGGCGTTGTTCTAAAGAAAGATATGCTTGATACTGTAAAATCAGAAGCTAAATCAATGACAGACCCTTTTCTTACAAAGACTTCTTTTGACAGATTTAAAAAATTCGTTCCCCGTAAAGGCGCAGCTCTTTATGCTATGGCTGCCGGACTGGCTTCTGCTTTAATCGCCGGCGGGGCAATAAAACTTTTCGGTATAAAATCTGATAAAGCTTGAACGCCGGATTAAATTTTTAAATATTGAGCCCGCTGTAATCGTAATATTTCTTATAAGAATAAGTTAGGGGCTCTGTATATATCTACTTCAAATCTTGCAAAATATTCAGTTGTATTTCAGGCTTTTTGAGGGCAGGTCTTTTCTTTGAATATTCTTTCCCCTTCGCGTTTTGCTATTCCGTTTTTACAAAATTTTAGGATATTTTTCTTGTAATCAACTATTGTCAGTGGTATGGTTTTATTGTTAGTAGTTAGGGGGGTCCACCCCGGGGGCAAATGTTCATTTAAGTGTTGTTAATTGAACCTGGATTTGCCGCAAAACCCAAAAGGACATGAAAGGTTAAAAATGGAAAAAAACAAAGAAACTCTGGGTGTTTTAAGACACTCTGCATCTCACATTATGGCACAGGCTGTTCAGAAGCTCTTCCCTTCGGCAAAGTTGGCTATCGGACCTTCTACAGACACCGGCTTTTATTACGATTTTGATTTGACAGACGGGCATGCTTTCACTGAAGATGACCTTCAAAAAATCGAAGATGAGATGAAAAATATTATTAAACAAAATCTTACTTTTGAAAGGTATGTTATTCCTGATGTTGATAAGCAGATTGCTGAGTTTAAAGCAGAAGGCGAAATTTACAAAGCCGAATTGCTTGAAGAACACAGAAATGATAATCCTACATTATATCTAACAAAAGACAAAGACGGAAATGTATTGTTTAATGACCTTTGTGCAGGTCCTCACATTCCGAATACTTCATATATTAAAGGTAATGCAATTAAGTTATTAAAAGTTGCCGGTGCTTACTGGCGCGGAAACGAAAAAAATAAAATGCTCCAGAGAATTTATGCAACAGCATTCTGGACAAAAGAGGATTTGGCTGATTATTTGAACTTCCTTGAAGAAGCTGAAAAACGCGATCACAGAAAACTTGGTGCTAAACTCGATTTATTCTCTACAAGAGAAGAACTGGGAGGCGGGCTTGTATTGTGGCATCCTAACCTTGCTGTAGTTCGTGAAGAAATTGAAAATTACTGGAGAACAGAACACAGAAAACGCGGTTATGTTATTGTTAATACTCCGCATATTGCTAAATCTAAATTATGGGAAATCTCAGGACACGCTGATCACTACAGAGAAAATATGTTCTTTATTCAAAAAGATGAAGATAGTGATGAACAGTTTATCTTAAAACCAATGAATTGTCCGTTCCATATTTTAATTTACCAGTCAAACAGATATTCTTACCGTTCTTTGCCTTTGAGAATGGCTGAGCTTGGAACTGTTTACAGAAAAGAAAAATCCGGAGCATTATCAGGTTTAACCCGAGTTCAGGGCTTTACTCAGGATGATGCACACATTTTCTGTACACCGGAACAGTTAGTTGATGAGATTAACGAAATCATAGACTTTGTTGCAGATACAATGGAAATGTTCAATATGAAATTCGAGGTTGAGCTTTCTACACGTCCGGAAAGTTTTGTAGGTGAGATAGAAAACTGGAACAGAGCGGAAGCAGGCTTGAAAGAAGCTATGGACAGACGCGGTATGGAATATGAAATTAACGAAGGCGACGGTGCTTTTTATGGTCCGAAAATTGACTTTAAAGTTAAAGATGCTATCGGAAGAACATGGCAATGTGCTACTATTCAGTTAGACTTTAACCTGCCGGAAAGATTTGATATTAAATATCAGGACAAAGACGGTCAGATGAAAACTCCTGTTATGCTTCACCGCGTAATCTTTGGATCAATGGAACGTTTCCATGGTATTTTAATTGAACACTATGCCGGTGCATTCCCGACATGGCTTGCTCCGACACAGGTTGCAATTGTTCCTATATCTAATGAAAAACACGCTGATTTTGCAGCAGAAGTTTACAAAAAAATGCGTGCAGCAGGCATCAGAGCAAAACTTGACGACCGTTCCGAAAGTATGAATTACAAAATCAGAGAAAGCTTACAGGATAAGAAAATCCCTTACGTTGTTGTTATCGGCGACAAGGAGATTGAAGCAAATTCTGTTGCTGTTCGTGCCAGAGGTATCGGGCAGGTTGGTACAATGAACGTTGAGGAATTTATTTCAAAAGTGGAAGAAGAAATTCACGCAAGACGTGCAGAATCTTTTGCAAAAGAGCTTGTTAACGCTTAAATTGTGCAAATATAATAAAAAAAGCTCCCTTTCAAAGGGAGCTTTTTTCTATAAAATGTTATCTATAAAGTAATTCATGACGTTATCAACTATAGAAATTATATTTTCTTTTGCTTTTTTGTCAGCATAGAAGTCTAATTTTTCCATAAACTTTTTATCTTCATTCATTGATTTAAGAGTTTCAACTTTATAGGCATTTGCTTGTGGAACGCTAAGCTTACTAATATCGTCATGTGCATATACAGCAGTTCTAAAAATATCATAAAGTGATGTTATTGTTTCTGTATGACCTTGTGTTGAATTGAACATTTCTGTATCATTGACTTCATTAATTTGTTTTAATATTGGAACAAGTTTTGTCCGCTTATCTTCCGGAATTTTTGCAAATACAGCCAGCGGTTCTGTTGCATAATTTAATTCATGCTGGGCAAATTCAAGTATTGCAAATCTTTCATCTTCAGGTTTTCCGGCAGTCAGATTTATTACTCTTTTTACAAAATGTTTAGATGGGGCTTCACAAGAATTTTCGTTTTCAAGTGTTAGAGCTTCCTGAACAATATGCGGTTTTTCTTCCGGGTTGTTGACTTTCCGTAAATCTGTTAATATCTCTCTAATATCATCTTCTGCAAATTTACGGTATCTGTGCTCCCTTACTTTGCGAAGCATTTTTATACAGGTTTCTTCAATAAAATCCTGACCTTTTGCAAGACCGCAAAAAGGAATATATACGCCTTTTTCCGTATACAATGATTTTTGAACGGAGGAGCCGCTACCTGATACAGCTTTGCTTTTGTTTTGTTCAGGAACTGTATTTTGGTAATTTTGATATTGAAGATTAACTTTTTCTATTTTCATATTATTGCTTTCATTTTAACCCATATATACAAAGTAAGTAAAGTCTAAAAATTGCTTTTTTGTTAAGCTTATTTACAAAATATTTAAAAAAGTGCAAGAATAGTTTATAATAAAAAGCAGATGAAAAACTAAACATTAGTTATATTCTTTTTCAGTAAGTGGTGAAATCAGAGCGCCAAGCATGAACAGGAAAAGAAGCAGT
>HF989720.1:0-2819 GCA_000431315.1 Brachyspira sp. CAG:484
CGGGGGGGGGGCAGAGTAATTTAAGCTCCTTAACTGGTGTTTCAGCGGTAAAATTATGCCGCAAAAGAGGATTTACTTTAGCCGAGGTCTTAATAACCCTTGGCGTAATTGGTGTAGTTGCAGCAATGACATTGCCGGCAATTGTAAATAAATCACAGGAAATGATTTTGAAGCAACAGTTTAAAAAGGTATATAATACCTGGTCAAATGCTCTTCAGAGATCTTATGTTAATAATGGAATGTCCTGGTATGAATGTTACTACGCAGAAGATGCAGCCTCAAAATGTATAGAATATGATCCGGTTACTGCTGCCTGTACCAAATATGAGTATAGCCATGGTTATGATAAAAATTCACAATGTCTTGATTTATTTTCAGAATTGAAAGCAATTTTAAAAGTTGTTAAATCTTGTGATAATAGCGCGTATAAACAAGGTTGTATCCCGGACATGAAAGGTTTTGACACAGTTTTGGCATCCGCATCCGGGGATGATAAAGACGAAGGCGACTATGATATTTTAGAACAAACATCTGGCTGTGCATCTTTTAGGGAAGCTAATATTAAAACTCAAAATCCTGCATGGGTTTTAGCAGACGGCACTGTAGTTGGTTTTTATAAAAAACTTGAAGCAAAAATCTTTTGGATTGATATAAATGGACATAAAAAGCCGAATAAATGGGGACATGATATTTTTACTTTTAGTTTAAAAGGAGATGGACATAAAAAAGTTTATCTTTCTCCCGGAGGCTGTATGAAGCCCGAAGCTGGCGGTAAGTCAACTTCTGCAATGTTGAATGATTTGTATAATTAATACTAAAAACGCCTCCAATTTTGGAGGCGTTCTATTTAGTTATAAATTTTCTTTGTTAAATCAGCTTTTCTTATTCTGACATTTTCTGGAGTAATTTCAACAAGTTCATCATCTCCGATATATTCAAGACTTTCTTCTAATGAAAGAATTTTTGGCGCTTGAAGTGTTACCATAACATCTGCAGTGGCACTTCTCATATTTGTAAGTTTTTTTGTTTTGCAGATATTAACAACAATATCCTGAGGCTTGTTGCATTCCCCGATAATCATTCCCCGGTAAACTTTTGTTTTAGGCGTTACAAAGAATACACCTCTATCTTCATATTGTGAAAGTGCATATGGAATTGCTTCCCCTTGTTCATGAGCGATAATAGAGCCGTTTCTCTGGCGCGGAATATCTCCGGCATATGGTCTGTAGTGCAGGAATGTATGATACATAATTCCTTCTCCGCGTGTCATTCTGATGAATTCGCTTCTGAAACCTATTAAGCCTCTTGCCGGAATATGGAATGTCATATTCGTTCTGCCTTTTGCATTCTGCATCTCTTTCATTTCGGCTTTTCTGCCGGATAATCTGTCAATACAGCTTCCTGCATATCCTTCAGGAACATCAACAATCAAATTTTCATAAGGCTCGCATTGTCTTCCGTCAATTGTTTTGTAAATAACTTCCGGTTTAGAAACCTGAAATTCATAACCCTCACGCCGCATTGTTTCAATCAAAATTCCAAGATGAAGCTCTCCTCTGCCGGATACTCTGAAAACATCAGTGCTGTCGGTATCTTCTACGCGTAAGCTTACATTTTTTTCAAGTTCATCATAAAGTCTTTTTCTCAATTGTCTTGAAGTTACAAATTTCCCTTCCTGCCCGGCAAACGGACTGTCATTTACAGAAAAATTCATTTGCAGCGTAGGTTCATCTACTGTAATCAAAGGCAGCGGCTGTGGATTATCAAGTGAACAAATGCTTTCTCCTATCTGAATATCAGAAAATCCTGCAATTCCAACTATATCACCAGCAAAAGCTTCCTGAATTTCAACTCTTCCAAGGTCGTGAAATCCGAATAACTTTGTAATTTTGCCTTTTTCTTGAGAACCGTCAGCGTGAACAACGCAGACTTGTTCCTGAGATTTTACTGACCCGTTTTCAATGCGGCCGATAACAATTCTTCCTACATATTCATTATAGTCAAGAGTTGTTGCCCTAAACTGAAAAGATTTTGAGGCATCACCTTTCGGCGGCTGGATGTTTTCTAAAATACAATCCAGAAGCGGTATCATATCTTTTCTTTCATCATCAAGATCTTTGATTGCAAATCCGTTTAAGCTGCTTGCAAATATAAATGGAAAATCAATCAGATCTTCTCTGTCAGTTAATTCCGTAAACAGGTCAAAAACTTTATCTAAAGCTGTCAGAGGCTCTCCGGCAGGTTTATCAATTTTATTAATGACAACTATAATTTTTAATCCGAGTTCCAAAGCTTTAGAAAGAACAAATCTTGTCTGCGGCATAGGACCTTCGGCAGCATCAACAATTAATAATGCGCCGTCAACCATACCAAGAACCCGCTCAACTTCTCCTCCGAAGTCTGCGTGTCCCGGGGTATCAACAACATTAATTTTTGTATTTTTATAATTAATTGAAATATTTTTTGAAAGAATTGTAATACCGCGTTCTCTTTCCAAATCATTACTATCAAGTACCCGTTCCTGAACCTGCTGATTTTCGCGGAATGCTCCGGCTTGTTTTAAAAGGCAGTCAACAAGGGTTGTTTTCCCATGGTCAACGTGTGCAATAATTGCTATATTTCTTATATTTTCGTTAGTGTTTGTCATATATCCCAGTCTTTCCTTTATTGTGAGGGTAAATTTTACATTAATATTCTAGCTTGCTGATAATATTTTTTCAAGACATGTTATTCTTGAAAAGTTCTGTATAAAGTGTTATAATAAACAAAAAGGAGGGAATTATGCAAAAAGTAGATAGAGCAATGATTTCGGGGGGGGG
>HF989720.1:2848-5471 GCA_000431315.1 Brachyspira sp. CAG:484
CGGGGGGGGGGGCAGGCTAGAACCCTCAAAGAAAAAGGCTTTTACCTTAGCGGAAGTCCTGATAACCTTAGGCGTAATAGGGATAGTCTCAGCCCTGATGTTGCCGGTTTTAAATCAGGCAGTAAATAAGAAAGTAAGAGCAGAACAGATACGCACAGTTAAGTATAAATTCACAAAAGCCACTGAAAAAATGGCAATGCTGGGACTGATAGGTCCCTACGATAGTACGGCAGCCTTTGTGGCAGAATTGCAGAAACATTTAAAAATAATGAAGGTATGTCCGTCAAGTAAATTAAGAAACTGCTGGCCGTATGACAAAATAACACTTCAAGACGGTACTGAATATGAAGTAACAAAACTGCAAACTGGTAAACAGTTTCAAATGAAAGACAGTGATACTGCGGATTACAACAGTCCAAATGTTGGAATAATAACTGGAGATGGAACTCCAATGATACTTTCCTACAACACAAAATGTGAAGCGTTAGATCCTGTAAAAACCTACACATGGTCGACAGAAGATAACAAACCAGTGACAAATGCAACATCAAATTGTGTTGCATCAGTATTTGAAATTAATGGTAAAAAGAAACCGAATAAACAAAATGAAGATGTAGCCCTTTTTAACGCTAATGGCCTTGGCAGTAGTTGCGCGATAGAGCTGGAAAGCGGTAGATGTTTCGGATCACCATTTACTCCTACTCCATTAACAAAAGCTGAATGCGAAGCTTTAAAGGGAAATTCAGGGGTAGAAGTTTGCAGATATGATAATGATTATTGGGCTGGCGCCGTAAAACAATGCGGTGGTGTAGGAAATCTTCCGACAATGTCCGACCTCGGGAAAATTGCAGGTGCAATTTATGAGGGAAACCCTCAAATTGGTGCCGACCAAACCGGCTTTAATTTAACGTATGTATCGGGTACAGCTTCGAGTTTAGGACTTCCAGAGCCCCAGTTTTATTTGTGGTCGGGTGAAGAAGATGATAGCGGCAGTGTAAACTGGCGTATATATGATCCTGTCTATACTGGTACCGGCAACACACTCAATCGCGGTAAAGCAGGTTGGATTCAAGCGGTGTGTTTGACTGATTAACGGTGCATCTATTCATATAATGACGGCGGTTCAAAAAACCGCCTTTTTTATTGTTTATGAGGCTTGTATGCTATAAATGCGCATGTCATACATAATAACCCGAAAAGTATACCAAAGCACATTGTTGTCCTGTATGATGTTAGGAATGCAATGTCATATATTTTTCCACTTTCAAGAAACATTGTTTTAAATGTTTCAAAAAGCGTTATTGTAACTGCAACTCCTAAAATGTTACCCATATTTCTTGATAATGCCAGTATTCCTGAAGCTATACCAAGCTCTTCATGTTTAACACTTGTCATAATAGCGTTGTTTGACGGCGACTGGAATAGCCCGTTGCCAATACCCATAATTCCTGATGCAAAAATTATCTGCCACATCTGAACGTGCTTATCATAAATAGTAAATAAAACAAGTGCTATTACATATACAGCCGGACCTGCAAGTGTGAGCCACCGGCTTCCGTATTTTCCGGCAAGTCTTCCGGCAACCGGTGCAATGAATGAAAGCGTAACTGAATAAGGTAATATTAAAAGACCAGTTACAAGCGGGTTATATTTTAAAATTTCCTGTAAAAAGAACGGCAAAAGAATGCTGTTTGTATACATTGCCATATAAGAAAGCATTACTGCAAGATTTCCGAAGGTGAAAGGTCTTATTGAAAACATTGCAAAGTTAATAAGCGGATAGTTAATTTTATGATCCCGAAAGTAGAACAAAGCTCCGAAAATTAAAGTCGTGACGCCAAGAACTATGATTTTTACCGATGTCCACCCCCAGGTATGACCTTCAGATATGGCAAGCAAAAGAGCAAAAAGGCTTATTGTAAAGTATATAAATCCTTTATAGTCAAATTTGAAAGGCTTTTTGTGATGGTCTATATGAGATGGGAGCATTTTGTAAGCATAGTAAGCACCAATCAATGCTATTGGGATACATGGGGCAAATATTGCGTGCCAGCCGAACGAGTTAATCAAGATCCCGCCAAGTGCAGGTCCGCTCATTCCTCCAATTGCGACAAGACAACCGTTTAGACCTAAAGCTTTTCCTCTGCGTTCATTTTTGAAAATTGTTGCAATTATTGCCTGCGCATTTGACAGCATAATCGAAGCCCCGAGCGCTTCAATACATCGAAAACTTATTAACTGTATAAAGTTTGCTGCAGTCATATTTAATGCAGCACCAATTGCAAATATTAAAAATCCTGTTGAATAAAGTTTATTTTTAGGAAAAATATCGCCAAGCTTTCCAAAAAACGGTAAAAATACTGTTAAAACCAGCATATAAGCGATAACTGCCCATTGAATCTGCGACATCGTAACATGTAAATCCTGCGACATAGGGTAAAGTGCAAGGTTTACTGTAGTTGCGTCCAGCATGGCTATAAAATTGCCAATGGCTGTTATTACAAACATTGTCCATTTAATTTGTTTATGGCTCATATAAAAATTCTATCATAAAAGAGATTTTGTTATTGAAAAAAAGGTAGAAATACCTTATAATAAAAAAGCAGATGAAACCATGCTAGAA
>HF989721.1:0-20020 GCA_000431315.1 Brachyspira sp. CAG:484
TTTTCCTCTGCTTTTTTATTATAATCTATTTTTTAATTTATGCAATGTTTTATTTGTTATATAATATTTTTATGGAAAAGAAGAGAAAAATTAGCATAATTGGTTCTACTGGCTCAATTGGAACCCAAGCGCTGGAGGTTATTGAAAAACTTCAGGATAAGTTTGAAATCATAGCACTTGCAGGCGGGCACAATAAAGAATTATTAGAACAGCAGGCTGAAAAATTTAAACCGAAATACACCGTACTTGGTGAAGAAGGCTTGGAAAAAATTTGCAACGATAAAGAAAATGATATTATTCTTGTTGCCTGTTCCGGTAAGATAGGGCTTAGACCAACACTGAAAGCTATCGAAAACGGAATTGACATCGCTCTTGCAAACAAAGAAACCCTTGTTATGGCAGGTGATATTGTTATGGATGCCGCCCGTAAGAATGGTGTAAATATTGTTCCTGTAGACAGCGAACACTGCGCAATTCATCAGTGTATCAAAGATATTAAACAAGTTGATAAACTAATTATTACAGCAAGCGGAGGACCATTCCTCCACAAGCCGGTTGAAGAAATGAAAAACGCAACAGTAAAAGAAGCTCTCGCTCATCCAAGATGGCATATGGGAAGAAAAATTACTGTTGACAGTGCCACTTTGATGAATAAAGGCTTGGAAATTATTGAAGCACATCATCTTTTCGGCTTTGATTATGATGATATTGATGTTGTTATTCACCCGCAGAGTATTGTGCATTCTGCAATTGAGTACAAAGACGGAAGCGTCATTGCACAACTTGGATTACCAAGTATGCACATTCCTATACAGTATGCAATAACATACCCTGAAAGATTTGAAGGTATTAAATCAAAAAGTTTCAGTTTCTCCGAAATTGCAAGACTGGACTTTGAAAAACCGGATTTTGAAAAGTTCCCGACAGTCAAACTTGCTTACAAAGCAGGAAAAACCGGCGGAACAGCTACAGCCTGTCTGAACGCAGCAAACGAAGAGGCTGTTTTTGCATTTTTGGACGGAAAAATTAAACTCTACGAAATTTATGAAATTACCAGACAAATATTTGAGGAACACAAAGTTATTCAAAATCCGTCAATTGATGAAATCTTTGAAGTCGACCGCGAAATTAGAGAAAAAACAAAAAATTATATAAAAAGTTTTAGTCAGGCGTAAATTCAAAAATTTCCTGAGAATTACGTTTTAAAATATTACAAAGCTTATTAAGGGTATTAAAATCTATGCCCTTAGTTTTATTGTGATAAATTTTGTTAAGCGCGTTTTGGCTTATCCCAGTCAACTGCGAGAGTTCAGAAACGCGCATTCTTTGCTCACCGAGGATAATTGATAATCTGTTTTTAATCATAATGATATTTTAGCAGTTTAAAAGCTTAGGGTTGAAATATACATTTTAACATGTTATTATTACATGTATAGATGTATAAATCAGTAATATTAATTAATAAAAGAGGTTTGTAATGCAAAAGCAAGGTTTCACTTTGGCAGAAGTCCTTATTACACTGGGAATAATCGGAGTAATTGCTGCAATGACTTTACCTGCACTTATTAACCAGACCCAGGGGAAAGAATTAGAAACAGGTTTTAAAAAAGCTTATTCTGTTATTCAAGCCGCTTTTAATCAAATGAGTTACGATGAGGGGCAGGTTATTAACGCTGCCAACTATCCTGAAAGAGAGTTTATGCCAGTTTTTAAAAAATATTTCAAGGTTTCAAAAGATTGTGGTTTACACGGCTGTGAACAACAAAGCTCTCAAGATGATGACGGTAATATACTATATATTTCACAAACTTACAAAACCTATAATAACAATCCTATGACTACAAGACTAATTGATGACGGACAAATTTTTGTAAATGACGGAATGCTTATTATGGTGGAAAATATAGATGGCTTGATTTGGATTTTGGTCGACGTGAACGGAAATATGAAAAAGCCAAACCGATTAGGGCATGATTTGTTTGCATTTCAGGTTATGGACAATGGAAAGTTACTTCCTATGGGGGCTAATGGTACCCCATATAATCTTTGTTCCATAACATCAACACACTCCATGAATGGTATTAGCTGCACTTACAAGGCTCTCACTGACAAAGATTATTTCAAGAATTTGCCTAAATAATTTTATAAAATATCAAGCGGGTCGACGTCTATTGCAAGCTTAATATCCTTAGGCATAGTAATTTTGTTTAGAAAACTTGAGATGAAATTATGCCCTTTTTCTTCAAGTTTATTTTTGATAATAATTTGGAAACGGTAGTAGCTGTTAATCCTTTCAATTACGCAAGGAGTAGGACCAAGAACTTCAAGCCTTTCAGATATTCCATATTTTTCAATCATGGTGCAAAGTCTGAGCGCAATTTCCTGGGCTGACTTTTCTGCGCGGAAATTATTCATTGAACTTATTATAAGCCTTATCATCTGGCTGAAAGGAGGATAATCAAACTCTTCACGTGCAGCAATTTCCGTATGGTAAAACTCACCGTAATTTTGCGACTTAGCGCTTTCAAGAGCATAATAATCAGGGTTATAAGTCTGGAAAAGAACTCTTCCGGTGAACTCTCCGCGTCCGGCACGCCCTGCGACTTGTGTCAAAAGCTGAAAACCTCTTTCTGATGCTCTGAAATCCGGCAGATTAAAACTTGCGTCCGCTGAAATAACCCCAACAAGCGTAACATTCGGGTTATCCAAACCTTTAGCTATCATCTGCGTTCCTACAAGTATGTCAATATCACCTTTTTGAAACCGCTCAAGAAGCCTTACATGCTCTCCTTTTCTTACAAGTATGTCACTGTCGATTCTCTCAACATTGTGTTCCGGAAACAAATCTTTTATATACTGTTCAATTTTCTGCGTGCCTGTTCCGCTGTTTTTCAACGCATCTGAGCCGCATTCGGGGCAGAAATCAGGGAAATATGATATATGATTACAGTAATGACATTTCAGATGCTGATCTTTTGCATGCCATATCATTGGAATAGCACAGTTCGGGCATTCAATTACATGACCGCATGCCTGGCATTGTGTAAAAGTTGAAAATCCCCGTCGGTTAATAAGAAGAATAACCTGTTGTTTTTTCTCAAGTGTTTCTGAAATTGCAAGCTGTAAGGGTTTTGAGATAACACTTTTATATGCAGCTCTTGAATACTCCTGCATATTAATAACAGTAACAGGTGCTATAGGAGCATTACGGTAACGGTGTTTCATCTCAAAAAGATTTCCGGAATTAACAGCCTTGTAATACACAGAAATATCAGGAGTTGCAGACCCGAGAAGCAGCGGACATTTGTGAAATTCAGCAAGTTTTTTTGCAACAACCTTTGCATCATACCTTGGCGCAGGGCTTGTCTGCTTATAAGCACTTTCATGTTCTTCATCAATTATTATAAGACCGATGTTCTTTAGCGGTGCAAACACAGCGGAACGGGCTCCGGCAAGTATTTTTATATCATCTCTGTATAGCCTCTGCCATACATCATACCTTTCGCCGTCTGAAATACTGCTATGCCAGATTGCAACATCTTTTGTTCCGAACTTTTTTGCAAGACGTTTTGTAAGCTGTGAGGCAAGAGCTATTTCCGGTGCCAGGAATAATACATTTTTGCCGCTTTTAAGGCAGTCGTCAATAAGCTTGAAGTAAACCTCCGTTTTCCCGCTGGCTGTAACACCATACAGAAGCATCTGTGCTGTTGGATTTTCTTTTATTTTTTTTGAAATCCCTTCATAAGCACTTTGCTGTTCACCTTCAAGTTGATAAAGAGGTTCTGTTGTTTCAATTTTTAAAACATCAAGCGGATTTCTGTAAATTTCTTCAGTCAAGATTTTTAAACAGCCGGCATCTTCCAGTTTTTTTATTGTTGTTCTTGTTGTTTTAGCAAGCTTTTCAAAAGCTAAAAGCGGACATTTACCCATTTTTTTAAGCATTTCAAGAACTTCAGTCTGCCTCTTCGTTGCATTTTCAAAACTTACAAACTCTATGGCCTGCTCGGTTTTGGAAGCTTTTTCAATAAGCTTAAGCGGTATAGCAGCATTCATAACCGTAACAAGATCACAGCAGTAATAATTCGCAACCCATTCAAGAAGTTTCAAATAATCAATAGAAAAAAGCGGGGTTTCATCTAAAATTTTATTGATTTTCTTTGCCTTTATTTCCTCAGGCAGATAATCAGAAACCCCGACACAAAATGCGTTAATAAGCCCCTGCCGTCCAAAAGGTACTAAGATTGCCTGCCCGATTTGAATCTTATCTTTCATCTCTTCGGGAATAAGATAGCTGAAAGTTTTTACTCCCAGCCCCTTTATATTTACAAGTGCAAGAGCATATTTACTCAACACATTCTCCTTCAATACATAAATCTTATAAAGCGCTTCTGCAAATAATTTATACGTTGATAAGCTTTTGCAAAAGCGCATTTCAAAATATTATAAGTTTAAAAAGGCTAAGCTTAAGGCTTATTCTTCTGCCATAAATTCTTTTTTAGCTTCTTCAATTGCATCAGCTAAAATATCAAGCTGATCCGGCGCAAAAGTTACACCCTTTTTAGTAGGAAGCCATGTAGCACCGTCATCTGTTGTGTAATAAATTCTCAAATTAAAGTAGCTTCTTCCTTTATATTCGCTAACTGAAATCTGTAATTGTTCAGTATCACTTCTGTCAATAGTTGCTAAAATTTTTGCATCTGCCATTCTTTCTCTCCTTATTAAAATAGACTACCTGACAATGATAACATAGAAAAATTTTAAATTACAGAATTTTACAAAAATCGTCAGCACTCATTGTCATATGATAAAGCACTTTATTATGTTCAATATTGAACTCAAGAGGATCTGCAATGTCATCTATTCTAAATCCTAATTTTTTATATAAGTTTACAAGATAAGACGCGTCCTGAGAAACCAGACAGCTTACAGTTTTTGAATTATTCATCTTTATTGTTGAAACCATGTCCTTATAGATTTTAGTCAAAACCTTGGACGAACGCCCCGGATTTGCAACGGCAAGAGATGAAATAAAAAATTCTTCAGGAGTTCGCATTGTTGACATGTACCCTCCAATAATTTTATTATTCCCATCTTTTACAATTCTCAACTTTTTTACCGGGGTATTTATTCCTAATATAAATGCCCCTAGTTTTTCGATAAATGGAATTCTAAAATTCGGATTGGCAGACGAACTGTTCATGAAAATTTTCGCATATTGAATACAATCACTTTTATTTTGTGCTCTCATTACTCTGTTGCTTTTGTTCAAAACTATGCAGTCAGAAGGACAACTGCGTACTGCTTTAATTCGCTGGGAGATTTTTCTTATACAAGATGTTGAAATTAATTCCTTAACCTTCATATGTTAATAATAAAACAAAACTGTTTTTAAAATTGTCTTATAAAATTAAAAGTTTGTAACAATAAAACGCCATAAAAATCTTTTTGTGATAAAGTGTAAATCAGACACATAAATAACAGGAGTTAAAAATGATTAAAGTTGCAGTATGCGGCGCATTAGGGAAAATGGGAAGAGAAGTTGTTGAAGCTGTTAAAAATTGCGAATTAACAGAACTTTCAGCAAAAATTGATATTGCCGGAGATGATACTTATAAATCTATTGAAGAAGCTCATAAAAGCTGCCATATAGACGTACTTGTAGACTTTACACAACCGGCATCAATTTTTGAGAATGCAAAATACTGCCTTAACAACGGTATCAAAATCGTAATTGGAACAACCGGCTTAACTGATGAACAGATTGCAGAATTACAGAAACTTTCAAAAGAAAAGAATACAGGCTGTTTAATTGCGCCTAATTTTTCAACAGGTGCAGTTCTGATGATGATGTTTGCCAAACAGGCTTCAAAATATTTTGATAATGCAGAAATTATTGAGCTTCATCACAACCAGAAAAAAGATGCGCCATCCGGTACTGCTATAAAAACAGCATTAATGATGTCAGAAGAAAAAGAAACCTTTACAAAAGACAACTGCCCTGAAAAAGAAACGATTAAAGGTTCACGCGGCGGAATTTCATATTCCGATATACATATTCACTCGGTCAGAATGCCGGGATATATTGCCTCACAGGAAGTAATTTTCGGATCGTCCGGTCAAATTATGACAATAAGACATGACTCTATGGACAGAAAATGCTATATGCAGGGTGTTCTTTTAGCTGTAAAACATGTTGCTGATAAAAATGATTTTATCTACGGCTTGGAAAATATAATGTAATAAGGTATTAAGCAGAAAAGGAAAAAATAATGAGAAAACCAAACATCGCAATTTTAGGCGCAACAGGAGTTGTAGGCCGGGAAATTACAAAAATCGTTGATGAATTAAAAATTGATTTCAACGAGATTAAATTTCTCTCCAGTGCAAAATCTGCCGGAAGCAAAATTGAATTTCAAGGCAGAGAATACACCGTAGAAGAAGCAACGCCGGAAAGCTTTGACGGAGTAAACATAGTACTTGCATCAGCAGGCGGCTCTACGTCACAAAAATTCGCACCGGAAATAGTAAAACGCGGCGGTGTTTTGATTGATAACTCAAGTGCATTCAGAATGGATAAGGATGTCCCGCTTGTTATTGCGTATGTAAATGATGAAGATTTAAGAAAACATAAAGGGATTATTGCTAACCCGAATTGTTCAACTTCGCAGCTTATGCTTGTTTTAAAACCGCTTCTTGAGAAAGCAAAAATAAAAAGACTTATAGTATCAACCTATCAGGCAGTTTCTGGAGCAGGACTTGCTGCAATTAATGAATTAACTGAAGATACAAAAGCAAATCTTGCCGGTGAAAAATTTGAAAATAAATGTTTCAAAAAACCAATTTCATTCAACGTAATCCCGCAGATTGATGTGTTCTGTGAAAATGGTTACACAAAAGAAGAAATGAAGGTTGCAAACGAAACTAAAAAGATTCTTCATCTTCCTGCAGAATTGCCAATATCATGCACAGCAGCAAGAGTTCCTGTTTACAACGGACATTCAGAAGCTGTTGACATTGAATTTGAAGAAAATATCACACCAGATGAAGTTAGAGAAATTCTTAAAAATTCGTTTGGCGTAGAAGTTATCGACAATCCTGAGAATTACGAATACCCTACAACCAGAGATGCCTCAGGAGTAAATCCGGTATTTGTAGGACGTATAAGAAAAAATCTGGCGTTCGATAACGGAATTTCATTATGGTGCGTTGCAGATAACCTTAGGATCGGCGCAGCATTAAATACTGTAAGAATTTGCCAGAAAGTTATAGAGATGGGATTGTATTAATCCCATCCGCATTTGAGGAGGAGAAATGTCTATAAAAATAAACCCCGTAAAAACAGTTACCAGCGCAAAACAAGGAATTGCAAAGAAAGTTGTTAAAGGTACCAGCGGGCTTCCGCTAGAAGAGCCTCTTACAAGCTATAAGGACCAAAGATTAGCAGACATGCTTGATCCGTCTGCTCCCATGCAGAATGCACTTAGAAAAATCGAAACTGCAACACAAATTATAACTTCAAAATTTAAAAAATAGTTAGCAAAAATATTTAATCAGGATACTTATAATTTTTAAAATTATTACCCCTGAAAAAATAAATTATTAAAGGATGAAAACCATGGAAGAACTAAAAAAATCAAACGCAGCATTAATGACAAAAGAACCGGAAAAAAATGAAGAAGGAAAAAGGGAGTGTGATATTCCGCGTACAACAATTGAAATGCTTGAACAAACGCTCCAAATAGCTTAATATATCTTAAATCATCAACAAATTAAGGCAATTTTTATTTTCATACTACTTTGTTTATACAAAAAGGCGGTTGTGTAGAATATGAAAATTGTTAATAGCTGTACAAAAAAAGCATTTACCCGAATCCCGACAAGATTTGACGATATTCAGCAAGAAATTATTGCAGAACGTATGAGGTCAAGTGTGAAAGAATATAAAAAATATGTGCCTCAAATAGATAAAGAAGCAGGTTCTTTTATTCTGGGGGATGTAATAGGACAAAAATTAAATAAAATTATTTAGTGTTATAAAAAAGGAGGTTTGTTATGGACGTAAAAAGGCTGGTGATCGGAGAATTTTTGCCGAAAAAATGGGCAATGAAAAAAATTGTTTTGATGAAACCAAAAGAAAGTATATTAAAAAATGCACTCTCAAGTGCTCATCAAAACAGGACTGCATCAAAAACATTTCAATTAAAAAATATTTCAAGCGATATGTTTAGCAGCAGTTTGGCACAAAGAGCTTGAAAGAAAAATTCGTAAATAAAAGAGCCGGTTTTAAAATCGGCTTTTTTATTGCTTTTATAATATGTTTTTGATAAAATATGTATATTATTTCAGGGTTAAGGATATGTTAATCAAAAGAGAAGAGATAAAAAATTTAGTAGATAAAATCCATTCCGAAGGCAAAACCATAGTGTGCACCAACGGGTGTTTTGATATATTGCATGTCGGACATGTCAGATATTTGGAAAAGACAAAAACCTTTGCAGATTACTGCATCGTCTTACTGAATTCAGATAAATCAGTCCGTTCAATCAAAGGACCTGCCCGGCCTATAAACAGCGAAGCAGACCGCGCTGAGATATTAAGTGCTTTAAGATGCGTAGATTATGTGGTACTATTTGATGAAGATAGTCCGCGGAATCTTTTAGATGAAATAAAACCTGATGTTTATACAAAAGGAGCTGATTATAATATGGAAACGCTTCCAGAAGCTGATATTATGAAAAAAAACAGAACAAAAGTAGAGTTTATTAAATTTGTAGAAGGGAAGTCTACAACAGGAACAATTGAAAAAATGAAAAGCTGCTGAGCCACAGCAACTTGCAATCCGGCTTAAAAATAAATACAAGGAGAAAATATATGAAAACTTTTACAGTAGAAGAAATTTCACAAATTGTCGGCGGAATGCTTACAAAAGCAGCTGATGTTCAGATTTCACAGATCGCACCTCCGCTTCTGGCAGACGAAAATACTCTTGCACTTGCTCTAGGCGAAGAAGAAATTGCAAACCTTGCAAAATCACAGGCAAAAGCTGCACTTGTGCCATTGGGTGTTCAAATTGACGGTTTCACGACAATCGAAGTTGAAAGACCAAGATTAGCTATGATGAAACTATTAAACCTTTTCTATGTACCGCCGGTCGTAAATAACGGCGTTCACCCTACAGCAGTAGTTCATGAAACTACGAAGCTCGGTGCAAATGTTCAAATAGGTCCAAATGTTGTAATTTCACAGGATGCTGTAATTGGTGATAATACTAAAATAATGGCTAATTCCTATATTGGCGGCGGAGTTAAAATAGGTAAAAACTGCTTCTTCCACCCGGGAGTTAATGTAGGTGACAGGGTGAAAATAGGCGATGATGTTATTCTTCACCATGGGGTTTCACTTGGTGCAGACGGCTTCAGCTTTGTAACAGAAAACCCTGACAATATAGAACAGGCAAGAAAAGAAGGTACTATTAAAGAAGAAAATATTAAACAGGTTATCTTCAAAATTCCTTCAATCGGTTCGGTTGTAATTGGTAATAATGTAGAAATCGGTGCAAACACAGCCATTGACCGCGGAACAATTGAAAACACAACAATCGGCGACAACACGAAAATTGATGACCTTGTTATGATAGGTCACAACTGTAAAATCGGTAAAGGCTGCCTGATTGTTTCACAGGTTGGTATTGCAGGAAGCTGTGTTATCGGTGACAGAGTAGTTATTGCAGGTCAGGCCGGTCTTGCAGATCATATTGAAATAGGTTCAGATTCTATCGTAACAGCAAAAGCAGGGGTAACAAAATCATTCCCTGAAAAATCAATCATAGTTGGTATTCCTGCTGTTCCTAGAAAAGAATTCATCAAACAGCTTAAGACAATGAAAGATGCTCAGGAAATCTTTGCAAAATTCAGAAAATATGAACCGATGTTAAAAGTATTTGAGGAAGAGCACCAATAATGACAATAACACTCAAAAAGGAAACAGAAATTACCGGCAACGGTTTGATGAAAAATAAGCCATGCAAAGTAAAATTTTTCCCGTCAGATACAGGAAAAATCAGATATTTTGTTTCAGGAGAAGAATTTAGCGCTGATGTTGACAACGTTGTTTCAACAGAACATTGTGTGGTTCTTGGTAAAAACAAAGCAAAAGCAATGCTTACAGAACACTTGACCGCAGCACTTGCCTTTTGCGGAATAGATTCTCTTGATATTTGCATGGATGAGATGGAAGTTCCTGCTCTGGACGGAAGTTCTAAACAATGGGTAGAACTTTTTAAGCAAGCCGGAATAAATAAACCGCTTCTTTATAAGCCTAAACAATACACCGTATCAGAACCGGTTTATTATCTTAACGGTAAAACCAGCCTCGTAATCCTTCCTGATGATGAACTTTTCATCTCATATGCTGTAAATTACAGCCACCCTGACCTGACAAGACGCTGGGTTAATTATAATCCTAAGAATCAGGAAGAAATTATTGATGCAAGAACTTTTGGATTTTATAAAGATTTAAGAAAATTCCAAATGTTCGGCTTTGCGCAGGGAGTTACCATTGATAATACGGTCGGCTTAAAAGACGAAGGGTATACTACACCATTAAGAAGTGAAATGGAACCTGTAAAACATAAAATTCTTGATTTAATCGGGGATTTGTATCTTACAGGAGTAAACCCTCTTAATCTTAAATGCCAGATTTTAGCAAAAGAAGCAGGACATGCAGTTCATTTGAAAGTTGCAAAAAAACTCAAAGAAAAATTAATAGAAATAAAATAAGGAGAATATAAATGACAGAAGAAGTTACACAAGAAGTATTGAGCTTTGATACAATGGAAATTATGGAGATGATTCCTCATCGTTTTCCTTTCCTGCTTGTAGACAGAATTACAGAATGTGTACCGGGGAAATACGCAAAAGGTTACAAAAACCTTACAATGAATGAACAGTTCTTTCAGGGACATTTTCCGGGAAATCCTATTATGCCGGGAGTACTTCAGCTTGAAGCTATGGCTCAATGTTCTGCACCGGTGTTGATGACAATGCCTGAATTTAAAGGTAAATTAACATTATATGCCGGCGTTGACGGTGTCCGTTTTAAAAATATCGTAAGACCTGGTGACAGATTCGATATGGAAATTGAGCTGACAAAGGTAAAAGGACCTGTTTGCAAAGCTCATGGAAGAGGGCTGGTTGACGGTAAACTATGTGTAGAAGCCGATATGACTTTCGCTTTAAAATAAAAAACATAATTAAAAAGCTCCCTAAAAAGGGAGCTTTTTTAAAAGTCAAACTTTTCACCTGCTTTATAATCAGTATAAGACATTTCTCCTCCGGAGAGTATACTTTTCAAACTTGTTCCACCTGTTTTAGCCCAAGGATGTATAACAATACCGCTCGTTGTACCGTCAAGCAGAAAAGCATCCCTGCCGAATTGATTTGGTAATTGTGGACCATTTGTATCAAAGTAAACATAGGAACAATAATCTATGATTGTTTCAAAGTAGAGAATATTACCATCTTCATCTTTAATTATATGCCCGTATTCATCCTGTTTTTGCTGCATAACTTTTTCATAACAAGTTGAACGTTGAACTACAACTATAATGGTTCCATCATTTAAAATAATTTTAGGATATGAGTTCAAATCACTCTCAAGCATTGTATCATTTTCATCTACCCATATACTATTGTATTTTATTTTATAATCATAAAAATGAGCACAACCTTTTTGCTGTTTATTTTTACAGTAGCGAACCCCGTTAAAATATTTTGAAAACTCCTGTGCAACTTCAGCAGAAGTCTTTGAAACATCCCACAAACCCGTTGCATCACCAGGCGTCCCGTTTTTTGACTGATATAACTGTACCGCCTGATTGATTGATGAATAGGCTTTTTTAGCACGTGTTGTCAGCTCTTTATCCTTGTATTTCGACACCAAGGAAGGAAGTGTCATAGCTGCAACAACTCCGATTATACCTAAGGTTATCAATACCTCGGCTAAAGTAAAACCTGGTTTAATAGTTCTTTTTTCGGCGGCGCGAAATGGCTCATTGCCTGCGCCAATACCCGATAAGGAGCTTAAATTACCTTGCCCCCCCCCCGGAAACTCTTGTCTTTACTGCGTTTTCCATAATTCAATCTCCTTTGTTAGTTATATCGCTGCTTTTATTACTTTCCTTTGTTTAGTTATTTCATTGCTTTTATTACTTTGCTTTATTAAGAAAATATATTTGTTTTCGAGGCGATAGCGGGAGCAGCGCGGGAGCGTGCCCGAGAAAATAAATATTTTTTCTTATTTGTTTTTACCGCGTCTGCTTAGTATAAGCGAGAGCACAGCGGAAGCGTTTTTGAGAAAACATATATAGCTTTTCTATCATGGTTTCCTCTGCTTTTTTTATTATAAGGGATGTTAAAAAAAATAGCAAATTTTTACATTTACCGGTTTTAAATTTTTCGGAAGGAAAAAATGCAAATAAACAAAATTACACTTATAAATATACATCCCGTTTTAAAAACACAAAAAAATGAAACCACATCAGTAAATAATAATCCGGTACAGACGAGTAAGCTTCCGGCACTCACCAGTGCACAGTATCTGGCATTCACCGGCGGGTACAGTCTTGATCTTGCAAGCACAATAAAAAATCTCGACAAACTAGCTCAGAAAAAATCAAATGTTTATCCTCCCCAAATTAGAGAATGGGCCGGAATTATTCTCGAAGAAGGAAACAAAGCAAAAGAAACACTTATAGATATTCATAAAAAATTCTATGAAAGTCTTAAAGACTGCTTTACACTTGAGGAAGCAAAAAAGAAATTCCCGGAATTTAAAGATGTTATACCTTCTTCCGGCGTTAAATTTCAAGATGGAAGCTTTTTGGATGATGCTGCAAACGGCAGGCTGGAATATTTTGATACAGAAGAAGATTTATCGCTGCAGCTTTTAAAATTATACTGGGGAGAAGGATTTTCAATTAATGACCTCCGCAGATACTCAGGCGGCAAGGATATAAGTTATGCAATGAAAAAGCTTAATATTCCATTGGCAGAACCAACTTACGGTAAAATTCTAAAACTTTCCGACCCTGAATACAATGAACGGACTAACCAGAGAAATGACTGCTAAAAGAATGGAAGCCTTAGACCGAAAGGCTCAGGAGGCAACAGGGGAACCTGTTTATATAAAAAGAGGACCGCTATCTGCAGAACATAAGAAACATATTTCAGAAGGTCTGCAAAGGTATTATGAAAATAATCCGGAAGCAATTTATCACCTTTCAGAAAGACAAAAAAATTTTTACAGAGAAAATCCTGACAGGGCTGCAATTTTTAGCCGCGTAACATCTAAAGCCTGGTACGTATTCGGTGCCGACAGAATTAAAGCTGCACTCTCTGCATTTATGAAAAAACATGGAATAAATACATTTGATGTATCTAAACTTGAAACTCCGCTTGCAGTAACTAAAGAGGAAAGCAGCACTATTAAAAATTTCTGGGCTGCAAATGAGTGGGCAAGAAAAGCTTTTTCTAAAAATATGACTTATGCCTGGAAGAAAGTTAAGGAAGAACAATCTGTTGTATATCAAATTCGGGTTGCACCTAAAGGCTTTATTGCGAAAATGCTTGGTTGGGCAAAACAAAACGGTATAGAGTTAGGTGAAGAAGACTTTATAGGAAGGTTTGATCCTAACAACCAGAAAAATAATTATATTAACAGGGAAATTAGTAAATATACAAGAAAATATGTTGACTGTATAGGCAGCCAAAGCACTATAATGGCAAATTCATTCTTTCTTGCGCTTTTGAATATTAACCGGGAAATTTCAAAAATGGATTTATCAAAAGTTGACAACGAAACCAAAAATTTATGCAAATTAATACAAAAAACTATAAAAGCTTCCCTTTTTGAAGACATGGACTTACCATTTGAAAAAAATCAATTTAAAGTTCTTGATGCAAATGAAGTCCAAGCAGTCTACGGAACATTAAGAAACAGGTGTCTTGAAGTTTTTAATCCGAAAATGGCAAATATGTTTGAAAAACATATGGACAAAGCCTATGACTATGTTTCAAAAAATTATAAAACAAGTATGCCTATAAGAATGAACCCTTATGGAATGGATATTTAAACTTCAGAAACAGATATGCTTGTAATACCTGAATTTCTTGCGCTGTCCATAAGTTTTACAACAGCACCATGTGTCGCCTCTCCGTCAGTTTGAATCATCATTCCGTCCGGATAAGCTTTTGCCTGGGTTTTTAAAACGTTGTCAAGTTCAGGAATTGAAACTTCCTGTCCGTCGATATAGTATCTGTTATCGGCACTAACTGTAACAGTCAAAATCTTTGTATCTTTACTAGCCTGCTCTTGTGCAACATTTTCAGGTACAGTTAAATTTAATCCCTGTTGGTCCAATAAAGGAGCTATTACCATCATTATAATTAACAGCACAAGAAAAATATCTGTTAAAGGTGTTATATTTATATCACTGAAAGTATCACGACTCATTTTTATTACGCTCCCTGCTTTTTGGAATTACTTTTCAAATCTTTCTGCTCTTTTTTTGTAAGCGGCTCGCCGGCTACGATTAATTTCTTAAATTCTGCATCCTGAGCCGCATTCATGACTTTCATAATTTCGGAACTTTTAACTCTCTCATCGGCCTTTACTACAACCTCAGGTTTTTCCAATGAAGGCTTCAGCGCAGCGAGTTCATCAGTCAGTGTATCCGGGCTGATTTCCTTGCCGTTCACATACATTAATCCCTCTTTGGTAATTGATACAGTAGCATTTTTTTGTTCAATAGACACCCCGCTGTTAATCTCAGGTATGGTAATGGAATTATCCATTGACTGGAAAGTCGGTGCCACAACCATCATTATAATTAACAGTACAAGAAAAATATCTGTTAAAGGTGTTATATTTATTTCTGTAAAAGCTTTATTTTTTTTACCTGATGAGCTGAATGCCATTTTATTATCCTTATTTAATTACATAGAAGCACTTGATGCTGATTTGACTTCTGTTTCTGAATCTACAAAGCTTAAGAATAATAGCTTGATTAACTGGAAGTCATCATCATATCGTTTAACTATAGATTGGAAAGAGTTATAGAAAACAACTGCAACAATCGCAACAATCAAACCGAATGCTGTAGCAATCAAAGCAGATCCAATACCCATTGCAACTGCTGCTGACTGGTTACCCTGAGTTGCCAGATCCTGGAAAGTATAAAGGATTCTCACAACAGTACCAAACAAACCTAAGAACGGAGCTACCGCACCAACTGTACCCAAAATAGTAAGATGGCTTTCAAGTTTTCTTGTCGCAAGTGCTGCTGCAATATCAAATGAACGCGAAAATCCGTTTCTCTGTTCAGAAAAAATTCTGACAGCTTCTTCTGTAACTTCACCTATAACACCCCCGCAGTCAACTGCAACATTCTGGGCTGCCTGAAGATTGTTCTTTGCCAGTTCTTTTTGAATTTTAGGAATGAAAAGAACAATGTCACGTTTGTTCTTTTTATAAAACGCTGCCCGGTTGATAACAACTGCAACTACAAGGATTGAACATACCAGAATAGGTAATAATACAGGCCAATCCATTTTAATTGAGTTCAATAATAGTTCCATAGTTTAATCCTCTTATCTTGTGATACATTATTTTTTTAGTTTCTAATATCCGGTTGCCCCGAATACGTTATAGTCAAAGGTGAATTGAATATCAATACTTGAACCTTTAAATTCTGCCGGAAGCGGTTTAAACGGTGCGGTAAGTTTTACTGCATCAAGAGCCGCCTTGTCTGCACTCGGAAGTCCTGAAGATTTGAATACACTGCAAGATAACAGTCTTCCGTCTTTAGCAATTTTAAATAACAGAACTACGCGTTTACTTTCGTTACCCTTTGGCGGGTTCCAGTTAATTTTAATTCTGCGCTGTAATTCTCTCATATAAGGACCGAAATCAGGTTCTCTTATCGTATCAATGCCAGGTCTGCCGTTAGGATTACCCGGTCCCGGATTACCATAGCCGCCGGTTCCTCCTCCGCCTGCTCTGCCGAGTTTGGAGCCTGAGCCGGAACCGCCTGTCGGGGCAAGCACCGGAGCCGGAGTATATCTTCCGCTTCCGCTGCCTCCGCCTGATGAACCTCCCTGTGCGAGTTTACCGGATCCGCTTATAGGACCTGTTGTGTATCTTCCTGATGATGTGCCGCCTTTAGGAACCGGTACCTGAAACGCAGAAGATGGTTTTGCTGCCGGTCTTGGCGTCATTGGAGGCTTAATTGATGGTCTGGCTGTAGGAGGCTGAGGTTTAGCCTGCGGTTTTGCCTTAGGTGCAGGAGCTTGAGCCTGCTGTGTTTTTTGCGGCTTTGCAGCCTGCTGCATAATCTGTTCAAACACATTCTGCTTTGGCTTTGAAACTTGTTTTGGCTTCTGCTGGGCAGGTTTTGCTGCCTGTTTTGGAGCCGGAGAAGCAGTCTGCGGCTTTGAAGGTGCAGCTGATGGCGCAGGTGACGGCATTGAAACTTTTCTTGTAGGATCATGATGACCGCCGGCACGTGAATTTATATCTGCACGATAAGGTGTATTTTTATTTATTGGTGTATCTTCTTTATCAACAAGTACGAATTCAATGTCTTTCATCTTAGGCTGCGGTTTGTCCACTGTAAAAAGATGAATACCAAGCAGTGTCAGAATTAGTGATCCTAAACAGAACGCTCCAACCACAGCCGGATGAAGAATTGTTGAAATAATAAGAGATTTCTTTAATGAATCCTCTTCTTTCTTACGGATTACAACCGGTGTTGTAAAGCCCGTAATCTCTTCTTTATCTTCATCTTCTATTAAGTTGTCCGAGTATTTTCCTAAGATTGACATTTTTTCTACCTATCAACAAACATTTCCCAAATCTGTTTTCATAATAATTTTATTCAAAATTGAAAATAAAATTATTGCCCGGTTTACTAGTAATTTGTGTTATAAATTGCCGGGTTTACAGTAATTGGCTGGGTAAGAACCAATTCTATTTTTGAATTTGCAGGAATCTCTACATTATCGCCTTTATCCCACAAAGACTTAACAAGTCCGCCGCCGGCACCAACGGCAGTTCCAAGAGCTGCACCTTTGCCGATGTCACCACCTGCAAGAGCGCCAAAAACAACTCCTGACACAGCACCTGCTCCGGCACCAACAGTCAAATCTTTAGCATAATCTTTAGTTACATCCAGTTTAGTTCCGCCAATAAGCGTACCTGAATTATCATCTGTTTTGATAACAGCAGAAATAGGAATTTGGATACCATACGGGGTAACAATTTGTGTAAAGCGAAGTGTAAGCTTCCCGTTCATACTGCCGCGTTTTGCTTTGGAAACTTCTAAAACTGTTCCGGTAACAGAGCTTCCTGCAGGTGCAATCAGGTTATTATTGTAATAAAAGTCAGAACCCAATGCAAGGGTAACATTCTGTCCGAGAGTTAAAGTTTCTGAACTCAAAGGTGTTGTCACTACAGCAGAAACCTGCTGACCTGCCGGAACTGTAACTACGCTTCCTTTCAGCGTTCCATTACCAGTCATTCGCGGCTGATTATAGTATGTAGGCTGATATGCCGGAGGCTGTGTATTCTGTGTATAATTGTAGTTGCCTGCTGCTAAAACAGCAGTGCTTGATAACAGCATAGCTGCCAGTATTAGGTTTAAACTTTTCTTCATATTTTTTCCCTTCCTCACTTACAATAACATATAGTCTGATAATTACATTTTATTAATATTTTATCATTTGTCAATTTGTTAAGGTATGTGTTATGTAAGCAGTGTCTGTCAGTATTATAAGCCTGTCTTCACCGGATTTTATAACAGTATGCTCACCGAGTTTTCTTGCTCTGCCCGGACGAATCTGCAATGTTGTATTATTTCCGATTTTGCTCTGATAATGGGGCATTTTAATCCATTCTGCCGGAGCTGACATCTCCCCGCCGATTAGATTATTATTAGACGTATAGACATATGCTCTTACCGGAACTTCAAATCCGTCAGGCAGTATCATTTTTGAAATCTTTATTATCATAGAAGCATTTGTACCTACAACCGGCTCATTCAGCTTTTCTATGTAACCGTAAAATTCCGTATTCTGAGGAATTATATTGGTTTCTTTCATATATAAGTCATTTGTAGAGGTAAATCGAACTTTATATCCAACCGGACAGTACTGGGTTGAAATTTCCTGAGCGCTTACAACAGGAATAAAAGTTCCTGCCGGGACCTCAACTTCATCATAATCTCTCATATCAAGCTGCACATTTTCCATTTTTGGAGTTTCAGCCTGTTCGGGTTGCACATCAGCTGCACAAACACTCTCTGGTATAAAGCCCGCAATTCCTAATAACAGAATTAATAATATTTTTTTCATACGAATATTATAACAGTTTTTTTGAAAATTACAATAAAAATATCAACACAAATTCTTTTTTCATGTATAATACGTGTACCGGATGTATTATTACTAAAGCTGCGGTAATGACTGTTGTATAAATATAAGTAGATTTTCATTTCAGTCTGGCTTGCAGCAGCGGAGTTCTGGCAGTTTGCTAAGAACGATAGAGAAAAGGAGCAAATAATTAATGAAAGAGAGAATAGTATCAGGAATGCGCCCGACAGGGAAATTACATTTGGGACACTACCTGGGTGTTATACAAAACTGGGTTGAATTACAGCACAAATATGAAAGTTTTTTCTTTGTAGCTGACTGGCACGCTCTTACTACAAAATATGATAAGACTGAAAATTTAAAAAACGATGTTATAGATGTGGCGATTGATTGGCTGGCATCAGGTATTGACCCTGAAATTTCAACTATTTATGTTCAATCTTTAGTTCCTGAGATTGCGGAGTTGAATGTTTATCTGGGTATGGTTACCCCGCAGAACTGGGTTGAACGTGATCCTACCCTGAAGGATATGGCTAAAATTTTAAGGTCAAAAGAAGGGCAAAATTCTCAGATAAGCTATGGTTTAATGGGTTATCCGGTTCTGATGAGCGCTGATATTATGATGATGAACGCAACACATGTTCCTGTGGGAATTGACCAGGTTGCACATATAGAAATTACGCGTGATATTGCAAGAAGATTTAATAATATATACAAAACAGAATTCTTCAATGAGGCAAAACCTATTCTTAACCATTGTTCTCTAATATGCGGGCTGGACGGAAATAAAATGGGTAAATCGTTCCAGAATGATATTAAAATTTCTGATAATGAAGAAGTTACAGCTAAAAAGATAATGTCTGCTATTACAGATAGAAGTCGCATGAGAAAAACAGACTTAGGACATCCTGATCAGTGTGAGGTAGCATTCAAATACTGGGAAATATTTGGTACGCCTGAGCTGATTGAAACTGTAAAATGCGAGTGTGAAAAAGGTGAAAGAGGCTGTGCTGACTGTAAACGCCAGCTTGGCAGCATAATAAACGAGAAGTTTAAAGAAATCAGAGAAAAACGCCGTTATTATGAAACTCATATTGATGAGGTAAAAGATATTTTAAATGACGGTTCAAAACGGGCAAGAGCAGAAGCTCAAAAAGTTCTAACAGAAGTAAGAAATCTTGTAAACATGTACTAAAAAGCGGTCTTATTGACCGCTTTTTTTGAAATTGAATTACCATGGATAATCATCTTTTATCTGCCAGCCGTCTGCTATTATCTTAGCAGTACAACAATTGTAATTTCCTCCACTGTTCTTATTACACTTTAAATCCTTATACTCTTTGTTATAACAATATGGTCTTAACATTTTATTATCAGCTAATGTAAAAAGAAAAACATCTTTACCTAAAACATTAGGGTTCTTTGAACCGTTTAGATCTACATAAAAAAGGTTTACATAGGATTCACTACCGTCCTCAGTCCACGAGTTTCTTGGACTAAAAATCAAAGTTCCATCTGCCAGCATAAAAAGTACACGGCTCTCAGAAGTTTCCACAGTCCAGCCGGTTTTATCTCCATTGAGATTTTTCCAGGCC
>HF989721.1:20095-61488 GCA_000431315.1 Brachyspira sp. CAG:484
TAGGATTTTTATAATAAGGCTTCCAATATTTTTCAAAATGGGCATTTACATCTGTAATTTCTGCACCTACAGGCCAAGTTGATATTTCGCCGTTATCAAGTTCCGATTGTTTGATTCCCTGAGATAATACACTATATACTTTCTTTAACTTTGCTATAGTTTCCTGTTTTTCTGTTTTAGCGGTTATAGCAGGTAATGTCATTGCTGCAACCACCCCTATCAAAAGGTATTCCTGCTTTGCGTTATATGTATATTTTTTCTTATTTGTTTTTATCGCGTCCGCTTAGTATACCTGATAGGATTTTCGTTTACCCTGGTTGGGTCGTGCCTCTGGCACCGCTATCGTTTCTAAAAAGATATACAGTGCTTAGAAAATATTGACTGTGTCCGTTTTCATTATAAATTATTTTAGCTTTTATTTCAAGACTTTTTTTCGTCTTTTATAAATGCAGGAAGTTGATTTTTAACCGTCTTAAGCTGCATATACTGCTCTTTAAGCTTGTGTTTTTCTGCTTCATCTGCATTTTTAGCTTTCTCGTTCATCTGGGTTAAAAGCTGCTTTTCAATATTATTCCCTTTTATATAAACATCCATATCCTTGCTTTTTGTGTAAGCATTCAATTTCCCTTCATAAAGTATTTTAGGAGTTTTAAACAGAGTATACAAAAAACCGCACCCGCCGACAAACATGGCAAGCAGCCCAAAAGCCGAAACGACAGCCATCATTTCTTTCTTATTCCTTGCCGCATTTTTATAATTTTTCTCTGCAAGCTTGCGTCCGGCTTTTTCTATATGTTCAAAAGAAAAACCTCCATCAAATATTTCCGCAAGCATAGTTAATCCAAAGCCAAGACCTGCAATAAATGTAGATCTGGCAAGTTTCAGCCGCTCCACTTTTTTAGAAATTGGATTTTTATCAGCTGAATTTAAGTCCTCATTAAGTTTAGGAAGCATTTTATTCTGCCCGGCAGCATTGAAATTTATATTATTTAACGGCAAGATTTTCAGCATTACGCTCCTTTAATAAGCATTCCTTTTCCGTTATTCGCCATTTGAAGAGATGTATAGTGATTAAGCTTCTGATCAAGCGAAACATCCTCATCTTTTACTTCTTTGTCAACTTCTGTGAGAATATTTGATTTTAATTCCCTGTCGCGGGTAAAAACGTCCATCTCTTTTTCCCTTACAAAAGATTTTACACTTCTGTCATAAAGCTTTGCAGGAAGTGTAAGCACAGCAGTAAGAATCCCCACAGCAGCACCAGCAGCAACAGAAATAGGAACTTTATGTTTTGCACCTTCTTTAATAAGGCAGCTTGCTATCCCGCCTGCGGTCACTCCGGCAATAAGACTTACTCCTGAAGCCTGCAATACTGTCAAATTTCGCTCAGTTTTACGATTTACAGGATTTTCATACACCTGTTTTTCCGAGGTAAAACAAGGCTTTGGACATCTGTTTGTAATAGCTGAAACTTTCATATAATACTCCTTCTCATGTTTATTATGCTGTTATAATAACTCTGAAAAAAATTTTTTGCTGTAATATTCTATAAAATTTACAAAAGTAAGTTAAATTGTAAAATTTCTTGGTGATTTTATATGTTTATGGTAAACTCAATTTACAATAGAAATGTTATATTATAGATAAAGGGGAAAAAGATGATTTCAGTAAACGACTTAAAAACAGGCTTAACGCTTCAACTAGACAATGGTTTATGGTCTGTTGTTGAATTTTTGCACGTTAAACCGGGTAAAGGCGCTGCATTCGTAAGATCTAAACTTAAAAACGTAGAAACAGGTCAGGTTGTTGAAAAAACTTTCCGCGCCGGTGAAAAAGTTGCAAAAGCAATGTTAGACAGACGCGAAATGCAATACCTGTATAAAGAAGGCAAAGAATACGTTATGATGGATAACGAATCTTATGAACAAATGCAAATCACTGAAGACCAAATCGGCGACGGTATTAAATATTTAAAAGAAAATATGATTGTTCAGGTTCTTATGCACGACGGCAGAATTATCGGTATTGATATTCCTGCACACGTTGAACTCGAAGTTGTTGACACTCCTCCGGCTGAAAAAGGAAATACTGCACAAGGCGGTACTAAACCGGCTAAACTTGAAACCGGTGCCGTTGTTAACGTTCCGTTCTTTGTTCAAAACGGAGATGTTATAAGAGTTGACACAAGATCTAATGAATACTTAGACCGCTGCTAGTATTGGAATTAATAGAAAGGCAAAATATGAAATTTGATATTGAATATATTGAAAAATTAGCAAAAGTTCTTGCTGACAATTCTTTAACAGAAATTTCTCTTGAAGACAGCGAACAGGCTATAACATTAAGAAAAGAGGCTATCATTGCTCCGGCTGCTGTAAGTGCAGCCCCTGCAGCAGCTCCGGTTCAAACTCCGGCAGCAGCTCCTGTTAAGGAAGCAGAAGTGAAAAAAGGTACGCCAATCACTTCTCCAATGGTAGGAACTTTCTACAAATCACCGTCACCTGATGCTTCTCCATTTGTAGAAGTGGGACAGACAATTTCAAAGGGTGATGTTGTTTGTATTGTGGAAGCAATGAAATTAATGAACGAAATCGAATCAGAAGTTTCAGGCAAGATTACGGAAATTTGTGTTTCTGACGGTCAGCCTGTTGAATTTGGTCAGGTTTTAATGTACGTAGAATAATAGTTTAAGATATTTAAGGGCGATTTTATCGCCCTTATTATATTTTAGGGAATAGGGTATGTTTAGAAAAGTATTAATAGCAAACCGCGGAGAAATTGCGGTTAGAATTATAAGAGCTTGCAGAGAAATAGGTATTCCAACAGTTGCAATTTACTCTCAGGCTGATGCAAATTCATTACATGTAAGACTTGCAACAGAAGCTTACTGTATAGGACCGGCTCAAAGTTCAAAAAGCTATTTGAGTATTCCTGCAATTATATCTGCCGCACTTGCAAGCGGAGCAGATGCCATCCATCCGGGATATGGCTTTATGTCAGAAAGGGCAGACTTTGCAGAAATCTGCGAGAAACATGGAATTAAGTTTATCGGACCTACTGCAGAGGCTATGCGCAAAATGGGTGATAAAGCCACTGCCAGAAAAACAATGATTGAAAATAACGTTCCGGTTACTCCGGGAACAGGAATTCTGAAAACCCCGCAGGAAGTAAAAGAGTTTGCTAAAAAAGCCGGCTATCCGATTATTCTGAAAGCTACTGCCGGTGGCGGCGGAAAAGGGATGAGAATTGTCAGATCTGACGATGAAGTTGAAACAAATATGAGCCTTTGCCAGTCAGAAGCTCAAAATTTCTTTGGAAATCCTGATGTTTATGCTGAAAAATTCCTTGAAAACCCTAGACATATTGAAGTGCAAATTCTTGGCGATCAGTATGGAAACGTTGTCCACTTAGGAGAAAGAGATTGCTCAATACAAAGACGCCATCAGAAGCTTCTTGAGGAAGCGCCATCTCCTGCAATTGACGAAGCCACACGAAAAGAGATGGGGGCGGCTGCGGTTCGTGCAGCAAAAGCTATCAACTATGAAGGTGCCGGAACTTGCGAATTTTTGCTTGACCATGACGGTAAATGGTATTTTATGGAAATGAATACACGTATTCAGGTTGAGCACTGTGTCACAGAGATGATTTCCAATGTTGACCTTGTAAGAGAACAAATTATGGTTGCTGCCGGCGAAAAGCTTGACTTTACTCAGGAAGAAATTGTTCTAAGAGGTCATGCTATAGAATGCCGTATTAATGCTGAAAATCCTGAAAAAGATTTTATGCCTAATCCGGGACAGATAACAGGTTATGTTACTCCGGGCGGATTTGGGGTAAGAGTAGATTCTCACGCTTATCAGGATTATTCAATTCCGCCTTATTACGATTCAATGATAGGTAAATTAATATGCTGGGGCAGAACCCGTAACGAAGCAAGACGCAGAATGTACAGGGCTTTAAAAGAATATGTTATAACAGGTATTGAAACAACTATACCTTTCCATCAGGAAATAATAGAGGATCCTGTATTCGTCAGCGGGAAATTCAACACCGGTTTTATTGAAGATTTCTACAAAAGAACCGGAAAAGATAAAAAATAATTAGAGCTTAGAGTTGGAAACAGTAAACCCTGTAAGGGTTTACTGTTTTTTTTAAAAAAAACAGGTTTTCATGATTATGGATAGAAAATTAATCAATTCAATTTACAAAATACTAACTTTTGTAATTATTTTTATATTTTGTACAATTATAGCCAAATCAATTATTTTAACCGGAACAAATTCGGATATGGCGAATATGGTTCTGCGGTCTTATGATATACTTAACGGTGATATTTTTTGCAGGAATTGGCACGAGCTCGTATTTTATTCAACAGATTTACTTTTTTATACCATTGTTACTGCAATTACAGGAATTGCTCCAAAAACTGTTTTTATCACAACTTTTTTAATGATTATTTTTATTTATTTTTCATCTGTACTCTTGATTAAAGACAAGGACAATCATCTTGATTATAAATTTATTCTTTTATTATTGCTTCTTCTCGGAATAAATATTAATCTCTATATTCATACCCCTGCATTTGCTTACTCATTTATATGCTTATTCTTTCTTGACAGATATTTTAAAAACAAGCTTAAAAAAGATTTCTCATTAATGTTTCTGTTTATGTTTCTTGCTTTGTTAGGCGACAAGCTGGTAGTACCTATCTTAATTCTGCCTGTTCTGATTTACTGTACAACAAAAATAGCCTATACAAATGAAAAAAGCGATAAAACATACCTTAACGTTATTTATTCAATATTAGGTCTGTTTGTTTTATTTTACCTGCTCTCAAAGATTTTCGCATTATGTGGAATTAACATATACGATAGAGATGCGGGTCAGTTTGCATTTGTTACACTATTTACTACGATTGAAAATTTCAAAATATTTCTCTTACAACTGCTTGTCCTTTTCAGAGCAGACTTTTTCAACCTGCCAATCGGAATTAACGCAGCTGGAGCTCTCGTTAAGTTTGGTATAATGATTGCAGGTTATGTTCTAAGTTATAATGAAATAAAATCTATGTTAACCAATAAGAAAACTACTGATTTAATTTCAGCAATTCTTTCTTTAGGCATAATAATTTTAAGCTTTATAATGCTTACAACAAATATTAATAATGACATTTTTCATCTAAGATACACTGCATATTTTCCATTTGCATTTGCAGTTCTGATATGCCGGAAAATGTTTAGCGCCAATGATAAGTTCTTTATTTTAACATTATTGGTTCTTTTAATAACTTCGGGGCAGCAATTACAGGTAACAAAAGCTCCGTTAATCACAAGTATAGACACAAGAAACATCATAGCATACTTGCAGAATAACAATTTAACCAATGGTTTGGCTACATTCTGGAATGCTTCAGATATTGTATTAAACTCCAAAAATACCATAAAATTAAGAAGCTTCGAAATAATAAACGGAGAAATAATTCAAAGAGCAACATCAACAAATTACAAATGGTATGATGAAGAGTTTAACTATATATTATTAAGACAAAAAGACGAAGTTTCCTTGAATGAGCTGCCAAAACCGGATGAAACAATATATTTCGACAATTATATCATATGCAAATACGCGCAGCCTGTAAAAATAAAAAAATTAAGAAAATAAATCAGGAAGCGTTACCTCTAAAGCTTTAGCAAGACGCTTTGCTGTAGGACAAATAAAAGATGATTACCCATGGTAAATTTGTTTATGTTAAAATTTAATCATAATGAGATTAGAATTCAGACACTATGCTAAAGAACTTTTAAACATTGCCCTGCCGATTATTATGGGAAACCTCGGCTTTATTCTTATCGGAGCCGGAGATGTTTTGATTGCGGCAAAACATTCAACAGATACACTGGCATCTATTAGTATAGCCACTGCTATTACTAACTGTATCATGACTTTCGGTATTGGTTTGATTGCAAGCGTATCGCCTATACTTTCAAACATACGTGGAGAGAAAAAATCTGCAAAAAAATACTTCTTTCCGACAATCCGATTTTCAATGCTGTTAGCTTTATTTACAATGGTTACGGTTCTGGCATTTATTCCTGTAATTGATTATATGCACTTTGAACAAAAACTGGTTCCGGATATTAAAGAATATATGCTTATAACCGCATTCTCAACTTTCGGAGCTTACCTCCATGCAGCTCTTAAAGAATACCTTCAGGCGTTTGAAATAGTATTCTTCCCAAATCTAGTAACAGTAATATGTGTATTTCTAAACCTTATTTTAAATACAGTTCTGGTTTTCGGACTGGGTCCGATACCATCTTTGGGTGTAGTAGGTCTGGCGGTTGCAAGTTTTACTGTAAGGTATTTTATGGGGCTTGCGCTGCTGTTCTATTGCTTGGGATTAATGAAATTCCGCAACTACCATGACAAAAAATATTATAAAAATCTCATGAAAATTGGTCTGCCAATTTCGCTTGCTGTTCTTGTTGAATTTATTGCATTTAACTCTATTGCAATTATTATGGGCAGAGTTTCCGGAGTATATGCAGCTGCCCAAAATCTTGTTTGTACACTAACAACAGTTTCCTTTATGGTTCCTTTGGCTATTTCAAATGCGATTGCAGTTAAAGTCGGATTTGCGAATGGGGCAGAAAACTTTAAAGATCTGAAGAGATATTCTTTTGTCGGAGTTGTAATGGCTGTCGGCTTTATGATATGCAGCTCAGTTATATTTTCATCATTCCCGCACTTCCTTGTAGGGTTATTTACAAAAGATTTATCACTCATAAAAATAAGCGTGCCTGTACTTTACATTTTATCTGTATTCCAAATCTTTGACGGTCTGCAGGTTGCCCTTGCAGGAATTTTTAAAGGCATAAAGCGTACCAATATTGTACTAATTGCAAACTTTATTGCTTACTGGCTGATTTCTATACCACTTGGCTATACAATGGCATTTCATTATGGTTTGAACCTGAAAGGTTTCTGGCTCGGGCTTGTTACTGCGGCAATAATCCTTTGCATAATAATGGTATCAATTTTACTTAAATATTTTGTTGAAATGCAGCAGAAAAAATGATATAATTCTTCCAAAATAAGAAGAGGATAGATTTATGGAAGATTTAAAAGAGAACATCAATCCTGCCAGTCTAAATGGTGTTATTGGCAGAAAATGGTATTTTATTATTGGTGCGGCTTTAGGCACAATAGTTGTTATATTAACCTGGTTTCTTGCTCCTAGTATTATGGCGGGAATAGGTGAGGCTGCCAAAAATAACGATACAGTAAATGTGTATTCAATATTTAACAGCGGTCTTATACCTGACAGTCAAATGTATTCATTTCTGTTCTTAGTACTTGCGGGGATTTTCTTCGGATTTGTAAATAATACCAAAAGGCTGCGTGATATTACAGGAAGTAAAAAACAAAGTATTATTTATGCAATATGCCTTTTATTGCTTGCTTTGAGCCTTTACTTTTTTAATATTAACTCTTTTATGTATATGCTTGTATATTCCATAAATATGCTTACAGGTCTTATCTTGATATTCAAGGAAGGCAAGTATATAAAACAGAAAGTTACGCAGATTGATGCTATCAAACGAAGTGAAATGGTTGATACAAAAAAGTCAGTATCATTCTGGCGTAGAATATTTGCTCATTTTATTGATTCTATTATTATTTTAAACATAGTTTTATATCTTATCCTGTTTATGGGTGCAACTTTGTGGTATAAAGCCGGAGCTTTTGGAATACTAGTAAGCCTTATAATTTCATTCATATATTACTCAATTATGAATAGCAAGATTTCAAACGGACAAACTCTAGGGAAAAAAGCCTTAGGAATTAAAGTCGTTGATGCAGAAGGCGATTTTCTTACGCTCGACAAATCAGCAGTAAGAAGTTTGATCTACACACTTTGCGGTTCTGTAGGAATATGTTTCTATTATGCTGCCTCAACAGTTATGCCTGATTATTTAACAATGCAGCCTGATTTTATTTATACAATGACAATACTGGCAATTCTCACAATTGCGTTATATGGTACATTTTTATTTAATATTAAAACAAGACAGACATTCCATGATTTTGCCTCAGGAAGTTATGTTGTCCTAAAAACAAACTACAGCAAGCTTTACAATCCTAAGTCAAATCCAGCACCGGCTATAATTGTATCTATAGCTGCCTTTATACTATGCTGGTCAGTATCGTCATCTATTACCGGACACATAAAGCTGTTACCTTTAAATCCAGATTTTACAAAGCAAATAAGCAGCGATTTGAAAATAAACGCACTTCAGACAGAATTTAACCCTGATAACGGTATGTTAATAATAACAGTCCGCACTCCTAATATTGAGGATAAAATGCTGGCTGAAAAAATTTATACATATATATCAGAAAATTTTATACAGATAGATAAAGTTATAAGTACAAAAATAATTTTGCAGAACAGTTATATTGTCGGAGCTATTGGAGAAGTAAAACGCCATACTTATACTGTAAAATAATTGGCAAAACAGCCTGTTTGTGTTATCATCAGACATGAATGGAGGAAATAACACATGCATACAGAAGAGAGAACCTTTGTGGCAATCAAACCAGACGGAGTAAAAAGAGGTTTGGTCGGTGAAATTATCAGCCGCTTTGAGAAAAAAGGCTACAAGCTGATCGGAATGAAAATGCTTCAGGTCACAGAAGACATTGCGGCAAAACACTATGAAGAACACATCGGCAAGCCGTTTTATCCTAATCTTGTTAAATATATTACAAGCGGACCTATCGTTGCAATGGTATTCCAGGGTTACAAAGCTGTCCAGGGAATCCGCCACGTGCTTGGCTTGACTGATCCTTGTGAAGCTGATGTTGGTTCTATCAGAGCTGACTATGCCCAATTAAAAGAATATAATACTGTACATGGTTCTGACAGTATAGAAAGTGCTGAACGCGAAATTAATATATACTTTAAACCTGATGAACTCTGTACAAATTACAAAAATATGCTGGAACTTGTTACAGAGGATGTTGATGAATAATGCGTGATAATGCTCACGAAAATTTCAAATACGAACTTGTTCATACCTGTAAGCAAACAGGGGCTAGAGCCGGCGTTTTCACAACTCCACATGGAGTGATAAAAACGCCTATCTTTATGCCAGTAGGAACAAATTCCGCAGTAAAAACCCTTACCTCAGGTCAGATAGCTGATACTGAAGCTCAAATTATTCTGTCAAATTCATACCATTTGTATCTGAGAGCAGGAACAAAGAGGATAAAACAATTCGGAGGTATTCACAGCTGGATGAACTGGCATAAACCGGTTCTGACTGATTCCGGAGGATTTCAGGTTTTTTCTCTTGCTCACCTGAATAAAATAACTGAAGATGGTGTCGAATTTCGAGATCCAAAAGACGGTAAAAAACATTTTATTTCGCCTGAGGTATCAATGGAAATCCAGCAGGACATCGGGGCTGATATTATTATGGCATTTGACCAGTGCGCCCCTTATCCTTGCGATTATGACACTGCCAAAAAAGCAATGGAAAGAACCCACCGCTGGCTTGAGAGATGTTTTAAAGCAAAGACAAATCCAAAACAGGCATTATTTCCTATTGTGCAGGGAGCATTTTTTGACGACTTGAGAAAAGAGAGTGCATCAGTAATTTCATCTTATGATGCAGTAGGCTATGCAATAGGCGGCTTAAGTGTAGGTGAAACAAAGGATTTAATGAACCATTTTGTTGAGTTTACAGCTCCGCTGCTTCCGGCTGGAAAACCAAGGTATCTGATGGGGGTAGGAACTCCTGAGGATCTTCTTGACGGAATCAAACGAGGTATAGATATGTTTGACTGTGTACTTCCTACAAGAAATGCGCGTCATGGGTCGTTCTTCACCTGGGATGGTAAACGTAACATTAAAAACAAACAATACAGTGATGATGCGCTTCCGCTTGTTGAAGGATGTAATTGTTATGCGTGTAAAAATCATTCAAGGGCTTATATAAGACACCTGTGGAGATGTCAGGAAGCGACAGCTTCAACTCTTTTATCAATTCATAATATCAAATTTCTTGTTGACTTCTCACAAAAATGCCGTCAGGCTATCCTGGACGACAAATTTGGAGATTTCTATAATGAACATTACAGCCGGTTGTTTTAAATTTACCAAGGGTAATCTTTTTTAAACTCCCAGCCGTCATACATTAAAAGACAGGTACAGGTCTGCGGGTCAGTCTTACAGGCAGAAAGTAAATCTTCCCTTTTACCTTTTAGAGAAACAGCACCGCCAGTAAGAGATTTGTGGTCGTCGCAAGTAGTGTAATGGAAATCTTTATTTATACTTATTCTAAACGAAAAAACATCCTGTCCTAAGGTATTAGGCTTTTTATAACCATTTGTATCCATACGGACATGTATAGTCAAACCCTTAACAATATTTGTTTCAGAATCATAACCGCCTCCAGTAATTGCCGTTATCATACTTCCATCGCCAAAAACATAAAGAACCTCGCTTGATGCACTTGTGGCTCCACACTTACCTGGATAGAGGCAGAATTTATAATTTCCTGTGCAGTTACTTTTACCATCCTTGCATTTTTTAACAACTACCATGTACTGCATAATATATTTATCAAACCAATTATATAACTCATCCGCATCATGATATGTCAAATCATCACTCCAGCTGCTCGGTGGTCCGTTATCAACTGTTGAAAGATTTATTGCCTGGTTAATTGCACTGTAAAATTTCTTTAATCTCGCAGAAGCATCCTTCTTCTGGATTTTATTTATTACAGATGGCAATGTCATTGCAGCGACAATCCCGATAATTCCAAGTGTAATAAGAACTTCAGCTAACGTAAATCCGAAGTTCAGACAGGGTTTTTCACCAGATGAGGAGCTTAGATTACTGCCCCCCCCCCCCGAAACGGTTACTATTCCTTTGCGTTTCGCAATAATGTATTGCACTTTATTTTTTCTGTTGTATTATATAAGTAGTCGAAATGGAAATTAAATATCAAGTTTGGAATCTTGAGAAAAGGAAAGAGGTAAAACAATGAAACAAGGAATTCACCCTGATTATAAGAAAACCGTTATCAAATGTGTATGCGGTAACGAAATTGAAACAGGTTCTGTAGTTGATAACATTACAGTTGAAATTTGTAACAAATGTCACCCGTTCTATACAGGACAACAGAAAATTCTTGACTCTGAAGGTAGAGTTGAAAGATTTAACAAACGTTACGGCAATAAATAAACTTTTTACAAATAAAAAAATACCGCATATATTATGCGGTATTTTTTTATTAATATATCAGATATAATTCTTTGCGTTTCGCAATACTCTTTGTAAAAAAGATAAAAGATGCTATAATTATTACAGTAAAATTTACGGGGAGAAGAACATGGAAGGAAATAACAAGCCGGTAGTTAACTTAATATCAAAGCCTGAGAACATGCTAAAAACAGTTTACACAGCATGCAGAACGTGTTACAGTGCTGATTATCCTATTAATATCTACAAAAGCACCGATGATAAAGAAAAAATGCTTAAGCTCATTGAAAGGGTAATCTCTTCAGGTCACTATTCTACTATTGAACATATTCAGGTAAGTTTTGCAATTTCTAATGTATCCAGAGCCTGCACTCATCAGCTTGTTAGACACAGACACATGTCTTTTTCTCAGAAATCGCAGCGATATGTAAAAGAAAAAGGACAATTTGACTATATAATTCCGCCTACAATTGAACGTAATCCTGAGCTTAAAGAAAAATTTACAGCATTTATGGGTAAAATTTCTGAACAGTACCAGGAATTTGTTGATGCAGGGGTTCCGGCAGAAGATGCCCGCTTTGTTCTTCCTAATGCAGCAGCAAGCTCTCTTGTTACCAGCTTAAACCTTAGAGAGATGATACACCTTGCTAATCTCAGACTTTGCACCAGAGCACAGTATGAAATTAGAACACTTGTAAAAATGATGTGCGATGAATTAATAAAAGAAGAGCCTTGGCTCAAACCTTATCTTGTACCAAAATGTGAACGCCTCGGCTTTTGCGATGAAGATAAATCATGCGGAAGAATGCCGCAGCCTCAAAAATAAACTTTTTGGCATCACTCATTTCGTTTTACATAGTTAACAAACTTAAGCATTGAAAGCCAGAACAAATCTTTTGAAAGTCTTGGGTTTGAATTTTGATTTTTTGTAATCTCTTCAACAGAGCTGTTTAAATACATTTCTAAATTTGTATAAGCTGAGTCAGTTTTACTTTTAAACTGTCCGTCAACTCTTTTCTTTGGATCAAGCCCCTTTGACTTTTCCCAGTAGTCCGGAATACCATCCAAATCTGTGTCTTTTAAGCCTTTATACGCTCCATATTTATACCCTCCGCCCTGCTGCGGAGAATTAATTATTCCGTTGCTATAAACATATTTATTTGTAATTACACTGCTTACAATTCTTTTGTCTATATCATCGCGGCGTTTAGATGCACCTGCATATTTCAAAACATTTATATAAGCCCTCTCTGCGGTATGCAGAGTTACAGGGGCATGGAAAAATGAACGCCAGGACAATATAGGATTTTTACCGTCAGTTATATAGGACTTGCTTGGATAAACTCCCATCCAGTTATCATTTGTATTTAGAGGATTGTTATATACATAATTTCCGTCGACAAAAACAAACGGTCTTTTCGGCTCCGGTATAAGCCGGAAATCATTCGGGAAAGTTCTGATAATTTGACCTTTCGAAGCAATATTAGTTGCCGGTCCGAATTTGTAATAGTTATTTACTACATTAAACGCACCTCTAACATAGCCTTCGGAGGAATTATCCTGCCAGTTTACAATAACATTATTTCTGAAATCAACTATTTGAACTGTAGATTTACTGCTAAGACTGAAATCAATAAATGCAGGATTTTTTCTGGCATTACTTACAAAAAGATTATGGTGGAAGCTTGCTGATAAACCGCCAAGCCTTGCACCGCCTCCGTTTATGCCGTATTTTGTTGAATTTAAAGCTTCACTGATAATACACCATTGCATTGTCATTATCGCATTACCGGTAAAATTAACATTCTGCCTTGTTGCCCAGCTTATTGAACAATGGTCAATCATAATACCTTTTCGGTTTTCAGCAGAAATTGCATAATTGTTTGAAACATCACCCAAACGAAAACGCATATACCTGATAATTACGTTATCTGCATCAATTACAACCGGATAATTCCTTATACAAATCCCTGTTCCCGGAGAAGATTGCCCTGCTATAGTTAAATCACCATGTTTAATAACCAATGGCGACTTAAGGGATATTAATCCGGAAACATCAAAAACAATAGTACGCACGCCTTTCTGGTTAACAGCAAAACGAAGGGAGCCCGGCTTATTTGTATCTGCAAGAGTTGTAACATGATATACAGCCCCGCCTCTTCCTCCGGTTATGTAAGCTCCAAAACCTTCAGCTCCCGGAAATGCAAAGTTTGTTTTTGGCAGAAAATTTACCATAACTGTTAAAAATAAGCCCAAACTTAAGACCAACAGCCCAATCACAATCAGTATTACTAAATTCTTTTTAGAAATTCTCTTTCTGATAGATGCCTCGCTTACAGGTATAATATTTTATTTTACAATATTATAGCCATTCGGGCAACATTATAAAGAATTATTTTTAAGTTTATGTTTATATTATAATAGTAACAGGATATGTTATAAGGAATATAGATATATGAAAAATAAGTATTTAGCACTGACACTGGCTTCAGCATTGCTTTTTAATACGGCAGTTCTTCCTGTTTTTGCAGCTGAAACACCAACAGTCAGAGGAGAAATTCAGAGTATTGCAAAACCTCTTCCGCTTTCTGAAGAAGTAATACCTGCTCAAATCGAAAAGGAATTAAAAGAGGAAATAAAAAAAGTCTATGGGGAAGAAAGAGTTGAAGAAATATACTCACACATATTCCAAATAGCATTAAAAGCGAAAAAGCAGCGTCCTGAAGCTTTAAAAAGAGATGACTTGAACAGACCGTCTGATTGGTTTAAAGATGAAATAATCTATATGTTTTATGCAGACCAGTTCGGGGTATACACAACAGGCAAAGCTAATACCTTTAAAGATACGGTTGCAATGCTTGATTACCTCAAAACACTTGGAGTAACGACCTTATATATTCTCCCTTTTGCAGATTCACCAATGGCAGATGCAGGATTTGATGTTAAAGATCCCAGAAATGTAAGAAATGATCTTGGCGGCATGAAAGAATTTCAGGAATTTATAACAGCTGCAAGAAACAAAGGCTTCAAAATAAAAGCTGATCTGGTATTAAACCACTTCTCAGACCAGCATGAATGGTTTCAAAAAGCATTAAAAGGCGATACCGAAAAGCTTGATTATTTTGTAACCCGCGAAGAGATGCCTGAATTTACAAAATATCAGGATGAAAAACTCGGTACTGTAGTTGAATATAAAGAACCAACCGGCGAAATTTCCAAAAGAAGGCTAATTTTCCCGGAACAAACAGATTCTCACTATAGAAAAGTAACAATTAACAACAAGGATTATTATCTTTATCATACATTTTATCCGTTTCAGCTTGATATAAACTGGGAAAATCCGGAAGTTCTTTATTATAACCTTGAAACAATTGCTTACTGGGCAAATCTCGGAGTAGACATCTTTAGAATGGATGCCATACCTTATCTGATAAAGGATAAAGGAACAAATGCGGAAAACCAGCCTAAAACACATAGTATTATAACCATATTAAGCGACTTCCTGCAGGCAACAGCTCCACGCTCGGTTATTCAGGCAGAAGCATGCCAGATGCCTAATAAAATTCTGCCATACTTTGGTAAAGAAAGAACTTACAAAGAGGAAATACTTGGTGAAGAAAAAGAGATTACCAGAACAAGTGAAGTTCAAATTGCATACCACTTTCCTTATATGCCTGCGATATGGGCATCTTTAATTACAGAAGATAACAAATATTTCTGGCAGGCGCACAGGCAAACTCCTGATATACCTGACAGTGCATCCTGGGCTATATTTTTGAGGGTGCATGATGAGCTTACACTTGAAATGTGCAACAAAAAAATTCGGGAAATTATCTACGAAAATCTTGAACCAAAAGGGGCGGAATTTAGAAAAGGCTTCGGCGTAAGCGGCAGAATGGCAAACTTTTTAGATAACAATCCGGACAGAATTGGTATGGCATTTTCCATACTTATGTCAATGCCTGGCGTTCCTATAATCTATTACGGGGACGAAATAGGGATCCAGAATAATTTTTATAATGCAAGAAAATTTGCCCGATTACGTGAACTTAAGCAAAAAAATAACTCTAAAAATAAAGCCAAAATGCTTTCATATTTTGACAGCAGAGATATTAACAGAGGAGCTGTGAGCAAGCGTGCGCTTTATACTGCAACAAAGGATAACCGTATTTTCAAAAAGGTTCAAAAGCTTATCAGAGTTAGAAAGCAAAACCCTGTTTTGAGCCGCGGAGAATTTTCGCCGCTGAAAACAAAACACAAAGAAGTATTTTCATATACAAGAACACTTGGCGAAGAAAAAGTTCTTATTATAAATAACCTTTCAAACAAAAGAGTTTACTCTGAAATAGACCTTCCTGCAAGTACAATCTGGAAAGCTGATAAAGAGGTAATGCTTCAGGATCTGTTAACAAATAAAAAGATAAAGGTTCATGTTTCAATTACCAATAAAAAAGTGTCATTAAGGCTGAAACCTTATGACACTCTCTGGTTAAAAATTGAAAGCAAACCTTCTACATAGGCTGTATTAAGACTTTTTCGGCATTAAAGAGTTTGTCTTTGACAAGCTCTTTATATAAAGTTATACCGGCAGCCAAACTGTAAACGTTATCAAATCCTCTCTGGATTAGTATTCTTGAAGCTACATAGCTCTGGAAGCCCGTATTACAGAAAAGAATAATCTTTTTATCGCGCGGAAGCTCTTTATAACGTTCGCGTAATTCAGGTGTAAATATATTAACTGCACCATTAATAGTTTCGCGCTCAAATTCTGCTTTTGAACGAATATCAATAAGCATTGCATTGTCAATATCTTCAATAAACGCAGGCTTCACAAACCCTTTTAATATGTTATCAGCGTGCATGCCGAGAATATTAACCGGATCTTTTGCTGAAGAATACGGCGGCGCATAACAGAGTTCCAAATCAATTAATTCCCATACCTTCAAACCATTCCTCATTGAAGCTGCCATAACATCAACACGCTTTTCAACGCCCTCATATCCGGCAGCCTGAATACCAAGAATATCCCCTTCTTTATTAAATAAAAGCTTGTACATAGTACGGGTTGCACCAGGATAATAGCTGGCATGTGAAAAACCGAAAGTAAAAGTTTTAAGGTAAGGAATATTTCTTTTAAGAAGAGTTTCCTCACTGCATCCGGCGGAAGCTATGGTTAAATCAAAAACCTTAACAACAGCAGAGCCTAACGACTTTTTATAAGTTGACTTATATCCAGCAATATTATCTGCTATAATTCTGCCCTGCCTGTTTGCAGGTCCGGCTAAAGGTACCAGAATTTCCTCACCGGTAACAAAGCCTTCAACCTCAACACTGTCACCGCCTGCATAGATATTTTCATCAGAAGTCTGCATAAATTTATTAACCTTTATACCTCCTGATTTACCTGTTTGTATTCCGCATGCAAGAGCAAGGGAGGTTTCGGGCTTAACCCCAATGGCAAGGACTGCAATATCATAAGGAATTCTTCTGCCTGAAGAAAGCCTGATTTCATTACTGCCAAACTCAGTCACAGCGTCTGAAAGGATAAGATTAATTCCATGTTTTCTCATTTCATTATGAGCAAAAGCAGCTGTTTCTTTATCAACAGGCGGAAGAATATGTGATGCAGCTTCCACAAGTGTTGTATTAACTCCGGAGAGTTCGGCAAAATTCTCAGCCATTTCTACGCCTATAAATCCGCCGCCAATTACAACAGCCTCTTTTGCATTAGACATTTTCAAATGCGCCTTAATCATATTTGCATCATTAAGAGTTCTTACCGTAAATATTTTAGGGTTGTCAATACCTTTAATATCAGGTTTAAAAGGATTTGCACCAGGCGCAAGCACAAGTTTGTCATAGGAAAGAATTTCATTATCATTCACAGTAACAGTCTTTTTTAATCTGTCAATGGAAGTTACTCTGGCACCAAGCCGTATATCAACATTAAGCAGATTTTTAAACTTGCCGACACTTGAAACGTGCATTTTTTCTTCACTGTTAATTACATTTGAACAGTAATAAGGCAAACCGCAGTTTGCTATAGATATTTCCTCAGTCTGCTCAAGAATTAAAATTTCAGCAGTGTCATCCAATCTTCTAAGCCTTGCAGCAGCACTTGCACCGCATGCACCGCCTCCTATTATTAAAACTTTCATACATACTCTCCTGAATTATTCTCTGTTAATACATACTAGCATAAATTTAGTATAAATAATCAGTGACATTTTCAAATTTTTTATAGAAATCTTTAATATTTATTGTAGGTTTGCCGTCAACAGCACCTTCTTGCAAAATAGAGCTGGCACGCTTTATTTCTTCCGGATTATTGCTTAATCTTCTCAAAAGTTCAGAAAAATAGGAATCAACACTTATTATAGTATTGGTACCGTACATCTTTTGAGTATCCATAATAGAAATTAAGTCAGATGCAATATCTTTATTATCCTTGTTAACAGCCATCAATACATCTTTAATTATGCCCCAATCATCAAAAACAACAAATTTACCCATAATTTCACCTTCACATTTCTTCGTAAGCAAAGGTTCAACAAGGTCAAGATTAGTTTCGTTGACACTGGAAATCAAAGGCTTCAAATCCCTTACGTCTACTGTACAGCGTAAAGCGTATAATTTTTGTAATGCTTCATAGTTTTCATCTCCGGTGAGAGTTAAGAATTCATTAACCTCTTCAATCGAATGCCTGAATAAACCGGTTCCGTCATTTTTCTCAGCATTCAGAAATAACTCTGCACATTTTAGATTTTTTGTTTTCTGAAGCGTTTCTGCCACACTTTGTAAATCTTGAATAGTAAGCTCTGTATTTCCGCCTTTTCTTCTTGTAGAAAGAAGCATTGAATAAATATCTGAGTTCTCTTTATTAACCTGTTTCAGACAGTTAATCAGATTTTTAGAACTGTTAATAGGCGTAATATCAATTAGTTTTCCGGCGACTTTATCATTTTCAGGATTAATATTTTTTAAAATTTCAACCATATCTGAGGTTTCAAAAGTTTCAGCAATACCGTATTTTTTATCAGATTTTTTAGCCAACTGCTCAAGATATTTAATGTTGTATTCATTTGTATTAGTCAATAATTCTGTTATATCTGAAAGCTCAAAACGCGGGCAGAAATAATCATCAGGACCCAAATAGATAACCCGCTCATTTTTCATTTTTGAAAGTTGTTTAAGGATAACAAAATTTTCATCAGTAAGATTTTCATTAATTTTTACTATTTCTGCTTTATTATTAAAGACATTTCCTTTTGGATCAATCTTTTTAATGAAATTAAATAAAGCGTCATTTATTTCGCCTTTTTTTATACCACATGATAATCTTTGGAAAAATTTATCATAAAGCTTAACACCGCCATAGGTTCCGCCTGCAACAGCAACAGAAATAACCCCAAGCATTGCAGCAACTTTAGCAAAAGCTGAAAGACCGTTTTTATCTTCTTTTTTTGTAGAAAGTTCCACAGAATCATTTGGAACAGGCTCTGTCTTTACAGGAGCTGAATTTTTAAGACCATCCTGCTTTGGCAGAGCCGTCTGCTTTATTTGTATTTTTGCAACGTCAGTGAAACCTTCCATAAATACCTTTCTACATTAAAATAAAATTAAAATAAGAAAAAAAATTGCTACAAAAATCTTTTGATATTAATAAAACTTAAAAATTAATTTTATAGAAAGCAATTTTTAAATTTTACAATATTTATTAAAAATATAGGGGAAATATGCCAAATAGTATAGAAAACTCACAGTTAAATAACACAACAGTAGCGACCCAGCCGGAAAAGAAAAGAAGAAGGGTTTCACGAAGGGCTGTTCTCAAGCCTGATAATGACATGGTTGATTCCTTTACTTCAGCTAAAAAGAAACGGGGACTGTTTGCAAAATTTTACGGGGCAATAAATAAAATAATTCCTCTAGGGCTTTCCGATAAAAAAGTAACCCAAAAGCTTATTGACTACCAGGAAGGCAAAGCTTCTAAACAGGAAGCAAAAGAATACATTGACCGTTATGAAAATGCGAATTTTAACAGTACAGAAATAACTATAGATACAATTTCCTCTGCTTGCGCAATAGGTGTAGGCTTTATGGGGAAAAAGGCTAAAACATTGATAAATGTATTTACCCCTAAATACAAAAAATATGCAATGGCATTAACTGCCGGCGCATCAATACTTACAGGCTTAGCAGTAAAATTAGGACTAAAAGGAATTGACCATCTCGGAAAAGATAAAGATGCACCAAAACAGCCTTCAAGAATAAAAGCTAACGTTATTTCAGGAACACTTGACGGTATCTCAGGATTTATCTCAACTCTCAATCCGATGCTGATTCCTGCTGGAATTGCTGTTAACGCATTTACAAGATACATTACAGACAAAAGCGATGATGAAACACTTCCTTCCATCTCAGATTTTGTACAAAAACAAAAAGACTCCGTAGGAATAGGTATTTTAGGACTGGCAGGAGTTTCACTTGCTGCTGCAAGAGGGCATTTGAATGTTGCAAAGATCACAGAATCAATCAAATCCGCTGTACTTAATAAACAACACGTTATAAATTACAGACCTCCTGAAGGGCAGCTCACTGAATTTCAGCAGCTCGCACGTGACATAGGATATGACTTAAGCGTCATTATCAAAGGTGAAAAGTTTGATCCTACAGGAATTTCCAAACTTGATGAAGATTTTATGAAAATTTTGCTTGAAAAAGGGCAAAACGGCAATATTGAAGGAAAAATCAGAAAACTTGAGGCTGAAAATATATTCCTGCCTAAATATTTGCAAACAGTTGTTGATATACCGGAAGATAAGCAGAATAAACTTATCCACCAGATTGACCAGCTGGTAGAGAGCTACAACGCAAGAAAAAATAATTCATCATTAGGTAATGGAAGAGATTATAACTTTTCTTTTGAAACATGCGGTATTGACAGAGCAATGGAAAAACTTGAAGAAAGAGGAATGGACGTCAACGGCTTCAAGGATCTTCAACAAATTGTAAAACGCATTAAAAGCTCTTGCCCAACTTCAAGAACAATTGAAGAGGCCCAGCAAATATTAGACAGAGAATACGGTGCTCAATATAAGATTACAAAACTCCTCGGTGTGGGTTCTATTGCAGAATCATACCTTGCAAAAAGTGCTGATGACAAAGAAGTTGTTATAAAAATTGTAAAACAGCACTTCTTAGATACAGACAAAATAGCAGCAGACAAATCTAAAATTCTTGCCAAAGTTGAAGAACGAGCCAAACCAGATTACTCATGGTTCACCTCAAAACAAACTATTGCTACTCCTGAACGTAAAGAGTATGATATAAACCAGCTTGATAATATGTACAAAGTCTGGGGAAATGAAATTAACCTAAAAGAAGAAGCCCTGTCTGCCAGAGAAATAGGGCAGCAATCATCCACATTCCAGCCGGTAGGGGTAATTGATGCTAAAGAACATATATTCATCATGCAAAAGGCTCCGGGAGTTCAGCTTGATAGTGACAAATTTGCACAAAAATGGAAAGAAGCCGGTTTAACCGAAGATGACTTCAAAAATTTTGTTGAAAATTATGTAAAAGTATACTGTGAACAATTGTTCTCTCTTCCTAAAACCGGCAAAAAAGTAGTACAGTCAGATCCTCATGGCGGTAATATTCTTGTAGATGTAGACTTAATTAAAAACCTTAAAAACGGCAATACAAGTAAACCTATTACAATTATTGACTACGGCAACACAACAAAAACAGAGCAGAAGCAGGCTATTAAGAACCTGTTTAACCACATAGACTATCTTATAGGCAATACAGACGCTATCGCAGAAGCTATGCTTGAGGGTGCAAAACTTGGCAGCAATAATAAAAAGAAAGTTATTAAAGAAATGTCAAAAGCCCTCCAGCAAACAATCTATAACACAGATACCAGAATAGATGTTGATAACCCGGTAAAAATATTCTCAACAGTAAACAGTTTCTGTCTGGACTTTATGCAGAAGAAAAATATCATACCAAATGCGGCTCATATCAACCAGATGAAAGCAGAAGAAACTTATATAATATCAAACCTAGGATGTCTTAAAAATATAGCAGACAGCTGTAATTATGATCTTTCAAAAGCAGTGGACAGAAATACAGTTATAAAACAGCTTGTTAATGAAATGGCAAAAGCCACACAGGATTCATTAAAAATAAATCCTAAACTTACAATGCAGGAAATAGCAAAAAGATATAAGTTCTTTGTAAATAACTCAGAAGAGGCTTTAAGCTCTCTTGGAATTAACTTTAATATAATTTAAATGGCCCCGGCGCGATTCGAACGCGCGATCTTCGGTTTAGGAAACCGCTGCTCTATCCTGCTGAGCTACGAAGCCATTGTTTAAAAGGGAGAAGTAAATCTCCCATGGGTTTACGGGAAACCGGCTGTCAACCGGTTTTATTATAACACTGTGCCTGGCGGGAGTCAAACCCGCGACCTTCGCCTTCGGAGAGCGACACTCTATTCAGCTGAGCTACAGGCACCTGCTATACTTATTATACTACAAACAAAAAAGACGGCTGTAAACCAACCGTCTTTTTTAAATTCTTCTTATTTAAAATACTGACTGGCATCTACAGCCTGACGCTCCTGTTCAGTAGCTTCAAAGAACGGCATCTGTTTGATATTAAGCATTGCAGCTATCATAGAGCTTGGGAAAATTTCAACTGCATTATTCAAATCCAAAACAGCAGAATTATAAAACCTTCTTGCAGCAGCAATATGCTCCTCTTGTTCATTATATGTCTGCATTGCCTGAAGCATTGTCTGGTCGGATTTTAACTGAGGATAATTTTCTACAGCAACCATCAATTGCCCCATCTTACCGGCAATAGCACCGTCAAGCTGAATTTTTTGTTCTGCATTACTCAAATCAGCAGGAAGTTTTGCTGCCTGAGCTCTTAGTTTTGTAATATCTTCTAAAAGCCCTCTTTCATGCTCCATAAACTTATTAGCTATAAACAAAACATTAGGAATAAGGTCATAGCGTTTTTTCAATTGAACATCAATACTTGAAAAAGCTTCCTTAACTTTGTTTTTCTTTTGTATTAAAGAATAATAAATTCCGTAAATAATCACAAGCACAACAACTGCAATTATTATTAACGGCATGTTTCCACTTATGAACATTTTTTCCATAACACAACCTCTCTCTCTTTTTTATAAAGATAAGAATATCATATTTTTCCAGACTTGTCTACTTTCAGCTGTAAATCACAAAGTAGATGTGTCCCGGCAATGAAATTTTTATCACAGCCCTATCTGCCAGCAACTACAATAGTGAAATCAGTTTCACCACAGTAATAGTTAACAGGTTCATATACAAACTGGTAACCTGCGATTGACGGGGTTTTCTTTTTAAGCCAGTTGAAATAGTCATTTGTAACATTCTTTGAATGAGCAATAAACTGCGTATGAGTTTTACCTAAATGACCTGTGCAGGCAACATTTACGCCGGCAGCAGAGAGTTCATTTTTAATTAGTTCTGCCTTATCTTCATTTCCATTTGAATACATTACTCCGGCAGATAAAACAGTACCTTCTTCCGGATGGATTTTTTCTCTGTAAATCAAGCGATTAACAACTTCCTGCGTTTTTTCCGGATCCAAAATCCAATAGCTGATATAGCCTTTTTTATTAGGTGCTCCAGGAAGGGTAGCTATTTCAATCTTATCCATATCAATATGTTTTGTCATAGCTGCATATTGAGATAATTCATATAATGACATATTTGTTTTAACATATTTTTGAGTTACAGAAATAATTTCAGGAATTTTTGCGATAGTTTCAGGTTTTTGAAGCTCGTTCAACAACCCTCTCAAGAACCACTGCTGACGCTGGGTTCTTCCTATATCACCCAGGGCATCGTGTCTAAACCTTAAATAACCTACAGCCTGTTCAGGAGAAAGTCTGTGTTCGCCTTTTGTCAAATCAATATGTAGTTTTCCTGAATAATCGTGATAACGCATAGGTTTTTCAACATAAACATCAACACCGCCAAGAGCTTCAACAATAGCCTTTACTGCATTATCATGTACCATTATATAACGGTCAATTTTAACTCCTAGAGTATCTTCTATCGTTTTTATAGTCATACCGACACCGCCTATAGCGTGGGCGACATTAATCTTTTGAATACCATTGTTATCAGGCAGATAAACTTTACTATCGCGCGGTATTGAGATAGCATTAACGGATTTTGAACGGGGATCAATGTTTACAAGAATAATCGTATCTGTTCTGGTTCCGGTCCACAAGTCTTCATCATTATTACTTGCATCAACTCCAAGAAGCAGAATATTCTGTCTTCTAGGTCCAAATGGAAGAACAAATTCAGCCTTATCTTTATAATCATTATTCTTAGCCATCTTAGCGAACATCTTAGCAACGGCAGAGTCTTCGCCGAACGTATCATTAACAAATTTTTGGTTGCCGGCAAGTATAAAGACAGCCGCAAATACACAAACCATAAACGCAAGGAAAATAAAGACACCGCGGAAAAATTTTGCCTGCTCTTCCTGATGTTTTTTCATCTGGTTTAAATATTCATTTTGTCTGGCATTTTCCTGGTTCTGCTCAGCTCTTGGTCTAATCCTTTTATTTATTTCGTTTGTCATAAATCTCAATACCCATCTAATTTTCAATTAACACAAAAATATTTTAGTATAAATCATTATAAAAAATATACAGTAAATTACCGATTTTATTATAATCACATAACATGTACAAGAAAAATTGACACAAGCGTGAAGTAAACAGCAAGCCCCACAACATCAATTGTAGTTGCAATCACCGGACCGGAAGCAACAGCGGGGTCAACATTGAGGGATTTAAGTGCAAACGGAGTAAACGTCCCTATAATAGTTGCCATGGTCATATTAATAGTCATCGCAACACCGACAATAACACCGAGTTCGGCATTATGCTGCCAGCCCCAGGTTGCAAGAGTAACAAGAATACCAAAGAACCCGCCGATAAGCATACCGATAAACGCTTCTCTAAGTATATGGTGAAATGCAGAACTCAATGTAACCTGACCGGTAGAAAGCCCGCGAACCATAAGAGTAATGCTCTGCGTGCCAATATTACCGCCAAGACCCGCCAGAAGAGGCATAAATATTGCAATAATAGGTAAAGCTGACAGCGTATGGTCAAAATGATTAGCAACATTAACCGCAACAAATTCTCCAAGAAGTGTAATAAACAGCCATGGAGTTCTTGCCCGTATAGCATTAAAAACATTACCCGAAAGAATTTCATCCTCGTCAACCATCTCAGTTGAAATACCGGAAGATTGATAAATCTCTTCAGTTGTTTCTTCTTCAAACAAATCATGAACATCGTCCCAGGTAATCATACCTTTAAGGCGGTTATACAAGTCCACGACAGGCAGAGCATTGTATTGATATTTCATAAATTCATCAATGATATAATCACTATAATCATCTACATGAAGTTTAACAATATCAGAAATCATTATATCTTCAACTTTTTGATTAATAGGAGAAGTCAAAAGTTTACGCAGAGAAACAACCCCGAGCAGATGATTTTGTTTATCTGTTACATAGACATAATAAAGTTCCATATTGTCCTGTTCAGCCTTAATTCTTATATGGTTTAAAACATCCTGAACACTCATATCGGAATTTACAGTAAGAACAACAGGATTCATAATCCCGCCCGCAGTATCTTCATTATATGTTAAAAGTTCTCTGACCTCTTCCGAAAACTTATGAGGAAGTTTATCAAGGTAAGTTTCGCTCTCATCCTCTTCCATATCACCAAGAACATCAGCGGCAGCATCATGAGGCAATCTTGTCAAAATTTTGGAAGCCATTTCCTCATCAATATCACTGAGAAGCTCTACCTGAGTCTGTGCCGGCAAATATTCCATCAAATCCGCAGCTTTATCAATATCTAAAAGCTTGAAGCACTGAAGCCTCTCATCAGGTTTCAGCTCCTGGAAAATATCAGCCAGATCCGCTACGTGATAACCATTTAGTTCTTCTTTAAGCTGTTCGGTTGTTTCATCTTCAATTATTTCGCGGATTCTTTCCACTATGTTCTCAATATTGATCATATAAATATTATATTACAAATAAAATTTTTAGAGTATAATTAGGGCAGTAAGAATAAATTTGGAGAGATTAATGATTAAAGATTATTTTTTAAACGAAATTGAAACAGCTCTTGAAAAAGCTGTAAATGATAATAAACTTGGCGAAATGAAAGAATATAAAAAAGGAACTCTTTCTACAGAACGTCCGAAAAATGCTGATTTTGGCGACTTTGCAATAAACGTTTCTTCACTTGCAAGACATGCAAAAATTGCACCGCCGGTAATTGCTAACACAATAGTTTCATATATTGATAAAAAAGATAATGAATACTCTGTTATAGGTGGATTTATAAATTTTAAAACCGGTCAAACTCTTTTAAAAGAAACCGTTGAAGAAATATTTAAAAAAGATAAAAATTACGGAAAGCCGGAAAATGTCAAAACTGAAAAGATTTTGCTTGAATATATTTCTGCAAACCCGACAGGACCATTCCATATAGGACATGGACGCTGGGCAGCAATGGGTTCTGTTCTTGCAAATCTTCTTAAATTTTACGGACATGAGGTTTATCAGGAATTTTATATTAACGATGCTGGTTCGCAAATAAATAAACTTGGAAACTCGCTTGCAATCAGAATAAGACAGGAATTAGGCGAAGATGTAGATTTTCCTCAAGATGAGATTGAAAGAAAAAATTATTATCCTGGAGATTATTTAATTCCTGTGGCAAAAAAATATCTTGAAACACACAAAGGGCTTCCTGATGATGTTAAAGAATTAAGCGATTTCGCAAAAAAAGAAATGGAAGATTTGCAAAAAGCTCTTCTTGATAATTTCAGAGTGCATTTTGATAACTTCTATTCAGAACTTTCCCTGCATAAATCAGGAAAGGTTGATGAGTGTGTACAAAAGCTTAAGAATAGCGGAAAAATTTACCAGAAAGACGGTGCGGACTGGTTTAGATCATCAGATTACGGTGATGACCAGGACAGGGTAATTAAAAAAGCAGACGGCTCAAATACATACCTGACCGCTGACATAGCTTACCATATTGATAAATTGGAACGCGGATACGACAGGCTTATAAATATCTGGGGGGCGGACCACCATGGATATGTTGCGCGTGTTAGAGCCTCAATAGAAGCTCTCGGCTATGATCCCGATAAACTCGAAGTTCTTCTGGGGCAGCTTGTTAACCTTGTTATCAACGGCAATGAGGTTCGTATGGGTAAACGTAAAAATATGGTTACGCTTGAGGACCTTATAGATGAAGTAGGTGTTGATGCAACAAGATTCTGGATGTCTATGAGAAACATTGATACAACTCTGGATTTTGATATTGAACTTGCAAAAACAAACAGCGATGAAAATCCGGTATTTTACGTCCAATACGCTCATGCAAGAGCCTGCTCAATTTTACGCAATGCTGTTGAAGAAAAATTAAATACCGAAACAGGTGAAAAAACGCCGGCTCCAATGATGAAGTCAGAGCTTGATGCGCTTATCAATAATTACAGTGCAGAAACAATTTTGCCGGCAATAGATACAGCCAAAAAGCTTATTCTTAAACTTGAAGAATACAAATCAATGATTAAGACTTCAGCTGAAACAAGGCAGGTATATACAATTTGCCGTTATGTTCAGGAACTTGCAGCAGAATTTCACTCTTTCTACAATGCCAACAGGGTAATCTCTGATGATAAAGACATGATGAAAGCAAGATTATCACTGGTTATAGCGGTTAAGAAGGTATTAAACAACGCTCTTGATCTTCTTGCAGTGACAGCGCCTGAAAGAATGTAATAAATATAGTAAAATTAAATAAGCGTTTTAACAAAGTTTCTAACCGCGTTAAGACGCTTTTTATCATCCTTAAATGCAGAAATAATTGAAATTATATCCTCAAAAACCTCATCATTTGACCTTAAAGAATCAAATTCAAACAAATCACTAAACTGGACCTGAAGTACCTCAACTATTCTGGACAAATTATCTGCGGATGGGAAATATTTACCTGTTTCAACGGCACTTATACTTGTAACATCAACCCCGACAAGTTCAGCCAGCCTTTCCTGTGTTAAATTTCTATGCTTTCTGTATTTTTGAACATTCTGCCCAAAACACTTTTTTAAATTCATTGCAACCTCTTTTTAAATATTTTATTTGCTCTTAAAATATTTAACATTGAGCTAAACTCATATTACATGTTGATAATTTTGAGTTTTACACTTATAATATAGAAGTAAAACTCAAAATTTGGAGGTAAATATGTATATGAAACTCAAAATTAATCAAACAACAGGATTTACACTTGCAGAAGTATTAATTACTCTAAGTGTTATAGGAATTGTAGCTTCACTAACACTTTCCGGGCTTATACAGAACAATAGGAATAAAGAGCTCAAGACCGGACTAAATAGAGGATATAGTTTAATTAATCAGGCACTTGATATGTACTATGCAGAACATGGAGAACGCGCAAAAAACGGGGATAATATAAATAATACATTTAAGCCTTACCTGAAAATCATAAAAGACTGTGGTTATGCTTATGCTTCGGGAGAGGAGCTTGCAGACGGCTGCATACCAAATGATGATGATGCAAGAGAAAATGGAACTGTTTATAAAACCTATAATGGGAAAAATTTTATAAACCTTAATTACTTCGATGATGCACAGTTTATATTGAATGATGGGATGACGATATTAATAGAAAGTCCTGGAACAACGGTACTAAATAGATATATATCTGTTGATGTCAACGGATATAGAAAACGCCCAAACAGACTTGGGCAAGATTTATTTATGTTCCAGCTGGCAGATAATGGTAAACTTTTGCCAATGGGAAGCCCTAATACAGATTATTACAGTGCAGATGACAGTTATTGTTCATTGACTTCAACAAATAAAATGAATGGAGCCGGCTGTACTTATAAAGCTCTTACAGAAAAAAATTATTTTAATAATTTACCAAAATAACAAAACCTCCTGCTTTATTTTAAGCAGGAGGCTCAGTTTTATTAAAAATTTAAATAACAGGAACATCAATAGGATCGACAAGAATTACATTTATAACATCGCCTGTATTAAGATTTACATCCTCACCTTTTCTAATAATATCAGCAATAGCATCATAAATAAAATAAGCTCCGCCGCCGATACCGCCGCCAATTGCAGCAAGAGGCATTGTTACATATTTTGCCGGACCGTCATTTACAATATCGTTTCCCCATTCAACGGAATTTTTTGTAATCTCAACAGTTCTTGCCCAGCTCTTCTTTACAGCATCGCTATATCCTCTGGTAGTTGTTATCCCGCCGTCAAAAGTCATATCGGTACGTCCTACAATTGATAAGGTTAATGGAAGCTGCCTGCCGTTTGGGGTAACAATATGATCAAAGTCTAAGTACAAAATTGCCCCTTTAGACATTCTTTTAGCCGGCACGATATTTCTAATATTGCCCCTGACCAGTGAACCTGAAGGAAGCACAACATCAGAATCTGCAGTCTGGTCAGTAACCAGAATTGCTGAAAAATCATCTCCGCTCTTTTTAAGTGTTGATAACGGGCTTAAGAGCTGAAGCTGAAACTTTGTTCCTGCCGGAATTCTCTTTGTTTTGGCGTTAGCATTAAACGGGGCTGCCATAACAGTCTGAACAGCTAGAAATAATGCTAATATAACCGAAAATAACTTTAACTTCATAATAAATCCTCCTTGGAATACATATATTCTAGCAATTTTCAAAAAAATTGCAAGTAGTAAGGTTAATAAGTTGCTAAATATAAAAAAAGTGTTATTATCAAAATATGTCAAAGATTGAAAAAATTCAGGAATTACAAGAAATTTTGCAGGAAGATAATGCTAATTATCAGGCAAGGCGTCAGCTTGCAGTGCTATTGCTGGACAGCGGATTTTCAGAAGAAGCACTGCAGCATTTTTTGTATCTGTCTAAAATCTTTGAAAATGACAGCGGAATTTTTTATAATCTTGGAATCGTATATGAAAAATTAAAAAATTTTGAAAAAGCCAAAGATGCCTACCTCAAGTCAATAGAATTATCCCCTGACGAAATGGATGCTTACTATAATTTAGGACTTGTGCTGACCGAATTAAAAGATTACGATGGAGGAATCGCTTGCTTTGAAAAGGTTCTTGAAAATGATCCTCAGGACTCAAATTCATACTTCAGCCTTGGCATATGCCAGTTAAAAAAAGGAGAACTGGTTGACGCCATGATGAATTTTCAAAATACAATTGATTTAAATGACGACGACATTTATGCACATTTTTATATGGGTAATATTTTAAAGGAAATGGGTGATTCAAACAGTGCCGCCGAACAATTTCAGAAAGTTATCGAACTGTCACCTGATTACAGCTGGGCATATTACAACTTGGCAGTAATTGATTTTGAAAACGGCAATTTTGATGATGCAGTCAATAAACTAGAAAAAACACTTGAACTAAATCCAAAAGATCAGGAAGCCTATATAAATTACGCCAAAATCCTTGCAAAACAGGGAATGTATGATGATGCGTCCGGAGTAATAGAGCGAGCAGTGGCTGCAGGCATAAATTCAGGAGATTTATATTACATAGAAGCCCAGATTGATAAAAGGTTAGGGAACCTTGAAGGTTTTGAAAACGGCTTGCGGCTTGCTCTTGAACATGAAGATACCCTATCCGTCCCGCCTTCAGTTATTCAAAAAGAACTTGACGGGTTAAACGCTATATAAATTTATTTTTCAGCATGGTAAAATAAAATCACTGAAAAACAAAAGAGGAATTAAAGATTATGAGAATGTCAAAATTATTTGTTCAAACTCTGAGAGAGTTCCCTGCTGATGCAGAAGTTGTTTCGCATAAAATGCTGGCAAGAGCAGGTTATATAAGAAAACTTACCTCAGGTGTTTACAATTACCTACCCCTTATGTGGAGAGTTCTGAAAAAGATTGAGAATATTGTTAGAGAAGAAATGGATGCGGCAGGCGCTCAGGAGCTTTTAATGCCTTTCGTACAGCCAAAAGAACTCTGGGAAGAATCCGGCAGATGGGAAGCTTACGGTAAAGAGCTTATGAGATTGAAAGACAGACACGACAGGGTTATGTGTCTTGGACCTACCCATGAAGAAATTATAACAGCAATTGCACGCGACGGTCTGAAATCTTATAAACAAATGCCTGTTAATCTTTACCAGATACAGTCAAAATTTAGAGATGAAGTTCGTCCAAGATACGGACTTCTGCGCGGCAGAGAATTTATTATGAAAGACGCCTACAGCTTTGACACTTCAGAAGAGGGGCTTGATATAGAGTACCAGAATATGGCGCGTGCCTACAAAAGAATTTTTGACCGCTGCGGACTTGAAACAAAAATGGTTCAGTCAGATTCCGGTGCTATAGGCGGAAGCGTTTCTCATGAATTTATGGTAATTACAGATACAGATGCCGGCGAAAATGACGTATTCTACTGTGAATGCGATTATTCCGCAAATTCAAACCATGCGGTTTCTAAACTTCCAGAAGCGGTTGTTGACGGTAAAGATTATTTCAGTGAAACAAAAGTTGTTGATACCCCAAATACACACTCAATAGAAGAACTGAGTGCATTTTTAAATATCCCTTCAACGCTTATTTTGAAATCACTTGTCTATATTGTTGACAAAAAGCCTGTTATGGCATTGATCAGAGCTGATAAAACCGTTGAGGAAACTAAATTAATGAATGCAGCCGGCGGAATTGATATAAGAATAGCATCTTCTGCCGAGATAGCTGAACTTATGACTGAAAAAGGGTTTGATGCTGTACCTGGCTTTATCGGACCTAAGGGAATGAAAAATATTCAGATTATTGCTGATGAAACTGTTCGCGATATGAAGAATTTTGTAGTCGGCATCAATGTTACAGACAAACATCTTGTCGGAGCAAACCTTTCTGATTTAGATATAGATGAAATCCGCTACGAAGACATAAGACTTGTTGAAGCAGGTGATTTTTGCCCTGAATGCGGAAAACCGCTTAAGGTTACTAAAGGCATTGAGGTAGGTAACATCTTTAAACTGGGTACAAAATATTCAAAACCAATGAACGCGGTTTATCTTGACAAAAACGGCAAATCTCATCCATATATTATGGGCTGCTATGGTATAGGGATTTCAAGGACTGCAGCGGCAGCAGTTGAAGCCCATTATGATGAACATGGAATAAAATGGCCTATATCAATAGCTCCGTATCATGCTGTAATTGTTCCCGTTAATATTCAGGATACATTGCAGATGGAAGTCGCAGAAAAGTTATACAAAGAACTTAAAGCAAACGGCGTGGAAGTAGTTTTGGATGACAGAGATGAACGTGCAGGCGTTAAGTTTAAGGATGCTGACCTAATAGGCTTCCCGTATAGAATTACAGTAGGAAAGACTATAAATGACGGTTTTGTCGAGTACAAAGTACGGGAAACCAGCGATGTTGAAAAACTAAAACCTGAAGATGCTGCAAAACACATTATCCAGGTTGTAAAAAATATAAAATAAAGCGGGCTATAAAACCCGCTTTTTATTTAGGCAAATTTTTCCAGTAACTCAAATTCTGATTATCCGGATTTTTATCCGTCAATGCAAATTCAGAACAGCCAAATCCGTTATACTTAGTATTTCCTTTATTGATAGAACACTCATTGACAGCTGTTGGATTTCCATCATCATCAACATTACCTGCTGTATTCTTAGCCGGAACTATTTTATCAGTCTTATCAACATCAAAAGCAAATAAATCAAATCCTAATCTGTTGGGTCCTTTTGCTGAACCATTGGTATCAACATAAATTCTGGCATTACGCCACATAGAATTTCCAAAAAAGAATGTCATACCGTCATTAGTTGCAATTGCTCTTGTTCTCACAGCGTCATCAGAAAGATGTGCTTCACGTTTTCCTTCATAAGTTTTATATGAAGCTGGATAACCTTTATTTCCCGAACAGGAAAGAATACTATCACTATAGTTACAGATTTTACCCCCGTTAACATAAGTGATAAAAGCGGAGATATAGTCATTCTTCCGGTTTTTATTCTCGTTAGTATCACCTGTTCCATATATATCTTCTACAATAAATTGATCGTAAACAGAATTATAATCAGCCAGCATCCTCTGGTGTATATTCCATATTGTAGAATAAGCTTTTTTGAAACGGACTTCAAGCTCTTTAGCTTTGTGATTGGCGACTACAGATGGCAGTGTCATAGCTGCAACTATACCTATTATGCCAAGGGTTATCAATACCTCGGCTAAGGTAAAGCCTCGTTTAACGGTTCTTTGTCCGGCGGTGCTAAATGGCGCGAGGCCTGTACCAATACCGGTTATGGAGCTTAAATTACCTTGCCCCCCCCCCGGAAAGTCTTGTCTTTACTGTGTTTTCCATAACTTAATCTCCTTTTTAGTTGTAATGTTGATTTTTGTTTTTTTATTTAAGAAAAAATATTTATTTTCTCAAACACGCTCTCACTCCGTTCCCGCTATCGTTTCGAAAACATATATTTTTTCTTATTCATCTATTTGTGTTTTTTAAGTAACTATAAAACTTTTTTCGGACACGCTCACGCTCTGCTTACGCTATCGCCTCAAAAACTTTTATAGTTACTTAAAAATGTTCGATGCTTGCCTGTCTTTTACTATTGGTAACGTTATAACTTGTAAAGACGATTGCGGTGCATGAGGCTCGATGCCACCCGGATTTACAAAATCCATCAGGTATCCTCAGCAAAGGCGTGTTTGAGATAACATTTATAGCTTTTCTAGCATGGTTTCCTCTGCTTTTTTATTATAAACTATTTCTTTGCATTTCGCAATAATGTATTACTTATTAACCAGCTCTCTATACATATTTAAGTATTCTAAAGAGCTTTTCTTCCAAGAAAAGTCAGCTTCCATTGCAGACTTCCTCATAGCATTAAAAGTATACTTATCCTTATAAACACTCGATGCACAATTTACTGCAGACATCATGTCCCAACCATCGTAGCCCCAAAATTTAAATCCTGTAGAGTCAGCTAACGGATAACCGGTAACAGTATCTTCCAGACCTCCGGTAGCTCTTACAACAGGCAGAGAGCCGTAACGCATTGCAATAAGCTGGCTTAAGCCGCAAGGTTCAAATTTAGACGGCATTAGGAAGAAGTCACTTCCTGCATAAATTTGATTTGCTAAATCTCCGCGGTAACCTATGTATGCCCTTATATTAGCTGAATTGTTTGAAAGCCAGATTAACAGGTTTTCATAATCCGAATTTCCGCTTCCTAAGAAAACAAAATCCGCATTACAGTTTTTCAAATCATTTTCTGCGGCTCTGATTAAATCCAGTCCTTTTTGAGGGACCAGACGTGAAATAAACGCAAAAAGAGGACGTTCTGGGTTGTACGCTAACCCAAATTCTTCACAAACTTTCTTTTTATTCTCTTCCTTATTTTTAACAGATTTAACATCATAATTTTTTATAATTGTTTTATCTTTCTTAGGATTAAATACGTCATAATCTATACCATTCAATATCCCTTTGAGTTTATGCTGGGCTCCGCGCAAGGTATAGTCCATACCTTCGCCATATTCACCTGTAAGGATTTCTTTCGCATATGTAGGTGATACGGCTACAATTCTGTCTGAATAATTAATAGCACCCTTCATCCAGTTAACCTTGCCGTAATGCTCGACACCCCACTCATTATATACTATATCTTTACGCATGTTAGCAAAATCCAGAACATCTTCAAACCAGACTCCCTGATATGCAAGATTATGTATTTCAAATACTGTTTTGGTATTCTGCCAGTATTCATCGTATTTGTAGTTACTTTTTAAATAAACCGGTATCATTGCTGTATGCCAGTCATTTGCATGAATTATATCAGCCCTGAAATTCAAAAGTTTAGCATATTCCATAACAGCAAGCGAAAATGCGATATATCGCTCATGCTCGTATCTTGTATCCAGCCACTTAGGATAGACTTCTTTAAAACAAGTAAAATACCAGTCATTATGCACAAAAAATACATTTATATTTGTTCCCGGAAGTTTACACATAAACAGCCTGAAACGGTGTCCTTGATTTCCAAAAGTAAGCCATAATGAAGAATTTTCAAGTTCTTTTATACCATATTTGTCAACATCAATGCACCCATGAAGCGGTGTAAAAATAGCAATTTCAGCGTTTTTTTCAATATACTTTGGCAGACTGCCCATTACATCGGCAAGACCTCCTGCTTTAGAAAATGGAGCTACTTCCGCTGCTGCAAATAATATTTTCATTATACCTCACTTTCAGATTGGTTGTTCTGTTCTTCTTCTGTCTGTACAATTTCAGAAGCATCAACAGTATCGTAATCTTTTGGCGGTACATTCTCCTCATCATCAGGGTCAACTTGTGCAATAAAATGATCAGGATCTGTATCAAATTCAAAATTAATTCCCCATTTTTTAGAAATATAATTTGCCTGAGCAAGACAAATCTGGGAATTAATCTCCTGGCCTTTAAACCTTAATACCTTATACATATTATATTTAAACAGGAGCATAAGGTATTCATTTGCATAATCAGCTTTTTCAAGCTGGATAAGAGAATTGTTTACAATACCGTATGTCACTGTATATTTGCCCTGTGCAAGATTTAATTCACTCATGATATACCATGCAAGATAAAGGAGGTTTGTCATACCTTTCTCGTTAGCGGTCTTAATAATCTTATAAATTATCATTGAAGCTTTTGTATGTGAATCAATTTTTATATAAGCATATGCAATCATTAAATCCGCGAACAACTCAAACTGGTGAAGCCCTCTGCTTTTAGCAAGAATCTTGGCCTCATAAACTTCTTCGGCAAACACATTATAATCATGCCTGCAGCGCATAAATGCTTCTATAATATGGAATATAACTCCTGAAAACTTATCGTTGTCAGATACCATACTTCTGTCATACTTAGGTATTCGCCCGAAAATCATATCCTGAAGCGCTATGAATATATCAAACGAGTGAGGAACATTTGTCAAATCTGTTCTTACAATATTCAAAAATTCCTGCACATTGCCCTTCAATTGAAGAACATTGCACAATGCAACATATGCTATAGTATCCATAACAATTGCTTCAAATTGTTCTTCAGTCAGATAGTCCGGTTTTAATGCAGACAGATTTGCCTGATTAACAACATTCAAAACTCTATAACCTACATCAAGGCAATCTTCCCAAGCTCCGATATTAAACAATATTTCCACATGCACAAGCGACATTAAGAAGAAATAATGGTTATAATCTGTTGCTCCGGGATCAATTGAAGCATTCGGGAGCATTGATAAAATTTTATGTGTTAATTCCAGAGCATGAGTATAATTCCCATTTAGCAAACAGCCCTGAATCATTTTATTACACAGGTTAACAACCTTGTCAGCTTCCCCGGCTTTCTCCAGGTTAAGGAGTGTCTGCTCAGCAATAGGGAATGTTTGTTCCGGAATATAATCAAAAAGATTATTTGAAATATTTTCAAACAATTCAAGCTTATATTTCTCAATATCATCCTGAGCCTCTTCGTCAGTATTCATATCAAGAAGCTTTAAAATTCTGTCTGCACAATTAAGATAAGCATTAAAATCGCCTAAAGAAAGGTCTATCTTTGCAAGTTTTTCCCATTCAAGGAACTCTGACTTATGATCATCCAGTAACCCGTACAAATAAGCTTTTTCCGGCGAAGGCATAGAATCTTCAAATATATTCTCAAACAGGAAGTTTGCAATTTCCTTGAGATTATCTTTGCTTAAAGTTTCAAGCAGGTTTTCTCTCAATATATTGTAGTTAGGGAAATACATACAGTTATTGTAGAAGTATATATAACCCATCTGTGAGAGCTTTTCAATTGTTTCTTCCAATTCAGGACAGCCGAGAGATTTTATAGTATCCTGATCAATTCTGGTACCCAGAAGGACACACTTTGTGAGGAACTTAATAGCTTCCGGATAATCCTGCAAAAGGTTAAGACGGCGTTTTACAAGCTTGTTTAAGCTTGATGGAATAATAATGGTTTTAGGATTAATAAGGTTTATTGTGTCTTCTGTTGCCTCAAAAACTCCTGATTCTATCAAATATTGAATTGCAATATCAAGGAAAAGAATACTGCCGAAAGAATACTTTGCAATACGCTGGAAGTAAAAAGTATCCATAATATTTTTATAATACTCTTTATTCTCGGCAATCATTTTTTCAAAAGGAGTAGGTTTAAGTGTTATTTCTGTATAATATGGTTTTGAAAGCAGGAAGTGCATATCTTTATGAAGAGAAAACTCTTTATCATACTGGATTAGATAGCTAATATCAAGCTGTTCAAAAGCTTCAAACAAATACTTTAATACATCATAAGAACTGGTATCTATCTTATCAAAGTTTTCAATAAAAATGAGGGTGTTAGGAATAGCCTGCAAAAGAGTCAGGAAAATATCAAAATAGGTATACCTGGTATCCTCAGGGCTGTCAATATCTCTTTCTTTAAATGTGATTAAGTCCTTAATCATACCTGTAGTGTCAATTGATGAGAACATTGTAAAATCATTCTTTGAGAACAATTTTTGAGATACAGTGTATTCAAAAATAGCAGCAACCAAATCTCTGAAGAAAGAATACGGCGAATATTTCATCTCGTCGTAACAGGTTACAGTAATTATATTTTTATATACACCTAAATCAGCAATAGTTGTAACGATTTTTAGGGAATAAGGAACATACAGCGGTGCGGTTTTTACGGCAATAATACCTTTAGGTACAGATTGGAGTTTATTAACTATATGATAAAATACGTCAATATTCTCTGTTCTGATAAACTCACACTCTATCTCATTAAAGTTAATAGTTTCAATATCATAAATAGAATCCGGATCAAACGGCTTCTCCATTTTGCTCAGCGCTTCACCGTCAAGCTTATCCTGTTCAACAAGAAGATTTTGCACAAAATTCGGAATTTCAGCCTCTTCATCTTTTTCATCAAGTTCTTCGTAGTTTATAATTATCAAGTCAGAAACACTGACTTCAAAGAACATTACCATCTGTCCTTTAACCATAACAGAATTTAACGGAGTAAATTTATAATCAGCACCTATTGCCTGGTTAACATAGTTGTCGGCAATAATCTGGAATGTATTCATCAGTTTTTCGCGCTGGCTTTCACTCTGGTTAACCATACTAATGTTAAATCCTGAATTTAAATCATACGGATCATCATGGATAGTACGTTTCATCAAAAACATATTACATCTGACAGAAGCATTCTTTTTGTTTGTCAGCCTGTAATTCATTTTTGTTATCTCAGTCAGAATGGCAATTGCGGTATTAATTGCGGTATTTGCAGAGCTGTTGAAGGTATAATCTTTGTAAAATCTCAGCATATAAACATTGCCTACAAGCTGCCTTCTCACTCCGGCTTCTTTGGCGCAGTCATAAATTATCTTATCAAGATTAGCCTTAAACTTATTTAGCAGACGGGCTGAACCTAACAGAACCTTCATCTCGCTCATATTAGGAAATTCAATAGTAAGACATACAAAATTATCGGTATTAGACTCGTTAAGAATAACACTTTCTTCAGTACTAAAACCGCATTTTTTACACTTTTTATCGCCGGTAAGATTAATTTTCCCGCACTTATTGCACTTACCGATGATAACATAACCGCATTTTTTGCATGTATTTGTTTTGTTGATGGTCTTACATACCGGACAAACGACTTTCAAAACCTTTTTACAGTTAGGACATACAATCGTTTTATCATCCAGTTCTAACCCGCACTTTGGACATTCCATAACTTAAATATACCACATAAGCTATTAACTAACAAATTGTAACACTTATTAATAAACGGCGCTGCCTTCAGACAGCGCCTGAATTATTTTATTTATATGAAATACCTGCTTTTTTCATACGGTTAATACATTCTTTGATTGTATCAACATCTTTTGTCAAAGCAATACGGAAATAACCTTCGCCGTATGTGCCGTAACCATTTCCAGGCGGAACAACAACATGAGCTTTTTCAAGCATTTCGGTAACAAATTGTTCTGAAGTCATTCCTTTTGGTACAGGAAGCCACAGATAGAAGGTTGCTTTTGATGGTTTTATATCCCATCCGAGTTCTCTCAAGCCTTCTTCCATTGCATCACGACGCTGCTGGTACATATTATTCAAGTCTTCTATATACTTTTTATCAACTGTAAACGCAGCGGCTGCAGCTTGCTGGATTGCTTTAAATGTACCGCTGTCAATATTGTTCTTAATTGTACCAAGAGCTTTAACTGCATCTGCATTACCGCAGACAAAACCTACACGCCATCCTGTCATATTGTATGATTTTGAATGTGAATAAAATTCAATTGCAATATCCTTTGCACCTTCGACTTGCAATACAGAAGGAGCTTTATAACCATCATATGTCATTTCAGAATATGCCATATCCTGACACAGGAGAATATCATATTTTTTACAGAAATCTACTGCTTTCTTGAAAAATTCTAAATCCGCAACAGCTCCTGTAGGATTATTTGGATAGTTCAAAAACATAATTTTTGACTTTTTGGCAACATCTTCAGGAATTTTATCAAAATCAGGAAGATAGCCGTTTTCTTCCAACAACGGCATACGGAAAGGAGTTCCGCCGGCAAAAATTGTTGCATTATGATAAACAGGATAACCCGGATCAGGAACTAATGTGTAATCACCCTTATCAACGAATGCAAAGAAAACATGCGCAATAGCTTCTTTAGACCCGATGTTACATAACATTTCCTTATCAGGGTCAAGCTCAACGCCAAAACGTTCTTTCATCCATTCACAGGCTGCTTTTCTAAAAGCTTCAGTCCCGTTATACGGAGGATAATCATGGTTTTTAGGATTATCAATAGCTTTGTGCATTTCATCAACTACAGGCTGCAAAGTAGGCTTATCAGGATCACCTATACCCAAGCTTATAATATCAATGCCTTTGGCTTTAGCTTCAGCAATTTTTCTGTCAATCTCCGCAAAAAGGTACGGAGGAATTTTTTCTAAACGTTCTGATACTTTCATCTTCTCTCCCTATATCTTAATAATTTTCCTTAACCTTAATTTTATGCTAACATAAAAAATAGGGAAAGACAATGAGCATAATTACAGACGACAGCAATTTTGAAAAAAATTTTGATATAAACAAGAAAAATCAGAATGTTAAGGCTGAAACAATAGAATTTGACAAAAATTTTGAAAATAGTATAAGACCGAAAAGTTTTGAAAGTTATATAGGTCAGTCTGCATTAAAAGAAACTTTAAAAATTACTATTGAAGCGGCAAAGAAACGGGAAATGCCGTTAGATCACCTTTTATTCTACGGACCTCCGGGGCTGGGCAAAACTACTCTTGCCGGAGTAATTGCAGAACAGATGGGGGTTGAAATTAAAATTACATCAGCTCCTGCTCTTGAGCGCCCGAGAGATATTATAGGGATTTTAATGTCGCTAAAAGGCGGAGAAATTTTGTTTATAGATGAAATCCACAGACTTAATAAAGTTGCAGAAGAAATTCTCTATCCGGCAATGGAAGATTTTTTCCTTGATATGACTACAGGGAAAAGCCAGACAGTTAAAACATTACGGGTACCGCTTCCAAAATTCACTCTTATCGGAGCAACAACAAAAGCCGGAGAACTATCCGGACCACTACGCGACAGATTTGGAATTATTCACAGATTAGAATTTTATACTGATGAAGAGCTTTCTCAGGTAATTACAAGAACTGCCGGACTTTTGAAAATTGATATAAGCAAAGCCGGAGCTCTTGCAATTGCAGGGAGGTCAAGAGGAACACCGCGTATCGCAAACAGGCTTATAAAACGGGTAAGTGACTATGCTTTAGTAAAATCAGACGGAAGAATTACCGAAGAAATTGCAAATAAGGCGCTTGATACATTAAAAATTGATGCCTGCGGGCTTGACAGCACAGACAGAAGTCTTTTAAAAATGATTATCGAAAAATATGACGGAGGACCGGTTGGGATTGAAACTTTAGCTGCCGCACTCGGGGAAGATGTCCGGACTTTAGAAGATGTATGTGAACCATTTTTGCTCCAGGCCGGATTATTACAAAGAACACCGCGGGGTAGAAAAGTTACTCCCGCAGCGTTCAGACATCTCGGGTATAAAAATACTATTGAACAGCAAAATCTTTTTTAAAACTCAAATTGCTGTCCTTTTGAATAATTCTCATATTCAAGCTCATCCTTGCCGCTAAGGATATTTATTAAACTTTTTGAACCTAAATATTCATTTGAAACATTTGTACCGGTTCTGTCAACGAAGAGCTGGTACACGTCACGTCCGAACTGATTTGGTTTTTGGGGACCGTTAACATCAAAGTAAAAGTATCCGCAATTAGTTGCAGTGTAAGTAACAGGTATTTTATCCCCATTTTCATCTAATACCGGTCTTCCATACTCATCTGTTTTGTGAGTAGTTTGTAAAGCTGTACAGTTCTCTCTTTTTGAATTTACGACTGCTATATACTCTCCGTTTGGAAGAATAATTTTCGGATATGAAGACAGAGAGCTTACACTTCCTGCATTATTGCTATCAAGCTGTAATTTAGCATACTTAACATCATAGTAATATTTTGCACAGCCTTTTTGAGAACTGTTTTTACAATAAGATGCCCCTTTAAAATACTTGAGCAAGTTTTGTGCAACAACACTACTGTCATCTGTAGTGTTAAATAAAAAAGAATTATCTCCGATTACCCCTAAATCCTGTTGAGCGAGTAAAAGCGTATTTGTCAATTCTGAATAAACTTTCTTTGTACGCGAAATTAACTCTTTATCCTGATTTTTTTGGATAAGTGCCGGCAAAGTCATTGCAGCAACAACACCTATTATCCCCAGAGTTATTAGAACCTCTGCTAATGTAAATCCTTTGCTGAGGTTTTTGAGTTCTGCCCTAATAGCCGATAAGGAGCTTAAATTACTTTGCCCCCCCCC
>HF989722.1:0-53928 GCA_000431315.1 Brachyspira sp. CAG:484
AGGTGCTACTGCTTTGCGTTATCTGTTTATTTTTTCTCAAGCTCGTTTCCGCTATTGCCTCGAAAACAAATATATTTTCTTAGTTGTTTTTATCGCGTCCGCTTAGTATAAGCAAGAGCACAGCGGAAGCGTGTTTGAGAAAAAATATATAATATCTATTCTATCATGCTTTCCTCTGCTTTTTTATTATAAGCTATTTTCTTCCCTCTTTCAAGACTTTTGTTAAGATGATGACAAATTTAAGAAATTGAATTATAATTAAGAAAGAATTAAATGAGGACTAAAGAATGAGAGAATTACTTGAAAAAGGTCAAAGAGTTATAATGGTTCCGGCAGATTTTAAGTTTGCCAACAAAGGTGTAATTACAGATGTAAACCCGCAAGGCTTCAGTCTTGAATTGGAATATAAACCTGATGGTATTCTTAAAAGTAATTACTGTGAATTTTATCTTGATACCAAAAACGGAACTTTGTACTTTGATTCTTATGCAAAATCTATTGAGGGTAACACTCTTTTAATTGCAAACCCTGCTAAACATAAGTTCTTGCAAAGAAGACGGTTTACACGTATCAAATTTGTGCATGACGTTGAGTTATATACAGACAATGTAAACCATAAAATAACTACTCTGGATATTTCAGCAGGCGGTATGAAATTTAAAACATCTGAAAATGTTAATATAGAAGACGAATACAAAGTCACATTGCCTTTGACTGAAGAGATGAAGGTTACCTGCAAATATATACCGATACGAATTGAGAAAGGCGATGACGGCATATATACTCATTCAGGACGTTTTGCCTTCTTTGATAACAAAGACAAAATGACATTAATTCAGTATTGCGCAAAACGAAGCATTGAAATTAAAAATAAATAGATATGGGTTTAGTAAATTTATTAAGAAAAACATGCCGTAAAACATTATTCACAACACCTTCTCATGGGCAGAGATTTTTTATATATCATAAACTGAGAAATCTTTATAAGTATGACATTTCTGAAACTGATGCTTACAACCCTCAGGAAGCCCTTTCTAAGGCTCAGGAAGCTGCTGCAAAGATTTACGGGACTAAATCTACAGGTTTTTTAACAAACGGCTCCACAAGCGGGATAATCGCCTCAGTTTTAACCTGCACAGAACAAGGTGATAAAGTTCTTATATGGAAAGGAGCACATCCTTGCCATGCTAATGCAGTAAGGCTTGCCGGAGCAGTACCGGTTTATTATGATCTTGACATAAATGATAAATTTGGAGTTCCACTCGCAGTTAATCCAATATTGATAGAAAATATTTTAAAAAAAGAACAGATTAAAGCTTTAATTGTTACCTCCCCGACTTATGAGGGAATTGTATCTGATATTAAAGCTATTAAAAAAGTATGTAAACAATACGGAACCTATTTAATTGTTGATGAAGCTCATGGTGCTTTATATCCGTTTTCTGAAAATCTGCCGCAGAGTGCAGTAAAAGATGCTGATTTTACAGTTCAATCTTTACACAAAACAGCAGGCGGACTTAATCCCACAGCCCTGCTTCATTGCAGCTGCGGGCTTGATGTGTCGGAAGCTTTAAGCTTGATAAATACCACCTCTCCATCCTATCCGCTTCTTGCTTCAATTGAGGCAAATATAAATTATCTAAATTCAAAACGCGGACGTAAAAATCTGGAAAATATTATCTCAACAATTAAAACATTAAGGTCAGAATGCAAAAACTGCGAATTTTTCGGAGATGATATTACCAAAATTCTTGTAAAACACCCTAATTACAACGGTTATGAACTTTCTGAAATATTATTTGAAAAATACAATATTGAAGATGAAAAAACAAACGATAAATCAATAATGCTTTTGTGCGGAATTGGGACTTCAACAAAAAATATAAACAGGCTGTTTAACGCGTTAAACAGGATAAAATAAATGTTACATTTTGTAAAATTTGACCGTTAGTTTTTAAAGATTTTACCCTAAAAAGCCGTAACCCATAGTAAGAATATGTTACGATAAGAAATTTTGGAAAGGAAAAAGTCGTAAACTATGGGATTGGCAGCATCACAAGCTAGATTATTATCAATCACCTCTCGTATGGCTGACAACGAGTTGAGATCACAGATAATTAATAATGCTAAAATGCGCCTCACTTCTGAAAGCTCTCAGGCAAGTGAGGAGTATGTTGATGCTTTAAATAAAACCCAGTTAATGATGAAAAATTACAACACAGCCGGAGAATCCCAGTACCAAAACCTGACATTTAACAGTTTGACTGCATACAGCGCATATAATAACCAGTACGGCTTAAAAGATAAGAGCGGACAACTCCTTGTATCAGAAACTGATGCAGCAAGATTTGAAGAAGCATTCAAAGCTGCAGAACAGGATGAATCAATACTTGAAGGTGATACAGATGGTTTGAATGCAAAAGCCCTTGAAGAATTTTTGAAATCATATGGTCTTGTAAAAGCAACTACTTACTTTGAAAATCAGGATGTGTTTAAAATTGATCCAAATATACAAAAGATGTTTGAAGGCGACATGATATTCAATACAGATGGAACAAGAGTATCAGGTATTCACTATGGCTATGAACTTTCAAAAACATCTACAGAATATGGCATCTACCTTGAATTACTTGACGACTACCACAAAAAAAGTGACGCTTACACTAACGCGACAATAAAAGAAATGCAAGATACCGTATATGGAACAACCGGTAACGGTGACACATATAAGAACTGGTATAATAAAATGGCAGAGCTGGATGCTGTGTTTGAAACTGAAGATGACGGAAATGGCAACGAACACATTAAAGCCCCGGCAGATGCTGTATCTCAGGCACAGCAATTAAGACAGGCTATGCAGGAGATTTATAATGCCCTCAAAGGCAGTCTGAAGAAAACTGAAGAAGGCGGAGATGGTACATTTGCTAATGCAATGGATGAATACCTTTCTATGCCGAACGTAGGTGATGTTCAATACGAAGAAGTCGGTGTTGCTCAAAACCGTGTTCCTATGGGGACAATTGATGCTGTTAACAAACAGGTAATTTATGATGAAACCATGTTAGAGGGTCTTGACCAGGATAGTTTGGATTCTAACGGATTGCCGCCACTTAATGAAACATTACCTGGAGATTACCTGGACGGCAGCTATACAGAAGTTATTAAAAGTACAGTAACAGATGTTGAATATGTTGAATCTACAATTGCTATGTGGCAATATTTCCAGTCAAACATTATGAATGCTCTGGAAAGAAGCAATTTTGCAAAAGGCAGTGAAGCTCAAACTGCAAAAGCAGAGTATGAAGCCGCAGCTAAAAAATTATCAATGTTCATCTTTGGTCAGGATGTTGGAAAAGAATTCTATGACAAACTTGATGATATGGAATGGTGCGCAGGCAAACAGGTTTGGGATGAAGAAACTAAAATGTGGGGTACAATATTCCCGACAACTGCACTTGATCCAAGTGAAGGCGGCGTAGTTATTGATGACGAATCTAAATGGATCGACGTACCTCTTGAAGTTACAACAACAGATCCGGTAACAGGTGAAAAAACAACTACTACGGTTAACACAAAATATCAACCAAACTTCCAGGCAATCTTGGATGTATATTTATGTGAAAAGATGATGGAAGAGTACGGTGTTCCTAAATACACCTGGGTTGATGTTAACAATCCTAATGAAAATGCCGATGCTAAAGCTCAGTGGTACACAAATTTATTTGAAAGAATGATGGAAGGCGGTTATAAAGCTCTTGAAAACGGTCTTGCTTCAAGTTCTGAATGGCTGCAGTTTGCATTAGAAAGCGGATTAATATCAATGGAACAGGTCAACGATGACAATAACTGGGTTTCTACTATGTATACAAATTGTAGCGATATTACAGAATCCTCAGTAGATATTGATATTACAAAGGCTGAAGCTGAATACAATAAAGCCATGAATAAAATTGAAGCTAAAGATAAACGCTACGATTTAGAATTAAAAAATATTGATACAGAACACCAATCTTTACAGACAGAATACGATTCAATCAAGTCTGTAATTGATAAAAACGTAGAGCGAAACTTCAAGTATTTTAACGCATAAAGAAAATCTTTATACGATATAAAGATTATGTAAGGAAATCAAAGTTCATAATTATTTTGAATTATAATAAGAACATAGGTTAGAAAAATAATTGGAGATAATTATGGAAACAGTTAATGAAATTCTTACAAAGTTAGAAAATGCAGATAACACCACTAAAAATGAACTTGAAAATAAATTAGTTGAACAAGGAACAGAAGTTTTGCCTCAATTAGTTGACCAGTTACAGGTTGTAAGAGGTATCAAAAGAGGTGTTGTTGCTATGACTTTAATCAGAATCGGCGATGCTTCCATTAAATATCTTGAAAAAGCTGCTCAGGAAAACAAAGATTTTGAGTGGGTTGCAGAATACTTAATCAGAGAAATTAAAGGCGAAATTGCCGCTTAATAATAAAACTTTTATGTACAACTAAAAGCCTGCCTAAAGAGCAGGCTTTTTTGTGTTAGAATATATTTTATGGATAAGTGTAAACCTTTTTTGTTTTATATAACTTTATTTTTGTTGATAGCTGCTATTTGTGTGAATGCACCACATTATGATTTTGACTTATGGGCGCGGTTAATAGCAGGAATGGGAGTTATTGACGGCGGGCATGTTTTAAAACAGGATTTTCTCTCATACACGCCTACACATATCTGGTATGACCATGAATACGGGTCAGGTGTTGTGTTCTATTCTTTTTTAAAGCTATTTGGACCGTACAGTCTTATTATTTTGGAAATCATTTTATACTTTGGAATATTTTTTACTGCCTCCAGGGTTATAAAGCTAAGAAGCAGTATTTGTCCATACAACCTCTTGTTTTATCTTTTCCCTGTTATGGCTCTGGTTGAAAACTTCAACAATCCTATAAGATGCCATCTGTTCAGCTTTTTACTTTTTGCCGTTTTTATTTATATTCTAGAACTTGCAAGAAAAGGAAAGAGCAAACCGCTGTTTTTAATCCCTTTGCTGGTAATCCTCTGGAATAATTTACATGGAGGAGTTGTGGCAGGCATCGGACTTGTGTTCATGTATGCAGTTGGAGAATTTCTTAATAAAAAACCGGTAAAAAAATATATTATTACCCTGCTTGTGTCTGTTCCAGTTTTAATAATCAATCCTTGGGGGTATGATTATATAAAATTCCTGCTTATGGCAAACACAATGAAACGTCCGGATGTTACTGAATGGTGGGGGTTATTTTCAAAATTTCACTTATTCAGACAAATTCCATTCAAAATATTCATGTTTGGAACACTTGCATCAGAGCTGATATTATTCTTTAAAGACAGAATGTATAAAAATTTAAAAGAGTGGTATGTTAATCTTGATAAGACAAAATTTATAGTTCTTGCAGCAACATTATATCTTGCAGTGTCACATATTAAACTTCTGCCGTTTTTTGCAATTGCAGGAACGTGTTTTATGTATGAAGACTTTTATAAGCTTGTAAAAGATATAAAAATGCCGGTATGGAAGGATAAAGTTATTTATTCTGCATTTTTATTCATTACATTATTCACATTTTTGAGCAAAGATATTTCTGTACCTCTAAATACAGAAGCCTATCCGGTAAAAGAAATCGAATTTATAAAGATTAACAATATAAAAGGAAATCTTCTGATAAATTTCGGACTTGGAAGTTATGCCTCCTACAAACTATATCCGCAGAATCTTATATTTATGGATGGACGATATGAAGAAGTATATTACGAGGGAATGGTTCCGTTGTTGAAAAAATTCTACCTGGTTAATCCATACTGGAACGAAATACTCGAAAAATTTCCTCCGGATGTAATGGTTATAGAAAAATATTATCCAATCTACGAGGTATTGAGCAAATCAAAAGTTTGGTGTAATGTATTTGAGGGTGAAGTTTTCGGGGTATTTGTACCTGCTGGGGAGAAAAAACAAACCTATAAAATGCCTTCAAATGATATTCAGTATTACAAAAATACATTATTTGATACATCTATAAAATTTTAATTTAGAGTATAATGCACATATGAAAAATAAATCTTTTGAATACACATGCCTTTTCGGAGGAGGAGCAATAAGAGGAGCTGCATATTGCGGAACAGTAAAAGCAATGGAGGAATTAGGAATTAATCCTAACACTGTTGCTGGTTCTTCTGTAGGTTCTATTATTGCAGCACTGTTTGCTGTCGGTTATTCTGCTAAGGAACTCAGAGAAATCTTTATGCAGGTAAATTTTGAATTATTCAGCGATATACAGTTTGCATTAGGACCGCAATTTGCTTTGAGTAAAGGGGAAGTGTTCCTTGACTGGATAAGAGATTTAATAGAGAAAAAATATTACGGCAAATCATACAAAAAAGGAACGCATAAATCTGTGACATTTGCAGATATTAACAAAAATCTTGTTATTATAACAACAGATTTATCAAGCTTTCACTGCAAAGAATTTTCAAAGTCTGAAACCCCCGATTTTGAAATCGCTACAGCAGTAAGAATTTCATGCAGTATGCCTGGTCTAATGAAGCCTATAGAATATAATAACAGGGTACTTGTTGATGGAGATCTTCAAAAAGGTTCTCCTATGTGGAAGCTTTCAAAAAATTTACAGCCTGAGAATGAACGAGTACTTGAATTTAGACTTGAAGGCGACTTTGAAGGCAATGATAAAAATACAATCGAATATATAAATTCTTTATACAGCTATGCAACATCAATTGCAACGGAATTTATAATGAGTATTTATAACGAAAAAGATAAGTATGATTATATTGTAATCAATACAGGAGATGTAAACATAGTAGACTTCAATATGCCAAAAGATAAGCGTTCAAATCTTATGGAAATTGGTTACGCGCAAACTATGGAATATTTTAAGAAAATACTTCCTCTCAAAAAGTCAAGGCTTGCTGAGATATATTTGGAATTATCAAATAAGCTTAAGAAAATGAAAAAAAATATTACAACAAATAATATTTCTAAAGCAAAATCAGTTCTTGGAGATATGTTCGTGTACGTTTGCGACTATGTGAACATAATTGATGAGAAAGATTATTTGAAACTAAAAGAATTTAAAGAGGTTTTTGCCGGTAATATTGCATATCCGGCACTATTCGGCAAGACAAAGATAAAAAATGAAAATCTTGTCATGGCTGTTCTTGAACAAACCCAGCAGCAAATAAGTGATAAGGCAGAAGAGCTGGCATCTTATGCTCAAATAAATGTTTGACATTCTGTTTTGTTTTGCTTAAAATAAAAAATGTGATTGAAAATTAAATAAGCCCTGGTGGCGGAATCGGTAGACGCGTTGGACTTAAAATCCAATTGGGTGAATAACTCAGTGCCAGTTCAAGTCTGGCCCAGGGCATATTTTAAAACTTCCTGATAAAGGAAGTTTTATTTTATATTAATTATTAAGAATTGTTAACCGTCAAAACGCCTGTAACATAAGGGGTTTCAAATTTATTTATGATGCGGTAGCAATATTTATCAGTATCTACTTTTTATATATATAGTATATAATAAAAAGAGGACATTCTATGGGCTTTAGCTTAAACAATTTAAGTAATTCATTGCTAAAAATGGGCAGCAGCTTTTTGCAAATGGGAACATTTTACGCAGCAACCAAAGCTATGAATCATGGATGCGGCGGTTCAGTATTTGGCGGCTGTTGTGGAGGCGGAGGCTACTATGGAGGATATTACGGAGGAACAATATACAATGGCGGCATATATGGTTCTGGTTACGGTTTAGGACAAATTGCCGCAGACAGATATATGATGGGACAGGCTTATGGTCAGGGTGCAGCATTGTATCAGCAAATTTCCATGCTTAATTCCGCCTCACCAATGATGTTTAACCCTATGATGAATTTCAATACTTTTAATACAACAACAACCTCTACAACGCAGCAAACCCTTGAAAAAACAAACAATCCAGCTGCGGATAAAGTAGCTGAGGAACAGGATACTTCTTTAGCTGAAGCTTTTGAACAAAATGTTAAAGATAAAAAAGATACACAGTTCGTAAGCTCAGATTGGAAAGATATGCCTGAAGGCATAGAAAAGAACGATATTCACATGGATTCTTCAGACGAGTTTGGCAAGTCATATATTATGCACATGGACAAAACAGCAGGGAATTCAGATGGAGAGATTACTCTTGATGAATTTAAAGCATACAATATAAAAACTGATTTAGGTGCAAATGCTACTGACGATCTGAAAAAAGCAGCTAATACAAGTTCAGAAATCATATTCAAAAAGTTAGATCAGAACGGTGACGGCAAGCTTGATTGGAAAGAAATGTCTTCAATGTTTACCGTATATGACTCACTGTCTGATGGCAAGTATGACGGAGTTATCACAAGTAAAGAACTTGAAACAGGCAATAAGCTTATGCTAGATGCGAATAATTTAACAATTGATAAAAAACTCCGCAGTGCTTATAACGATTTATACGGCCAGGCAGAATAATACTTAAGAAATAAAAGGCATAATTCCTGACCAGTTAAACGGTTTTGTATTTGCAAAATGAAGCAGTTTTCGGCTGTCTAGAGCTTTCATTTTGGCAAATGCAGCATCGTAGTCATCATCCCCTTTCATTGTAATTATCGGGATAAGCGCTTCATAGGCTAATTTAGTAACTTTTGCATCATAATTAATGGCTATTGTCTTAATTCCAAGCTTTAAGGCAACGAGCACTGCATGAAAACGCATTGCAATCATATATTCAAGGTGTGACATTTTAAATATGAAATCATTTTTTGTAAGGGAATGAATTACTTCAGTATTAACTTCAGGATTCATTGTCTTTAAAAGTTTTTCAAATTTTAAACAAATTTTATAATCAAGAGCTTTTTGAAAAGCATAAATCTCAATTTTTCTGCCCGGGAATTCCTTCAAAATTTGCTCCGCAAGACGATTTAAAAGGACATCATTCATAGTTTTGTAATCTCTGAGCTGGACACCAATTGTCCCATCCGGATTGGCCGGAGTTACCTCGAGAGAAAATACCGGGTCATTTACAAGAGTAGCCTTTACTCCCCAGCTATTTAAAAGTTGTAGGCTTTTTTGATCTCTAACGGATACAAAATCTGCTTTGAGCAAAAGTTTTTTAACAATTTCTACAGACTTTTCGCGCTTTAAAGGACCTATCCCTTGTGCAAAAATTATTACTTTTTTATTCATAGCTTCAGCCAGCCAGATTACTGCAGAATAATATAATAAACTTTTGAAACTTGTAACATCCTGTAAAAGGCTTCCCCCTCCGGAAATAAGAACATCAGAACGTGACATTGCAAGAAACAGCGAAAGCAAACTAAAATTTTTAACAGAATAAACCTGATAAAGCAGGGAGGTTTTTTTAGGATTTTTAGAAATAACAGCAATATTGTTACCAAGAGATTTTAATTTATCAACGATAACCCCAAGAATTGCGTCATCACCAAAATTGTCAAAACCATAATAACCTGATACAATTATACTTTTTGCCATTTAAAATCCGCAGCCTCCGCGCAAAATAGAATAAACTTCATCTTTATAAGGAATAGATTTAATAGCACCAATCTCCTGAGCCTGTAAACCGGCAACAATACCTGCAAGTTTAACAGCTTCAACATGGTTGCAGCCATGGGTTATCGCGTGCATAAAACCGCCGTTAAAAGCGTCACCTGAACATGTTGTGTCAACCGTTTCTTTAGTGAAAAATTCATTAAAGAAGATATTTCCGTTATATCCGGTAAAATATCCGCCTTTAAGGCTTGATTTGATAACAATTGTACTAACCCCCATATCCCAGAGTTTTTTAATAATATTTTCTGCAGATTCAAGCTCAAGAATATAAGTCGTGTCATACTTGTCATTCATAAACAGAATATCTACGTTAGAAACGATTTTATTAAAACTTTCTTTTGCATTTTCTTTCGTAGTGCACAAAAGTGAAAAATTAGGATCAAAAGCAGTTGTAATATTATTCTTTTTAGCGAGTTCAAAAGCTTTTAAAACAGCTTCCTCGGCAGAAATAGACAAAGACATAGTTGTACCGGAAGAATATAAAATTTTTGCGCCTGAAATATATTCTTCTGAAATATCATCAATGGAAAGCTTTGAAGGAGCAATTTTTTTTCTGTAATATGCGATTTCTTTATCAGCATCTACTGGTCTTGTTATAAAATAAAAGCCGTTCGGTTCGTTTGCAAGCTTTATCTGTGAAATATCAAGCCCCTCAGCCTGCCAGGAATCCATAAGAAATTCCTTAAAAGCATCATTTCCGACTTTAGTAATAAAACCTACTTTTGAGCCTAGTCGCAGCGCAGAAATAGCTGTCGCAAGAGCATCACCGCCATAATATTTATAAAGGCAGTCAGCACTTGCAAGGCTTGTACTGGCTGACAATTCTATTAAACATTCCCCAATCGCAACTATATCGAGTTTTTCTTCCATATTATCCTTTCAAATCATTAAGAACAGTTCTGGCACGTTTTGTAATCTCATTATAAGAATATCCCTCAAACAGGTCACGTCCGACACCTGCTGCAAGAGCTCCGGCTTTTATATAAGAAGGAACTTCAGACAGCTTAACATTGCCTTGCGGAAGAACCTTTAAAAAAGGCATAGGTCTTAATATATCTTCAACATACAACGTTCCGCCAAGAGCGGTAACAGGATAAAGTTTTATCAAAGGCACCCTTGCTTTCCAGACATTATAAGCTTCATTTGGAGTTGAGGCACCTGCTATAAAAGGAATTTGCTTATCTTTAGAAATTTTAACAAGATTCATTTGAAAAATAGGTGACGATAAAATTTCTGCGCCAACTCCAAGAGCAGAAACAGCCTGCAAAGAAGTGATTATGCCGCCGGCACATACGGTAATATCTTTTGATATTTCGCCTATAGCACCATATATATCCGCATTTTCAACATTAATCTCGACTACCTTAATTCCTGCATCAATAAGAGCCTTAGCAGTATCAATTACCTCCTGCGCATTAGAATTACGTATTATAGGTAATATTTTTTGTTCTGCCAGCAATTTGATTAAATTTTCGTTCATAATCTATCCTTTTTTCAGAATTTATTATATCATAAAATATAGGATTGGGATTTGTGAAACATGAAGAAGTTTAAATCGAAGTTATTTTTTATAAAATCATTCTTTTTGCATTTATTTTTATCGCTGGTGGTGATATTTCTTTCCTGGCAGTTTATAGAGCCAAATGCTTACAATTTTATGATAAAAAACTTTTCTGCCACCAAAAGCGGTTCAGATAATATTGCAGTAATTGTTATTGATGATAAGTCAATAGCATATCACCGCTGGCCCTGGCCAAGAGAATATTACGCAAAAATCATGGAATATCTCAATGACTATGCAAAACCTGAAATTATCGGATATGACGCGATACTTACTTCACTTGATAAAGACAACCCAAAATCTGATGAATATTTTTTTAATACAGTAAAAAGAATTGACAATCTTGTAACAGGTTTCAGCCCGCTCCAGCAGCCTTATGAGAACGAGCAGGAAGGCAGAAAGTATGACATAAAATTCATGAATAAATTCGGGGTAAATATTATCAAAAAGTATGAACCCTATGATTTTGGAAGATATAAAAGTATCTCTGAATTTCCAAAGCCATATTTTGATGCTGTAAAACGGGTCGGCTCAGTAAATATTTCACAGAACCCTGATGGATACTTAACTTACATGGATCAGGTAGTATCTGTGAATGGGAATTATTATCCTTCACTAGGATTAAGAATGTACATGCTTTTAAATAATACAGACAGCATAACCCTTTTGCCGGATAAGATTTATGTAGAAAAAACAGGTCTTACTATTCCTTCAGTAGCAAATTCAAAAGGGCTACAAAATTTAATCCGTTACTATAGAGTAAATGACAGCGATTCCTATACACACAGGAAATATTCTGCAATTGATATTATAGATTCCCTTGAGGCTATAAAGAAAGGGCAGAAACCTGCAGTTAACCCGTCTGAATTTACAGGAAAAATAGTTTTTGTAGGCGCAAATGCAAAAGCTGCAGCGCTGGCTCTTGAAGATGCACTGCCGACACCTGTTTTACAGAAACATCCCGGCGTTGACATTCAGGCGACAAACCTTGATAATCTTCTGACAAAAGACTTTATAACACAGACCTCCCTGCTGCAGGATTTAGTTATACTATTTACAATTACAGTACTGACATTTATAATCATCAGTAAATTTTCATACTTTGCTTCTTTATTTTTGCTTATATTACTTGCGGCATTTTATATAATGTTCTCTGTAGTCTGTTATCAGGCGGGCGTAGCCGTTAACGTAATAACACCTATTGCCATACAGCTTTTGACTACAATTTTTGGCTACTCATACAGATTTTTACTGGAAGGCAAAACCAAAGAAAAAATAAAACAAGCAATGGGCAAGTATTTATCACAGGATATTATGAAAAATGTTGTCCAAAATATTGATGATATTAAACTCGGCGGCAAGCGTGCTAACGTAACGGTTTTATTTGCAGATATACGCGGTTTCACGAGCATGAGTGAAAAGATGACAGCGGAAGAAGTTTCGGTAATATTAAATGAATATTTTACCGAAATTGAGCCAATAATCACAAAATACAACGGAGTAATCAATAAGTTCATCGGTGATGCTGTTATGGCTATCTTTGGGGAGCCAATACAGGACATAAACCACCCTGTTAATGCTGTAAAATGTGCCAATGATATGCTGAAAAAAGTTAACCAGCTTCAGGATAAATGGCTTTTTGAAGGAAAACCTAAAATAGAAATAGGCATAGGAATTAATACAGGAGAGGCTTTTGTAGGTAATATAGGTTCTGAAAAACGTCTTGAGTATACTGTAATAGGTGATACTGTAAACCTGGCAAGCAGGATTGAAAGCTATAACAAAGTTTACAGGACAAACTTTCTAATAAGCAGTTCCACATATTCCTATGTAAGTTCAATAGCTGATGTTATAAAAATCAGTGAAGTTCAAATCCGCGGTAAGGCAAAAAAAATGGACATATATGAAGTGTTAAGATTAAGCTGAGAATAGTCCGATGATAGAAAACTTAGACCAGATAAAATTAGCTATTGATGTTGAAGTCAAATATAAATATATAGATATAAGAGGAAAAGCACAGTGTTTTTCAGCTTTTATCAAAAATGAAGCCAGGAAAATTTATAAAACTTCAGGTAAAAATCCGCGCTGGCAGGTTATTATTGAAACTTTTGAGCACTACCCTTTTGCCTCACTGAATGAACGAAGAAGGGCTATTGATCACCTTATAAAAGCCATAAAATCTGAAATTCAAACTAATAAAATTCAGCCGGACACAGAAGCTCATCATAAAGATATTCCCAAAAATCCAAATGAAGTTGATGTAATGTATGTAAAAGGTGTTGGTCCAAAGCTTGCATACAAATTGAATAAACTTGGAATTTATACTGCAAATGACTTAATGTGCTATTTCCCGAAACGCCATGTTGATTACTCATCAAGAACATTAATCAAAAATTTGAAAGAGGGAGAAAATACAACTGTTTTCGGCTATATAAAATCGGTTTCCGCATTTAACACAAAGAATAATCTTTCAGTAGTGAAAGTCACAGTTGCAGATGAAACAGGGAGGCTGGAACTGAGCTTTTTTAATGCAAAATCAAATAGATTTACACTTGAAAGAACAAAAGCTCAATTCCCGGTAAACGCAGGGATAATGCTCTCCGGAACAGTTAAACTTAACAATTACAGCAAAAAACTTACAATTGACAAACCGTCATATTCAATAATGACAGGAGAATTCCTTGAAAGCGGCAGCCTGCATCTTGGCAGAATTGTTCCAATATACCCGGTTTGCGAAGATTTAAGCATTAAGACGCTAAGAAACGCAATCCACAATGCTCTGGAACTTTATAAAGATTATATTACCAATATAGTTCCTGAAGACATCCGCGAAAGGCTCGGTCTTCTTGACAAAAAAATTGCTGTTATGCAAATGCACTTTCCTGAAAATATGGAAATGCTCGAACGTGCCAGATTTAGCCTTGTATTTGAAGAATTATTTCTTGTGCAGCTTAAGCTTGTAAGACTGCGCGAAGAAAATAATACCCATTCAGCGCTGGCACTAAAAATACAAAAAGACGGACTTGTTCAAAAATTCATTAACAGCTTACCATTTGAACTTACAGCAGGTCAGAAAAAGGCAGTTAATGAGATTTTAAATGATTTAAACTCTGAAAGACCAATGGCAAGATTACTCCAAGGTGATGTTGGCAGCGGAAAGACCGTTGTTGCCTGCATAATGCTTCTTGCAGGCGTGGAAAATGGTTATCAGGGAGCTCTTATGGCGCCGACAGAAATTCTTGCACAACAGCATTATAATAATCTTATTCAATGGCTTACCCCGCTGGGCTTGAGTGTAGGGCTATTTCTGGGTTCTCAGGGGAAAAAAGTCAGAGAAAGCTTCCAAAAAGACTTACGCAACGGACAAACAAATATTGCTGTAGGGACACATGCTCTTATTCAGGATAATATTGAATTTAATAATCTTGGAGCAATAGTAGTTGATGAACAGCACCGGTTTGGAGTAAAACAAAGAAACATTTTGCGTAAAAAATCACAAAATCCGCAAATGCTTACAATGACAGCGACGCCAATTCCAAGAACGCTTGCAATGACTGTCCATGGCGATTTGGACTTAACAATAATAGATGAACTTCCTAAAGGCCGTCTGCCTGTGAAAACCTCTCTTACAGGATCCCATAGAGGTGTATATGACTTAATCAGACAACAAATTGAAGAAGGCAGACAAGCTTATGTTGTATACCCTTTGATAGAAGAAAGCGAAACCCTTTCTGCAAAAGCCGCAACTAAAGAAGCCGAACATCTTCAGCAGGATGTTTTTCCACAGTTTAAAGTCGGACTTTTGCATGGAAAACTTAAAAATGATGAAAAAGAACAGGTCATGAATGATTTTAAAAATAAAAAATATGACATCCTTGTTTCGACAACTGTAGTTGAAGTTGGAGTTGACGTACCGAATGCAACTGTTATTGTTATTGAAAATGCTGAACGTTTTGGACTTTCCCAGCTTCACCAGTTGAGAGGCAGAGTTGGCAGAAGTGCACTCCAGTCTTACTGTGTCCTTGTATCAGGAACAAAATCACAGGAAACAAGAGAACGATTAAATATAATGACACAAACTAATGATGGATTTGTCATTGCTGAAAAAGATTTACAACTGCGGGGTCCGGGGGAATTTCTGGGAACAAGACAAAGCGGTCTGCCGGATTTAATTATTTCGGACATAGTTAAGGATGCTAAGATACTGGAACTTGCAAGAATGGAAGCAATAGATTTTTTAAAAACGCATAACATTGATGATTATCCTCTGCTACAGAAAGTTACCTCGCTTCAAATGTTTAGCGGACTGGATATATAAGTTAGAAAACCGCCAGAAACGGGCATAATACATATATAAGGGATAGAATTGTTAATTTTTGTAAAGTATAATTTGCCGAATTTAGCAATTATTCAAATAGTATATACTTTTTATATATAAGAGTATAAAGTATGAGGTAAAGCTATGAATCGTATGTATCGGGGTCCACTCGGCGGTTATAGACCAAATCCTTGGCATGGTTTCAGCTGGGGCAGCAAACATACAACATATGTTCAAAATAACTTCTTCGGCGGTCCAAGACCTATGGGCGGCGGAATTGTTCATTTCGGCAGTTTTGGCGGCTATAGAAATATCGGATGCGGCTGCAACTGCGGTATGGGCAGCTTTGGAAAATGGATGCTCGGGCTTGGAATCGGTACAACTTTCTTAGGCGGAATAATGAACGCATTCGGCTTAGGCGGCGGAAGCGTAAATAATAATTATACTACTGTTATTGATGACAGAAATGCTTCAACACATACAACAAGACGGGAAAGTTCACGCAGCGATTCTAGTATTTCTTTAAATTCAATGCAGCAACAGCTGGATAAAATGCAGCAGCAATTAGACAATCTGACAGAAGAATTACAGCGGGATAATAGCAGAAACAGAATTGGCGACAGTGATACAGATACAGATGCAGATGTTGACGTAGATAATGATACAGATATAGATAATGATGATGAAAGAATATCAGGACACACCGGTATAGAAGATGCTGACAATGACAGCGACAGCGATGATGAATTAACACTTACCCCGGGAGCCAGAAATATTTTAACTACATCACAGGTTCATGCAAATGATTATAATGTAACCAAAGGTGATACCTGGTTCCATATAGCACAGGGAATGTACACCGGACCTAACGGTGCTAAATTATCACAGGATGAAATTAAGGCAATCTATACAGCATTAAGAGCTCAATATGTAGATGGAGGTCACGTTGAAAACGGACAGGTACTTGATAAAAATAATCAGCCTGTAAATATCAGCAATATGGATCTGCCAAGAGGAGTTTTAAAATTACCTGACACATTAACTATTAACGGAAAAACTTACAGCTATAATAAAAATGGTTCTGTTACAAAAGTAAATTACACTCCTGGGAACGTAACAAAAGCAGGAACATATAATGCAAGACAAACAAGTGATTCAAAATGGATTGCAACAATTAACGGACAAGACTGCGGAACAACAAAATATGATTCAAAGCAAGAAGCAATAGAAGCAGCAGAAGCGATAATTGAAGAAGAACTTGCAGGAAATGATAACAAACCAATTACTGAATAAATTAAAAACCGGCGTCAGCAATGGCGCCGGTTCTATTATATTAATTGTAAAGAAATGTAACACAAATTATAATAAAAAGGCAATTTTTTAAATAGTATATACTTTATATATATAAGAGAGTAAAACTACGGAGAGAGTATATGGTTTACATGCAGCCTAGAGCAAACTTAAGTTCAGTTGGACGCCAGCCGTTCCGTCCGGGACAATGGCAGGGGTTTAAAGGCGTAAGTAAAAATACAACTTATGTCCAGAATAACTTCTTTGGCGGCGCATACGGCGGCTATTATGACAGCGCTCTAAATTATTATAACACCGGCAGCTGTTGTGATGGCGGCGGAATGAGTAAAGGCATGAAATGGCTTATGGGCCTCGGGGTTGGCACAACCTTACTCGGTGGAATTTTATCTTTATTTAAGAAAGATAAAAATGAAGAAGCGGGTGGTACACCTCCGGCTAATACTGCAAGTGATCAGATTCGCCAGATGCAGGAACAAATTAATAAATTACAAAAACAGTTAAGTGACGCACAGTCAGCAAAAGAACCGGTTGCTACAGCACCAAAGGAAAAACCTGTAGTAGAACAAAAACCAAAAGAGGAAGTAAAACCACAGGAAGATCCATATAAAGATTTTGGTAAAAACGGTATTATATGTCGTGACGCAAGTGGTTACACCAAAAATATTACAGGTCTTGCAGGACAAGTTACAATAACAAAAGCCGGCAGCGAAGGGCAGCCGCCTCAGGAATTTACAATAACAGATACATCTGAAAACAGTAAGGGTAACACCTATACATATCAATTAAGCGGTACATCTTCTGATGGCAAACCAATTTATACCTGCGTTTCTAAAAACGGTCAGTCAATCAGCAGCGGCAACCAGTATACATACGATAACGGAGAACTGGTTCAATATCAGAACCAGGATGGCTTTGGCAGAGGCTTGAAAACTGATGCACAATTAAGCAGACCATCCGGAGAAAATGGCGGCGGTGTACAACAGACTTTCTCACAAAAAATGGAAGTAAACACCAGCGCTGGACCTGCAACAATTACTGTTACAGCAAGCTCTCAGGAAGAACTTAACCAAAAAGTTGAAGCTGAAAAAGATAAATCAGAAAGCTGGCAGCCTGTAACAGATATGATAAATGGTAAAGGCATTCTAGATACACCATGGAGCAAGTATGCAACAGCTTCCTCTACAGAACAGCAACAACAATCACCGCAAAACGGAGGACAGGTATCACAGGCAAGCCAGCAAGTAAATGCAAATCTTCAAAAGCTTGATGGTGATAGAAAAAGAATGGCATCAGGAACTTTAGACAATATTAATAAATCAAATCTCCCTGAAGCTCAAAAAGAACAATTAAGACAAAAATTGGCAGAAGCAACAGATACAAAAGGACTTCCAGTGCCTATCAACAGCTTCAAAGCAACAATAACAGAAATTAATAAAGCTTTAATGGCATAGAAAAACTCCCTTCTGGGAGTTTTTTATTGCGTAAATAAAATGTTACAAACTTCTTTCACTTTATTGGCAATGTATAAAAAAAATAGTATAATTAATATACAAAATGAAAGAGGTGTTTATTATGGAAGATTTAAAGGTTGTTATTGGCTCTGACCATGGTGGGTTTCATTATAAGGAAAAGGTTATTGATTATTTAACATCAAGGAATATACCTTTTGTTGATGTAGGTACCCATACCAGAGAAGCATGCGACTATCCGGATATTGCAAAAGCTGTTTGTGAACGGGTAATCAGCGGAAAATCAAACAGAGGGATTCTTATTTGCGGAACAGGTATTGGTATGTCAATAGCAGCAAATAAGGTACGGGGAATAAGGGCTGCATTATGCGGAGATACCTATTCTGCAAGAGTTTCAAGAGCACACAATAATGCAAATATTTTGTGCATAGGTGAACGTGTAATAGGTGAACACCTTGCGCTGGATATTGTTGACATTTGGCTTAAAACAGGTTTTGAAGGCGGACGCCATAAACGAAGAGTTGATTTAATTGAATAAAATAATTAAAAGAATTCCCGCTATTGCTGGCGGGAACTTTTTTTGCTATAATTTTTTCAGAATAAAGGAAAAAATATGACAAAAGAAATTGATTCACACAAACTGGCCTGTGTTATTGCAGGAACATTAGATGACAAACTCGGAAAAGAGATTTCTATACTTAATATCAGTCATGTTTCATCTCTTGCTGATTATTTTGTTATTGTAACCGGAGATTCAACACCGCAGGTAAAAGCACTTATGGAAAGTACTAAAGAGCGTATAAAAGAACTCTTTGAACGTTTACCTAACAGAGTTGAAAATGATTTGAAAAATCGTTGGAACCTTCTGGATTATGGTGATGTTGTTGTGCATATTCTCCACAGAGATGAACGTGAAACATACGCAATTGAAAAATTCTGGAACAATGCGTTCAGTATTCCGGAAGAAGAGTGGAGAGAAATCTCTAAAGAATACTCTGCATACAACAGTTAAATTTAAACTTTAAAAGGCAGCTACTTTACATATTGCAATAATTTTACAAAATTTGAAGAGAAGGCTATAATAATCTTATGGAAAATATTGAGAACAAACAGGAATTAGAAAAGCAGATTAACGAAACAGTTCTGGAAATGGCAAAAGATCCGAAAAATACGGAGATTTACCACAAACTGTCACGTCTATATTTAGAGTTGCAGGATTATGACAAGGTTATGTCAGTGTTAGACAGTATTTTGTCTATCAACCCTAACGATGTTCAGGCTCTTGTCGGTATGGGAACTATGTGGTTCTATGAAAAAGATTTTAGAAAATCTTTGTCTTACTATAACAGAGCTCTTGAAATTAATCCTAAAAATTATTTGATTTATTACAACATCGGTAATGTTTTTGCAGAATGGAAAAACTTTCCTAAAGCTTTATTTTATTACAACAGAGCTATTGACTTAAATGCTTTTAATCCTGAGATTTATAATGCAATAGCACTTCTGTATTATGATAATGAAGATTATATTGAATCAAAAGCTTACTATGAAAAAGCGCTTTCGCTTGATCCGGAAAACTTAACTGCTCTTGTTGATATGGGTAATGTATGCTTTAAATTATTCGATTATGAAAGAGCTCTGGATCTTTATAAAAGGGTTTTTGCACTCAATATAGATAACAAAGTTGTTGCAATATGTATCGGTAATACTTATACACTTATGCACAAAAGGGAAGAAGCTTATTCTTACTTTGAAAAAGCACTGACTATGGAAGGCGATAACTATAGAGCTTATATTTGCTATGCAATTTCACTTTCAGAATTTGGCGAATACGATATGGCTATTGAAATGTATAAGAGAGCAATTGAAGTATTTCCTAAAGAGCCTAACGCTTATGAACTTCTTGGCAACCTATATACAAACTTAAACAGACTTGATGATGCTATGGCTGAATATAAAAAGATTTTGCGTTTTTCACCTAACAACGCAGAAACTTATATGCTGTTAGGAAATGCACATTACCTCCAGGGAGATATTGAAAAGGCTATTGCGTCATACCGTTCATCTATTAAAATAGAACCGGATAATGATGAGCATAAACTTGTTTATTTCCAGGTTCTTGATGAATATATAGACAGAAAACGCAAAGGTGACGTAGGACAGGAAGCATAATGTATTCTTATAATAATAGTGAAAATCCGTATATGATAGAAAGAATCGTTGCGGCTTTAACTTATCCGACAATGGGGATGATTGGTTTTATATGGCTTATTTTAGGTTTGATAACTAAAGCCAGACCACGAGCGTTTACATTATATCATATTTACCAGTCCATATTCCTTTCCATTGCATATGTTGTATTATCGCTTTTGATTGGAATTGTAGTTAATATATTGAGTTATGTACCTTTAATAAATAAATTGGTAGCGCAGATTGTGTTTTGGACAAATGCGCCGGTATTTTTCGGATATTCAATTATACAAACTATTATTTATGCGATAATCCTTTATCTTGCAGTATTTGCATTTATGGGCAGGTATAGCTACTTTCCTTGGGTTTCAGAGATAATTAAAGAAAATCTTCGCTAGAGTTTACAACAATGCCGGATAACCGGTTTTTGAACCCATTTTACCCCTCCAAAAACATAAAAAATGGATCCGGTCAGATTCGAACTGATAACCAACGGATTATGAGCAAACTGTCCGGTTATAATTTTAAAGTTTTATATGGCACAATCGTCATTAAAACCGGAGATTATGATTTTTTGGATAATACAATTGCATTAGAAATAGGTATGCCGCCATAAACTTGCGGTTTATTAACAATTTTTCCGTTAACATACATAACAGTAGAGCCACCTCCGTCAAGGTTTATTGCCCCAACACAGCCAACAGATTTCATAAAGTTTGCAAGTTCCATTAAAGTCATACCAATAGAGCTGCCTTCTCTGCCGTCAACTGCAACAAGGATTAAATTGTTATCTTCAGTGTATCCTATTGCGCTGCGGGGATTTCTTCCGCCAATAGCTCCGAGTTTCTGGGCTGTCATATCAACAAAGACATCGCCGTCTTTGATAAGATATGGACCTCCGCTAATAATATGTTTAACATTTTTCCACTCAGGAGTTGTATTAACCTCGAATTTAACTTTCTTATTTTTTAAAAGCGGCTGTAAGACAGATTTAGGACCTGATATAACATAGCCGTTTTCAGGTATAGTAATAGGATTTGCAGAGGCTTTTGTAATAATATTATCTTCAACAAGAAGCCCCATACCATATTTAGGAGCATACGGAGAAGCTTTCCCCCATTCCGGAGTATAAACTATAACGTGTGTAGAAAGCATTCTGGGCTGGTTAATATTATTAACCTTAATAGTTGTTCCGGAACCTTTCAAAGACGCATCCAGCTGAACTCTGGCAACGTCAAAACGATTTTTTTCACCTTCATCAAATATACCAAGAGCAACCCTGTCATAAACAGGACCTGTGTACATCTTTTTATCAATCATTAAAGTTCCGAGAGGAACGCCCGTTTGAGGCTTAAAGTATGTACCATTCAATGCTACAATTGAATTTGTATTTTTTGCAATAGTTGTAATTGTTCTTCTGCTTTTTAAATTATTAGAAGTTGAGGACAGAGCCGGTTTTAATTCAAATTCGTCAGCCAGCTTTAAATCCATTTCAACAACATTAATTCTTACCGGTCTGCCACTATAATACTTTGTAAGTTTAATATGCTTTACCCCGCTGCCTACAGTGCTTATAAGAGAATTAGGGTATTTTTTCTTAATCTTCTCATCAAAATTTTTTGAACGGGTTTCCATAGAGTACTCATTTAGAAAATGCTCTTTAATTTGTCCTGTGTCAATACTCATAACGGGCATACCAACATGAGCAACCTGCATATCATCGGCAAAGATTGGAGAATTAAAAATAAGACTTTGCGAAAATACCAGTACCCCTATAATCGAAGCACTCACCGTATACTCGATTAATTTCCGAAATTCAGGCATGTCAAATAGTGTATCCATAGCGTCACCTCAAGAATTTAAAAGTAACCGGATACCTTTTTGATTAAAGAGTGGGGTGGGGAATAACACTCATCAGAAACCTGCTTTTTACTCTAATTGAAAGTTTCCTTATAACAATAAAGTTTTTTCAAAAGAGCCAACCATTTTACAGGGACTTCCTACTACCATTGTAACATATTTTTACAAATAGCGCAAGTTCTCTGATAACAAGGGTTTTACAAAACTAAATAGAGGTAAAATTACACTTATTTTAAACAAAAATATACCGGCATAAATAAAATTAAAAGGATTAAAAGCACTCCGAATATAATATCAGGTACATCTTCAAATTTTGAATTATACATTTAAATTTATTTCCAAATATTATTACATGTAATATTAATAATATGATATATCATATATTTTGTCAATCATATCATATTGTGAAATATAATGAGAAGATGATAATATTTAAGCTAGATGATTTAATATGGCAGCATAGAACGACTGCTGAGGACATTTTTCAGAAAACAGGAATAGGGAAATCTACTATTTCGACAATAAGAAATAACAAAAATATAAATATAAGCATTCACACCCTAAATAAACTCTGCAAATATTTTAACTGTAAAATTTCGGATATAATGGAATATGTTCCTGATAATGATAATTAATCAATATCAACAGGTTCTCTCTGGATTTTTTCTATTGCCTCGCGTGCAGTGAATACAAGAGCTTCCGGCACATTTGATATTGTGGTAAACTGTCGCAAAACATCAACAACACGTTTAAATGAACGAACAATATCGCCTTCGCCAATATCAATCTGCTCTGTAATGGTTTCCCACTCAGCACCTTCAACCCAGAGTTCAATCAACGAACTGAAATATGGATTAATATACAGAGGCGCTTCAACTGAATATGAGTTTTGAACTTTTTCAACTTTCCGCCTGATATTTCTTATCTGATTTAAAGTCTTTCTAACAGGTTCTGAAATAGGGAGATATGGAATATCAATTCTTAGTTCTTCTGTAGTTATGGCACAGACAACTGCAGCAAGCTGGGCTGGTGTAAGATTTTCCAGTAGATGAGAAAATATAATTTCAGCAATAAATAATTCATTCTCAGAACGGATCTGTGAAGTTGTAACACCTTTTTCTGTAGGATAATCATCTTTCAAATATCCAAAGTCCTGCAATACGCTTCTGTGCGCAAGAAACTTATTCCAAAAAATATCCCTCTGCCGTTCGATTTCTTTCTGTAGTTTTTTTTGTTTGACATTAATTCTTTCAATAACTTCAATACTTTTTGAGTGTTTTTTGTATAATTTACAGCTATCACAGGCAAAGCAGTGCATTTTTTCAAGCATTGCCTTTGTTTCTTTCCCAAACTGAACAGCTTCCGGAGAAAGCGGCCTGTTTTTAGCACGCTCCTGTTTGCATATCTTCTTATAAGTCTGCCTGTTTTGAACATAAATATGACGCAGTTTGTCATATTCAAAAAGCTGTTCATCAGAATGCTTAAAAGGACAAACAAACATCCGTTCTTTAATTTCGTTATCAAGCACCCCCTGCAAATCAAGAAGTGGCTTCAAACGAGAACCTGATGAAAAATACCCGAAACTCTTAAGGATAAGTTCTTTAGCCTCATCAAGACTGAAACGCTGAAGCAGATTAAGAACCATAGAATAGCTCGGAGAAAAACGGCTTTCTAAAGGATTAGCTCCGCTCAAAACGAGTTCTGCCACCTCTTCAGGTGATTGAAATGGTGTGCCGACAACGGTAACATAACCAACTTCATCCATTCCTCTTCGCCCTGCGCGGCCTGACATTTGCAAAAATTCGCTTGCAGTAAGCATCCTGTGCCCGCTGTCTGTTCTTTTGCTGGTTGAGCTGATAACCGTAGAACGTGCAGGCATATTAATTCCTGCGGCAAGAGTTTCTGTTGCAAACACAACTTTTATGAGCCCTTTCTGGAAGAGCTTTTCAACAAGATTTTTCCAGGCAGGCAGAAGCCCTGCATGGTGAGAAGCCACACCGCATAAGAGATAGTCAATATGTTTATTATTATAAAGATGCGGATTTTCAGCTATATATTCATCTATAAACTGTTTAATCTGTGCACGCTCGCCTTTTGTAACAAGCTCCAGCGACGCACATTTTTCCATCTGTTCATCACACTTTTTGCGTGAAAACGTAAAATAGATTGCAGGAAGCATATCCTGTGCATGAAGGTTTCTAACAACATCTTTTACATAAGAACGCTGTTTTTTTCTGTTATGACCGAACTGTTTTTTCTCAGGTCTTATTTTTTTATTAAGTTGCCCGCTTGGAGTAAGCAAAGGCAAAAGCTTATCAGGCTGAGAACTGTCAAAATAGAAAAACCTCAACGGCACAGGTCTAAAATCTGTATCAACAAGTTCAGTTTTTGAGTGAACAGTGTTAATCCAAGCAGTAAGCTCATCCGCATTAGCAACTGTAGCAGAAAGTGCAATAATTTGAACATTTGTCGGGCAGTAAATGATACTCTCTTCCCAAACAGTTCCACGCTGTTCATCGTTCATATAGTGAACTTCATCAAGTACAACATACTTAACATCCTTCATGTTGTCCGCAACCGCACCGAAATTCGTACCATAAAGCATGTTTCTAAAAACTTCTGTTGTCATAACAACAATCTGACCGTTTCTGTTTATAGAGGTGTCGCCTGTCAAAAGCCCTACTTTTTCAGTACCGTATTTTTCAGAAAAATCATAATATTTTTGATTAGATAAAGCCTTTAAAGGCGTTGTATAAAAAATTCTGGTGCCATCCTCTAATGCTCTGTGAATTGCATGCTGGGCAATAACAGTCTTACCAGCACCGGTTGGAGCGCACACAACAACGCTTTTGCCATTATTAATTAAATCACAGGCCTCTTTTTGAAAATCATCCAGCTCAAACGGGAACTCGTACATCAATACTCCTTTTAAAAGCTATATCTGAATATATTATGCCACAAAACGAAAGAATTAACCACAAATTTACAGCTCTTTGTAAATTCTTCTATCAATCCCAGGCGCAATATAACCAGCCGTAATCAGCGTCATTGGTACAGCATAGATAAAGCAAACCCACCCGAAAGGCTCTTTATAATAAAAATACATAAACAGCCCGAGAATTATAAATAAAAGCTGCCTCATCAGGTTTGTTTTAAGATATTTTCTTATAGAAAAATCCTTATCCGAAAAATTATATCTAAAAAACATGTCTATAATCTTAGTCCAAATAACAAAAGCAGCATACCAGAAATAAACAAATGTACCAAAATACAAGACCGGAAGTCCTGCAAGAAGCTTTATAAAAAAAGGAATATTGATATAAAAATACTTAATTATAAGTATTAATTCACAAAAAAATGCAAAGATGCGGTGAAACGCGCTATCTTTATAAGTAAACGGTTCCTCCAGCATCTTCAATAATTTATCTATGCTAATTGACATATAATAAACCTAAATTTTATCAAATCCTGTATATTTTCTGAGAACTTCCGGAATGATAATTGAACCATCCTCTTGCTGGTAGTTTTCTACAATTGCAGCAAAAGTTCTTCCAACAGCAAGACCTGATCCGTTAATTGTATGTACAAACTGAACTTTTCCGGTTTCTTTATCTCTGTATCTAATATTAGCACGTCTTGCCTGATAGTCGCCATAGTTTGAACAGCTTGAAATTTCCTTATAAGTACCATAAGACGGCATCCAAACTTCTAAATCCCAGCATTTATTTGCAGAGAAGCCAATATCAGCTGTACATAAAGCCTCACGTCTATATGGAAGTTCAAGAAGTTGAAGCATTTTTTCTGCATCTTCTGTTAATTTTTCATGTTCATCCGGACTAGACTGCGGTGTACACAATTTTACAAGTTCTACTTTATTAAACTGGTGAACCCTGATAAGTCCTCTGGTATCTTTACCTGCAGAGCCTGCTTCTCTTCTAAAGCAAGGAGTATATGCAGTCATATACATTGGAAGCTGGTCTTCGGAGAGGATTTCTCCTGAATAAATATTAGTAACAGGAACCTCTGCTGTAGGGATAAGATATAAATCTTCGTCAACACATTTATACATATCTTCTGCAAACTTAGGAAGCTGTCCTGTGCCGGTCATAGTAGCAGCATTAGCCATAAACGGCGGTAAAATTTCTTCATACCCTTGCTCTCCTGTGTGGTAATCAAGGAAAAAGTTTATAATAGCACGTTCAAGCTTTGCACCTTTACCACGGTAAAGCGTAAAGCGGCTCTGCGAAAGTTTCACGCCTCTTTCAAAGTCAACAAGATTTTTTTCTTCGCATATATCCCAGTGAGCCTTAAATTCAAAATCAAATTTTCTCGGTTCTCCCCACTTGTACACTTCAACATTATCATCCTCAGAAGCGCCGATTGGGGTTGTTTCATCAGGAATATTAGGAATATGAAGAAGTAAATCGCGTTGTTTTGCATCAAGAGCCGACTGCTTTTCTTCTAATTCTTTTATATCATCGCCTATTTTTTTAACTTCAGCCTGAACAGCATCGGTATTTTCACCTTTTTTCTTCAACTCGCCGATCATCTGGGAATCTTTTTTTCTTTTTGCTCTTAATTCATCAGCTGCAGTTTGTATTTTACGTCTTTCTTCATCAATCTTAATAACTTCATCTATTGATAACTCAGGATTTCTTCTTTTTAAAAGTTCATTTATTTTTTCAGGGTTTTCCCGGATTAGTTTTATATCAAGCATCTCAGTCCTCTTTCATGTTAGGTAATAAGCAAAGATATTGTAAATTAAATACAAGTAATAATCAAGATTTAAATAATTCCGGACAATAAATCTATAGATTTATTGCAAAAATTTGGAAAAAATAGGATAATATTGTTGAGGATATGTGTCATGAAACTATTTAAACAACTTTCAGAAAAACTCAGTACAAAAGGCAAAAAGGTTTCAAACCAGGGAATGATAAAGCCTATAGATGTCAATTTTGATATTTCTAAAAATGAATTTTTAGACAATTTGACAAAGCATGCTGTTAAGCTTTATGAAAAAAAATGTGACATAAAAAATTTTTCAAAGCTTGTTTTATCAAATCCTGAAAATACCTCACATAACGAACTTGTAGAGGAACTATTTCAAAAAGGTGTTATTGATCCTCTTGAAGATGAAAAGCTTGAAAAACTGGCAGATAACTCCAGGTTTTTAAGGGATTTAGGTTTATTAGAATAAAAAATACCTGCTATAAAAGCAGGTATTTTTTATTTGTATATTTTATTATAAATTTTTGATAATAGCATCTCTAAATTCGGTAGTAGAAGCTGTTCCGCCAATATCAACAGTGCTTATACCGCTTTTTAAAGTTTTATAAAGAGCTTTCTCAATTTTTTCTGCATAAGTATTTTCATTGATATACTTTAGCATCTCAACAGCAGACAAAAGAAGTGCTGTAGGGTTTGCTTTATTTTGCCCCTTAATATCAGGAGCTGAACCATGAACGGGTTCAAAAACAGCACAATATTCTCCAATATTTGCCCCCTGTGCAACACCTAAGCCGCCGATTAAACCGGCAGTCAAATCAGAAACTATATCACCATAAAGGTTTGGAAGTACTAATACATCAAACTGTGAAGGGTCCTGCACCAGCTGCAGACATAAATTATCCACAAGAATTTCTCTTTGTTTAATTTTAGGATAATTTTTTCCGATCTTTCTAAAACAATCCAGGAATAATCCGTCTGAAAGCTTGCAGATATTAGCTTTAGTAGCCGCACAGACTTCTTTTCTTTTATGTTTTACAGCATATTCAAAAGCGTAACGGCATATTCTTTCAGAAGCTTTTCTGGTAATAATCTTAATACTTTCCGCAGAATTTTCATCTATCTGATGTTCTACACCGGCATATAAATCTTCGGTATTCTCTCTAACCACAACAAGATCAACGTCTTCAAATTTTGTTTTAACATTAGGAAGATTTTTGCATGGTCTGATATTTGCATATAAGTCTAAAGCTTTTCTAAGCTGTACATTTACAGAGCGGAATCCTGTACCAATAGGGGTAGTTACAGGGGCTTTAAGGGCAATTTTATTAACCTTAATAGATTCCAGTACTCTTGGAGGAAGCGGGGTTCCTTCTTCAGCTACAACATCAGCACCGGCAGTTTGAATATCCCAGTCAATTTTCAAACCGCTGGCATCTATAATTCTTACAACAGCATCAGAAATTTCAGGTCCTATCCCATCTCCGTTAATTAACGTTATTGTTCTCATTTTTCTTACTCCTAACTATATGTAAGTATCTTTTAAATTCTTTGTAAAACCCGCAGCTTTTTACTATCAGACTTTCTTCAAGGAAAACATCACCCTGCACAAGAGCACTCAATAATGGACAGTTCAACTCTTTAACATAATTTTCACAGGTAATGCAAATATCCTCGTCCTCAATAAAAATTTTTGAATCACTGCAGTACATATAAAAATATTATACGCTTATTTCAGGGTTTTGTAAATATATTACTTTTTAGAAGCAGGAGGACCCGCCGGATCAATTTTCTCCTTCCATGCTCTGACAATACGTTTTTCTATTATCTGCAAATCTTTAGCATCGTATTTTTCATAATCTCTGGGCATATGTATATAACTCCATGCAGCTCTGATATGCTCTTCTGTATCAATAGGATATTTATTGTTCACCGGGTCAGCAAATTCAACACTGCCGTACTTATTTTTTCCTCTATTCGGGTAAACATCTTCTCTTTTTTCCATTATTTTCTCCTTTTTCAAAGGATATAATGTTAAAAGGCAAAATAATATTCCCCGCCAGCTGTTATTCAAAGAGAATTTTGGAAATATTAAAATTTGTAACATAAATATATTAAAAAGCAATTTTGTAAGAACAAAAAACTTTATATAAGTAAGGTAGGTAAAAGGTAGTTATAAAAGTTTAAGGAAGTAAGTTATGGTTATGGGAATTAGTGCAACAACCCTAAATAATGCCTGGCGCTATGTACAACGTGCAGCAAAAATTGCACCTGATTTTATTGTAGGCACAGGAAATGAAGCGTTTTCCAAAACATTAACAAATACCTTCAGAGGTGTAAAAGGTGCAGACGGGAAGCGCACAGGCGGCTTATATTTCAAAAACTTCTGGTCACAGTTCAAAAATGCTATAAAAGCTTCAGAAAAACATAATGCAAGTGTAAGAAAGCTTCATGGCGGTTTCTGGAAAGATATGTGGTATCAAATAAAAACCACACCTAAATTAATAGGAAAAGGTTGGAAGATTGGTGCAAAATCAGCTGTAACCGCTGGCAAAAACAGCTTTTTGGGCGGATTAAAAGGGTCACTTGGTGCAGTAGGGAAAAGACTTCCTTTATTAGGCGGTATTCTAATGCTTGCCGCAGAGATAAAAAATATTAATGGCGGTATGAAGGAAGGCGGTGTTATTGGCGGAGTAAAAGAAGCCGGTAAGTCTGTAGCACGAGTTGGTACAGGAATGCTGGGTATGGCTCTGGGTACAGCATTAATACCGGTTCCGGTTGTAGGAAGTATCGTTGGCTATATGGCTGGTGACTGGATTGCAAAATTAGTTGTAGGTAAAAATTATACAGAAAGGCAACTTGAAGCAGAAGTCCAGGCTTCAGCACAGAAGGAAACAACCGGAGCGACGCAGCAGACAACAGGCAGCGTGTTTGATACAGGTACAACAAATCCATTCGCAGCCGGCACTGCAATGACTCCTCAGGAAATAATGAAACTCCAGATGCTGCTGCAATCAGGATACGGATTAGATAATGATTTCTTAGGTCAGACAATTTCATACAAAAATTAGGGTAAAGGGTAGCAGGTAGTTATAAAACAAATATTCCCACCCGACAAACCCAGACGGAAAGGCGTTAACCCCCATTAATGCCTTTTTTGTCTTGTTTAGGCAATTTTTTAAGATAGAAATACTTTATATAAATAACAGGGGAAATTTTTAAAATTATAAACATGGGGAAAAAATGCCTTACGTAAATTACAATTTAACAGATTTAAACAATTTGGCTAAGTACGCAACAGGTGCTGCAATTAACCACACCGACATAAGTTTCAGTGACGGTGTAGTCGGATATGGTATTCTTGCAGGCGGCGCCAAGACAATTCAGGGCGGCAAGTGGCTCTGGAAAAATAGAAAAGACTATAAAGGCGCAATAAATACTGCCAAAGCAAACTTTAGGAAACAAGCGGCACTAGAACGCAGCCTAAAAGGTAAAAATATCTTTGAAACCACAAAGAATTTTGCCCAATACCAGAAGACAACTCTTGAAGCAGGCAAAGCTGCAAGCGGGACAAGCAAACTTGCAAAAGCCGGTAAATTCGTTAAAGGAAACGGAGGATTTTTCCTTATTTCATTAGCATGCGAAAGTCCTAACATATATAAAACTTATAAAGAACTCGGAGCAGATAGAGGACATAAACAGCTTTTAAAATCTGCCGCAATCGTTGGAGCTGAAACCGTAGGCTATGCTGCAGGAGCAAAAGCAGGGGCTGCAATAGGCGCCTCCATAGGTACTGCAATCTGCCCTGGTATAGGAAGCGCTGTCGGTGCAGTTGCCGGAGTACTTGTCGGACTTGCAGGAAGCTGGCTTGCCGGTAAAGGTATGCGTGCTCTTGTCGGCAAAAGCGAACTGGAAATTGAAAAAGAAAATCAGGCAAGAAGAATTGTATTGCAAGCAAGTACACACCCTGAATTTAAAGAAAAACTAATGGCAAAAACAGCTGAAAAATTACTAAGTGAAGAAGCTCAATTCAATCCTGATACACAAATCGCATTACAGTCATTAAGGAATATTGGAGCAGATAATACAAATGAAACCGAAAATCCGGAAGAGGAAAAAGCAGCTCTTCCCCGTTCGGAAAAGCCTTCTGAAAAAAAGAAACAAAGCAGCATTGATAAAAAGCTGGATGATTTTGCCAGAAGAATAAATTCTAACGGATTTTCTGCTTCGTACCCGATGATGCTTGGTTTAACAACATAAAAAAAAAAAGAACTGATTAAATCAGTTCTTTTTTAGTTTTTAAAGTTTTGTCAACAGTTCATTTTCTTTCGTAAATCCGCATTCAATTACGTTATTAAAGAACTTTTCCAATGCGCAGGAAATCTCATCTTTCATTTCTTCTTTAATTTCTTCACGTGCCTGATTGAATGACATACGAAACAATTCATCATAATCCATAAGTTACATAACTCCCATTTGACTATCACATAAATAGTTACGGCACTATTTTGATAAAACTTTAATATTATAAAGTTTTTTGTTACAAAATTTATAAATATTAGAAAATAATTTTCCTTTAAAGTACAATATAAAAATAGGTGGAAAAGGAATTAGAAAAGCTATGACAACAAGTTTTCATTTAACCAGTTATGATTATTATTCCAGCAGGAATGATATGGAAGTTATTTCAAACATTGTAGAATCATTGAAAAAAATTCTGGAAGAAGATAAACGCGAACCCCAGCCGTTATTTTTGAAAACATCTGACAATCTTATTTTAAATATTGCCAGAAAAGTTGTTCAGGAAAAGAAAAAAACATTCCTTATTGGTATAACCGGCGAGAGTGCTTCCGGGAAAACAGTCTTTGTAGATAATACAATAAAAGCCTGCGTTAAAGATAAACGGGAAGGTATCTATACAGTAATCAGATGTGATGATTACTACAAAGATACATCAAAAGAACTTAAAGCTGCCGGAAGTTACGAAGAACTTTTTAAAACAGGCTTTAGTTTTGATACTCCTGAGGCAATTGACCTTGAATTAATGAAAAAACACTTAATGGGATTAAAAAAGGGTGAAACTATAGTATCTCCGGATTATAACTTCGTAACCTGCGAATCTAATCCTGACGGGGAAATTAAAAAGCCGGCTAAAGTAGTTTTAACAGAAGGGCTGTATGTATTGAATGAAGGCCTTAGAGATATTATGGATGTAAAAGTTTACGTTTATACTCCGCTCGAAGTAATAAAAGACCGCTGGTACAAAAGAGCTGCATTGCGCGGAAAAACAGGAAAAGCAGCAGACTTGCAATTCCAGGATGTAAACAGAACCGCCCAGCAGTATATCAGACCTGCATATCAAATCTCTGATGCAGTTATAAACGGAATGGTGTCACAACAATATATCCAAGATATTACAGACAGGATATTTAATACTTTAAAAAATATAGAATACTAAAAAGAGCCGGACTAACCCGGCTCTCAAAGTATTTATAAACGTTTTTAGTCCATACAAGGGCACTTTGGTTCTGCAATATAAATTCTCTGTGCAGGAATATTAGCCCTTTGGCATCCGCAATCACATTTAGGGAAAGCCTTAACGCAGGTCGGGCAGACAGGAGCAGCTGCACCTGTACAGGTATCACATTCCTTAACCTTAACTTTGCAAGGATCACAGTTTTTAAAACCTTTAAAAGGGTTTAAACTGAAACTTGTTTTATTTTCGCCAATGCCGATATAAGGCAGAGGGTTAAGGTAGGACAGATAAGGCAGCGGGTTTAAGCTTTGAATACCCTGCCATGCAAAAGCACCCTGTGCCGGTACAAACAATATACTAAAAACGCCTAAATACATCAAAAATCTTTTCATACATATCTCCTTAAAATTTTTCAATAACCTTCCGGTTACATATCTATTTTAAACTTTTGAAAAGATTATACGATAGCCGTTCGGATTATGAATATTAAACAAACCTACTAGTATAAACGGCTAAAAAAAGAGCCTGAAAATATCAGGCTCTTTTTAATATGTCTTTAGAAGCTATTATAAGTCAGTTTTAACTTTAGAAACCTTAGCGTCTTTCAAAAGAATAACATTAATAACTTCACCATCCTTAGCATGGTAGTTCAGACCTTTAGTGATTAAACCGGTTGCCAAGCCAACACCTGCACCAACCGGAGCACCGATAGCAATACCAGTGCCTATCTTTGTAGGATCCGGAATAAATGCAAATCCAACACCGGCACCAATACCAACAGCTCCGCCTGTTACTGTATATAATGCAAGCTTACCGGCAGTCATCCAAGGACCTTCTTTTAAGGCATAATTTTTATAGAACGGCTTAGCAGTCAACTCAACGGTTTTACCGTCAGGAAGTGTAACTGATTCTATTTGAGCGTAAACTCTTGCATTCTTGTTAAACCATTTAGGATCTTGAATGTTTAAGATTTTTCCGTTGAACTTTGTGCCTTCAGGGAAAATAATGGTTCCTTCATCTGTAGCAATGTTTTTATCTGCTACAAAATACACAGCATCTCCAGCCTGAGCAGCTTCAGATTTGAATTTTTCACTGAAAGCAACACCGATAACGTTGCCTTCCTGTACAAGATTTCCATCAGACATAACTCTTACTTCATTATTAGGGGCTTTTCTTGAAACATTTAAATGCTCAATGCCTAATAACTCAGGATTCTTATACTCTTCTTTAACAAGTCCTATTTTATCTTTAAGCCTTGCAAGAATAACAGCTTCTTCAGCTCTTGACAAAATATCATTTGGTCTTAATTCACCTGGTTTCGGATAGTTAACATAAATACCATAATTCAAAGATTTAGCCCAAGGAGCTTTTGCCCAGGAAGGAACAGCTCCTGCATCAGAAAATCTTGACAGAACTGAAGTATCAGCATTCATATCCTTTGTAATATGGCTGATTACAGATTGGGTTTCTGATCTTGTCATAAGTTTTGCCGGTTTGAAAGTATTATCCGGATAGCCATAGACCAAACCCAGCTGCTGTGAACGTAAGATAGCGCCATAAGTAGCGTCAGTTGATTTTACATCAGTAAAAGAATTTTGAATTTTTACATTCAAATTGTCATTTGATAAAAGTTTTAACAAAGCCTGAACAAAATCAACTCTTGCCACACTGCCTTCAGGATTAAATTTACCGTTCTGAAGAGCCATAATGTTGCCGTCAACGACTTCATTAATTTCTTTTGCAGCCCAATAATCCTGACTTACATCAGGAATATCTGCCGCCATAACCTGTGCTGCACCAAAAGCCATTAGACCAAGTGCCATTACACTAACCGCAAAATTTTTCATTTCCTAATTCCTCATTTTTTACACTAGCAAACGATTTATTTTTATAGTATATATTAATTAAAATATTTTGTAAAGTTATAAAGAATATTATAATTAGTTACAATTATTTGCCCTAAAATATAAATAGAACAAGGAGATTAGACAATGAACAGTTTTACCATGACTAAAATTGTTGCAACACTTGGACCTGCAACAAGCTCGAAGGAAATGATTAAAAAACTTTTTGAAGCAGGCGTTACAATGTTCAGATTAAACTCTTCACATGGCGACGTTGAAATGCACAAAAAGAATTTATCATATATTAGAGAAATTGAAAAAGAGAAAAAGATGCTTATTCCGGTTCTTTTAGACTTACAAGGACCAAAAATCAGAATTGGTAATCTTGAAAATCCTATTGAACTAAAAAAAGGAGAAGTATTAAAATTCCGCCATCAGAGCGAAATGACAGATGACATTATTCCGGTTGACTACAAAGGTATGGCTGATGATGTTACTCCGGGCGAAAAAATAATGATTGACGATGGAAAAATACAGCTTGAAGTAGAAAAAGTTGAAGACAGGGTTATCTTTGCAAAAGTTTTAACTGACGGTCTTTTGAAACAAAGAAAAGGCATCAACATTCCAGGATCACAGGGAAGCCTTGATGTATTAACTGCAAGAGATTTAAAATTCGTAGAATTTGCAGCTCATAACGACATTGACTATCTTGGACTTTCATTTGTAAGAGAAGCTTCTGATGTGGTTAAACTAAGAGAACTATTAAAAGAACACGGGAACGAAACTGCAAAAATTATTTCAAAAATTGAAAAGCCGCAGGCTGTAGAAAATATTGACAGCATTATTGAAGTTTCTGACGGCATAATGGTAGCAAGAGGCGACCTTGGTATTGAAATATCAACCGAAAAAGTTCCTATCGTACAAAAAACAATTATACGTAAAGCAAATACAAAGCGTAAAGTTGTAATTGTTGCAACGCAAATGCTTGACAGCATGATTGAAAACCCAATTCCAACAAGAGCAGAAACTTCCGATGTTGCAAATGCAATCCTGGACGGCACAGATGCAATCATGCTTTCCGGAGAAACTGCTGCCGGAGCTTACCCTGTTGAAGCTGTTACTATGATGAAAAAGATTGCAGATACAGTAGAAGAATCTCCGTTTATGAGAAAAAATAAATTTCCGAGAAAAATGATAGAAGAAGAAAAAGATTCTCAAGCTATGGCAATAGGTATGTCTATTGCTGATATGGCAAAGAAAATGCCTGTTAAGGCTGTAATCGCACTTACAGGCAGCGGGTTTACAGCATCATTTCTATCTGAAGGCAGACTGAGTGTTCCAATCTTTGCCTGCTGTCCGAAAAAAGAAATTTGCAGAGATATAAAATTATACAGAGGTGTTTACCCTATTGCACTTGACTTCGATGGTAAAATAGATAAACAATCTCTAAAAAAAGTAGATAAATTCCTTACAAAATATCTTGGTTTTGAAGAAGGTGATGCTGTAGTAATAACAGGTTCTGTTCCTGAATTACTTGTCGGCGGAACAAACTTTATCAAAATCCATGTTATAGGTACTGTTTGCTAATATTAAAAATTACAAAAATAAATAAAAAAAAAGCCCCTTTTAAAGGGGCTTTAAATTTGTTTTAGGAAGGTAGGAATAGGAAATAGAATCTCTCTCTTTGTTAAACGGAATTTTTACTCTCTCTTAGTGTTTATTTAATGCTTGCTCTCTTATATATATAAAGTATATACTTTTTATCCAATTTCAGTGTTTGGATTTTTTGTTACAAAACTTAATAAAAATTTTCCTGAAATTAAACATAATACTATTGATTTTTTTTAAAGATTAAGATATTCTAGTAAATGTGGTAGATAAACATGTTTTGAGGGTGTAAATGCTAGTTTCTTCAATTGCACGATTTAACGCGATTAATAATATGAACAGTGCCGCAATGAATATGATGAATGCGTCTAATACGGCAATAAATCAAGTCAAGCATACATTTGGAGGGGAACATAACCTCAGCATGCTTCACGAAATGGATAAAAAAGTAAGTCTTGATTTAGCATCTAATAGTCTTTTGTATAAAATATCATCATTACAGGAAAAAGCAGCTGGTAAGCACCAAGACAATAACAATTGTAAAAAGTCTTTAAACGTTTTAGCTTAACAGGTAAAAAGATTAATAAATCAGGTAAAAATTCATGCTGCCAGAAATTAAATTATGGCTGGGGGAATAAAAATGTTAACAACCGTAAACTGCTGCAAAATCTTGTTTACAGTGGCATCTATAGTGAATAAATCAGCATAGCGGTATACGGGGAATATCTTTAATAAATTTAAATTGAAATTTTATTTGTAAAAAATGCGATGTAAACTCTAAGCAGCAGTTTCCTCGCCAAACAGCCGGCTTAAAATAAAATATGAAGACACAGCAGGGATTAATGTAATAACAAGCAGAACCGGCACAATGCCTTTTGCCTGTGCTACAAACCCGACAACAGACATAACAAGAGCAACTACACCCCAGGAAAATCCGTTTATAAAACCGCCGATAATACTTTTATACTGCGGCAAAACGCTCTGCGCCATTACCATGGTAATCGGCATTGCCATTCCTGTACAAAAACCCATTAATACATATACAGCAAAAGATAAAATCGGATAATGCTGATAAAGAAAAGCAAATGCAATCATCAGAGGAAGTGTGGAAACCATAGAAAAATAAAATACCTTTTGTGCACCGACTTTATTTTCAACACTTCTGCTGATAAAAGAGCCAATTCCGGCTGCAAAACTAAATGCAAACAAAGCAGCCCCGATATGGAAGGGTTTATATCCGATGCTTTTCCATAAGAACGGAAGCAGAATTGATGTTGATGTTGTAACAAGAGTTTTCAGCATGGCTATAATATTCAGGATATTTAATTTTCTATTGGTTAAAATATCCTTAAAAGTTTTTATAAAATTGCTGCCGGATTTCCCTGCAGTTTCAGAATAAATCTTAGGAACAAAATTAAACATCAAAAGAACCCAGCAGACTCCGAGTACAGAAAGGTATCTTACACTATCAAGCCCTAAATATTGGGTAACATAAGCAGAAATAATTGGTCCGAATGAATAGCCCAAAGTTCCTAATCCGATAAATATACCCATATTCCTGGTAACATCTTCCCCCGCAAATCTTACTGAAAAGCCAAGAGCCTGCGGATGAAAAAGACTGGAACCAAGACTTCCAAGGATTACACATACAAGAAGCGGGAAAATATGATTGGAACTTGGTGCAAAAGAAATAAAAACCGAAGTCATCAACAGACCCCAGAAAATAAATACCCGCTTTAATATATTATCGGCAAAAAACCCGAAAATCGGCTGCAATAAAGATGAACAGATATGAGAAATACTTAGTATAATAGTAGCCAGCGCCATTGAAATTGCTAATTTTGCTGCAATAAACGGCATAATAGGATTAAGCATACCTGTATAAATATCATTTATAAAATGAGCAATATTTAACCAAATACGGGGTTTCTTTTCTGTAAAATTTTCCATACAACAATTATATTAACAAAATAACTTAAAAATCAATTAAATCTCTAACCTGTACACCAAGCTTATCTGCTATATCAATGAGAAGCCCCAGACTAATGCAGCGTTTTGCAGTTTCAATTTTAGCCAGATGCTCTCTTGAAATATCCAGCATTTCGGCAAAATGGTTCTGTGAATAACCCTTCTCCTTACGGACTTTAAAAATTTTTCTGCCTAATTGTAAAATTTTTGTAGTCTTATTGTCCATATTTTTATTTTCATATATAATTCAATTAAGTATGTAGTCTAATTGAGAACAAAATGGAGTAAAATTATGAAAAAAGCCTTTACACTCGCAGAAGTACTGATAACACTTGGAATTATTGGAGTAGTGGCAGCATTGACGCTTCCAAACATAGTCGGGTATTACAAAAGAAAAGAGAGCAGCGTAAGAATAAAAAAGTTCTACAGCATAATGGAGCAGGCAATAAGGCTTTCAGAAATCGATAATGCTGAAGTTATGTATTGGGAAAAAGAAAGTATGGATACAGATGATCCTGATTTTGGGACAAATAATCCTAAAAAAACCTTAAAATATTTTTTATCTTATATTGAGCCATATTTAAAATATATATCATACGACACAAACGAAGAATATATCGGCGATGGAAATTCTCCATCAGAATTACGGATAAAAATGGCAGATGGAAGTCTGGTATATTTATTTAACGGAAGTTGTATAGACATGGTTCTCGATGTAAACGGGAAAAAAGCTCCTAACAAGTGGGGGTATGATCTTTTTGATTTTTTACTTTGTAAGGACAGTGCTCAAAAATCAAATTGCGGAGGCTCTAAACACTGGTGTACCTATGGTCCGGCGCAATACAAAAACAGAGAAGAAGCTCTGGCAAAATGCAAAATAAAACCACAAACTTGTAGTGTTCTCCTGCAATATGACAACTGGGAATTTAAAGAAGATTATCCATACAAATTATGATTTTTTCGGTATAACAGCAGCATTATGACAAGAGCAATTATAATCCAGCATACTGAAATAATCTGAGCAACAGGAATTCCGTAAAGATTAAGCGCGCTGTCTATCCTGATATATTCCGTAAAAATCCTTACAAGAGAATATAATGTGAGATACAAGCAAAAAGTCACTCCCGGCTGTTTTTTAGCAAATTTTTTCATAGCAAAAAACAGAAATATAAATATAATTAAATCAAGTATGCTCTCATACAAGAAGGCAGGGTGGAAAAAATTGTAATCAGCGTATTCCACAGGACGCCTTGAGAGCGGGATAAAGAGCTTCCAAGGCAGATTTGTAGGGAACCCAAATGCCTCTGAATTAAAGAAATTACCCCATCTTCCGATTGCCTGTGCAATTGCGGTTCCACAAACAAAAGCATCAAGAAGGTTCCATACCGGCAGCTTATGTTTTTTTGCAAGAATAATCAGGAGCAAGATACCAACAGTAACCCCTCCATGAATTGACAGACCGCCTTGTCTGATAAACAGGATTTCGCCCGGATGATAAAAATAATACACAGGATTAAGCAGGCAATAATACAGTCTTGCACCCAGAATACCTGCTATAATTATATATGCAGAAAAATCCCAAATGGCATTGTAGTCTTTATCAGGATTATATTTTTTGAAAAACAAAAATGCAGTGTAAACCCCGATAAGACATGAAACGGCAAGGATTAACCCATAGTAATACACAGGGAAATCAAAAACTCTGAATAAAATATCCCCCGGAGATTGAAATACCATACCTTATTCTGCTTCAACCGGCGCCTTTCCCGCATTATTTGTTTCCGCAATAGCCGAAACCTTTGTTTCCAAATCCTTTATCCTTGACTGCACATCCTGGGCATCTTTGGCTTCAGGAGATTTGTCAAGATAAATACGGTAGTTTTTAACAGCCTCATCCATTAACTGTTTAGCTGCCTGTGAAGTTTTTGAAGAAACATCTGGCAGTTTACCTGCATCTTCAAGTTCTTTTTCAGGAGCCTTTTGAATATTACCGGTCTCATCCATAACAAGTACACCGGCAAGCAAATCAGATGCAAGATTTTCCTGTGTAACAGCTATAGAATAATAAGTATCTGCAAAATCAGGTTTTAAATTAATAGCTTTCCGGTAAGCCTCTAAAGCCTTTAAATATTCTTCATTTTTTGTATATGCAACAGCAAGGTTATAATGAGTTTCAAAAATAGAATCGTCCAAATCAACACTTGATTTCAAGCGTTCAATGGCTTCTTTGTAGTTTCCCTGCTCCATAAAAGTCATAGCTTTATTATTAAGTTCCTGTACCGCAAAATTATTAATACAAGCAGTTGTAACAACAGGTATAACTAAAATACTCAATAATAGAAGTGCTTTTTTCATATAACTCATCCCTCTTTTTAAAAACACATTTTTTAGATATTATAAAATAATAATAAAAATTTGGCAAATTTTCAGATTTGGGTTACAATAGACGTACAAAATGGTTATGTGTTAAAATTTAATAAAAGGAGAAAAGCATGTCAGAAGATAAAGTAGTAAAATTAGGAGCAAAGAGGAATAATCACCCGAAAGAAGACAGAGCTTCTGATAATGCGGAACACAGTAACGACGAAGTCGTCTATTGCAGTTTTTGCAAACGTCCTAATACACAGGTATTAAAAATGGTTCAGGGTCCAGGAGTTAATATTTGTTCTGAATGTGCAATGATTGCTGTACAGTATTTAATTTTAAATGACAGGATGCCTTCTGCGGAAGCGCAGCAGATTCTTGATGCGTTTTGGGGGAAAGCCAGAAGATAATGATTAACCAGTCAAGAGAACTTAATCCATTTGAAGTAAAAGCCGAGCTGCTCAGACTTATTGCAGCTTATTCCAAATCAGGAAACGGCGAGCTGTCAAATTGTGATTTTTCGCTGCTTGACGCCCAGCAGAATAAAAAAATTATAGAAAAGCTTTTGTTTAAAGAGCTTATAAACATAAAAACCGGCAGTGAAAAAATTATAAGATTCCTTCTTGAAAGATACGTTGCACGCGAAGATTTGATTAATCAGCTGTGGGCTATTTTAAAAAATAATATGGCTTCAAGTGAAGTAAAAATAATTGTGCTGAGCTTTCTAAGAGAGCTGGAAACAGACTGGAAATATGAAGATTACAGTGAATATACTGAAGATCTTGATATAATTGACGAAGATACAAAACAGCTTCTTGATACAGCAATAGTAAATCCGGAAGTACAGATTGACTTTCTTGATTTTTTAAACGCTGTCGATACAAAAGACAAAATTCTTTTGATAAAATCACTTGCTGATGATTATACTCAAGATGCTCTTGCAAATATCTTAGTACCGGTATTTTTATCACAGCCGGATTCAGAAACCGGCAGGGAAGCTCTCGGGCTTTTAGGAAATTCACGTTCCCAGCTGGCATACCACGCGCTTAATACAGCTTATGATTTTGTAAGTGATGATTTGAAACCTCTAATAAAGAAAAATCTTTCAATATTAAAACTTGCAGGAATAAGAGAAGATAATTCGCTTGAATTTTATAAAAAACTTCTTTCTAAAACTCGTCCTTACAGATGCTGCATAACCTATCCTGACGGACATGGAAACCAGGCGCTGATTTTTTCAAGAACTAATCCGGAAAAAAGAGTTCAGTTTGCAGCAATAGTAATGAACGATTATAACGGAATACGCGATTGTTTTGGATTTAATGATATTTCTGAATTTGAATGCGACAAAATTATTGAAAGATTTTATAAAGGGGAAAAATCACTTAGCATCTCTCCAAAAGCATTAAAAACAATCCTTTTGTACGCTGAAAAAATATCAAAGAAAAAAGCTAACAACTGGCTTCTTCCATATGAATATGTTTGCTGGAAAAACCTGCTTGCCGATATTGATTATGAAACAGATGACTTCAAAACTCTGCTTTCACAGCAATATGAGTTGAAAAAACTTGATGAGGACAGTTTTGAAAAAATTCTCAACATAGATTTTATGGAACACTGGTTTCTTGACAGCGAGTACAGTACAGAATTTGAAGAATTTCTCGACAAAATGAACAGGGTGCTGAAATCAGATATTAATGCAGTTGATTTTGACAAACTGGTTAACGAAAATAAAGATACAATATTTTACGATGAAGAGAAACATATCTGGCGGGAAAGACTTCTTGTATCAGCTTATCTTAAAATGTTAGACAAAAAACACGGCGAAGCAGAGCTTCTCTATAATCTTTATTTTGATGAAAAATATATCAATGAACTCTATTTGAATATTTTGAGAAAAAGTGTCTATGAATATTATTTTTCATTAAAATTCAATACCGACGAAAATCAAAATCGTTTTACACTCGGAGAACTCGATTTGATTATTGAAAAAATCGAAGAAAAGTGGGTGAAAAATGTATAAAGTTATGGCGCTGGATGTAGGAACAAAAAGAATCGGGATTGCGCTGAGCGATTACCTTTTAATGCTTGCAAACGGTCATTCTTACATACCGCGCACACCAGAAGATAAAGCACTTGAAACAGTTTATAAAATAGCAAAAGAAAATAATGTAAAAAAAATTGTAGTCGGTGTTCCTCTAAATATGGACGGAACAAAAGGCTCACAGGCACAAGACTGTATTGATTTTGCAGGAAAAATCGAAGGTTATGAAGTATTTTATGAAGATGAAAGATTAACCTCTGAAACTGCCGAGGAAAACCTGAGAAATAAAAAAATTAACTTCATAAAAGACAAAGGTTTAGTTGATATTGAGAGTGCTTGTATTATACTGGAACAGTACCTGTCAAGAAAACAATAACAGAACATATAAAAACAGAAAAGAGGCGTAAAATGGAAAAAGACGAAAAACAGTTAATTGAAACAGTTGATGAAGACGGAAAAGTTATTACATTTGAACTATTTGATATAGTTGAAGTTGATGAACAGGAATATGCCCTTCTTCTTCCTGCAGAAAAAGAAGGAGAAAGCGAAGATGATGAATTAATCCTCATGAGATTAACAAAAGACGGCGAAGATTACTTATTTGAAACAATCGACGATGACGATGAGTTTAATAAAGTCGCCGAATATGTAGAAAATATGGATGAAGAAGACGAGGAAGAATAATTGTTTGAAAAGTTTACGGAAAAAGCAATAAATGCAGTCGCTGAAGCACAAAAAATCGCTCAGGAGATGAATTCTGAATACATTTTGTCAGAACATCTTCTGCTTGCACTTGTAAAAGAAGCAAAGGGAATACCTTTGAAAATTTTTAAAAACTATAACATAAGTTATGAGGCTTTATTGGATGAAATCAGCATTAATTTAGAGATTTCAAAAGCAAAAAGCCCAAATATTGTGCCTAATTTCAGCCATCACGTAAAGAATATTCTGAAACATACGCTTGATATTGCAAATAAATCAGGCAATCCGTCTATTCTTTATGAGCATTTATTCTTAGCCGTAATTAATGATAAAAATTCAAACAATGTCAAAACCCTTGAAAAATTAGGATTTGACATATATGCTTCCAGAACTCTGCTTCAAAAGCTGGTTCAAAAAAAAGTAAAAAAACTATATCATCCGGAAATTGACGATAACCGGGAAGTTGAACCTAACCGTTCCGAGGAAACAGACGCGTTGTTTGACAGTGCGGAATCAACAGCAGTATTTGAACGTGCAGTAGCAAAGCTCTCTGCTTCAAATTACGAAATTCTTGGAACAGAACAAATTGTATCTTCAATTCTTGAAGATACAGATGCAGAACTTACAAAAATTCTTGCACAGAACGGCGTGACCGAAAAACTTTTTGATGAAAAACTAAAAAATATACAATCAAGGCAGGCTGAGTATGAAGGCAGACAGATAATTTTTACGCCTAACGCTTTTACAATAATGAACTCTGCACTTCAAACAGCAAAAGAACTCGGCTCATCCGTTGTACTTCCCGAGCATATTATACTTGGTGTGCTAAAGACTAAAAAAGGTCTTGCATATGAAATTTTTAAAGAATTAAAAATTTCTGATGATGACCTGGCGCACAGCATAATAAAACCAATAGAAAAACAGATGCCGCAGACGCTTACAATTTTACGTCTGGCAAAAGAGGAAGCAAGACGATTGGGACGAAATGTTGTCGGTACAGAAATGTTTCTTCTTGGAATTATAGGAGAAGCTGCAGGTGTTGGGGCGCAGGTTCTTGCCGAACTGGAAATTAATATCAAAGATGCACGTAAAACAGTAGAACAGCTTATAGGTTTTGGAAACGAGTATTACGATAAAGAAATTGTATTCACAAAACGTGCAAAAAGAGTTCTTGAAGCCGCCTGGGAGCTTGCAAAGAAAGAACGCAAATCCAGAATTGAATCAGCTCACATGCTGCTTGCACTAACAACAGAACCAACCTGTATTGCAATGAAAGCACTTGAACTGCTCGGGGTTGACGCAGTAGAAATAAGAGAAGGCGTTAAAAAGTTTAAATAATGAACAACATTGTTGAAACTGTTAATTCATTCTTAGAAAAATACAGGATAAAATCATCCGGTAAAAAGATACTGCTCGGGTTTTCCGGCGGTTATGACTCGCTGTGTCTTTTGAATATCTTAAAGGAATTAAAAGTTCCGGTTGCTGCAATCCACTTAAACCACAACTGGCGGGGGGAAGAAAGCAAAAAAGATGCTGAATACTGCCGGGAATTTTGCGAAAAAAACAATATTGAATTTTATATGGAAACACTGCCTGATAATATTCCAAAAACAGAAACAGCCGCAAGAGAGGCAAGGTATAAATTCTTTAAAAAATGTGCGGAAAAATTTAACAGCGACTATTTTTTTACAGCCCATAATGCAGACGATAATGCTGAAACCGTTCTATACAGAATAATAAAAGGAACAGGGCTGTCAGGTCTTTCAGCCATACAGGAAAAACGCGGAATTTTTTACCGTCCACTCTTATCAGTTTCGCGTTCAGAAATAGAACAATATTGTATGGATAATAATTTACAGCCGAATATTGACAGCTCGAACGAAAATATCAAATATAAACGTAATCTTATCAGACAAAAAATTCTTCCTCTGTGTGAAAATATCAATCCTAAATGCAAAGATGCACTAAATTCCCTGTCAGAAATAGCTGCACAAGAAAATGAACTTCTTGAGGAATATATTAATAATAAGAAAGCAGAAATTGGAAATTCAACAAAAAAATTTCTGAAAGCCTCAACTGCCGTGCAAAACAGAATTATTTACGAAATATTTGTCAACAACAACATAGATTATGACAAAACTTCCATTTTACGAATAAAAAATTTTGTAATAGAAAACGCCGGTTCTAAATCAGGAAAAAAGTGTTCAATAACAAAAAATATTTTTATGTTTGTAAATGAAAAATATTTTGAAGTCATAAGCAGGCAGGAACTCTCAAAAAAAGAAATCAGCATAAAAAAAGAAGGGGATTTTGAAATTGACGGTTACATTTTTTCCATAGAAAAATGCTCAAAACTTCCCTCAAAGTTTCCGAATGACATAGATTATACAGCATACGTTGAGCTGCCGGAGGTTAATTTTACTCTTCGCACAAGACGTGACGGTGATATTATCCGCCCTCTGGGCACAGATGGAACACAAAAGTTAAAAAAATATCTTACTAACAAAAAAATACCAAAGCACATAAAAGATGAAATGCTGTTTCTTTGCAGAGGAAATGAGGTTCTATGGGCAATCGGCACAGGAATAAGCAGCACTATAAAAGTTGAAACAAAACCAACTCATGTGCTAAAATTAGTAAAAAAGGAAGGTTAGTTATGTTAGATATAAAGCTTGAAGATATAAAAGTATTGTTTAGCGAAGATGAGCTTCAAACAAGAATTAAAGACCTCGCCGGAGAGCTTAATGAGTTTTATCAGGGCGAAGAAGTTTATGCAATATGCGTTTTAAAAGGCGCTGTAATGTTTGCAATCGACCTTGTTAAATCACTTGATATGCCATTAAAAATGGAATTTATACGGCTTTCAAGCTATGGCACCGGAAGAAATACAACCGGTAAGGTTAATGCAGTTGATATATCGCTTCCGGATTTGAACAGTAAAAATGTACTTATTATCGAAGATATAATTGATACAGGCTTAACTGCCAAGTTTTTGATGGATTTTATTGCCTGTAATTTTAAAACTAAATCAACAAAATTCTGCTCGCTGCTTGATAAGAAAATATCCAGAAAAACTGAGATAGAACCCGATTACTATGGATTTCACGTTGATGATAAATTCGTTGTAGGCTACGGGCTTGACTATGAAGGTTATTTCAGAAACCTCAGATTTATAGGCTATGTGGAGTAAAACTTGGATAAAAGCAACTTTTTTGAAAACGCAATCTGCAATATAAATGAATTTTATATGCACCAGTACAATGAAGCCAATGCAGAAAAGCTTATTTTTGAAACACTTAATAAGCTTATACAATTTAGCTGCGGCAGAATTTATATACAAAGTCTTGATGAGTGCGAGGTTAAATATAAATACGGAAGCTCCTCCGAGGGAAATTCAATTAGAGAAGATTTAAGCATAAACGGGTGTAAATTCGGTTATATTGAAATTAGCAGGGAAAACAGCTTTTCTTATGAGGAAATAACCGTATTTAAGACATGTTCGGTCATCATCGCAAATATTATAAAAGATATTGAACTGTCAGAAATAGTAAAGATGCAGGTGAAAGCGCTTCAGGACGGGATAGAGGAAACAAAAAGACAAAACAAGAAAATCATTGCAGCAGATAAGGTTAAAAATTCATTTCTTGCAAATGTATCGCATGAGCTTCGCTCGCCTCTTAATTCTATTTTAGGCTTTTCTGAACTGCTTCAGGAACAGTTTACAGGCAAGCTTAATGAAAAGCAGCTGGAATACGTATCTGATATACGAATTGCCAGCCTTCACCTTCTCGGCATGATTAATGAAATTCTTGATATATCAAAAATTGAATCAAATGCCGTCAAACTAAACTTAACAGAATTCAGACTTAAACAAAATGCCGAAGAAGTATTAAACATCTTAAAGCCGCTTTATGAAAAGAAAAATATAAGTACCTCTTTGAATATACAGGAAGAAATAATCATCAGGGCAGATTACCAGAAAATTCAGCAAATATTTTTCAATCTTATAAACAATGCAATAAAATTTACTCATGAAAATGGTAAAATTTCAGTTTCATCAAAAACTGCTTCAAATAATTTAATAATATACGTGTCAGATAACGGTATAGGAATAGAGAAAAAATATTTAAATAAAATATTCAAAAAATTTGTACAGGTTAATCAAGAAGCCTCAAAAGAGAGCTCTACAGGGTTAGGGTTAACTATTACAAAGGAACTGGTCAAGCTGCATGGTGGAACAATCAGCGTTGAGAGCAAACCGGCAGAAGGAACAACTTTTATTATAAAAATTCAAAATGTTGTAATTTAACAAAAAAAATGATAAAATAAAATTAGTTATGAGATTTGGAGGTATAAAGGGTGGCATCTATCAAAGACGCATATCAAAGTACAATAGGAGAGAGTTTCACAGGGTTGAAACTTATATTATGGGCAATCCCGTTATTCTGGTTCAGAGAATGGATTTTTGCAGATAAGCCGAATATTGCTTTGATTTCGACTGTCGGAGCTGCTTTTTTAATACTCATTTCCGGATTTCTTGTTGAAATATCTTACAATACCATTGCTAAGAACTCTGAAATCGTTCCGGGGGCAAACTTTTTATCTATGGGCTTTAACGGCTTTTTAGGGCTGCTTGCAACTGGTGTATATGCAGCAATCTGCTACTTTGGAGCGAATTTTGCATGCGGCTTTGTCAAAACCGGAGATGCTGCAATAGATATGACCTTAGAAATAATGATATGGTTTATTTTCTTAGGATTTGCCTTTGCAGGATATATTGTTTTTATAAGACGTTTAAATGTATTTGAAGCATACAATCCTATCAAATTTATGAAAGCCTATCCTGAAGCTTTTTTAAGCGGTGCATTTTTAGTAGTAAAACTTGCAATTATAAATGCCATTCTAGTCGGGTTTATCAGCTATTTGTTCTGGTTATTTCTTGGATTTGACAATTACCTTATAAAATTTATATGGTGCATAACTATTATGTACAATCTTGTTATCGGTGCAAATTACCTTGCACAGCTGAGTGAAGAAATCTTTGCTTTTGAAGAACGATTAAACGACAATAATTAATTAACCATTTCTCTAAGTTTTTTCAACTTGTCGCGTATTTCTGCGGCACGTTCAAAGTCAAGAATTTTGGCAGCTTTGTGCATGTCTTTTTCGAGTTTGTCGATAAGTTTTGGAAGCTCTTTCTTATCAATACCCATATCAACCATTTCTTCTGCAACAATATCTTCAAGTTCGCGATAGCTTGCAACAAGAGAGAGCAGGTTATTCTCAATAGGTTTTTTAATAGTTTGCGGTACAATACCGTATTTTTCATTATATGCAAGCTGAATTTCACGTCTGCGGTTTGTTTCATCAATCGCCTTCTGCATTGATTCCGTCATTCTGTCGGCATACATAATAACTTCACCGCAAGCGTTTCTTGCAGCGCGCCCGATTGTTTGTATAAGACTGGTTTCTGAGCGCAAAAAGCCTTCTTTATCTGCATCCATAATCGCAACAAGCGAAACCTCAGGAATATCCAGCCCTTCTCTCAAAAGGTTTACACCAATAAGTACATCAAACTCACCCAGTCGTAAATCTCTCAGAATTTCCACACGCTCAAGAGATTGGATTTCACTATGAAGATACCTTACCTTTATACCTTCCTGTATAAAAAAGTCTGTCAAATCCTCTGCCATCCGCTTTGTAAGTGTTGTAATCAGTACACGCTCATTCTTTTCAGTACGTTTTTTAATCTCTTCTTTTAAATCGTTAATCTGGGTATCAATAGGACGAACATGAATTTTCGGATCAACAAGCCCTGTAGGTCTGATAATTTGTTCAACCATCTGTTCTGAAGTTTTACGCTCAAACTCGCCTGGAGTTGCTGATATATAAATCTTTTGTCTTACCTTTGAGAAAAATTCATCATTTGTAAGCGGTCTGTTATCTTTCGCACAAGGAAGGCGGAAGCCGTATTTTATCAGTGTGTCTTTTCTTGCAGCATCGCCATGGCTCATGCCTTTAAGCTGCGGAAGAGTTACATGGGATTCATCAACTACAGTCAAAAAATCACCCTGGAAATAGTCAAGAAGGGTAGCCGGAGCAGAGCCCGGAGGTCTTCTCTCAATAATTCTTGAATAATTTTCAATACCTGAACAATACCCCATTTCCTTAATCATCTCTATATCATATTTTACTCTTTGCTCCAGACGCTGAGCTTCAACCAGCTTGTTTTCATTATTTAATTCAGCAAGCCTGCATTGAAGCTCCTGACGTATTAGCCCAATAGTATCATCCACATTCTCATCATATGAAAGATAGTGTACTGCCGGATAAATCACAGTCTTATCAGGCATTTCAAGTATTTCACCTGATACATTGTCAATTCTGACTATTTTTTCAATCTCATCGCCGAAAAAATAAATTCTGGTAACTATTTTTTCATAAGCAGGCATAATTTCAACAATATCACCACGAGCTCTGAAAGTTGAACGTTCAAGCACTAAATCATTTCTTGTATACTGAACGCTCACAAGATGGTTTAACAACGCATCTCTGTCAATTTCATCTCCTACTTTAAGCTCAACAGAACCTCTGAAATAATTTTCCGGCAGCCCCAAACCATAAATACAGCTGACTGAGGCAACTATAATGACATCATTTCTCTCATAAAGGCTTCTTGTGGTATTGTGCCTTAAACGGTCAATTTCTTCATTAATAGAAGCTGATTTTTCAATATACGTATCAGTACGCGGAATATAAGCCTCCGGCTGGTAGTAATCATAATAACTGATAAAATATTCAACAGCATTATCAGGAAACAATTCTTTAAATTCATTATAAAGCTGCGCAGCAAGCGTTTTATTATGTGCAATAATAAGGGTAGGTTTCTGTATGCGTTCTATAACATTTGCAATAGTAAACGTTTTACCGGAGCCTGTAATACCCAGCAATGTCTGGGCATCATCACCAGCTTCAAGTCCGTTTACAAGCTGATCAATTGCCTTTGGCTGGTCGCCGGCAGGAGCATATTTAGAATTTATTTTAAATTTACGTTCCATAACAAAAGTGTATATCAAAATTTAATAAAAATACAACTGGCAAATTTTAATATTTACGGATATTATATATGCAGATAAGGAATTCCAAAATTGCTTCACCCGATAAAAAACAGTACTAATTTTACAAGCATAACTTCCATACTTCACCCAAAAGAAAAGAAGGAGAACAAGAGTAAATATCACGATCCTCTTAATAACTGGTGGGTTAAAGGAGCTACATACACAAACGAAATAGGTACTACAATCCATGAAATTTCACCAAGACTGGTGCAGATATTGTGGATACCATCAATAATGTACCTTGGTGCTGATATTTATGATAAATACAAAAATGACAAAAATCATTATAAACCAAGCGGCAAAAGAGGGATTGAACGTGTTATCTATCAGGGTGTTGCAGGATTTTTGCTGCCTTCCGGCGCAATTTATTTGGGTCAAAAACTTACATCTCCGGTGATAAAGCTATTTAACAGAGGATTAAGTGTTAATGCACGTGAGAATACTCTAAAGCATATGAGAGATGCTGTTAATCAGTGTATCGGCGACATATACGACGACAAAACGAGGTTCAAAGATTTTATGTTAACCTCACTGGAGAACAAAATTACGTCATGCCGGAATGAAAAACAAACTGACGGATTTTTGAAGAAAATAATTAAGTTCAACAGCGGCGCTTATGCTCTTGCAAATGAGGACAAAAATAAAATATTCGATTTCGCAAACAAAAACATTGATAAGCTGTTTGATGTTCAGCAGACGCTGCGTAAAGGCAAAAAGCCAAAAGAAATCTCTAATTCCTGCTATAAAAAATACTTAAAAGAAGTTCCTGTGCTAAGAAGAATGTACGGACAGGACAATGCAAACCATGCAATAGGATTTGTATTAAAACATTATGAGAGTAAACAGCTTCTAAAAACAAAAATATTAAAAACAATAGGCGGTTTAATATCTCTTGCAGTATTATTAAAGCCAATTGACTATTTTGTTTCAAAAATTCTTATGCCAAAATTTGTAGATCCAGGCATAACAAGATTTAACGCAGCTTTGCTGGAAAGAAGCTTGTTGAAATCACACATAAAAAATACAGAGCAAAAACAGCAGCAAAAGCAGGTAAGTTTTACTGATAGCGTGCAAGAAAAGAGCCGGAATTCTTCACAGGAAGAGCCTCAGGCTTCTGAAGAACAGGTTCTGCTAAACCCTCCGGTTGAAGAGATACCGGTTCCGGAACTTCAATAGCCGTAAGAACAAGAGAGCCTGCCTTATTCAGTGACAAGGCTGAGATTGATTTTAATTTACAATCATCTACAAACACGATAAAATCAAATATTTTTGCAAGCGCAGCTTTAGCAGCTTTTTCTGTACATTTTTCACTAAACATGACTGATGCAGAAATCTTAGCAACAGCAGCTGCAACAGAATCCGCCCTTAGCGATGTCACAAATCCATGCAGATCAGAAAATGAATTTATTATATAATCAGTATATTTAACAGAATTTAAATCAGTAAATATAAAAGATGGTTCCATAAGTGAAACTGAAGTCATAAGATTTTCAAAACCAGTATCATCAAGTGTTCCGGTCAAAAATATTTCAACAGAAGGCGGCAGACCGGTTATCAGCGGAAATTTTTGAACAAGCACTGAACGAACTTCGCCGGGTTCATATAACATAGCCGAAATTAATGAAGATTTACCGGAATTAAGTTTTCCTGCAACCAGAATATTATGTTTTTCGCTTATGTATGATTTGATTAAATCAGCTGCCTCTGAGGATAGCATTTTTGAATTAATAAGGTATTCAAAATCAACTTTTTTGCGTGCGAGTTTACGGATAATTATTTTTGCACTGCACACAGGAGGTAGAAGCAGAGTAATCAAAAGATTTTCAAGCTTTACATTAATTATGCCTTTTTCCGCATCTTCTGCTGAAAGCTTCAGCATGGCATCTTTTATTTTTTCAAATTGGGCATTATCAAGTTTTATATCCGACAACTCTATCCTGCCTGACCTCTCAACCTCTACTTTACCATCTGAACTAACAAAAATAACGGTAATATCTTCGCTAAGAATAAGAACATCCAGTGCTCCGAAGCCAAACACAGAATTCATAAACATAGTAATAAATTTTTCTTTCTCTTTCTGCGAAAACTCAACCCCAAAATCTTTAAGCTTTGCTGAAACATAGCTTGAGATTAAATCATACTGTTCATTTTTTGTATATTCAAACCAAACCGGTATTGATGCAATTTTTTGAGAAAGCGACTTAACCAAATCTGCAAAAACAGATTGACTGTCAATAACAGCCTCCTGAGGCTCTTCTTCCGGAACAGCATCCTCAATAATTTCAGGTAACGGTATATTTCTAAATCTGTCTTTTATTGCCACTTTAGCCTCTCAGTATATTCTTTAAATTATCAACAGAGTTGGAAACAAATTTTTTAATGAGTTTCTGCCTGTGAATAGTATCTGCAAGATGGATAGCAAGCTCCCTATAGCTCTGTGCTACATTTGAAGAAGCATTCATCTCCGAAACCGGAACACCTTTGTTTATTGCAGCCATTAATGAAAAATAATTATTTGGAATTTTCCAGTAAATTTCTTTATTAAGCAGCTTTTCAACATCATCTGCTTTTATTTCGTCATTTTCCATATATCGGTTGATAACAATTTGAACTTTCTCATTGTCATATCCGAGTTTTTCAAATAAATCCAGACACCTCTGGCAGTTTCTCAGTGCCGGAAGGTTGACAATAGTCACAAGAAATACCATATCAGAATTATCAAGTGCAGTTATTGTCTTTCCGTCAAATGTATTATCGGTATCAACAACTATATAAGAAAAGGTTTCTTTTAATATCTCAAAAAGCCTTGCCACCTGCTTTGGAGAAATATCCTCCGCCTGCTTGAAATAAGGAGGATCTGCAAGAACGTACAGACTTGTATCCTTATATTTCTCAAGAGTATTAAGCATAAAATCTTTATTCAACTTATCTAAATTCTTAAGCATATAAGAAATATTAAACGAAGGCTTCAAATCCATAAAAGTGGTAATATCGCCTAACTGAAAATTCAAATCTATCAGAGCAACATTCTCTTTTGTTGTTCTAGCAAGCTCAAGAGCGAGATTTGATGCGATTGAAGTTTTTCCAATACCGCCCTTATTTGAAAATACCGTAACCATACGACATCTATTGGATTTACGGTAATCATCATTCAGTTGTTCTTTAATTCTAGCGAGTACATCAAAAAATTCACCTTTAATAACCGGAGAGGACAGAACCTCCTTGGCTCCTGCACGCATTATCTTTACAATAGAATCAACAGTAGGATTTTCATAAACTGCAACTACACGACAATTGGAAAAGTCCTCAGTAACTTTTCTGATAAAATCATAGTATTTTGCAGAAGGATTTTCCAGGTCAACTATTAAAGCACACTTGGAAAGGGAAGAAATTGTATTATAAATATCAGAAAAATCAGAATAGTCTTCAAGAAGCTCAAATCCTTCAGTTTCGCTCAAATATAATGATAGAAGCTCCTTTAATCTTTGCTGAGCGGATAAAATAATTGTAGAAATTTTTTCTGACATAATTCCCCTTATAAAAGGATTTTAGCATATTATCAAAATAAGGGCAAGTCAATTTAGTCTTGTACTGCCATTACAGCACAGTGACAGCAAGCCTAAAGCCTCGATAGCAATATAATATTGAAAAGTTCTGAATAATTTGTTAAAATAATAATGTTAAAGATAAACAGGAGGATTACATGCAAAATACAGTTATAGCTTCAAAACTTAGATGGGGGGGG
>HF989722.1:53982-103983 GCA_000431315.1 Brachyspira sp. CAG:484
TTCTATCCAGATTTCAACAAGCGTAGAGCTTTTTTAAAAGCATTTTCCTTTACGGACGCTTTCACATTAGCAGAGGTCCTGATTACACTCGGAATTATAGGTGTAGTCGCGGCAATGACGCTGCCGTCACTTGTTGCAAATTACAAAAACAAAGTACTCGCAAATCAGACAAAAAAAACATATTCTACGCTTTTGAATGCAATGAATAAATGGCAGTACGAAATGGGGGCATCAGACTACAGCGGAATATTTATACAATCAAAAAGCAGAGAGGAACTTTCGGATGAATTCTTTTCCTACTTGAAAATAATTAAAAAATGCGTCATTGGAACAAATGGCTGTATGGCATCGGAATATAAATATCCAAAAGCAAAAAATGACGGGCTGGGAAAGAATGCCGTTCTGAAAACAACAGGCTATCACAAAGCAATACTTGCAGATGGTTCGTCATTAGGCATCATGCCCTATATTAACGGAGATGCAGACTGCGGCAGAATTTTTACAGACAAAGTTACAGACAGCAATGGGAACTGGGTTTCCGACGGAAAAGGAGGTTATGAAACTAAAGAAACCTACTCCAAACAATGCGGAATTCTAATCATAGATGTAAACGGGTTAAAAGGTCCTAACCAGCTTGGTGCAGACGCTTATTCCTTTATTATTACAAATAAAAAAATAGCAAACTGGCATACACAAATAGACAGTGCAATAATTGATGAAAATTTGAATTATATTGACTATAGTGCAGGCGGAGATTTCAATTAAAAACAAAAAAGAGGGAAGATTTTAATTCCCTCTTTTGGGCATAAAAAAGCCCCGTACAGATGTGATTTTGTTACCTGCTGAGCTCGCAGGTGGGTGAGCGCCTCGATAAATCCGTTTCCCGCTGGCGAAGCAAGCTTCGGCGGGTATACTTCAATATCTGACAGAGTCAACTCTCCCTATTAATAAAAATGTAGGAACAAAATTGAACACCCGTACAGAGCAATTACATTATAACAATATTTATTCTAAATTACAACCCGCCTGCCGTCTATTACTAACTGCGCATTGAAAGCATTTCTAAAGCTTCACGTTCAAGAGCTTCAGAGCGTTTTAAGGCTTTATCAGCTGCAGTTGTGTCCTGATTTTCCGGCATAATCTGAGCAGGAGCTGATGAAGGAACATAATTTCTTGGAGGTTCAGCATTATTATCAACAATCTTTACCGGTTCAGGCGACGGGATATATGTTCTTACCGGTTCACCTGGAGCCTGAATTTCACCTGGCTGCTTAGAGTTTGTCTGAGTGGACAACGGGGTCTGATATGGAGTTCCAGCCTTGTACATATTTAATAGGTTTGTAGGACTTGTATTCACTACAGGTTTAGGCTTATATTGATTTAATAAGTTTGTAGGGCTGTTATTACTTACAAACGGCTGCTGTGCTACCTGCTGCTGTTTCTGGGCTTCCTGAAGCATTTTTAATAATTCCTGTTGCTGAGCTTCTGTCAATTCTGGCTGTTGTTCTTTACCATCATCAAGTACAGAATGCTTAGGTTTGCCAAAGAGTGCATGAGAAACCTTTATGCCTAATTTATTAAAGAAAGGCATTATCATAAACATTGCAAGAACAATTCTCATCGGATAACCAGCACACTGCTTGAGCCAGTATTTAGGATTTCTGAATACATCTTTAAGTCTGCCTTTAAATCCGCCTTCTACAGCATGTTTAGAATAAGGTCTGATCTGTTCCAAACCTACTGTTATTATACGTCCTATTTTCTTGCAAAGTTTTGCAAATGGATTTTTGGTTCCTGCCATTAACTGCTCTTTAAGCACTTTTCGTTCTGCTTTATATGCTTTTTTGTTGCCAATAAAGAAGCCGCTTGCTACTTTTTCATTAAATTCTTTTACAGCCTGACGATACTTGGCAACAGCTTCTGGTGTCATACCTGCATATTGCATACCGCCAAGTTTGTGCATCAGCTGAATTGCAGCAGGCATAAACATGAAGAAGCCTACAAGTTCAGTTAATCTTTCTGTAAATGTTCTGAGTTTATCACCTTTTTCAGCCTGCGCTGTTCTGATTATAGCTTCAGCTACAAACCAGGCCTGCATCATTGCAACGAGTTTGCCGCCTGCAACTCTGTTTGTTGCGCCTTCAAGGAACATATTTACATATTTAGGCAGAAGTTTGCCGAGTTTTGTCTTGTGGTAAGGGTTATCTACACCTTTTGACCCTATAAGCTTGTTAGCCATTTCGGAAAACTCTACTTTACGTCCAAATAAGTGCCCCCAGACTTTATTGAGCGTGCTGTTGTCATGTACATCAATCTTTGAATATACGCCTGGTTTAACCTTTTTACAGGCATTTATTACATCGTCAAGGTGTGAATGAATATCTTTTTTAACAGCTTCGAATGTTTCTAAATCTGCAAAGCCAAGAGCTTTTGCTTTCAATTGCTTAAGTTGAAACGCCCTTGAGCCTGCATCAAGAGATTTAAAAGCTTTTACAGCATCATCGGTTTTGTCAGGAGAAAGAAGCCTGAATTCTTCGGCTTCAAGAATTGCACGTCTTGCAGCATCAGCAGCTTTGCCTTTTCCTCCAACGTTCTGCATTAAGCCTTTAACACGTTTTATATCATCGGCAGTTCCGCCGTAGCAGTCGAGATCTTCTGCATATTTAAGAGGTTTCATAAAATTATCTGCAATCTGCGGATAATCGAATAACAAAGCTCCCTTCATACCGCCGGCCTGACCTAATACGATAGGAAGCTCCGGCTTAGAAGGAGTTTTATCAAATGCTCTGTATACGGCTGATTTATTAAAAAATTTCTTTATTGAAGTTGTGGCTGAGTTATAAGAATTTTTCAACCAGTTTGCAAACCCGGATTTTCCAAAACTGCTGTTTGAAATACCTTCGCTTACTCTATCACCGAAAGCCCCCATTTTATACTGGACTGAATCAGTATAAGAAGCCCCCCTGCATTTTTGGGCAAACTTGTCCATAGACTGAGCAAGTCCGTACCATACAGGAATTGCAACACCAAGCTGCTGGATTGGATTTATATCTTCCAATTGTCCTAAACGGCTTGCCACATATGAATCCTGAATATTTTGTTTCAGTTTTTCAGGATCAATCTTTTCTCCCTGCATTGGCGGTAAATTTTGTGCCGGACTCTCCGGCTGCATACCAAATCCTGCGCCGGCAGTTCCAAATGGAATTTTGTTGTTCTTTATATTTTCCAACATAACTTTTCCTATTTACCCTATATAAATATAAAAACATCAAAGTTTCTAAAATTGTGTTAATTTTTAAAATTTTACAGAATTGTTAAAAAATGTAACAAGTTTATAAGATTCTGAAATTTTGTCTTAAGTATATACTTTAAATATACATAAGAGAGAGATAAATAAGAGAGGCGCATATGGCAGTAGCTAATTTGAAAAAAATTGATAAAAAGCTAAAAGATATGTATCAAGATCAAGTTACAACAAACACATCTGGTGAACCGTATGTTGACAGATCAGAAGTTCTGCTTGCGCAAATGAATTTTATCGCAATAGCCAATAAACAGGCACTGCATCTGATGTAAAAAGTTTTCAATAAATATAACATAACTCCAATTAATTTTTCCCCTACAAATTTTGTACCTGATTTTCTCCCGAAGATCAGGTTTTTTTTATACTCAGAGAGGATAAATAATAAAAAAGACCGCTTATGCGGTCTAAATTATCTCTCTTTTAATATCCTCTCTATGAGAAAGCTTTAAAACTTCTTTCTACGTTCTTATCTATTGTGCTCTTAATTGAATCATATTCGGTTTGCAGTGCGCTGTGTTCAGTATCCAGATTTTTCAAATCGGTATCATACTGTTTGTCTTTTGCTTCTATTTCTTTCAGCGCTGTATTGTATTTTACTTCCGCCTTTGTTCTAGCTACCTCATTGCTCTGTTCGGATATATCGGTTATTGAGGTGTATTCAATTGATGTCCACGTTACATCGGCAAGACCCATTCCTTCTTCTGTCGGATTTGAGAATTGTACCTGTTCTATTGTTATAATTCCGTTCTTAAGAGCAAACTCCAACCATTCAGGGCTATTCATCAGACCATCTTCTAATATTACATAGTTTTCGTTTGTTTTTGAATCGGAAATCCAGCCCATATCTTCGGTATAGTTTTCATCATTCATATAGCCTGATTTGAAGTCGCTTTCGCCGTTCATACGATGCCAGAGGTTTATGTACCACTGACCTTTATCATTATCGGTCAACTGACGAATTACTTTATCTATATACATATCTACTTCAGGCTTTTTAGGTTCTTCAGCCAGCCATTCGTCATAAGCAGTTTGATAGCCTTCTTCAAGTCGCTTTCACCATTCATACGGTGCCAGAGGTTTATGTACCACTGACCCTTATCATTATCGGTCAACTGGCGGATTACTTTGTCTATATACATTTCTACTTCTGGCTTTTCAGGTTCTTCAGCCAGCCATTTTTCATATTCTTCCTGATATTTTTCATCATCAAATACCCATTCTTGAACCTCTTCATTAAGGGCATACTTCAAATCATAAAATACAAGGTGTTTTGCTCTGTTTAAAATTTCATCATAACGAGGATCACCAGGTCCTAAACTACCGGCACTCTGATATAATTCCTGAGAATCCCAGAGTAAATCAACAATTTTCTGAGTAATAGTTTCTGACCCGTCACAATTTTCGTGGTACTCTGTATCCTCTTTTCCGCAGCAGTGCATACCTTGCAACTGTTCACGTATTTCTGCCATGGTTGCCGCGTTTCCGTTAACACCGCCGCTGCCGCCGGTTGTCCACCAATGATAAAACGGGTTTGCATTACTTAAATCTTCTTTTATCTCAAATGTATGCTGACCATCAGAAGTTGTATAAGTACCTAGATCTAGTAAGTGGCTTAATACATCTCCCAAATGGTACAAGGCGCTTGAATCATTCATTACAGAAGACCAGCAGCCGGAATCAGTACCGCTTACAAACTTGTCATACAATTCTGAGTTTTGAACATAAGAGGTTTCCAAATTCCAAAACTTATCTCTATCATCAGGATCAGGTTCTTGTGCCTTCCATCTTTCATACTCATCGTAATAACCGCCCATTATTGTATCATAAGCCGGGTTTTTAACCTGAACAATCTTACCCTGATCTTCCGGTCCCAGCAAACCGTATTTATCCAAAAATTCTTCTAAGGTGTCGCTTGTTTCGAAGTTATGACCGTCAAGTTCACTTACCATTATCTGACCGGCCGCATTTATCAACCCGTACTGATTTTTCAATTCACCATAATAGGACAAGCTGTTGCCGGTTAGGGCACTTGTTGTCTTATTGCCGGATGCGTCATAGCTTATGAATTTCAATTCTGTATCATTTAAGGCTTTTATATATTCGTCACTTGCCTCCTGGGTGCTGTCTGACAAGCGTAATTTTGCATTAGTTATCTGCTGCGCTCTTAACTCATTATGGTTAATTCGCGCAGTTATTGATAACAATCTTGCCTGTCCTGCTGCCATTCCCATGTTTGTTTTTTCCTTATATTACATATAGGTCTACGGAATTTTTACAAAAAACTTTAGATTTAACTATCAAAAATCGTTACATTACTTTACATAACTGTAAGTTATATGCTAAAATCAGAATATGAAATTATGCGTTTTTCAGGGAACGTTCAATCCCATACATAATGCACATTTGGGTGCTGCTAAATATATTATTGAAAAGCTCCATTACGACAAAGTAATTTTTATTCCGGCATTCCGCCCGCCTCACAAAGATTATAAAGAGAGCTATTCCATTCACAGACTTAATATGGTAAAGCTTGCAGTCGAAGGAAATTCGCATTTTATTGTTTCTGATATAGAGTTTAAGCGCTGTGACACATCTTATACTTATACGACAATTTGTGAGCTATATAACACTTTTAGCGTTGAAGGTAAAATAAAATTTATTATAGGAACCGATGCTTTTAAACGTATAGAAAGCTGGTACAAAGCTGATGAGCTGAAAAAACTGGTTGATTTTATAGTTTTTATCAGAGAAAATAATTTTAACCCTGAAGAATTTAGAAATTTAAAAGAAAAGGGTTACAGCTTTGAATTTATGCCAATGGAGTTTAATGACATATCTTCAACCGAAATAAGAGAAAGAATAAAAGCCGGCAGATCTGTTACAGGTCTGGTTCCGGAAAAGGTAGAGGAATACATAAAGGAAAATGAATTATACAAAGATTAACGAAACAGAAATAAAAAACTGGTTGAAAAAAAACCTTAACAGTGAAAGATACAGCCATTCACTGGGAACAGCGGAATGCGCAAAAGGACTTGCCGCAAAGTTCGGGCTTGATGAGGAAAAAGCTTATATAGCAGGTTTGCTGCATGATTGTGCAAAATGCTTTCCAAACGAAAAACTTCTGGAAATTATAAAGGAAAATCTTCAGGTTGAAGAAGCCGAAATGCTGAATTACAAAACTCTTCATGCTCCTGTAAGCGCCCACTATGCAGAAAAATACTTCGGAGTTGAAGATAAAGAAATTCTGTCTGCAATAAGATGGCACACACTAGGACAGCTGGAGATGACAGATTTTGAAAAGATAATTTTTCTGGCAGACAAGATTGAGCCAAATACCAGAGATAAAGAATATTCAGCAGTAATCCGAAGCTATTTGGACGAAGAAAACGGGTTAAACAAAGCTTTGTTAAAATGCTACAAAGAAACCATTAAAAGCCTTGTGAAACGCGATTTAAAAATTTGTTTATTGACAATAGAGATATATAACAAACTTGAAGATAATGTTTCAGTTAGTTAACGATTTGACATAAATAAAGCATGTTCATGGTAAAATTGTTACGGTAGAAGAAGGAAGTATTAATGAAAGTATTAGAGATAAAAAACAACTTGGTAAAGATTTCATATACAACTGCGGACAATCTTATTTTGGGTGGTTTTGTTATAATAGAAGATGAGCAGACACCTTACGTCGCACAGGTCTTGAGCCTAAAAGCCGACAATGGAATGAATTACGCAATCGTAAAACTTTTATTTACTTTTAACGAAGAAGGCATAGTTAAAAACTATGACGGAACAATTCCTTCTTTAGACGCATCAATAACAAAACTCTCTTCAGACGAACTTCTAGACATTTTACCGGTTAATATACCTATAGAGATAGGCGAACTTGCACAGCAGGAGCTTGTTTTAAAAGTTGACAGCTCAATTCTTGAAAAAAACCTTCTCGTCTGCTCTGAAAATCAGGAAAATACCAATACTCTTATTAGTAATTTTGTTCTCCAGCTTGAAAACAATAACGATAAGTCATTAATATTTGATATTGACGGAAGCTATCCTGGTGAAAAGCTTATATTCGGCACAGATTTCAAACTTCCGCTTAATTATGATACTATTAATTATATCTATGAACATGATTTGGAAGATGTTGATGCTGGCAGTAAAGCAGTTATTCAAGATATATTTCTTGAGGTTCAGGAATATTCCAAAACAGTTCTCGATAAATTTATACCTTTCGATACCTTTATAAACGTTGTTGACCAGCAATACCGTACAACAGGTATTACCGAGCTTATACTTTTAAAAAATAAATTACTTAAATATAAAGAGCAAAATGTATTTGCTCAGGATGCAAAAGATATACAGCGACTAAGAGCTGTAATCAGGGCAAATTCATCTAATATTCTTGACATTTCAACAATTGACGAAAAATTACAGAATGAAGTTATTTCTTATGTTTATGATGTGATAGATGAATTGGACTTATTTGTATATACTTTCACCCAGTTTACAAATGACAACGCTGACAAAAAGCTAATCAGACACATGATTTCTAAAGATAAAGCATATACAACTATCATTTGCAGCCATAATTTTAAATACTTATACGAGCTCAAAGAGCGTGCAAATAACCTGATTTTATTTGCACCTCAAACATTGCAGCACGATTTTGCAGCATATAATACATTTTTAAACAAACTTAATCCGGACGAATTTGTAATTTACGGAAAATCTACACAAAATATTCCATTAATAGTTGAACTTGCAGCAATTGAGCCTGAAACTGAAGAGGATAGCGTTATGACAGAATCAGCTTCAAATCAGGATGAAACTCAGGAAGCAGCTGTTACAGCAGAGGATGAGAACAAAGAAGACGAAAAACCTGATGATTTTTCAGATGAATCTAATTCATATTCATACGAAACTTTAATCGAAGATACCGCACCTGTTCAGCAGGAAGAACAGCCTGAACAGGATACTTCCGTTGAAACTGAAGATTATTCTTCTTATGAAGAAGAAAAAGAAAAAGCTGTTCAGGATGAAATTCAGGTAGCTCCGGAACAAATAAGCAATATTATAGATGCTGAAATTGAACAGGAAAAAGCAGAACTTCCTGAACTATCAATACAGGAGGAGCCGTTAATAGCAGAGCCTGAACTTGATGTTATTCAACCAGAAACACCGGACCCTGCGCCTGTAGCAGAACAAATAATTGAAGCAACGCCTCAAAATGAAATTGTAGAAGAGGATGAGGAGGAAGAAGGATTTCCTGAAGTTCTAGGGGTTCCGGAACCTCAAGTAGAAAACATTTCAGCTTTAGAACCACTGGCAGAAGAGGTTCATGAAGATGATCTTTTGATGAATCCTATTATTGAAGAACCTATGGATATGCCTGTTCTTGAATACAATGATGACAGCCTGCCGATTATAACAGAACCTGAAATCGTTGAGGAAGAAAACCCTGTTGATAAAGTAGCAAAAGATGTCGATGAGCTTTTATTTTCCCAGGAAAAGCAGGAAATTCCGCCTATTGATGAAATAGAGGAACCTGAGCCTGAAACTGATTTGACAGAAGATGACCTGAATTTTATCGAAGACATTAATAATAATGTAGAGGAAGAAAAGCCACCTGTAGTACCTGTATATCCCACAGAAGATCCTGGTGAAGCTCCGGCATTTGAACAAGGTGACAGAGTAACACACCCAAAGTACGGCGAAGGCGTAGTTGAGAAAATGATTAAATACGGCAACAAAACCCTCTGCTCAATCAACTTTGTGAATGTAGGCAGACGTTTGCTTGATCCGGCTATTTCAGAAATGTCAAAAGTTAATTAGAACTTCTGAGTGTTGATGCTCCTTTTAAATAAACAAATTCAGGAGTAAAACTGTCATCACAGTTTAAGACAATAAGAACCCTCAAACACATCTTTAATGCTCCCGGAACGTTTAATTCGTTAAAACACATCATTGCAACATTTTCCCAGCCGAGATCTATTCTTGCAAACTTCGCCGGAAATGCAGCATTTAAATCATCTGTTAAAGTAAAAATTGCATGCGAAATATTTTCAGGAAGAATACCATTTCGCTCAACCATCTCGTTCAGTAATTCTATTACTGCGTCCTTAATAGCACTTGCAGTATTTTCTTCTACAGTAATTGCACCTCTTATGCCTTTAACACCCATAATTAAACCTGCTTTTTTACTCCGTTGTACCAGTCGCGGGCAGGCATTTCGCCTTTGCCTTCAGGTTTAACTTTAATAAGCATAACGCAATCTCTGCCGCAGGCAACTTTAACACCTTCTTTTGTAACTTCAACAAATTCACCCGGCTTTCCTGCACCTTCAACAACTTTAGTCTGCATAACCTTGATTAGCTTACCATTATACATAAAATGCGCAGAAGGGAATTTATAAATACCTCTTACAAGGTTATGGATTTCGCGTGCAGTTTTTGCCCAGTCGATGACCGCTTCTTCTTTTGTAAGCTTATTTGCCATGCAAACGCCATCTTCACACTGTTTAACAGGTTTTATCACACCGTCCACAAGCCCGGTTAGGGTTTTCTCCAAAAGCTCAGGCGAAACAGAACTTATTTCGGCAAACAAATCCTCACAGTTCATCGTATCAGGTATCGGAATAACATGTTTAAGACAAACGTCGCCGCAGTCAAGCCCTAATTCAGTAATCATTGTGCAAACACCGGTTTCTGTATCTCCGTTAATAATAGCTCTTTGAATAGGATTTGCACCTCTATATTTTGGAAGCAGTGATGCGTGCAGGTTTATTGTTTCATATTTTGGAATATCCAAAACATCCTGCGACAAGATCTGCCCAAATGCGAATGTTACAAAAAAATCAGGTTTTAATTTCTTTAACTCATCCTGAATTTCAGGCTCTTTTCTAATAGACTTAGGCTGAAATACCGGAATGTTATGTGCAAGAGCAAATTCCTTAAGCGGGGACATTGAAAGCTTATGCCCGCGTCCGGCAGGCTTATCAGGCTGGGTTACAACCCCGACAACCTCAATTTTATCTGAATTATATAGATATTCAAGAGAATTTAAAGCTATTTTAGGTGTACCAAAGAAAACAACTCTAATCATTATTAAATTCCGCCTCCAACACAGGATCATCAATAATCCTATCAACATCAACCGGAGGAAGATCAAACTTTTTCAGCACAGCATCAGCATCAAAACGGTTGACGCAATGGTCTATAAACAGAATGCCTTCCAGATGATCAAATTCATGCTGAATAGCTCTTGCAAGCAGCGAGCCGTCAGTTGCTTCAAGGACAAAAGTTTTTCCATGAATATCTGTTGCCTTAACAGTAACATTTTTATATCTTTTTACATCGGTAAATGCTTCCGGAAAGCTCAAGCAGCCTTCCTGAGCAATAATTGCCCCCGACTTTTTAATGATTTTAGGATTAATGAAAACCATCGGAGGGAGCTGCTCTTTATCAGTAGAAGCATCTATTACAAAAACCCTGTAATTAACTCCTATCTGAGGAGCTGCAAGCCCAACTCCGTTTTTTGTATACATAGTATCAAACAAATCCTGAACAAGTTCAGTAATTTTTTTAGAAACTTTATGGACCTCTTTTGAAGGTTCTCTCAATGTTTTTTCACCGTATTTTAAAACTTTTCTTACTGCCATTATAACCTCGCTATGATATAAAATATTATACACTAAGCTCTGTGTTTTGCAAACCAAAATAATCACAGAGAAACTACAAGCTTTAACTTTTTTACAAATCCAGTCAACAAAAAAGAAAAATCCATTCGCCTACAGGTCATTTTTATCTTAAATTAATAAACTTATGAACCTGCGGAATAAGACGTATATTGCTGTATTTGGTATAAAACTTTTCAAAAATAATCTCGGAAAATTCAGAAGTAACACTAAAGTCATTACCTTTCATTTCCGGCTGAAGAATTAGAAGCAAGCCGTATTTTTGTGCAATAGAAACACAAAAATTTATCTCTTCATCAGAAATTGCTTCATTAAACACAACTTTTGCAAAGCACTCCTTTTTAGATGCAAGTGAATAGAATTTTTCATAAACAGCACTGTCAATATTCATGCCTGTTGACGACTTAAGCTTTATATCTGCAGACACGACATCCACACTGTCAACAATCTTTTCTAATGCTTCCGGCAGAGTTGCATTTGTTTCCAGATAAATTTTGTGACCGTATTTTCTTATTTCCGGCAAAAAATCTTTTAGAAATGCTGCTGAACAGAGCGGTTCTCCGCCGGTAAGCGAAATTGTAAAAATTTCACCATACTCATTTATCTTATTGATTAATTCTTCTACAGTATAATCTTTAGATTTTGCAGCCTCAAAATCAGTATCGCAATAAGCACAATTAAGATTGCAGCCGCAAAACCTTATAAATAATTGTTTTGTTCCAACATATGGACCTTCGCCCTGTATAGATGTAAAAATTTCTCTGATCTTAGCCTTGTTAGTCATGGTTGATATTTTCCCGAATGTTACTCTGTGAAAGCTTTCTTAGCTTCTCATATAACTTAATCTCATCTTCGGATAAGTTTTTCGGAAGCTGTATCTCTACAGTAACAATCATATCACCAAATTTTCCGTTTGTCTTTAACCCTTGCTTTGCGAGCCGGAATTTTTGTCCGGACTTAGTCATTGGAGGAAGTACCAAATTAACATTACCGCCAAATACAGGAATAGAAATCTTCCCGCCCAGCACTGCTTCATACGGACTGATTGGCAGTTGATAAAGAATATCACTGCCGTCAATCCGCATGTTCGTATCCGGCTCAATCTTCACTTTTATATATAAATTTCCCGCATTTCCCCCTGCAAAACCGGGATTACCCTCACTGGCAATCCTGAGTTTTGCCCCTTCTTTTATCCCTGACGGTATCTTGACAGTAATTTTTTTCTGCTGCCTGTATTCGCCGCTTCCGCCACAAGATGGGCACTTTGCACCGTTTATGAATTTTCGCCCCTCACAATTCGGGCAAAGCTCTGTATGAAGCACATTTATCGTGCGTGATGTGCCTTTTACGGCTTCTGCCAGCGAAATACTTACATCCACAAAAATATCTTCACCATTTTTAGGTTCTTTTTTGGGCTTTTTGGCAGCGGACTTCTTTGTCTTAATGCCGTCTAAAATATCGTTGATAACGTCTTTCAAAATTTTATCAGATTTATAATGCTCAAAATAATCCTGTTTTGTATCAAATTCCGGTTTTTGAGCTCCGGTTTTTATTTCCGGTTCAGGATTTGGCTTGCTGCCGCTTTGCGGCTCAGAGTTACGAAAACTGCCTGAAGCAGATGACTTTTTCATTTCCGGTTTACGGTAAAATCCGTTAATCATATCGTACTGCTTACGGGTTTCCGGGGTTGAGAGCACTTCATAAGCTTCGGATATATCCTTAAAAATCTGCATGCTATCCGGTGATTTATTCACATCCGGATGATATTTTCTGGCAAGCTTTCTGTAAGCAGACTTTACCTCTGCCTGTGTGCTGTCAGGTGTTACTCCAAGTATGGCATAATAATTTTTATGAGATTTTAAAACCATACTCTTTTATTAATGACTTCGTAAAAAAAATCAACACATAACCGATTAATTACATATATCAGTACGGAATTTTTTACCGTCAAAGTTTACAGAATCAATATCGTCATACAAAAGCTCACGCGCCCTGCTCAATGTTGATGCAGTCTGCGTAAGTACGAAGTTTCTGCCTTTTTGTGTAACATATTCCATATACTCGTTTTTATAAATATTAAACGGGGTAAGAGTTGTTTCATCATCAAGCAGTTCAATTCCAGTAACAACATTTCCTGCTGCACGCGAATACAAAACCGCAGACACACCGCTTAATCCGTTAAGCTTAATTGTTTCGTAGTCATCAGCAAACGAGCCTACAGCACAAGCTTCAAATAAAGTAAACAGATTTTCATCAAGCAAATCAATAACAATCTGTGCATGGTGATCCTTCAAAAAAGGCGTAAACCCGAGCGTAACAAATTTATCAGCATCTGTCATAACACAATCTATACCAAGAATACCCAGATAAGGATTTTCTCTTTTCTCTAAAGATGAAAGCATATTTCTGACATTTTGCATTATATTCTCAACAATACCGGCAGTTACTTTATAATCCGGAGCAAAAGCGCCTGTTCCGGGAGTCAACAGCCCGCCATCGCCGTTTTCAAGAAACTTATAATCACGAACAGGCATTACAGGCAGAACATGATAGCCATCTGTAATTACATAAAATGTAAATGCAGGACCATAAGTATAATCTTCGATAACAATTCTTGGCTCATTTTGCAGGAATAAATCGGAAACGCATGTTCTTGCAAGCTTGACAGTTGAACAAGCAGAAATAACGCTTGTATCATTTAATTCATCAGGACCAATGACGATAGGCATAGGCGAATTTTTTACATAATCAAGAGCCAGCTGTTCCTTCTCAAAAACCCCAAATTTAGGAGTTGGAATATGAAGTTTATACATAAACTTTTTAGCAGTTGCTCTGCTTAGAGCAAACTGTGCACCTGCAGCAGCCGGGGCAAATATCAACTGGTCGTTAGCCTGAAAAAAGCCTGCTGTATCAGCTTTTATTGATTTATCTGATGAAGCTATTGTTAAATAAACATCATTTTTCAGCGCAAATTCCAAAAGCTGCTGCGGACAATCTTCTCTAATATCAACACATTTTGCAACTTCTGCGATTCTACTATTTCCAGGCGCAACAAAAACTTCTCCGACCATATCATATGATGAGAATTTGGAAGCAAGAGCATATTCTTTTGCTGAACTTCCGATTATTAAAACATTTTTCTTAACCAATTTAGCCATATAATGATAATACCACAAAAAGAGGATGACTGTTAAGATATTTTAATATTTAATATAGTAAAATATGACAAGACTATATTTTTCATTAATATTGGAAATGTAGTAAGTGAGGTATTGTAAATGGCAAATATTGTAAGTTTATTATCACAGGTATTTACACCGGTTCAGACACAAGCAGCAGCCCCGGTTGCACCAAAATCAACAAACCCTTTCAGCAATAACCCGTTTGTAAACTATAACGGCTATACTTACAATAGCAGCACTTACGCAAAGAACACCCCTGTTAGAGGCGGATATTTCGCAGGGTATTATAACGGGAAACAAAATATAGTAGGACAGAGATTATTTGTTGAAGTATAGTATACTTCTAATTTTATCCGTTTATACAGTGACGATTTAAAATTTTTAAGCATGAAAGTTTCAACTTTCAGCTTAATTTTGTCAATCGGGCAGCCCGCTTTTGCAAAGAAATTTTATACAAAGATAAGTTCATAAAAATAAGTATTATAAGACGGATTATTTACATGATACTTATAATTTATGTGTAATTTTCTTAACAATGACATGATTTTCAACCTGATTTATAATAAACTATCTTTGTTTAGAGATTAAAAAGAGGGATACCTGATGAAAAAAGCATTAATTACAGGAATAACTGGTCAAGATGGAGCATATTTGGCAGAACTGCTTCTTGAAAAAGGCTATGAAGTTCATGGTATGAAAAGACGGTCTTCCTCTTTTAATACAGGCAGAATTGACCATCTATACCAGGATGTTCATGATAAAAATGCAAAATTTAAACTGCATTATGGTGATTTGACAGATAGTACAAACTTAATCAGGTTAATTCAGGAAATCCAGCCGGATGAAATTTATAACCTTGCAGCTCAATCACATGTAAAAGTTTCTTTTGACTGTCCTGAATACACTGCTAACGCTGATGGTCTTGGCACACTACGAATTTTGGAAGCAATAAGAATTTTAGGGTTGGAAACAAAAACAAAATTTTATCAGGCATCAACATCTGAACTTTACGGTCTGGTACAGGAAACACCTCAAAAAGAAACAACTCCATTCTACCCTCGCTCTCCATATGCCTGTGCAAAGCTATATGCTTACTGGATTACTGTAAATTACAGAGAAGGTTATGGAATATATGCCTCAAATGGTATATTGTTTAACCACGAATCGCCACGCAGAGGCGAAACATTTGTAACAAGAAAAATTACACGTGCGGCAGTAAGAATTAAGCTGGGGCTTGAAGAGAAATTATATCTCGGCAACCTTTCTTCAAAACGTGACTGGGGTCATGCAAAGGATTACGTAGAAGGCATGTGGCGGATTTTACAGCAGGATTCACCAAAAGATTATGTACTTGCCACAGGTGTAACTACAACAATAAGGGATTTCTGCTTAATGGCTTTCAAAGAAGCCGGAATTGAACTTGAATTTGTCGGTGAAGGGGTTGATGAAAGAGGTATTGATAAAAATACAGGTAAAGTTCTTGTCGAAGTCGATCCCCGTTACTTCAGACCGACAGAAGTTGACCTGCTTTTAGGAGATTCATCAAAAGCAAGAAGAGAGTTGGGCTGGACTCCTAAGTACGACCTGCCTGCTCTTATAAAAGAGATGGTTAGGGAAGATATGAAAGAAGCTCAAAAAGAAAATTTTCTTAAAAATGAAGGTTATGAAATCCTTATACCGCAAGAGGCATAATTCGGAAAATTATTATGAAAAAACTTTTATATGTTAAACATGCATTTCATAACAAGACAAAATCTAATGATTTCCTGCAGGAAATTATAAAAACAGGGTATGAAATCGAATTTTTCGACTACGACAATGACAAAGATACGCTGAAAAAATTTCAGGAATTGGAAGGGAAAGAGTTCGATACAGTTGTACTATTTCAGATTATGCCTCCAATTTCGGAATTAAAAAAATATATAAAATATAAAAATATTTCATTCTTTCCGATGTATGACGCAACGCATTTTTTTAACCGGGCTATCTGGAACGAATACAGGGATTGTAATATCATAAATTTTTCCTCCACATTGCATGAAAAATGTAAATCACTTGGACTTTCGACATATTATATACAATATTTTCCAAAACCGGCGCAGATAGAGAACTACGGAGAAAAAGATGCCGTCTTTTTCTGGCAGAGAAGGGAAAAAATTAACACGAAAACGATTGAAAAAGTATTAGATCCTTCAGAAATAAACAAACTGTATCTTCACACTGCACCGGATCCGGAAAATAAAATACCAGAACCATCTAAAAAATGGGAAGATAAAATTGTTAACTCAAGCTGGTTTGAAACAAAAGAAGAAATGCAAAATTACATTCAAAAAGCTGCGCTGTATTTTGCGCCTAGAGAATTTGAAGGCATAGGTATGAGCTTTCTGGAAGCAATGGCAGCCGGAAGATGCGTAATTGCCCCTGATAATCCAACAATGAATGAATACATAAAAAACGGGGAAACCGGCTATTTGTACAATCTAAAATCCCCTAAAAGAATAAAACCTGTCTGTGTAAAAGAAATTCAAAAGGCTTCATATAAATATATTTCAGAAGGGTACCAGAAGTGGGAAGAGCAAAAATTTGAGATTCTTAAGTGGCTGGAAACCCCGCCAAACAAAAATTCAAATACAGAACTTATGAATGAAAAACTTTTGATAAAAAACCCGCAAAAAACTTTTTGTTGTAAAATATATACAACAACAAATTCGACAACCTATAAAATTTTTAATATAATTCCGTTAAAAATAAAAAGGAGCATAAATGCCTGTAAAAGATAGAATTATAAATGTCTGTTTATGCTGTGACAACAATTATGCACAGCATATGGGTGTAACACTTGCTTCTATTTTAGCTAACAAGAATCAGGAAGATTTAATTAACATTTGTATTCTTGATGGAGGTATATCCTACCAGAATAAAGAAAAAATTAAACAACTTTGTAATATTGCAGACTTTGGAGTTGAGTTTTTAAGCGTAAATAAGGAGAAGTTTTCGCAATGTCCTATTCAGGATTGGACGCATCTATCTTTAACAGCATATTATATACTTCTTCTGCCTGCATTAAAACAGGGATGGGATAAAATCATATACCTCGATTGTGATACTGTTGTAAAAACCAGCCTTCGTGATTTGTTTAATACAGAATTATCAGATAATTATATAGCAGCAATAACAGATATTTCAGAAGAAAAACATAAAAACAGGTTAGAGCTGGAGCACTATATTAATTCTGGAGTTATAATATTTAATGCTAAAAAATGGCGTGAAGATGATGTAAGTTCAAAAATATTCTCCTGGATTGAGAAAAACGGCAATAAAATAGTTCTTCACGATCAAGATATTCTGAATGCAGTTCTTAATGATAAAATATTAATTCTCGACAACAAATGGAATGCTCAGATTATAAGGGATTTCGATAAAGAAAAAGCAAAAGAATGGGAATGTGCAAATATTCTTCACTTTATACATAAGAAAAAGCCATGGTTAAGCTATAATGGGGATAAATTTACTGCCGAATACATCAAATACCTGAAATTGACGCCTTGGAAAAACTTTCTGTTTAAATATTATTTATTAATTGTTCCGGTATCGATTTTCAAAAAAGTTTTAACCTTTATTTTTGAAATAAAAAATCAGCGAAATACCAATAAGAAAATTATAACAATATTAGGATTTAAATTCACTAAGATAAGGAAATCAGCGGCTCAGGCTTGATAAAATAAAAGCCGAAAAGTTTGAGCATTTTTTGCCCCTTGCGCGCCCTGCACTGGAAAATAAAATGCCTGAATTGCACAGCAAGAAATATGAATTTATCTTTGCCATTAAGATATTTAGACAGCTTAAAAATAAGCGGAAGCGGTAATGAAGAATATTGAACCATGTCGTAAGCTTCTGAGAATGACAAGCTGCAAAATTTATCCAAAGATTTTTTTAGCACCCGGCAGTATTCTTCAATAAATTTAATTCTGTCACCGGATATTCCGCCGCAGCGAAAACAGGCAATACAGGCATTAACCCGGATACCCTTGTACCCTCCAAGCAGAAGTTTAAGGTAAACTTCATAGTCTGAAGCTATTTTATTTTCTTTATCAAACATACCAATCTCTTTAAGCACATCTGTTTTACAAAACATTGACTGGTGGCAGAAAGGCATTTTGGTAAAAGATTTATAAATCATTGGTCGCCGCATACCTGACTTTTTAGGATTATCCTCATGCAAAAGCCATGTATCACCGTATGAAAAATCCGAACCGGAATTTTCCAGCGCACTAACAGAAATTTCTACAGCATTATTTTCAGAAAAATAATCATCAGAGTTCATAAAAACTATATATTTACCTGAAGCTCTTAGAATACCTTTATTAAAAGCATCAAAAACACCGCTGTCAGGTTCAGAGTAAATCCGCAGCCCTTCAAAAGATTTCAAAAAATCCAAAGTGCCGTCACTTGAAGCCCCATCAATAATTATATGTTCAATATTATCGTAGGATTGGCATCGTACACTCTCAATACACTGGGCAAGAGTATCCTGACGATTAGCATTAATGCAGTTATATGTGACTGTTACGACTGAAACTAACGGCTTCATGATAAATCCTATTTTACAATAAAAATCATTTATAATACAATTAATTTATGAATAATATTTTGGTTTCAGTTATTATTCCGGTTTATAATGTTGAAAAATATCTTAAAGAAGCTATCGAAAGTGTAATTAACCAAACTTTTAAAAATATTGAGATAATTTGTGTTAATGATGCTTCACCGGACAATTGCGCACAAATCCTGGCGGATTATGCAGCTAAAGATTCAAGAATAAAAATTATAACTCACAATACAAACAGAGGGCTATCCTGTGCGAGAAATTCAGGCTTAGATATTGCAAAGGGCGAATATATATATTTTCTAGATTCTGATGATTATTATGACACAACATTGATAGAAAAAACTCTAAAGCTGTTCTCGGACGAAATTGATATAGTTACCTTCAATTTGAAGAAGTTATATGAAATTGACGAACGAAACTGCGACAGGAATTATAGCAGCGAACAACATGGAATTCACAAAGTAGATAATAAAATTTACGAAATAATAAAGGAAGAAAGCTGCCGTAATATTTTCAAAAACAGTATTATCAAAAAGTATAATATCAGATTTGCAGAAAATTTAATATTTGAAGATACCTCATTCATATTTAAATATCTCGCAGTAAGCAGAGACATCTTTATAGATACAGAAATACTGTACTATTACAGAATACGAACCAACTCTATCTTAGATAGTATACAATATAAGCCTCCGGTGGCGCACAGACTTAAAAATCTTACAAATTATGTAGAATTTTTAAAATTAAATAAAATTTTGCAAAAAGAAAGTAATGACTTTTTTGTAAGTCTGGTATGGGGCTATTATGCAGCAGATATGGACCTTGAGAGTAGGGGGGGGGGGGCTTTTTGGCAACCGCCTCTGCATAGTAAGAGAAACTCACTGCTTGCTAAAGCATTATAAAATTAATAAAAATAATACATATCTAAACAAACAAGCCATATTAACTCTTTATTTTTTAAAAGCTCCTTGTTGTATTCTTTTTGTAATTTTCTATAAATTGGATAAGTTTATAAAAAAATTATTCCGTTACAAACATTCACATAAACTTTTATAATACTCCTGTTCTTTATATTATAAAAATGTTATGGATAAAAATGCTAAAATATTTGTTGCCGGTCACAGGGGATTAGTAGGCAGCGCAATCAAAAAAGAATTAGAAGAGAATGGCTATAAAAATCTTTTAACAAGAACCCATAAAGAACTTGACCTTACAGAGAGTTCATCTGTTAAGGACTTTTTTAAATTGGAAAAACCGGATTACGTAATTCTTTCCGCAGCAAAGGTCGGAGGTATTCATGGAAATAACACCTATCCGGTTGAGTTCTTTACCGAGAACATGAAAATACAGCTTAATGTCATTGAAAATTCATTTAAAAATAATGTCAAAAAACTTTTATTTCTCGGCTCCAGCTGCATATACCCTAAAAATGCGCCGCAGCCAATGAAAGAAGAATATCTGTTATCTTCAACTCTGGAGAAAACAAATGAAATGTACGCTCTGGCAAAAATATCAGGATTAAAACTTTGTGCCTCATACAACAGAGAATATGGCACAGACTATATTTCTGTTATGCCTTGCAACCTTTACGGCTTAAATGATAATTACGACAAAGAAAATGCCCATGTTCTTCCTATGCTTATAAGACGATTTCATGAAGCAAAAGAAGACGGATTAAAAGAAGTCGTTGTATGGGGTACAGGAACACCTTTAAGAGAATTTATGTACGCCGGAGATCTTGCAAAAGCTGTCGTTTATTTAATGGAAAATAAGTCAGCTAAAGAAATAGGTGAGTTTATTAACATAGGAACAGGAAAAGAAGTTACTATACTTGAACTTGCTCAGTTAATTAAAAAGGTTGTAGGTTACGAAGGCAGACTTGTATTTGACAAAACAAAACCGGACGGAACCATGCGTAAATTAATGGACGTTTCAAGAATTAATAGTTTGGGCTGGAAGGCCGAAACTGAACTTGAAGAGGGTATTGAAATAGTCTACAGGGATTTTTTAAACAGCAAAAGTATAAGAGTATAATTATCAGGAGTTTATATGCAGGAAAAACTTAATCTGTTATTTGATATAACAATTCTAGTAGTTAACAGAAAAATGGACGGCTGCCGATCCGGAATTTATTTTACTGCTGCTAATATTCTCGATGAATTTTATAAAAGAGAAGAATTTAATCTTTTCTTCTATTGTGATAAAAAACTGATTCCTGCCATTGAAGAAACAGATATTTTAAAAAAATATGACTGTCCTGTTATAAACTATGAAGATATGACAAGTGAGGACTGGGAATATGTTAAGCTTAAGGCAAAACGTAACAAGATGAAAAAAGAGAAAAAGGCACTGCAAAAGACATTAATGTCAATTTTGCTGTTCTTCTTTTCCCTCAAAATGAAATTAAGCGCTAAAACTATTAATTTATCAAAGTATGATAAAATAAATGCTTTTTTCTCACCATGCTATAGAATACCGGAAGAAATAAGAGAGTTAAAGCACATAAAAAAATATACTCTGCTGCATGATACAATACCTCTTATATTACCTCAATATTTTGCTGATATACAAAAAGGTAATTCCTGGTATTTAAAATTAGTTGATACAATTAACAAAGAGGATTATTATTTTACAAATTCAGAAAGCACTAAGCGTGACTTTATAAAATATGTACCTTCAATTAATCCGGCACACATCACAACAACACTGCTTGCCTGTGCTGAAACATTTAAGCCTTCAAGTCCTGACAAAACCGCGGCTGCATTGAAAAAATATAATCTTCCGCAAGATAAAAAATATATTTTCAGCCTTTGTACTCTTGAACCTAGAAAAAATCTTATCAGAGCTGTAAAATGTTTTATAGAATTTATAAATAAAAATAATATTGACGATCTGGTATTCATTTTAGGAGGCGGAAGCTGGAAAGGATTTATTAAACAGCTGGAGCAGGAAGTGCCTGAGTTTGACAAATACAGAGATAAAATTATTAAAGCGGGTTATATTGATGATGAAGATTTATCACCTTTGTATTCAGGAGCAGAATGGTTTGTCTATACATCACAGTATGAAGGATTTGGACTTCCTCCGCTAGAGGCAATGAGCTGCGGATGTCCGGTTATAACCTCAAATAATTCATCACTGCCTGAAGTTGTAGGTGATGCAGGAATTATGATTGACTGGGATAGTGATGAACAGCATATAAAAGCTTATGAGAACTATTATTTTAATGCTTCACTTAGAAAACAAAACAGCCAAAATGGTATAAACAGGGCAAAAACTTTTTCTTGGGCAAAATGTGTTGACTTAATGTCTGCTCAAATATCCAAAATAAGGAATGTTTTATGAGTAAAAAAATTCTAATTGTATTTCATCTTAACTTTCTTAGAAATGACAGAGGATGTACATCATATATTTACAATATTGTTAAATATTTAAAGTCAAAAGGGTTTAGTATAGACTTTTTGTCAAATGATCCGGATAATGACTTTGAAGATTTTGAGGAGCTAAATCAAAAAGAAAAATTAATTGATAATTTATATTTATTTAACAGCAATGATATAAAACCGCAGAAAAAGCATTTCGGCTTGATAAAAAGAAGATATAAATACAAAAAAGGAAAGCGTTATATAAAAACTTATTTTTGCGGTGTAGGAATTTCGCTGAAACCTGATGAAAAATATTATTCGACCTGGGTAAACGATGAATTTGTTGAGTTTTATAATAACGTTGTAAACTCAAATCATTACGATTATATAAATATACACTATATTCAGTTTGCCGATTTGTTAAAATATGGTCAAACACCCTCACATATAACTACAATTTATTCAATGCACGATGCAAACTATCTCCAGGAATTTTATTGCGAGAGTGAAAATAAATTCAACAAAAATCCGATTGAAAAAGAGATACTTCAGGTTAGTTTATTTGATAAGATAATGTCAATTTCTGTGGATGAAAAGCAGTTCTTTGAAAAACTTCTGCCGGATAAAAAGTTCTATTTTTTACCGCCAATTGTAGATAAACAAAATACTGACAAAAATATTACAAAAGATATAAATATATTATTTCTAGGACACCAAAATCCATATAATTATGAAGGAATTGTTTGGTTTTTAGAAAAAGTTTATCCTTTATTGAAGCACAAAAATAATATCTGGATAGTAGGCAAAGTCATTAATATGCTGATACAGGACGGAATATTTACCCCTGAGAAGCTGGCAGAAGCCGGGATTAATACAATTGAATTTGCCCAAGACCTGGATGAACTGTACGCAAGGACTAAAATCTCAATAGTTCCGATGTTCAGAGGAACAGGGATGAAAATAAAAACTATTGATGCAATGTCCAGAGGTATACCTGTAGTTTCAACTTATCTGGGAGTAGACGGTTTTCCGGATAAAAACAAAAACGGATGCCTTGTTACGGATAAACCTGAAGAATTTGCCGCATACATTGACAAATTACTGGATGATCAGACATACTACCAAAAAGTTCAGAACGAAATAAATGACTACTTTAAAAACTACTTAAGCATTGAACAAACTTCAAAAGTTCTTGACGAATGCTTTGAAGCCTAGCGGAGAAAATCTTTCATAATGAAAATATCTGAGTTAGTAATAAAAGGAGCATATCTTATTGAAACTGAACCTGTAAAAGATTTCAGAGGGTCTTTCGCCAGACAGTTTTGTAAAAAAGAACTTGCTAAATTCGGGATTGATTTTAATATATGCCAGTGTAACATTTCAAAAAATCCCAAAGCAGGTACTCTAAGGGGTATGCACTACCAGAAAGAACCATTTCCTGAAATTAAGATGGTTTCATGTCTACAAGGACGCATATTTGATTGTATTGTTGATTTAAGAAAAAATTCTCCGACTTATCTTAAATGGACGGCTGAAGAATTAAGCAGTGAAAATAATAAAATGATTTATATTCCGGCAGGATGTGCTCATGGATTTTTAACATTAGAGGATAATTCTACTGTTTATTATCAGCTGGGAGAGTTTTTTATGCCTGAATATTATGCCGGGATAAGGTGGAATGATCCGAAAATAGGGATTGAGTGGCCGATTAAGGAAAAACTTCTAATAAACGACAGGGATAACAGCTATGAACTCCTCTAAAAAAATTATACTAACCGGTGCTACAGGACTAATCGGGAAAGAAGTACTGCCTTTGTTAAAAAAAGAAGGATTTGAAGTACTTGCTTTATCATCAAAAACTTGCAACTTATTTAATAAAAAAGAAATTGATTCTGTTTTTAACAAATTTAAGCCTGAATATCTTCTGAATTTTGCCTGGTGCACTACAGGGGATTATCTTAATTCGGAATTAAACTATAAGTTTCTGGAAGCAGGGATAAATATGCTGGGTGCATTCAAACAAAATGGCGGCAGACGGGCAGTTTTTGCAGGAACCTGTTTTGAATATAAATTTAAGGACACTCCTTTAAAAGAAAATGATGAGTTAAATCCGCTGACAATATATGCAAAGTGCAAGGTTGAATTGTTTAAACAGGCAACTGAATATTGTATTCAGAATGGAATAAGCTTTGGCTGGGGGCGGATATTCTATGTATATGGGGAAAACGAGAATGAAAAACGCCTCACTCCTTATCTAATAAATAATTTAAAAAATAACAAAACAACAGAAATAAAATGCGGTCAACTGATAAAGGATTATATGTATACGAAAGATATTGCCGGAGCTTTTGTTAAATTTATTGAAACTGATGTAGAAGGACCGGTCAATATTTGTACAGGGCAGGGTATTTCTTTGAAAGACTTTGGAAGAGCAATTGCGTCAAAGTTGAATAAAGAAGAATACCTGGAAATCAGACATGAAAAAACAACACAACCGCCGATTATAACTGGCGACAATACCAAGCTAAAAAATTGTGTTCAATATAATTTAAAATATTCTCTAAGCAGTGCCCTGGATGAAATATTGTATTAAGACTTTTTATAATAATATTTTGTATAAATATAAAACGGCTCAATTGTTGTAAGCAGGTATTTATTGTGTAAGTATTGTTCTTGTATGGTTTTAGCACGCTTTTTCATGAATTTTATATACCTGTAATAGAACCATTTAAGAAATGAAGTTATAATATCTGATTTTATTTTATAATAATCCTGCTTTACAGCTTTCACATCAATATTTTCTCTTCCATATTTTTGAAAACATGATTTGAAAAGATATTCTTCCCAGAACATATCTGAATATTCAATATCGTTAACAGGAGTTTTATTGATTTTAAGCTTATTAATATCAAATGTTTCAATTGGAATATTCCAATTATTCTGCCCGCTAAAGTGAAAACCAACATCACCAATGTGGGATGTTAAATTTTTATTTGGTAATATTGTATAAGAATTAGGATTATTAATTAGCCAGTATAAAGCTAAATTATTTTCCCAACGAGATTCAGAAAAAAAGTCAACGCTCAAAGATCTTTGAAAATCTTTTCTTGATGTTATTTGGTTTAACACAAAAGCTCTATTGCAACTTCTGCTGTAATAATTATTAGGATAATATTTATACACCAAACCATTATCAGGATATAAGGCGCTACGCCATGTTGCCCAGCCCCAGATATGCCCAATAGGAATAAAATGATAATCCTCAAAAGCATATTTATCAGATATTTGATTAAACCCGGAAATGCTTCTTACTTTAGGGTTATCTCTGTATCTGTTTAACATTAATTCACAAAATTCAAAAAATTGAGCACTTGTCAAAATATCTTCTTCTACTATAATTGCCTCTTTTTCTTGTGAAAAAATCCATTCCAAAGAGCTGCTAATTGCATTCTCACAACCGACATTCTTATCTCTGAATAATGTTTTCACCTCACAATCCCAATCAACATTATCAAGGACATATTTTCTAACATTTTCGGTTAGTTCTTTTTCCCCGGGTTTGTATAACCTTGGACCGTCTGCTGCTATATATAGCCTCTCAGGTCGTGCTGCAGGAATAGGTTCAAATGTTTTTTTAACAACATCCAGCCGGTTAAATATACAATAAAGTACAGGAGTTTTCATAAAACAACCTGCACTTTCTCATAAGTAAAAATATTTCTCTGAAAAGTGTTTAAGCTAAGAGCTGTAAGCAGCCCCCCCCCCCGAAATTGCCACTATCAGAGGGTTTTGTAACTTAATCTTGTAATTCATATTATTATATCTCATATATTTTATCCTATTACGAAAATTATTAATATGCAATATTTTTTCAAAACGAGAGTTTTTTTAAGATTTCTGACCTGTTTTCATCAAGATTATCATATACATTATCTAAATATTTAGGATAATTGCAATTTTTGCAGGCATTAATCTTATTTCTATTTCCTTGTAAATGTATTTTCTGCAGTACTTTTAATTTTTCACCATTCCATATATCGTAAATACTTTCTTCTTTAATATTACCCAAATCATAGCATTCAGCTTCTAACATACAGCATGGTCTTACCGAACCATCAGCCATTAGCTGCATCGAATAAAAAGGCTGAGGACAAACTAACACATCTTTCAATGCTGAATCACAGTACATTGTTTGATTATATTTATCTTTTATCGTAGAGTAATCTACCCTGTTTTGAAGCGGAGAAATCGCCTGAACAGTAAAAATGTCACATTTATCTTCAAATAATTTTCTCGACAAGGCTTCTTTCTCCGGGGTATTTATTACAATATCCGGAATTTTCAGACACACTTCAACATTATTCCTATTTTCAAATAAGTACTGAAGATTATTTAAAAACTTTTCAAAATCAATATTATATCCGCAAGTACGGGCATAGTCTTCCGCAGAAATTCCCTGTAGAGAAATCCTGACAGTGTCTAACCCGGTAGAAATAAGCCTTTCAATATTTTCTTCATTTAAAAGCGAACCGTTTGTTATTAAGATAACCTTCTCGCTAATATTATGGGCAATTTTCAATATTTCATATATTTCAGGATTGAGCATAGGCTCGCCGATACCGCTAAAAGTAATTGTTTTCAACTTTTGTCCAAATTGCTTAAAGTCTTTGGCAAATTTTTCAAATAAAGATGCACTTAAAATAAATTTCTGTAAAGATCTTTTAGCTTCAGCAGTAGAATGTATACAATATATACATTTGAAGTTACAAGCTCTTATTAATTCTACCTGCATAGAAAAAGGGATACTGAGCGGAATAACATCTTTTAAATAATTACGACTCTTTCTTTCTATCCAATTAATCTTTTTTGACATATAAACCTCACTTTACAAAAATTTGCAGCACAAAACACTGCAATAAAAGTATTGCAGTGTTTTATATAATTATTGATTAAAAGCCTTAAATAAGCATTAAGAAGGTGCCCCCCCCCCCCGGAATGGCACTATTACTGGGGTTTGGGAGCATATAATCTTCAAATTATACTGGCGACTCAGTTGCATATGTAAAAAATTATCACAATATATTTCTCATTGCAAGTGTTCATATTATAATTTAATCAAGTTTGAATAAGGGAGTAGTATGGGTATATTAACAAATATTATTAGAAATAAAATCAAATTACTTGCAAAATTATATTACAGATTGGAAAAGCCAGATGCAAGAAAAGGAAGTTACATTCCTGTGTCAGGTAAAGTCCTTGGCGAAGAAGAACTTGAAAATATGCTTGATGCCACATTGGATATGTGGCTGACAACAGGTCGTTTCAATAAACAATTTGAAAAAGACTTTGCTAAATACCTGGGTTCAAAATATGCTCTTACTACAACTTCAGGTTCAAGTGCAAATTTACTTGCACTTTCAGCATTAACATCACACAAACTTGGTGAAAAAAGACTTCAAAAAGGAGATGAAGTTATAACTGTAGCAGCAGGATTTCCTACGACTGTTAATCCTATAGTTCAAAACGGACTAGTTCCTGTATTTGTAGATGTGGAAATCGGTACTTACAATATTGATGTTAATAAAATAGAAAAATCAATAAGCCCTAAAACTAAAGCTATTTTTATTGCACACACTCTGGGAAACGTATTTGACTTGGAACATATAAGAGAAATCTGTGACAAACACAATTTGTGGTTAATAGAAGATAACTGTGATGCTCTCGGAGCAGAATTTAACGGTAAAAAGACCGGAACTTACGGACACATAGGCACATACAGCTTTTATCCCGCACACCATATAACAATGGGGGAAGGCGGAGCTGTCTGTACAAATGACACAAATTTATACAGAATTATAAAGTCATATAGAGATTGGGGCAGAGATTGCTGGTGTGAACCCGGGCATGATGATACCTGCAAAAAACGTTTCAGCATGCAGTTAGGGAAATTGCCTTTCGGTTATGACCATAAGTACACGTATTCCCATACAGGCTATAATTTAAAAATTACAGACTGGCAGGCTGCCTGCGGACTTGCACAGCTAAGAAAACTTGACAATTTTATAGAAATCAGAAATCGGAATTTTAATTATTTATACGAAAAACTTAAAGAATTTGAAAAATATTTAATTCTTCCAAACTTAAATGAAAAAGTAAAACCTTCCTGGTTTGGGTTTCTCATTAGCGTAAAAGCAGATGCACCTTTTAGCAAAATAGAATTTGTAAAATTTCTGGAAGAAAACGGTATTGGTACACGTCAGTTATTTGCTGGAAACCTTTTAAGACAGCCTTTGTATACTGATGATGATATTATACTAAGGATTGAAGCTTCAGAAATTTTGCACTCAAAAGATTTAACCGAAGAAGATTTTAAAAGGCTGCCCAATACGGACTTTATAATGAATGCAACATTCTGGATAGGTGTATATCCGGGTCTGACCCTGAAAGATTTAGATTTTATTATTTCTAAAATAAATGAATTTATTAAGAAATATGGTTAGTATTATTCTCAATTACTTTACTTGCCATATTGATTATGCTATAAGTATACTGACATTTAGAATAATGCTTAGGAGATTAAATGAGAGCAGAGATTAAACCGCGTATTGATTTAAAGCACAGAACAAAATTAGAAGAAGTTATACCTTTAAGAACCCCGTTTATTATAAACATAGATCCTTCTGACAGGTGTAATTTTCAATGCAAATTTTGTCCTACCGGCGATAGGGAATTAATGAAAAGAACCCCTGGAAGAAATCATGGTTTAATGGATTTTGATTTATATAAAAAAGTTATTGATGACATATGCAGCTTTGAAGACAAAGTTAAAGTAATTAGGCTTTATAAAGACGGGGAACCGCTATTAAACCCTCGTTTTCCTGATATGATAAGATATGCAAAAGAAAGCGGCTGCTGTGACAGAGTTGATACTACTACCAACGCAGCATTATTAACACCTGAACTCAGCCTTAAGATTATTGATGCCGGGCTTGATAAAATAAATATTTCAATAGAAGGCGTAAAAGATGAACAGTATAAAGAATTTTCAAGAGCTAATGTGAATTTTAAAAAACTTGTTGAGAACATTGCATTCTTTTATGAACACAAAAAACAATGCGAAATGCTCGTAAAAATAAATGGAGATGTTATATCAGAAGAAGATAAACAAACATTTTTAAATACATTTGGTGATATAACAGACGGAATATTTATAGAAAGTATAATGGACTGCTGGCCAACGTTTGAACTTGAAAAAGTTGAAGTCAACGAAACCAGAGGAATCTATGACAATAAAATCAAAGAAGTTCTTACCTGTCCGTATGTATTTTACTCATTTGCAGTGAACTCTGACGGTACAGTAAGCCTGTGTTTCTTAGATTGGAGCAGAAAATTACTAATAGGCGATGCAAAAAAAGAGTCTGTTAAGGATGTTTGGAACAGTAAAGCGATGAGAGATTATCAGATGATGTTTTTAAGGGGTGAAAGAAAATCTCATCCAATATGTGCAGAGTGCGGTCAATTGAAACAGGGTGCCCCTGATGATATTGATGCCTATGCCGAAGAATTATTAAAGAAATATGAATTATAAAGAAGAACTGCAAAAAATTTATACTAAGGAAATACCTGAATACAGCACAGAATTTTTAAACAACAAATTTATCTTATATGGTGCCGGAAGCTTAGGCAGCATGGCTGTAGATTTATTGGAAAAACGCGGTTTAAGACCTGAATACATTGTTGATAAATCAGCGAAAGGCAACATTAAAGGTATAAAAATTATTTCTCCGGAAGAAATTCCGGATATAGATAAAAAAGAAAAGTTGTTTATAATTTGCATAGCAACTTTACCTTATAACAGTATTATTGAATTTCTAAGCAGTATAGGTGTGAAAAATACCATACAATTCTATACTTATGCTTATTTACAATTTCCGGAATTACTTCTAAATGGCTGGACTTCATATAATATTACCGAGAACGAAAAAAACGAACTGGAGAGTGTTTGCGAAAGCCTCAAGCACGATGAGTGCTCGTTATGCCATTATCTTCAATTCCTTTGGTGGAAGCTGCGCGGGATTGAACATATATATGAAGGGTATCCTGTATTAAGCGGTAAAAAATTTTTCGGGAGCCCTGCCATACCTCAACTAAGTGATAATGAGATTTTACTGGATGCAGGCTGCCATTACGGACAAACAATAAAATCTTTTATTGAAAAAACTAACAATAAATATGACAAAATATACGCATTTGAACCAGATGCAGCAAACCTTGAAAAATGTAAGGATAAATTTTATGATGAACGAATTATATATTCTGACAAGGCAATATATAACGAATGTGAAAAAGTAAAATTTATGACAGGATTAGGGTTTGCATCAAAAATAGATAATAAGGACGGAAATAAAGAAGTTGATGCTATAACCATTGACAGTCTAAATATCAACCCGACAATAATAAAACTTCATACAGAAAGTGATGAATTAAAAGGACTGGAAGGTGCAGAACATACAATAGGAAGAAGTCATCCTATATTAATGATTATGGCAGATCATACGCCGGACAGTTTATATAAAATACCGCAATTTATCACAAAATTAAATGGTTACAAATTATATTTTAATTTGCATGATTATTGCGGTAATACTGCAGTATATTATGGGGTACCTAACAAATAAGGAGAATAATATGGAAACAAAAGAAAAAAAAGATATAAGGTTAGCTGCTGTAACAGAATATAAAAGGAAACGTTTAGCAGATCAGCTGCCTTTGGATACCCCCTTCGGAATAACAGTTTTTACAAACACAACTTGTAATTTACGCTGTGAATTTTGTATATATACTTCAGAACATATGAAACGGAATGTATACAAACATGATATGACAATGGAAACATTCACAAAATTTATAGATGAATTAAATTTATTTCCTCAAAAAATTAAAGCTTTACATTTTTGCCCGTGTGGAGAACCTTTATTGTGTAAAGATATAGCAAATATGATCAAATATGCAAAAAAAGCAAATATAGCGGAGAAAATTGACATTTTAACCAATGGAGTTCTTTTGACACCTGAAATCTCAGACTCACTTGTAGATGCTGGCATCGACTGGATTAGAATTTCACTTAATGGACTTTCTGATGAAGATTTTATGCAATACTGTGATAGAAAAGTAGATTTTAATAAATTTGTACAAAATTTAAAATACTTATATGAGCATAAAGGTAATACCAAAATTTATTTAAAAATTATGGACTACATGGTTGAAGACCCGGTTAAAAATCGCTTTTTCCATGAAACGTTTGAGCCAATAACTGATATGTTAGCTGTTGAATTTCTACAAAATCACCATGATTCAAAGAAAAAAATACAGGGAAATCATGGCTCTATGTTTAACAATGAAGATATAGATAAACAAATTTGTACATTACCTTTCCAAAATGTATATGTAATGACAAATGGAGACATTATGCCATGCTGCTACTTGAAGTATGTAATGACAAATGAAATGAAACCATTTGGTAATATTAACAAAGAAACATTATTTGATATATGGAATAGTAATAAAGTTAAAAATTTTCAATACAAAATGCTTTGCAATGGCTCAAAGTTTATGGATTATCCTTGTTCGGTTTGTAATGGTCCAACTACACTTACACATCCTGAGGATAATTTAGATAACGACAGTGAAAGGTTAAAAGGATATTATAAGGTATAAAAAATGGATAAAATTAAAGAGTTAACAAAATTATATAATTATAAAACATTAAAAACAGAAAATGCTTATAAAATAATTGAAGAAATACGAAACTTTTTTAAAGACAAAAATCTTGTAATATGGGGGGCAGGGATTTCTGGACGTTTTTACTACCAATTACTAAAAAAATATAATATCAATATCAAATATTATATTGATAAGAATGCAATAAAATTAAAAACCATAGAAGACATAAAAGTTTGCCAACCAGAAAAACTAAAAGAAGAAAATGAAGATATTATAGTTATAGCTGCCGGCAACCCATCTATCGTAAATTCAATAATGAATGAAGCAAAAACGATAAATTTACCTTCCAATATACATCTAATTGAAGGAGATAGTTTACTTTCAATTTTTAAGTGTTCTGATTGTATGTTAAAAAAAATAAATAAGGAAAAAATTACTCTTACTGATTGTTCTATCTGTAATAATCTTGAATGTGACTGTTCAGCCTTTAAAGAACTATCAAGCCTTAATATCGAGAACACTTCCGGTAAACCTGATTTTGGGATGATTGGCTATATCCTCGGTCAGGTTTGTACACTAAAATGTAAACATTGCTGTGAATCAGTTCCTTATATTGAAAAGCCAATTATTGTCGAAACGCAGCAGGTAATAAAAGATATTCAAAAAATGGCTAATGCTTGTCATACAATTTCCAGACTTGAATTTATTGGTGGAGAACCTTTTTTACATAGAGGATTGCCTGAAATTTTAAAAGCGGTTATTAATACTCCTAATATCGGCTATGCACTTGTATTTACAAATGCTACAGTTATGCCATCAGATGACCTTATTGAAATATTAAAACATCCTAAAGTTGTTCTGAATTTTTCGGGTTATAAAGAAACTTTATCAGATGAATTAAAAGAAAAAATAGCAAAAACAAAAGCAAAATTAATTGAAAACGGCGTAAATTTTGCATTTTATAATCCTGATAGCAGAAACTGGTTAGATATTAATCATTATGAAAAAAGAAATTTACCAGATAATATATTAAAAGAATATCATCAAAAATGTTTTATGTATGTTTGCCATAGAATTTTCAATGGAGAATTTTACGGATGTCCTCACCAATATAGTGGTATCCAGCTAGGCAAAATTGAAAAGTTTCCATATGAATACATACAAATTCACAAACATTCGGATAAAGAATTAACTGAGTTACTTATTAAATTCAAACAGCTTGATTTTACAGAAGCCTGTAGATATTGTAATCTACCTTACGATGCTGAAGTTGTTCCACCGGCAATTCAATTAGAGCATTGTTTTGGAGATATATAGATGCAAAATTTATTATCAGAAGCAGATACAAATATTCTTACTAACTTCAAAAATAAATTTGCTCATCTAAAAGATGAGCAAATTGTATTATATGGATTAGGCGAAAAGACTAAGCTTCTACTGGATAATCTTCCGGAATTTAATTTTGCAGCTTTGATGGATAAAAACTCTGTCGGGTTAAAAATATTTAATCTGCCAGTCATTGCGCCGGATGAGGTTCTTAAATTTTCAAAAAATATTATAATTGTATGCACTTATGCAAGCTGCAACATTATTCATAAGAGGATACAGTACCTGGAAGATAAAGGCGTAAATATCTATTATTTTAATGGAGAAAAACTAAAAAAACAGACTCAAATCACAGCTAAACAAAAAACAGCAGAAGAATTGAAAAACGAAATTGTTAATCATGAAGTAATTTCTTTTGATATTTTTGATACTCTCCTTACTCGTGATGTACCTACTCCTTCTGATATTTTTGCAATTATTGGAGAAAAACTTGGTAAAAACAATTTTACAGAAACCCGTATAACTGCTGAAACTAAAGCAAAAGCACTCAAGGGGGGGGGGTACACCTTGAAAGATATTTATGATTTTATAAGTATTCCCGGGGCGATAGAAACAGAAATTAATACAGAACTTGAGTACTGTGCGCCTAAAAGAGAAGTTATAGACATATTAAAGTTTGCACAAAATTTAAATAAGCAAATACTAATAACTTCAGATATGTACCTGCCGGAAGATGTCATAAGGAGAATGCTTGCGAAGATTGGTGTTAATGAACCATATAAATTATATGTGTCAAATGAATGCAACATGTCCAAATACTCAGGAAGTATTTATGAATATTATAAAAAAATTTATGATAATAAAAAAATCCTTCATATTGGAGATGATGAATTTTCGGATATTAGCCAGGCAGAAAAATATGGAATTACTGCATTTCAAACTATAAAAAAACATAATTCATTATTGCCGCTTTGCTCAACCATTAAAGATAAAATCTTATTATCCAGTTTGCTTAACAAAATAGATAATTGCTTTTCCAATAAGTACCAGTGTATCTCAATGGAAATTATCGGATATTTTGTCGCGCCATTAATAATTAACTATATGAACTGGCTATTTCGAAAAAGCAAAGAATTAGGAATAACTAAAATATTATTTATTGCCAGAGATGGGTATCTATTAGAAAAACTATATAAGAAGTACCCTTTCCAAAAACCAGAAGGTATCTATTTTTATACATCAAGGAGAGCTCTTGCCGTTACTACAATAAAAACTAAACAGGATATTATAGAAACCTTTAATATATTCTATCTTAATAGAAAAATTACGATAAAGAAATTTATTAACGCAGCATTTGGTGTTGAAATTCAGGATAGTTTTACTGAAAAATTTGTTAATGAAGTATCTGCCAAGGAATTATTAGATTTCATTCTATCTCATACAGAGTTAATATTAGATAATGCGTCAAAAGAACGAGAGGAATATCTCAAATATATTTCTTCAGTGATAAATAGTGATGACAGCATAGGAATTATAAATTTTGTATCCAGCGGCACCACTCAATTTTTTGCAGAAAAGCTTTTAGGTAATAATATAAAATTTTTCTGCTTTCAGACAACCTGTGATATAAAAAAAGTTAACCTGAATTTTAACAACTTGTATGCTTTATACGGGGAGTATATTTCACCAATAATATCTAATAATAATCTTGCACGACATTACCACACACTGGAAGCAATTTTGACATCCTCGGATGAACAATTTGTTAAAATTAACAATGGAATAATGGAATTTTTAAACAATAACGTCAGGGATGACTTTGAAAAAATATCAAAATGTCATAACGGGATTTGTGAATTTTTTGATTATGTAACAAAATTTGATAAAGAGTGGTATAACAACACATTTAATATAGATTTAATAGATAATATAACAGGTATGTTATTTAATGAAGAATTAACCGAGGTTCCAGAAGAAATTAAGGGAAGTTTTAAAATAACAGATGGTTTTTCACAGGATAAAGAGGTTAGCGGCTTATGGTAAGTGTATTACATATAACGCCCCATCTTGGAGGAGGTGTGGGTTCTGTTTTATTAAATTATATAAATTATGATTTAAAAAATTCAATTAATGAGCACACGATTGCAACACTTGATTATGCCAATACAAATGCTGTAGAGTTCTGTAAAAAAAATAATATCAATTTGTTATCAGATACATATAAAAATCTTACAGATTTACTTGATTTAATTAAAAGAGCTGATATTACAGTAATACATTTTTGGAATCATCCATTACTTTATGACTTTCTCATAAGGAATGACCTGCCTGACTGCCGGCTGATATTTTGGGCGCATGTATCCGGTTTTATTGCACCATATGTATTTCCCGAAAAAATCATTGATATGGCTGATAAGTTTATTTTTACAACACCTATCAGCTATAATGTTAAAGAAGTTCTGGATTATCCTGATAAATCAAAATTTTCTGCAATTCTCTCCACCAGCGGAGTAGAAAAATATCTGAATATACACACCAAACCGCATAAAAATTTTAATATAGGCTATATTGGTACTGTTGATTATGTCAAAATGCACCCGCAGTTTTTAAAAATATGTAAAAATATAAATCTTCCAAATGTGGAGTTCACAGTTATAGGCGGGGATAACGAAAATAAGCTCAGACAAGAGTGTATAATAAATTCAGTAAATAATGTAAATATACTTGGCAAAATTGATAACATAGAACCATATTTATCCATTTTTGACATATTTGCTTATCCTCTAAATCCAAACCATTACGGAACAGCAGAGCAGGTTTTACAAGAGGCGATGGCAGCAGGTATTGTACCTGTTGTATTTAACAATCCGTCAGAAAGTTTTTTAGTAAAGCATTTAGAAACAGGGCTTACTGCACGAAATATAACTGAATATTGCGAATATATAAAACTTCTTTATAAAAATGAGCCTTTAAGGAAACAACTCTCAGCTAATTGTAAAACTTATGCAAAAAAGCATTTCTCTTTAGCTTCATTAGCAGAAGAATGGAATTCTGTATTTTCTAATATCCTAAATAAGCCTAAAACTCAAAAGAGTTATAAAAGAACTACAGGTAAAAATTATTCATTCTTTGATATATTTTTAGAATCTCTTGGAACCCATAATGAACCGTTTGTGTTATACTTAAACAATAATAACAGCAGCATTTTAGCTGAAACCTTAAAAAAGGCAGAATGGCAGTCCTACAGTAAAGGAACAATAAAACATTACAATAAATTTTTTGAAGATAAGACAATAAAAAAAATAATGGAGTTATACAATGAATAATCCTAAAATTTCTATTTTAATACCTACAAAAAACGGGGGAAGGTATCTGTCATATTGTATTGATTCCATAATAAAACAGGATTATAAGAATTTAGAAATTATTGTCAGCAACAATTATTCAACAGACAATACTAAAGAATACCTCTCAACTATAACTGATGAACGGGTTAAAGTAATTGTTCCGGAAAGAAGACTTTCCTTAACTGAAAACTATGAGTTTGCACTATCTCATGCGACAGGGGACTGGGTTATGTTTGTTGGCGATGATGATGGAGTACAGTCATACTTTTTTAAACTCGTTCCATACTTAATACAAAAAGCCGAAGAAAAAAATATAAATCTTATTTGCAGTGATAGAGCATATTTTTACTGGTCTGGTTGTGAAACATTACATCCGGAAAGCAAGGTTTCTTATTGGGCAAGACCGGATATAACAATCGAAAAATCAATGGATCATATTTATAAAATTCTTTTGAATTATGAATCTTATACTAATGTTCCACAAATGTATACAACCAGCTTGTTCAGCAGAAAATTTATTAATAAAATAAAACACTTACAGAATAATTTATTTTATAATTCTCAGCCGCCGGACGTTGATGCTGCTGCTATCGCTTTAAGTACAGAAGAAAAATTCCTATATTCAGCAATACCTTTAGGGTGGGTAGGAACATCTTCAAAGTCTTATGGAACTTTACTTCTGCAAAGCGAAAATAATCAGAATATAAAAAAATATTTAGAAGAAGCAGAAAAAGAAGAACTGGCTTCCCAAAATACTTACCCATGGCATCCTTCTGCGGGTCATCCAACACATCAGAAGGCAGTTAATATCCACTTTTGGCAGGCGTTGCTCTTCTGTAGCAAACTTCAGGATAAGAAGCTAAGAAGATTTGTTAAATCAAAACTTTGTAAATACCTCGTATTTGCAAGTGCTTATCAAGAGAATAAAGAAAATGAATACATATTTGAAAATTTCAAACATATTCTTAAAATTAATAAATGCAGCTTTGGTTTTGTAAAATTTATTTCTAAATTCATCTTACCTATAATATACAAAAGATTTAGGATGAAAGATAAAAAACTGAAGAAAAAATATAAAAAACTGAAAACCATATTCTATGGGAATTTTAATCCAAAAGCAGAACTAACATTAACAGATGCTAATGAGAGAATAAAAGAGTTAGGTGTTACTAATTTATTAGTAGAAAAAATGATAAGTAAATAATAAGGATAAAAAATGAAAGTAGTAATATTAGCAGGCGGACTTGGTACAAGATTATCTGAAGAAACCGAATTAAAACCGAAACCTATGGTTGAAATAGGCGGAAGACCAATTTTATGGCATATTATGAAAATATATTCACACTATGGTTTCAATGATTTTATAATACTTACAGGCTACAAGTCGCATGTAATAAAAGATTATTTCATAAATTATTATACCAGATATTCTGATATTACAGTTGATTTAGCTAGAAATTCTGTTGAGCTTCATACGACAAGAACAGAGCCATGGCGTGTTACGATGCTTTATACAGGTCCCGATACTATGACCGGCGGGCGTATTGCCAAAGCCAAGCAATATCTAAAAGATGAAAGATTTTTGCTTACTTACGGAGATGGGGTTGCTGATGTTAATATTAACCAGCTCATAAACCACCATTTAACATCAGGAAAACTTGTTACGATGACAGCAGTTCAACCAAAGGGAAAGTTTGGTGCGCTTAATATTGATAAAAATTCAAATATACTTTCATTCAAGGAAAAACCCCAAGGCGATGGAGCTTGGGTAAACGGCGGATTCTTTGTCTGCGAACCGGGAATTTTTAACTATCTGGAAGATAGTATCAGCTGTATACTTGAGAGAGAACCTCTTGAAAATCTGGCAATTGACAGTCAGCTTAATGCGTTTAAACATAGAGGTTTTTGGCGTCCAATGGACACACTAAAGGATAAAAATGAACTAACTGAGATGTGGATGACAGGTAGGGCGCCTTGGGCGGTATGGAAGGAAGAATTTGCGAATGTTTAATCCGGAAACTTATAAAGGTAAAAGAGTATTTTTAACAGGTCATACAGGTTTTAAGGGAGCATGGCTGTCAATCTGGCTAAAAGAATTGGGGGCTGAAGTAAAAGGCTATGCGCTTGAACCATATACAAAACCTTCTCTATATAATATCTTAGATTTGGAAAATTCAGTAGAAAGCAAAATAGGGAATATACTGGATAGAGAGTTATTGAATAAAGCGGTTAAAGATTTTCAGCCGGATATTATTTTTCATCTTGCTGCACAGCCTTTAGTAAGGCTTTCTTATATCGAGCCTGTAAATACATATGAAACAAATATAATCGGGACACTAAATATACTTGAAGCAGCAAGAAATTGTTCTTCAGTAAAAGCTTTCGTAAATATTACAACGGATAAATGCTACGAAAATATTGAAAAAGATTATGCTTACAAAGAAGATGATAAAATGGGCGGCTATGATATGTATTCATCTTCCAAAGCGTGCTCTGAGATATTATCCGCTTCATACAGAAACTCATTCTTACAGGACAATGGATTTTTACTTGCAACAGCTAGGGCAGGAAACGTTATAGGCGGAGGCGACTGGTCTGAGGACAGGCTTGTACCGGATTGTATAAAAGCAATAAACAATCACGAAGATATAGTAATAAGAAGTCCAAAATCAGTCAGACCTTGGCAGCATGTATTAGAGCCCCTCGCAGGATATTTAACACTTGGAGAAAAGCTGCTGAATGGGAATAAAGAGTTTGCCCAGGGATATAATTTCGGTCCTGAAAAAAATTCTGTTCTAACTGTAGAGGATATAGTTAAACTTGTAATCCAATACTATGGCAAAGGCAACATGGTAATTAAACCTGATACAAAATTTCATGAAGCCTGTCTTTTAATGCTTGATATAACAAAAGCAAAAAATGAATTAAACTGGTATCCAAAGTATGATGCAAAAATGGCTGTAAAAAACACAATTGAATGGTACAAAGCTTTTTATAACGGAAAAGATGTAAGACAAATTACAATATCTCAAATTGAGGAATTTACAAATAAATGAAAAATAAAAATGCTGATTTAATAAAAATATTTTTATTTTACCATAAGCCCTATAAACTACTTTGTAATAATATTTTTCAGCCTGTGCTAAATGGCAATGGCACAAGTAAACTTTATAAAAATCGGTTAAAACCCTTATCCATAAAAGATTTTCCGGCAGGGGGGGGGGGCAAGCTTAATAACTCCAATTATGGAGAATTAAGCGGTCATTATTATATATTAAAACACTGGCTGCCAGAGCATAATAAGATAAAATATATTGGATTTGGGCATTATAGAAGAATATTGGCAGTTACTAACACTTTACAAAAACTTGACAGCCCTGTTTCAGATAGAAAAATGCAAAAGCTTCTAAAAAAAACAGAAGAAAGTGAAATTTTAAACTTTATTGAAAATTACGATATAATTTTACCTGAAAAATTTTCTTTTAATTGTAACATTGTTCAACAATACTGTGATTCTTCCCATCCTTTAGAAGATTTCGAGGCAGCAATAAAAATCATAAAAGAAAACTATCCTGAGTATATTGAAGCTACAGAAAAATATTTAAATGGAAATAGTGGCTACTATTGTCTTAATTTCCTGATGAGAAAAGATTTATATATCAAATGTATTTCCTGGATATTTGATATTTTATTTAAACTTGAAGAGGAGAGAAAAGAGATATGGGTTAATTATACAGAATATTGTAATATAAGAACGCCTGCATACATCGCAGAAAGAATTATAAATATATGGCTGATACATAATATAGAACACTACAACTTAAAAGTAAAAGAAACTAGAAATATTTTTCTGGAAACAGAAGAAGTTTTTCTACAGCATAAACCTAAGACCTTTAAGTATTTTCTTAAAAGATTTAGGCTTATGCTGAAATATTATCTAATAGACATCCATTTAAGAAATACAGAAAATGTATATTCTATAAAATTTATTCAAAACGAACTCTTGGAAACTCTAGCTTATTACAGAAATAACTAATGCAGTTTAACAAACATGTTCAAAAATTTCTCTTTTAGATTTTTTCTACGTTTAGTCAGTTTTTTAATGTCATAAACTTTCCAAATATTATTCAACATGTCCAAAATTTCATCTGTACTCAATTTCTCAGGCAGCAAATCTTTTCTTTCTGAATTTACTTTTGTCCATGAATACAGCCAGTGGCAAAGATCTTTTGTAAAGTTCTCGTATACATCTGCCGGGAATTTATATTTACCATTTTTAATTTTATATTTAAACTTAAAATCGTAATCGTTGAAAAAACGCAGTAATTCCTCTGTTATGCCAAGAAGATAAGGCTGTGAATGATATGTAATAGGCAGAGGCGTTTGGTAAATATCAACATAAGTTGCATCTAAATTTTTCATTTCATCTATAAGGAGCTGCATATACAAAATATCCTGAGAGCGGTTTAGGCAGATTGTTCTAACCCCATCTCTGCAAAATAAAACATTGTGCATGCTTGTTCCAGAGGTACCGGCAACAATATCAGCCCCTTTCATTAAAGATATTTGTGATTTTATAGAAAGAGTTTCCGGATATATAACCTTAAATCCTTTGTTTGAAAAGGCTTTCTCAATAATTTTCTCGCCTAAAGTAGGAACCTCCGGATTGTAGTTTGCTCTAGACAAATAAATCTTTTTATATTCTGCTGGTTTAATATCAGCGGTAATTTCATTTAAAATATCCTTAAAACTTTCATGGTAATAATCGTGATACCTGAAAGCTGGTTCAGGAACTATAATACGTTTGAACCTTAAGGGTTTTGTTACCCGGATAATTTGTTCATCCTTCAAGCCGAATAATCTTAAAAAATCGATAAAAGTATTATCAGATTTTGAAATAAAGCATACTTTTAAGCTGCGCTTCTTAATTAAATACCACAGGCGTCCGAGAGAATCCGACAAAAAATGCCCGTAAAAGTCCCAAAAATATCCAAGCCAAACAACCTCTTCATCAATAATATCAATATTTTCAGAGAAGGGGGGGGGGCATATCCACAAATAATCGAAGTATTACCTGCAAAATCGCAATGCGTTGTGAATGAAAGCTCAACCGGTTTCATATGGCAATCCAAGACACACCCATAGACTTTTACTTTATCATCTTCTTTTGGAATACAAGGATAAACAACACCATCGTCTACAACTTCGTATGAAAGATTAGCCTTCTTAAGCCTATAGTTATTAACCGATTCAAAACCTGCAATCATTTCAGGTTTACAGTAAAATTTTCTTTGCATACTCATTATTCAAAAATATGCCGCGTCTCGGAATCGAACCAAGGACACAGGGATTTTCAGTCCCTTGCTCTACCAACTGAGCTAACGCGGCATATCTAACCTATATTAAATTAACAATCATTGACCTTTCAGCCACGTTTATAATTATAACTGCTAAAGATTTCAAGTCAAGAAGAATTATTATCTAATATAGCAAAAATTTTTATTTTTGTGACTTACAAGTAATATGAAAATACAACCATATAACACAGGGTTACCCCTATATCAGCATGTAACTTTCAAAAGTAATAGAGAACTAAAACCGGATAATGCAGATAAAAATTTGATTGAATACGAAAAGAATAATTTTATAAGCGGTATTTATTATACAGATATGCTCAATAAGGAAAACAACGATTACTGCTGCAAAAAGATTGATTATTACATGAATGATCCGTCGTTAAATACTTATAATTCAAAAATTCCTCAGAAAAAATATGACGAACTTCCTTACAAATTTGCTGCAATCGTAAAAAAACTGGAAAATCAACATGCTGATACAATTATAAAAAATAAAATACCTGAGCTTTTTAAAAACACAAACATAAAAAACCTTACTGATTCCTTAGACACATTAGCATACATCATCAGAGATAACCCAAAACACTTCAGAAATGACGATATAACACTCGTATTAGGCAACGACAAAGTTAATTTGGAATATATAGGTTCAGGCTGCAACAGCTCTGTTTTTAAGCTTAGCAAAGAAAACACTGCTCCTGTTGCAATGAAAATCTATAAGAAACCTGAAGATATAACCAGCTTTAGCATCTTTGGAGAACTTGGGTTATATCAGCAGTTAAAAAATGAAAAAATAAGCAATATTCCGGATCTATATCTTGCTAATCCTGTATCAGTCAAGGTAGTAGACAACACCAAAAATTACGATACTATATGCGATGTTGATAACCTGAAATATTTTGATGGTTACAAAGGGGCATGGGCAATAGTTGAATATATAACCCCGGACACTCCTGTTAAACCCGGCATATCTCTGCATGAATGGTTAAAAAAGAACAGCCTGTATCATATTGATACAAGCTGTGACAATTGTATTGGAGCCTACATTGTAGATTTAGGCGGTATAACAAGTTAAACAGTTATTGCGGACCTAAATATAATGTTACGTTTCTTCCTTCAAGCATAGGCTTCTTTTCTATAACCATAGGCTCGTCTTTTAAGTCCTCTACAAAGCGGTTTGCAAGGTCAAAAGCAAGATTTGAGTGCTGCATTTCACGCCCTCTCATCATAATAACAATTTTTACTTTATTACCCTGAGCAATAAATTTTTGAATATTCTTAATTCTGACCTGATAGTCATGAGTGTCAATTTTATATCTTATCTTAACTTCTTTAACATCAACCGTATGCTGTTTTTTCTTTGCCTCTTTAGCTTTCTTTTCCAGCTCATATTTATATTTGCCGTAATTTAAAATCTTTGCAACCGGGGGTTCCTGGTTAGGGCTTATCAAAACTAAATCTAAATCTGCATCATATGCCATTTTCAAGGCTTTTGATGTTTCTATAATTCCATGGTTTGTACCATTTTCATCAATTAAACGGACTTCTTTTGAACGAATACGCTCATTCATAATTGCTTTATCTTTATTGTCCCTTGTTCTGTTATCGTTAGCTATTGTTGTGTCTCCTATATTATTTTACAAATAGATATTAGCACAAGCATAGAAATTTCGCTATATAACTGAAAAAAAATTTTTGTAACAAAATGTTAAAACATATTTATATATACCTAATATATGCTTCTTGTAAGGGTTTAGGACTAAATAAGGCTAAACAGCCCGTTAAAGTTTTAACCATGACAAACCGATAGATAAAAATGTAAGACGGAAAAAACTAAATAGGAGTATGATTTATGAAAACACAAGCCCCGCAAGAAGAGATGATCGGAATGAACGTTCTTGAAGCACTACAGCGAGAAATGAACATTGAAGAACGTCCGGCAATTTCTATGGAAATTCCGATTCAGCAAATGTTTGACGAGTTTTTGGTATTTGTATCAAAGTCTGACTTTGAATAGTCAAAGAAAAAAGTTTTACAAAGGGTTAACTATAAAAGTTAGCCCTTTTTTATTAGTTACAAATTATTAAATTGTAAAACTGTATAGTACAATGTCGATATACAATGAGTTATTATTGTATTAAGATAATAAGGGTTGATAACGAGGGCTTATGACATGAAAAAATCAGCTATTGTACTAATCAGTATTCTTGCACTATCGCAGCCTGTTTTCGCAGACTTTAAAGAGCATTTTGATCTTGGACAGCAGTACCTTTCTAATTACCAGTATTCCGGAGCGGTAACTGAATTTAAAAATGCGTTAAGAATTAATTATCTTGATAATTCTGCCAGAATAGGGCTTATCAACTCTTATCTTGCACGCGGAGCATACTATGCAAATAATGAAAAGAACTGGGAAAAGGCGGCAGACGACTATAGAAGCGCACTGTTTTATATGCAGTATTACCCTACAGCAGAAGCTGCAAGAAATTCCGTACAGGGCATAGGACCGGTACAGAGTAATTTAAGTAAATGTCTGACCATATCAAAGTTTGACACAAACCCTTCATCAAGATTTGCCAAAGCTAAACAATTACGTGCAGAAGGGAATTTTGCAGCAGCGGCTTACGAATTTAATCAGTCGCTTGGAGATAAAAATTACATAAAAGACAGCTATACTCAGGTAGGTGACATTATGAAGCTGCTGGGGAATGACCCTAAGGCGGCAGAATATTACAGAAAAGCGATTTCTGTATCTCCGACAGATGTTTCGCTTAGATTATCCTACGCAAAACTGCTGGACAAACTCGGACAGGAAGAACCGGCTGTCGAAGAGTATAATTACATATTAACAAAAAGCTCTGATAACAAAGACGTACTTTATTCTTTAGAGAGAATTTATAAGAAAAAGCTTGAACAAAATCCATCAGATGCTGATTTAATCTCTAACCTCGGGGCAATTCTTCAAAAACAAAACAAGTTGGATGAGGCACTTACATACTACAAAAAAGCCGAACAGCTTGACCCTTCCAATATAAATACGAGAATAAACGTAGGGACTCTTTACCAGCAGAAAGGCGATTATAAGACTGCAATAGTAGCATATGATTCTGTTCTAATTCTTTATCCGGATAATGTTAATGCAAACCTGTTTAAAGCTCAATGCCAGGCTGCACTTGGAGAGGATAAAGAAGCACAGCAGACTTACAGAAAAATTCTTGCAATGGATCCTTCCAATACTATTGCCCAGAATGAACTTTTTAACAGTGCAAAAAACACAATGACAACAGCTCAGTTTATAGATTATGTAAAGAAAAATTCAAACGGAGCCGATACAACCGGAATGCTCTACGACTATGCACTGAAATTGCATAAAGAAGGGAAGCTTGCAGACGCAATTCTTTTATATAAAGAAGTCTTAGGTAAAGACACCACAGGTGAAATTTATACTAACCTTGCAATAGCACAAGGGCAGATGAAAGATTTTAACACTGCTATAGCAACATTAAATACTGCAAAAACAAAATTTCCTGACAATTCGGAAATTCTTACAGCAATGAAGTCAATAAGCGATGAAGCTGTAGGGACACAGCTTGATAAAGCCGCAGAGTTCTTTAACAATAAGGATTACAAAAATGCTATCGCTGAATATTTAAAAATTCAGCCTGCAACTGTTGATTCTATGCTTGGGGTTGCTTCTGCATACCAGAATATGGATGATTACCCTAATGCAATAGAATATTATAAAAAAGCTCTTAATCTGAAACCTACAGATACTGATATAGCTTATTATATCGGTGCGCTTTACTCAGATACAGGGAATTATACTGAAGCTGAGAACTATTTAAACAAAGCGCTTACATTAAATAAAAACAACCAGAATGCCAAAGAGCTTCTGGCATCAATAAAAGATCAGAATAACAGCCTTACACTCGATAATGCAATCAAGCTTTACGATGAGCAAAAATATGATGAAAGCCTTGAACTGCTTAACAAAGTACTTTCTTATAATAATCAAAACGCCTATGCTCTTTACTACAGAGGCATGATTTATGACACAAAGAAACAATTGAATGAAGCAATAGCAGATTTCAAAAATGCTCTTGCTCTTAATGCTTCTGACTTAACAATATTAAATTACATGATTGCAGCAGATTATGATACACTTGGAAAATATAAAGAAGCATACTCATACTACACAGCATATGCAGCTTCAAATGTGCCTGATGACGAGTACAAGCAGTATGCAAAGACAAGAGCCGAAGAATTAAAGCAATATGCAGGAAAATAAAGAAAAAGTAACACAGTTAATACAAAGCAAAGTTTCGCTTGCCCCTATGGCAGGTATAACAGACTATGTACTAAGAAGCCTTGTTAGAAAATATTCAAAAAATTGTCTTCTTACAACGGAAATGATAAGCTCTGAATTTCTGGCACAGGTAAAAGGCGGTGATATTGTAAAAAGAAATAATGACCATTCACCGGTTTCATACCAGATAAGCGGACATAAACCGCATTTAATGAGGGCAGCAGCAGAATATCTTACCCCTATGGCAGATATGATTGATATAAATATGGGATGCCCTGTAAATAAAGTTGTAAAAGGTCAGGACGGATGTGCACTTATGCGTACTCCGGAGCTTGCATCAGATCTTGTGAAAGCTGTAAAAGACGGTACTGATAAACCTGTCAGCGTAAAATTCAGACTAGGGTACACTTTTGATGAACTTAATTATGTAGAATTCGGTCAGAAAATGCAGGAGGCAGGTGCTGAATTTATAACAATTCATGGACGGACACGCTCACAGTTATATTCAGGCAATGCAGACTGGAAGATGATTAGAAAATTAAAAGAAAATGTTGACATACCTGTATTTGCTAACGGCGATGTTATTTCAATTGAAACAGCAGAGCAATGTCTTGAACAATCCGGTGCGGATGGAATAGCTATAGGACGCGGAGTTTTAGGCGATCCTACATTATTGTTCAGAATTGAAAATTTTATCAGGACAGGAGAAAGACTTCCTGTTCCCCCGATAGAAGAACGAATTGCTATGCTAAAATGGCATCTTGATGAAGAAATTAAGCTTCGCGGGGAAAAAGTAGGAATAAAATTTTTCAGAAAATTTTACCCTTATTACATAGCAGGAATGAAAAATGCCGCAAAAATCCGCTCAGTGCTTGTTACCGAAGAAAATTACGACAATATCATGAAAACACTAAACCTTATTCCGGCAGCATGTTTCTAATTACCTGCCAACCTGGTTTCTGCCATTGTGTTTTGCATTATACAGACGCTTATCAGCAGCTTCAATCAATTCTGATGCAGTATTTCCGTCATAAGGATAAGTCGAAACGCCCAGGCTTATGGTTACGGTAACCTCCTTATCTCCAATAAGCCTGAATTTGTTATCAGAAACACGTTTACATATTTTTTCAGCAGTTGAATATGCGACATCCTTGCCGGTATTAGGAAGAATAATACTCATCTCTTCACCACCATAGCGGCATACAATATCTGTAGCACGCACATTACGTTTTAAGGTTTGGGCTACCTGCCTTAAAACAGCATCCCCTGCCTGGTGCCCAAATGTATCATTAAACTTCTTAAAGAAATCTATATCAAGAATAATAAGAGAAAACTCTGTTTCATACCGCTTTGAATTTTCAATCTGCATACGCATCTGTTCCTGAAAATATCTGTGGTTATACAAATCAGTTAAACCGTCGGTTGTTGCAAGTTTGTACTGCTGTTCAAAATCTCTTGATTTGATAAGATATTTTACAATAAATGCAGAAATAAAAGCTATCACTGCAAGAAGAAGCGGGTAAACCATTTCAATCCAGAGATTTCCGAATTTCATTGCATAATACCCTGCAAGAATATATATTACATAAACAGACAAAGACGCAAGAGAAGCGACAAAAGCGGAAGAAACTCTCATTACAATAAAACCGGTAATCAAAGCCATTATAATACCGGCTAATATTGTGTAAGTTTTATCCATTTTACGTATAAAATTATTATCAAGTATATTATTTACATATGTTGCCTGAACTTCAACCCCGGGATAAGTTCTGCTGACAGGAACAGTCTTTATATCAAAAAGACTTGATGCGGTTGTTCCAAAGTAGATTATTTTATTATGGAAGTCAAAACCTTCATCTTTCATCTCTCCGTTAACAATTTTAATCAGTTTATACATAGGTATATGCTGATAAGTAGCGGTTGAGCCATACCAGTTCAATATAGCGCCGCCGTTTTCATCAAGATAAATTTTTCTGTCGCCCAGAAGCAGATTAGAATTACTGTCTATAATAAATTTATCAGGTGAGTATCCTTCAACCGACTTTATATAATCCATTCCGACTTTCAAACCCAATTGCGGATAATATTTATCATAATATTTAACAAATACCGGCATCGATCTAAGGATGCCGTCATCAGCGCGTGAAACGTTAATCATCCCCACATTAGAAGTTATATCCAAAATACCCTTCAATATAGAACGGCAGTTTGTAAATGTAAGGTTTGAAAAATCTATTTTCCTGGAATGGTTTTCTACATTAACACTCAGTTTTTCCGGCAGAACCGGCGGAATTCTTAAGTCTTCCGGCTGGTTATCAAGATTCATTGCAGTATAGACGTTGTTATATTTGCCAAAAACATCAATCAGTGCATTATCGGCTTCAGGTCTGCTTTTAAATGATTTGACAAACATCAAATCAAAAGCAATACTGCGCGGATTTTTACTTTCAAGGTAGTCAACCAGCTTTGCATAAATATCTCTAGACAGCGGCCATTCACCGTACTTATCAAGAATATATTCATAACTAGCCTCATCAACTGCTACAATTACTATATCTTTATTTGCAGACTTTGAACCGGCATTAATCATAACATTCTGCCTCAAATCAAAAGTCCTGTTTTCTATCACATTAATAAAAGCATTGAAATTTGCACTTTTAACCGTTGCAAAAATTACAACACAAAACAATAATAACCAAATCGAATATAATATTTTTTTAAGCATAATAAATTATCCCAAATCTACATTATCAGTATAATTGATATTAGAAGATTTGGCAACAAAATTTTTAACGATGAAACGTTTTTCAAGAATAAAGTTATTTAATTTCAATATTTCAGTTGAATAAGAAAGCTCATCAGGATTTTTAAGATAACGGAGCAAACATTGTTCGTGTAAATTCATATTATTTAAACCACCTATAAAATACGCTCATCAGCAACAGTTTTATTATTACAAAACGGCTAAAATAACACATCAACTTTTCATATAATATTGAAGAGATTTTCTCATGCAAACAGAGGATACATTAAAAACGGGCAGTATTATACTGCCCGAATGTTATTAAAAGTCCACCTTTTGATCTTTTTGATAATCAGAATATTCAAACTCCTCATTACCGCTTAATATACTTATAAGAGAGTTAGAACCATACATACCTCCGTCAGGTCTTATTTTGTTGCGTAAAACAGTTACTCCGTATACATCTCTACCGTACTGATTAGGTCTTTTGGGTCCGTTAGCATCAAACTTCAGGTAAGCACATCCAGAAGAAGTCCAAGTTTCAGTCTGTATAGTTCCGTCAGGATTTTTTATCGGACGGCCGTATTCATCTGTTTTATTTCCAGTGACAACAGCACTGCAACCTTCTCTGCGGGCATTTGATATAGTTATGACAGCACCATCTGCCAAAATAAGTCTTGGGGCATTATCATCGTAAAAAGATGTTGTATTGTTCTCGTCAAGTCTTAGCGTTGCATATTTAACCTGATAATAAAATTTTGAACACCCCTTTTGGGATCTATTCTCACACAGCTTAGCGCCGTTAAAATACTTTTTAAGATTTTTGGCAGCTGCAAAATTATCATCCTGGGAATTGAAAATAACAGAGTTATCACCAACAACACCGTTATCTGCCTGCGCAGCAATCAAAGCATTATTTAAGACCGAATAAGTCTTTTTTACTCTTGAAATTAATTCCTTATCTTGATTTTTCTGAATAAGAGAAGGAAGGGTCATGCTTGCTACCACACCAATTATGCCAAGGGTTATCAATACCTCGGCTAACG
>HF989723.1 GCA_000431315.1 Brachyspira sp. CAG:484
TCCGAAAAAAGCTTTTTAGTTACTTAAAATGTGCCGACTGCTTCTTTTCTTGTACCTGTTTGGTGCTCTGATTTAGCCACTTACAGAAAAGGAACCGATGTTGTTAAGTTTTTCCTCTGCTTTTTTATTATAAGATATGTAATTAAAAAATTCAAGCTTTACGCGTTATGAAACATTTTACAGCATAAGCCAATGCTGCAATACCTCCGGCAGCACCAATATATTTTACGGATTTTGGAGTATCTTTCGTATCCTCAAAATCAAGCTTCTTCTGCTTAGAATAAATATCAGCATTCATTTCGTTGAACTTTGCAGAAGCCTCTCTATCCGAATATAACACAGGTTTATAATGACTGTCAGGAGGAGTTATTACTCCTACATGCAGATCCGGATTTTTCATGTTTAGATTTACACTATTATTCGGAACACTCACCATATTTATAAAAAAACAAATTATAACTTAAAATTGCTATTTCGTTTTAAAACTTTACAAAAGTATTGACATTTCTATCTTTATAATATAAAATGAGAATTATTATCAACTTAGAGGTATTTAATGAACTATTCAAGGCAGCGCGAAATAATTCTTGATACATTAAAATCAAATGTTGTTCACCCGACAGCTGAATATATTTATTCAATACTGCAAAAGGAAAACCCTAAAATAAGCTTAGCTACTCTCTACAGAAATTTAAATCAGCTTGCAGAACATGGTATAATCAAAAAAATCGACGGGCTTGAACAATCCTCACATTATGACCATAATACCCATGCACATTATCATTTTATATGCGATAATTGCAAAAAAGTTTATGACATAAGCTCTGCTATTGCTCCTGAATTGGTAAAAAGAGCAGAAGCTGAAACTGATTTCCAAATCCTTGGACACGATATTGTGTTCCATGGAATTTGTAAAGAATGCAAAAACAGACAAGAAGGTTAGAAAACAGAAAAGGAGAATTTTATGAAAAAATTTGTATGCACAGTATGCGGTTATGAGTATGATCCGGCAGAACATGACAATGTAGCTTTTGAAGATTTGCCGGATGATTATGTATGCCCTCTTTGCGGTGTTGGTAAAGACCAGTTTGAAGAGGAATAAGAATTTTAATGGTACAAGCCGCAGATTTTCTGCGGCTGAATTAAGAGTAAGGAGAAGTATATGCCTGAATTAAAGGGTTCTAAAACCGAAAAGAATTTGCAGACTGCTTTTGCAGGAGAATCTCAAGCAAGAAACAAGTATACATATTATGCCTCACAGGCAAAAAAAGATGGTTTCGTGCAAATAAGCAAAATTTTTGAAGAAACTGCAAATAATGAAAAAGAGCATGCTAAAATTTGGTTCAAGTTTTTGAATGAAGGAAATAAAATCCCGGAAACAATCAAAAACCTTGAAGATGCCGCTAACGGAGAGAATTACGAATGGACAGAAATGTATGCCCAATTCGCTAAAGAAGCTAAAGAAGAGGGATTTGATCAGCTGGCAATTCTTTTTGAAATGGTAGGCAAAATTGAAAAAGAACACGAAGAACGCTATAGAAAGCTTTTAGAAAATATTAAAAACAACACCGTTTTTGAAAAACCTTCAAAAGTACTGTGGGAATGTTCAAACTGCGGTCATACAATTGAGAGCGAAAATGCTCCTGAGCTATGCCCTGTTTGCAAGCACCCGAAAGCATATTTTTTTATGAAAGCTAGTAATTTCTAGTATCTTTTTAAGAGGCTTTACAAAATTTGCAAAGCCTCTTTTTTATGATAAGATTAAAATGCAAATTAAAGGAGTGGGATGTGACAGAATTTAAAGGTAGTGAAACCGAACAGAATCTGCAAAAAGCATTTGCAGAAGAAGCCGTTGATTATTTTAAGTATGCTTTATATGCCTCTCTTGCAAAATTTGAAGGACAGGATTATATCCAAAAATGCTTTGAAGAAGTTGCACAAAATGAGAAAGAACATGCTAAAATCTGGTTTAAATGGCTAAATGACGGTAAATTTACGAAAACTCTGGCGAACCTGGAGGATTCTGTAAAATCCGAACAGGATGCCGGCAAATCTCACTATCCTGAATTTGCCCAAACAGCCAGAAGAGAAGGTTTTGAGCATATTGCAGGACTTTTTGAACGTGTTGCGGAAATAGAAGTCGAACACGAAGAAAAATTCAAAAAAATGCTTCAGGCGTTAAAAAATGAAAATCTCAGTCCGGATGAAAACGGAAATTATATCTGGGAATGTTCTGCCTGCGGTGCTGTAATTGTGCAGAAGGATAGACCTGATTTCTGTCCGTTATGCAAACATGATGAAACATTCTTTTATAAAAAGAACCCCAAATAATTTATAAATATACAAGGAGAAGGAAATGAAATTTCAGGAAATTAAAAATAACATATTTTACTGCGGATTAAATGACCGCGAAAGAAGAATATTTGATGAACTTATCCCTCTGGAACATGGAACCAGCTACAATTCTTATCTGGTTAAAGGCAGCGAAAAAATTGCTATCATAGATACTATGTACCCGCCTAAATCAGATGAATATATTAAAAATCTTGATGAAAATAATATTACTCATGTTGATTACATTATTGCTAACCATGGAGAACAGGATCACTCAGGCAGTATTCCAAAGTTGTTGAAAAAATATCCTGAAGCAATTGTAGTAACCAATGCGAAATGTAAAGAAAATATTATAGAAATGCTTCATGTTGATGAAGCTAAAATTAAAGTCATCAGCGATGGAGAAGAACTTTCTCTTGGCGACAAAACTTTAAAATTTATTATTGCGCCTGGTGTTCATTGGCCGGATACAATGTTTACACATATAGTGGAAGACAACCTGCTATGTACATGTGACTTTTTAGGTGCACATTATACTTTTGACAATTTATATTCACCGGACAACTGTGCAATTGAACACAGCGCCAAAAGGTACTATGCTGAAATAATGATGCCGTTCAGAACAATGTGCAAAAAGTATACAAAAATGATTCAGGATTTGAAGCCTGAAATGATTCTGCCAAGCCATGGTCCTATATATAAAAATCCGGATTTTATCCTTGATTTATATGCAGATTGGAGTGCAGATGAAGGTAAAAACTTAGTATTGCTTCCATACGTGTCTATGTATAAAAGTACAGAAGAAATGATTGAGTATCTAGCAAAAAAACTTGCATCAAAAGGTATAGACACTCAGGTATTTGACATTGTAACAGGCGACCTGGGCGATCTTGCTATGGGGCTTGTTGACGCAACAACTCTTGTAATGGGTTGTTCTATGGTTCTTGCAGGTCCGCATCCGATGGCTGCAAATGTAGCATATCTTGCTAACCTGTTAAGACCAAAAACAAAATTTGCATCTATTGTCGGCTCATACGGATGGGGCGGCAACCTTACAGGCAAACTCGGAGAAATGCTTTCAGGTTTAAAACTTGAAATGGTAGAACCTCTTCTAATAAAAGGTAAACCAAAAGAAGAAGATTTTGCTAAACTTGATGCAATGGCTGAAACTATTTATGAAAAACATAAATCAGTAAATCTTGTATAACTAAAAAAAGGGGGAAAAATGATTAGTGGTCTAATGAAAAACTTGGGAATTCAAACACAATTCAGTAGTTCAAAGAAAGTGGCAGGAGAAGCCGCCAGAGTAAAGAAAGCTCCGCAGAATAACCAAACAGCCGCAGGCGGTAAAACATTAGAACAAGATACATTTACTTCAAACAAAAAATCAGAAGAAGTTGCCGTAAACAGCGGTGACAAATTTGAAAAATCACCCCAGAAAAAATAAACTATTACATAATAAAAAGCCTTCCATAACAGGAAGGCTTTTTTTATAAGAAAACTATTTTGGCAAATTTTTGAAATATTCTTTATCATTTAAAGCTTTAATTGTACATCCATAGCCATTCGCCTTATTGGTAGAAGTTAATGAACAATATGTGTCAACCGGGTATGAGGTATCATCTGCACCCATAGGCAAAAGCTTTCCTGATTTAGTTATCTGGAACATAAAAATATCATGCCCCCACCTGTTAGGATTTTTCTGCCAACCGTTGACATCGACTGCCATCAAAATTTTTCCTGTAGTTGCTTCTCCTTCACCTTCTCCAGCTCTATCAAAATATATTGTAGTATTGTCAATAGTATTGGACATGGCATCATTGCCTACACAAGCAGCTTTTGATTTACCATTAAATGTTTTATAGGTATTCATCATAAATGTACAAAAATTCGTTCCAGTACCGCCAGAATTAGGACATCCTGTCTTTTTATCTGTACCGCGACATACCGAACTATTTTTATAATATTTTACAAAATAAGGACTAAGATCTCTTGCATTGTCTACATCAAGCATCCCGCCCATATCTTCAGCGACAACTCTCTGGGTAACCTGAGCAAGTAAAGAGTATGCTTTCTTTAATGAAGTTTCCAGCTGTTTATTTCTTGTATTATTTATTACAGCCGGCAGCGTCATTGCTGCTACTATACCTATTATTCCAAGTGTTATTAACACTTCTGCTAAAGTAAACGCACGTTTCATACTTTATTTTATTCCTTTCGCATATTATTCTCATTATATATTATAACTTATACTTTTTCAATATTTCACTTATAATTTCCAACTTTCTGCATAATAAAAATCAGCCAAACGTGGACATTTGGCTGATTTTTTGCTTATAAACCCTTGTATGGAGCTGTGACTAGTTTGCCCCCCCCCCGGAAAGTCTTGTCTTTACTGC
>HF989724.1 GCA_000431315.1 Brachyspira sp. CAG:484
TTTAAGTAACTATAAAACTTTTTGAGGCGATAGCGTACCCAAAAAGTTTTATAGTTAATCAAAAGGTGTCCTGCTTTACGTTATCTGTTTATTTTGCTCAAGCTCGCTTCCGCTCCGTTCAAGCTTTCGTTTCGAAAACATATATAGCTTTTCTATCATGCTTTCATCTGCTTTTTTATTATAGAATATTTTATGTAAATTTTCAAGATTAATGTCTATGATGGTGCGGAGGAGGAGGCATATGGCGATGATGGTGAGGCGGCGGGCACACCGGACGAGGGATTGTTAAAAGCTGCATCAAACCTATAAAATTCGCTACATTCCTATACTGCATGTAAGATTTCATTATATTTTTATATTCGCTGTAATTTATTGTATTTGGATTGGAACCTTCCTCATTATACATATTTGATAAAACTTTGAAATTAGCTGCTGTATTCTGCATCTGATAATTGCTGTATGGATAAAAATGGGTTTTATTCCAGTTGTCACGTTCCATACCTACTACTTCCCCCATTGAAATTGAACCGTTTTCTTTAATTTTTGAATCAATTTCCGAAAATACTTCTGACATAGATTTATCAGTATCAAAATTATCTACATCACCATATACAAAACAGTTTGGAACAGTAGTTACCGGATTTGGAACAACAGGCACGTAATAATAATGTTGTACCGGAGGCGGAACAAAAAATTGAGCATCTGCTTCAGCTGCAGGAACAGCTGAAGCAATTGCGATAGCTGCAGCTCCGGCGGTGTTTTTTAAGGCTTTTTTAGTCTTCTCGCCTGTAAACTGCGGATTTACACTCATTCCTACTCTTGAAATTTTCATACACTAACCCTTATCTTAAGACCACTTATTTATATTATGGCGCTAAAGATATTTTTTGTTAGTTCATTAAGAAAATTTTACAATTATCTGCTATAAACTTCTCCTAAAAAATCATTCCAATAATCTTTGCCTTCTTTTGTCGGGTGTGTATTTGTAAGTGCATAGTAGGCACAGGATGTATTTTTTGATATATCAGATACTTTGTTAGAGCAATATTCAGAACCTATATTATTAAAATTTTTACAGGAACCGGTACTGCTGGAGCATGGCGACGGGTTATTTTTATGCTCCTGACCAACAGGAAGAACTCTTCCATCAACCGTAAATATAAACATAAAATAGTCTACTCCGTAACGGTTTGGAGCTTTTTTACCGTTTACATCAACACATATTACAGGACCATTTTGACCGCTATCAGCAGCAGGTAAATCATTAAATACATATAATGCGCCGTTTGCTGAGGATTTGAAGCTTGAATTGTCGCATAAAAAAGATGAATCCTTACCCAGGCTGTTAGCACCTGCGGAATAACTTTTACCATTTAATGTATTCATAGAATAATATGGTTTGAAATTTCCATCCTTGTCAGCACTAACCATACTACCTGAAAGATTATTTCGACCTTTGTAATAACTAAAAATTTTATCAGTTACTGCCTTAGTAGGGTTTGTTGAAGCATACTCTGAAACGGAAACTCCATTATCGGCAACAAACAATGCTGCTAATTGGTTCAATTCAGAATAGGTCTTCAAAAATGCTGTATGAAGTTCCTTATTCTTTGTTTTATTCATCAATGTCGGCATTGTCATTGCTGCGACTACGCCGAT
>HF989725.1 GCA_000431315.1 Brachyspira sp. CAG:484
GCAACCAAGCTTAAAAAGTCTTATAGTGTGCTTGGACAAGCTGTTAAAATGTCTGAGCTAAAAAATGGTAGTGTTGACTACTGGGATTATACATTACCAGCAAAAGAATTTTTCGATAAATATTTATCTGCTTATGTATCAATTAATAAAAGCACTATTTCAGATTTAAATATACGTTACAAATACTTAAACGGTAGTTCATGTACAGAAGCATTATGTAATTCCAATTCTTACTCAGTATTTCTTGCAGATGGAACATCTCTGACTATTTCTGATTATGCACTTTTTTCCAATGGCAAAGTTGTTTCAATTGATATAAACGGATATAAAAACCCAAACACTTTAGGTAAAGACTTTTTCACATTTGCGATTATACAAAAGTATGGTCTTGCACCGTTTGGGTATAAAAATTTTGGCGACTCATGGAATGAAGAAGAAGACAGTGTGAATCAAAGCTTTGGTGATTATAACAGAGATGTTCTGACTTCTAACGAGCAATATGCTTGTTCTAAAGGTAAGAGAGGTTTTTGGTGCGCTGCTTTAATTATAATGGATGGCTGGGAAATTAAGGATGATTACCCATGGTAAATAATTATTAAATAATCCTTGTTACTCTTGTATTTTAACCTTTACTACATATAATAAGTGTATCACTTACGTGTTTATAAATAGCTAAAATGTGTTACTAAAGTTTATATAAGAAAGGTTATTTTAAGAGGGTTAAATATGATTAGGTTGAACTGCCAGAATGTTGATGCCACGATTATTGGTCAAGAAAACGGTTTGGAGCTTGAGAAAGAATTTGATAATTATAAAGATACCATTGCAGGAATTATCACCGGCTTAAATCAAAGAAAAGACAAACCCGGTCAATGGCTTCAGTGGATGAATCTGGGCTATAATGAAGAAACCCTCTGGTATGTTAAAGAATATGCTTCTATGATTAAAGACCGTTTTGAAAATATTCTTGTGCTCGGCATAGGCGGTTCGGCTCTGGGCGGGCTTGCAGTGACGGAGGCTTTGCTCAAACCCTACTGGAACCTGTTGACTGATGAGCAGCGGGAAGGGCTTCCAAGAATATTCTTTTTAGATAATATTGACCCTGATTCTATTTCCGGTCTGCTTGATATTTTAGATTTGAAAAAAACTTTAGTTAATGTAATTACAAAATCCGGCTCCACTGCTGAAACTATGTCGCAGTTTATGATTGTTAAAGACCGGTTAGAAAAAGAACTTGGCGATACATATCGTTATAATTTTGTTGCTACTACCGATAAGAAAACCGGTGTATTAAGACAGATTGCTGAACAAGAAGGATACAAAACTTTTGTTGTTCCTGATGATGTCGGCGGAAGATTTTCTGTTTTCTCTGCTGTGGGTCTATTGCCTCTTGCATTGGTCGGAATTGATATTGATGCTATTGTAAATGGTGTTAAAGATATGGATTTGGCTCTGAAAAATACCGACATCAGAGAAAATATCGCTGCACAAAATGCTTTAATTCATTACTTAATGGATACTAAGAAAGGTAAAAATCTGTCAGTTATGATGCCTTATTCAAGCAGATTAAAGTACGTGTCTGACTGGTATGTCCAGCTTTGGGCTGAATCTTTGGGTAAAAATAAAGATAAAAACGGTGCTGATGTGAATATCGGTCCAACTCCAATTAAGGCGCTCGGGGCAACTGATCAGCATTCGCAAATTCAACTATATAATGAAGGACCTAATAATAAAGTTATTAACTTTATAAGAGTTGAAGAATTTGATACAACTCTGGAAATCCCAAGAATTTTTGAATACACAGGCATAGGTTATCTTGGCGGAAAAACAATTAACCAGCTTATAAATGCAGAAGCAGATTCGACACGAGTTGCCCTTTCTGATTATTGCAGACCTACGGTAACTATTACTCTTCCTAAAGTTGACGGATATAATGTAGGACAGCTTTTGTATATGCTTGAAGTCCAGACTGCTATTGCCGGAGAGTTATATAATATAAATACCTTTAACCAGCCGGGAGTTGAGCAGGCAAAAAATTACACATATGCACTGATGGGAAGAGCAGGGTATGAAGAGTCTGCGCAGGTGCTTCAGGAAAAAATGACTGCTGTATAATAATATAGACAAATATTATGCTTAATGTAAAAAATATATTGAGAATGGGTTTAATCTTATCGCTTGTGTTTGCAGGCGGATTGATAAGTTACGCCGATGAAAATTATACTTTGAAGGCTGGAGTGTCTCTGGTTGAAAAAGTTCCTTCTTCGTTTATGGGTACCTGGCGCGTTTCTGCAAAGTTAAAGAATACAGACAGCCCACAAAATTTTAAACAGACAAGTGTTGATATTTGGAACTTATCTAAAAAAGGAAGCGTCATAAATTTAAGCAATCCATTTACAGGTGCGAGTGCTTCAATCAATGTCAGCTATGTTGACGGGAGTTCTATAAAATTTACCAAAGTGGGGAATTATGATAATCAAAAGCTTACTGATACCGTTGAGATAAGTTTGAAGGGTGATACCTTTTCAGGTATAAATACTCTTACTCTTGTCACATATTCTGATATTGATAATTCTGTTATTAAAACAAAGCAGGCTGTATATCAGCTTCGGGGAGAAAAAATTTCAGGTTCAAGTATAGTAGGAAAATGAGGATTATAAAACATGCGGCAAAGTTATGATTTTGACACAGTTATTTTAGGCGGAGGTCCGGCAGGACTGTCTGCTGGTATTTATGCAAGCAGAGGCGCTGTTTCAACAGCGTTAATAGATGTTAGTATGATGGGCGGTCAGCCTTCAAATTATTTGGAATTGGAAAACTATCCCGGCTTTCCTGTTGTAGGCGGTTACGACTTAATGGAAAAATTTGAGGAGCATGCCGATAAATTCGGAGTACAAAAGTTTCCTATGCAGGAAATTGAAAAGATTGATTTACTGGCTGAGCCTAAAATTATAACAACTAAGGAAGCTGAATTTAGAGCAAAAACAGTTATTATTGCAACCGGCGCTCAGCCAATGAAGCTAGGAGTTCCGGGAGAAAAAGAATTTGTCGGCCGCGGTGTAAGCTATTGTGCTGTCTGCGACGGGGCCTTTTATAAAGATAAAATAGTTGCGGTTGTAGGCGGAGGTAATGCTGCGGTTGAAGAAGCAATGTACTTAACAAAATTCGCAAGCAAAGTTTATATTATACATAGACGTGATGCCTTGAGGGCAGATAAGATTGTCCAGGAGCGTGCGTTTAAAAATGATAAAATTGAGTTTGTCTGGGATAGTATTGTGAAAGAAATTAAAGGTGAAAACCTCGTAAGCGCAGCGGTTCTGGAAAATGTAAAGACAGGAACTCAGAGCGAATTAGCGCTTGACGGCGTATTCCCTTATATAGGCATGGTTCCTAATGTCGAATATATTTCAGGTCAGATTGAACAGGATGCACGCGGTTTTATTGTCACAGATGAAACCATGAAAACTTCGGTTGACGGTGTTTATGCCGTAGGTGATGTTCGAACAACACCTCTGCGGCAGGTTATCACCGCCGCTTCAGATGGTGCGGTCGGGGCCGTTTATGCCGTTAAGTATCTGGAAACTCTTGCAGAGGCAGAAGTTTCGCAAAAAGTTTAAAAAAGAGCCGAAAGGCTCTTTTTATTTGTTTATATCATCACGTTTGTTAGGACTTTTGGTAATTATAAGTTTGTTGCCCTCGACAGTAAATTTTATAAGGTCAGTTTCAGGATTAATTTCAAGTAGTTTTAAAATGGTTGCATTAATAGCAATTGCCCAGCCGGTTCCATTTCTCATTAACTTTTTATCCATAACTTTTAACCTTATTTTAAACTGATATTCGACTTGACAATATAATAATTTATGTGTAATATTATTTCTAGACTTATGTTTAACCATTAAATATATGTATATATATGCATATGCCAGTATCCGGTAAGAAGCTTTGGCTATAGGAATAGCCTATGTAAGCCGGAAGTCTGATTGATTTTCATAAATACTGCACTACGATTATTGTGCAGTTTTTTTTCTGAAGCTGATAACAACGAAAAAAAAAAGTTGCCAGAAATTTGGCAACATTAAATAAACACGAGGATATTAAGAGAGAGAGTATAAAGTCTATTTTATATTTCGGCTCATATTTAATGAGAGATTGAGTATTTCGTTTGATTATCTATCCAATTAAATGTGTTTTTGAAATTTCCCTTACATTTATATAAAGTATTTTCATGGTTGAAAATTTACTTCTTGCTATTCTTTGTTACAATTTCTTAACAAAAATACCCTGTTATACGCCAAATATACGATTTCTAAATAATTCTTGTCATATCGAAAATATAATGCTATAATAAAAAATGTAGGTGAGAGAATATTAGATAGGATAGTTATGGATTTTGATATTGAAGATTTTTTAAGAAAAGCAGTTTCTATTGCAGCATCTGATGTTCACTTGGCTGTTGGTGAACACCCGACTGTGCGTAAAGATGGCAAGATTTTAAAAATCAACATGCCGATTTTGACAGATGATGATATTGATCATGCGTATGAAGTTCTCTTGCCGAGAAGTGCAAAAGACAATTTGGAAAATGTTTATGATTTGGATTTTGCTTACGAAATACCAGGCTTTTCCCGTTTCAGGGTTAACTTAAGCCGCCAGTTAGGTAAAAATAAGCTCGTTATCAGGCTTATTCCTTACTATGTAAGAAAAATTCCTGAATTGAACCTCCCTGCTTCTATTGAGCAGTTTGCAAAATTAAACCATGGGCTTGTACTCGTTACAGGTCCTACCGGTAGCGGTAAATCTACTACTATTGCTTCTATTATTGATTATATTAACTCTAATTATCCAAAACATATTATTACTATTGAGGATCCGATTGAGTTTATTTTTAATAACAAGAAAAGTATTGTTTCGCAACGTCAAATTCTGGTTGATACAGCTTCGTTCCCGGATGGTGTTAAGTATGCTTTAAGACAAGACCCGGATGTTATCTTTATCGGTGAAATCCGCGACAGAGAAACTATTTCTTCTGCTCTTAAGGCAGCTGAAACTGGTCACCTTGTTTTCGCTACTATTCACACTAATGACGCTGTTCAGACTGTTGACAGAATTGTAAACATGTATGAGCCTTCTGATAGAGATTTTGTAAGGCATCAGCTTGCTCAAATTCTCCGCGGTACAGTTTCTCAAAGACTTCTTCCGTTAAAAGATGGTTCCGGTCGCCGTCCTGCTTGTGAAGTTCTGGTTGTAACCTCTACTGTTAAAGATTTTATTGATAAAGATGAACTCGAAAAAATTTATGATTTGGTTAAGACCGGCTCTTTCAACAGTATGATTACAATGAATATGTCTTTGTATAACTTATGTGTTAACGATTATATTACCGAAGAAGTTGCATTAAGCTTCTCTGATGACAAAAATGAACTTGCTCAGATGCTTAAAGGTGTATTCCATGGTACTGCCGGCGGTGCTGCGAGAGATTAGTTAAATGGATAGTTTCGTTACTGATGCTATTAATCTCAAATCTTATAACCTGAGTGAAGCTGATAAAATCATGGTGATGTACTCACGTGATAAGGGGCTTATTCGCGGTGTTGCTAAAGGCGTTAAAAAGCCTAAAAGCAAACTCGGTGCCAGAATGGATTTGCTTGTTGCAAATAAACTCATGCTCCACAAGGGTAAAAATCTTGATACTATATCTCAGGCTGAAGCTTTAAATACTTTTAACGCTACAAGACGTAATATGGATAAAATTTTTTATTCCATGTATATTTCTGAAGTGGTAAATAATTTTGGTGTAGAAGATGACCCTTGTTCGGCTGTAATTTTTGATTTGCTTTATGAAGCTTTGAGTACGGTTTCTGAAGCTGACAGTAAAGTCCGGATTTTGAATGCGGTTTTGAAATTCCAGCTAAAAATGATGCGTGTTTCGGGTTTTTCTCTGGAACTGGACAAATGCCTTTGCTGCGGTAAATCTATTGATGAAGAAAGCATGTATTTTTCCGGTCGTCTTGGCGGAGTCGTTTGCAAAGAATGCAACTCTCATTACGGGTTGACTGATATAATGCACTATAAGCTGCGAAATTTTATGTCTGCACTTGCAAATACTGAATTTGACGAGGTTTCAGAATACGAGGAAAAGGCTACAGAAAAAATTTGTCTTGTTTGTTTTGAACTTTTAAAAGCTTATATTGATTCTCATTCAGTCAGGAAATTTAATTCCACTGCTATTTTACAGGAAGTTGTTTAATTGCAGCAATTTACTTTGGTAAATTTTTAAAATAATCCTTGTCTGTTAATGCCCTATAAGTACATGCCATTCCATTGTACACACTATTTGATGTTATTGAGCAATACTGGCTAAATCCATAGTCGTTGCCTTGTGTAGTTCCTGGAGCTCCCATAGGCAAAAGCTTTCCGTTTTCCAAAACCTCAAAAGAAAACACATCATGCCCCCATCGATTAGGTTTTTTGTTATGACCGTTAACATCCACACTAATTGATATATAATCACTTGCATTTTCAACTAAAATAAGCATACCCCCGTTAATAAAAACCTGACCATCATCAAAACGGGACATATAACAGTCCTTATTATTATAAGTTTTGTAAGTTTTAGAAATATAAGACCAAACCCCATCTTCCACTGTTGCATTTTCGCATACGGAATTTTTGCACATATCATTAACACTAATAAAGTATTTTCTAAATACGGGCATAAACGTACCGGCGGGATAATTTGTGCCGTTAACAACCTGACCTTCGTCATAGTTCATTTTATTTATAGCGGTCTGAAGGACAGAATATGCTTTTAATAGTTGGCTTTGTAGTTCTTTCCCCCGAGTATTGTTAATTATTGTTGGTAATGTTAATGCTGCAACAATCCCGATAATTCCAAGAGTTATCAATACTTCAGCAAGTGTAAAAGCCGTTTTCTGAATCATTAATTGCTCCTTAGTTCACAATATTAATACTAATTTTGTTAATTATTATATTTTATGTTGGTACTAATGTCAAGGTATTAAGATAAAGGTATTAAGATAAAGGTATTAAGATAATGAACATAAATGAAAAAATATCTGCAAGAATAAAAGAACTCAGAGCTCAGCGAAACCTAACAGCTGAAAAATTAGCCTGGTACTCAGAACTGTCTAAAAGCTGCGTAACTTACGCCGAAAAAGCACAAAGAGATATAAGAATATCCACAATAGAAGCTATCTGCAAAGGTTTAAATATAACTATTGCTGAATTCTTTTCAACATTTAATTAATACTTAAAAAGTTACAGTTCCCAGCCTTTAGCTTGGGATAAACTTGCTGTTGGCTTTTATTCTTTAAAGATTTATCAAACAATACTGAAATTATATTCAGGGTGCTCAAGAAGAGTTTTTTCAATTTCGTCAAAGGTTTTTAAACCCTGAGTTGCCCCAAATTCAGAAACAACACCTGCTGAATTTATTGAAGCATACATCAAAGATTTTCCTATGTTTTTATCAGTTCTTCCAAGTGCTGCACAGAATGTTGATGCAAAAGCATCGCCGGCGCCGAGTGTTGACACAACCGGACCATCAAAAACCGGACAATAATAATATTTTTCTCCGTCATATGCGTAGGCACCTTTTCCGCCGTCTGTTATAACGATAATCTGATAATCACGAATTTTCAATTTTTTAAACATTTCTTTTACATCCGGATGTATAAGTTCATCTGAAAATTTTTCTTCTCTTGTGTCTGGTCTTACCTGAATCTGTGTGGCCAAGGAGGCTTCTTCTTTATTCATTACAACTATATTTGCATTTGCTAGAATTTTTTTCAAATAGTTGAAGCCTCTTTTAATGCTGGAAGAGCCGGCATTGAAGCATACATAAACATTATTCTCATGTGCAAATGTTGCAATATCATCAAGAACTTTTGTGCTGTCGCCATTCATTGGTGCTATATAAAGAAGTTTTGAATTTTTAATTGCATCAAAATTTATGTCTGATTTTTTAATGAGAGCATTGGCGCCGCGATGTGCCAGAACGGTTCTGTCGCCCTGAAAACTTACAAGAATAATAGAAAAACCTGTACTTATTTTGGGATCCTGAATAATATTTGATAAGTCAATATCCTTGTCCTTAAAAGCCTCAAGAACACCATCAGAATAAATGTCATCACCAATTTTAAAAATAGCGCTTGTTTTTAAGCCGAGATTTGCAAAGTTCATAGCTGTATTAACTCCGCCGCCGCCTACTTTTGAAGCAAAGTCGGTAATCTCAACTTTAGCACCGTAAGGATAGCTCATAAACTCGGATTTTTTATTTTTTGTATAAACCGAAACAATATTTGCATCATCACTTTCTACAAATACATCCATTGTAGCACTACCAATAGTTATAACATCGCACATAGCTTTCTTCTCCCATTTTATATATCTTATGTGTTTATATTAGCATAAATAATTTTTATTGTTAATTTATATTAAATATAAGCAAAATTTGTTATTCAGCAGGTTAGAATATATAGGTAAATATACGTTGAAAAAGGATTAGAGCATGAAAATAGAAAAGATTAGTCTTACCCCGAGAAGTATTGTATTATCTGATGCAAAAAATAATAAACAACCCTTAAACGGAGAACCTCGGTTAGAAGCTTTTAATCCACCTGCTTACAGGGATTTTAATATAAATTTTTCAGCACGTCTTTTCAGAACTCCGTCAAATTTCTACGCGCAGCCGTTCAACCGTAATGGTATGCCGGATACTATGAAAAACTATTTGTTTGAGGATTATGAAGATAGGAAAAATATGCCGCCGGCTCAAATGCTTAAGCTTGTATTTAGTGATATAAACGAGGCAAAAACTTTAGAACATGTTAAAAGGCTGTACCCTGAGGAACCTTTGTTTGCCAAACTTATTGATGTTCCAAATAAAAAATTCAAAAGCGGAGTTCTTGCAGAAATAGAACTTATGAAAGAAGAAAGCGGTCCTTTATTCAAAGACGGCAGTGATCATTTAGGAATGTATTTACTAAGAAAAGTTTATCAGGAAGGAAAAACTCTAAAAGAAATTAATACGGATTTTGAAAAAGATATATCAAAAAATTATAACGGTTTGAGCCCTATTCAGTATGAAACTCTTGCCGCTTATGGGATTAAGTATCCTAATCACTCTTTCTGGGCATCCCTGACCGCAACAAGAGAGGAGTTTCCTTATGAGTATAAGCCTCGTAAGGCAATTGTTTCACGTGTTCAGGAGGAGCGCGTGCACGAAAATGCTGCCGAATCGAAACCTGCTCAGACCCGTCAAAATTCACTACAGCCTAAGAAAAAATTTGATAATGTAAAAGATTGGGAAATAGATAAGCTTACTAAAGCCTTTGTTAAAGGCAAAGGCAGCAGAAAAGCTACACAAAAAGAATTAAAAAATACGAACATAAGAGATGAAGAACCTTTAAATTTTGTGTCAAAATATTTTAGTGAGATAAATTCAATTGTTATGCGAAGGCTCCATGTTTCAGATGAAATGAAAGGGTATTTTGAAAATTACGATAATTTGACAGCTTCTCAAAGAGAAAAATTTGAAACTTACTGGAAAAATCCGGAACTGAATAGTCTACAATCCATGGTAATGAAAGAAACAATAAGACTTTTCTTTAATACTTACGGTGCTGACGGAGATAATGATGATTTCAAAGAGTTGTTGGAATATGCACATAATATTAAATCAAAAAGGCTGGAACGCCAGCAGAAACATGATTTGCTTCAGCAGGAATACGAACAGGCTTTAGGTATCTTTGAACCTGAAACTGCTGCTCAGGAGAAAGCTGCTCCGGGTTTGGAAGTTATTGATGATGTGGAAGATGATGGTGATTTTGCAAAATATCAGAAAATCTTTGAAGATTTAAAGAAAGAATATAATGTAGATTCTTATGAGTTTGATACAGAACAGGGAAAGGTTGCAATAGTATCAAACCTGAAAGAAGCTTTAAAAGAACATTTAGATTTTAATACAAGAATGATGCCTAAAGCTTTTGCCGCTCACTTTATAAGTTTTGTTATGAATAATCCGGAAATATCAGACTCTTATATTTTAACTACTTTACTAGCAGAAAAAGGTATTAAACTTCCGGCAGATGACAGGCTTATGGATATTGAGGATGCTGATGACATTACTCTTTCATTGTATCAGAAATATAGTGACAAATACCCAATCGCAAACAGGGCTGCAAAACAGGCTGTTACTGACGCTTTCATTGCAATGACCGGAAATGATATTACCCCTGCTTTATTACGGCTGGGAGTGTTTGAATTTTCTGATTTATTTAAATCAATGAGTAAAGAGTCACAAAATTGTATTTTAAAACAGTCAAGACTGATAAATGACAAATATAATGAATACAAACGACCTCTGAGTGATTATGAAATTTACAGGATTTTAACTGCTATTTCTAATCTTATGAGAAAATACAATCCAAATATATCTATTATTAAAAATGATTCACCGTTTAAAGGTATGAATTATGTTATTGCCCAGATGAGAGATACTCTTATTGAAAGTAAATACCATAAAGAATTATTTAATAAAGAAATGACAAAATATTTAGCCAAATATGGCGGGTCTGCAAGATTTTTCATTGATAAAAATATTCCTGAAGAGTTAAAAATGGCAAAATTGGAAGAATTTATCTGCACTTATTGTTATGATGAAGGTTCATACTCATCACCACTTGGTATATAGATTTTGATAAATTAAAAGGCGGAAACTTTATAAAGTTTCCGCCTTCTTTTTTACAAATAAGTCGTCAGGTTTACTGGCAGTTAGCTTTTTCCTCTTCGGAAACCCCTTTGATTGTAAGGTTAACTCTGCCTTTGTCATCTATTTTGATAACTTTAACAATTACTTCCTGACCTATTTGAAGATGAGGTTCAATTGTTTCAATACGTTCCTGGCAAACCTGTGAAATGTGAACCATTCCGTCTTTGCCCGGAGCAAGTTCAACAAATGCTCCGATAGGTATTATTCTTACAACTTTACCTTTAATTACCATTCCCGGTTCAGGTCTGAATGTAAGGTCTTTAATCATTTTCTTAGCGATTTCAGCGCCTTCCTGGTCATTAGATGTAATTGTAACAACACCGCTGTCCTGAATATCAATTTCAGCACCTGAAGCATCAATGATTGCTCTGATTTGTTTTCCGCCAGGTCCGATTACTGTACCGATGTCTTCTGTCGGAATTGTCATTGTTGTAATGCTTGGTGCATATGGTGATAAGTGTTCAGCCGGAGCTGTAATAGCTTTTCTCATTTCACCTAAGATATGCAGTCTGCCTTCTTTTGCCTGGAACAATGCTCTGCGTAATGTTTCGTTTGGAATGCCTTTTGCCTTCATATCCATCTGAAGCGCTGTAATTCCAGTGTCATTACCTGTAACTTTAAAGTCCATATCGCCAAGGAAGTCTTCAATACCCTGAATATCTGTTAATACAACAGGTTCATATCCTTCTTCTTTAATCATACCCATTGCAACACCGCCAATCATACACTTTACAGGTACGCCGGCATTCATAAGTGCCATTGAAGAGCCGCAGGTAGAAGCCATTGAGGTTGAACCGTTTGATTCCAATACATCAGAGGTTACCCTGATTGTATAGCCGAATTCTTCCTGAGAAGGAAGTGCAGGTATATTGGCTCTTTCTGCAAGATGCCCGTGTCCTACTTCTCTTCTTCCAGGACCTCTTAAAGGTTTAACTTCACCTACTGAGAATCCAGGGAATATGTATTTGTGCATATAAGTTTTTTCTGTTTCAGGGTCAACGCCGTCGAGTTCCTGCTTCATACCAGGTCCGGCAAGTGTTGCAACTGAAAGAACCTGAGTTTGACCCCTTGTGAATACAGCAGAACCATGTGCTCTTGGAATAACTCCGACTTCACACCAGATAGGACGAACTTCGGTAGGTTTTCTGCCATCGGCTCTGACGCCTTCGTCAAGAATCATTGCACGCATAACTTTCTTTTCTGCTGCTTTAAATTCTTCTGCAACAAAGTCAACGCCGGTTTCTTCAATCATCTTTCTGATTGTATGATCTTCAGGCAATGCTTCGATTTTTTCTTTAACGAGTTTTTTAGCTTCTTCAAGTTTTTCCTGTCTGTAAGTTCTATCGAAGTTATGATAAGCATCAACAATCATATCATGAGCTGTTTCGTGGATGATATTTTTAATTTCAGTAGTGTCATAAGGGTTTACAAATTCTTCTCTTACAACGCCGCATTGTTTTGCAAATTCAACTTGTGCGTCACACTGTTTTCTGATTTCACCCTGAGCAAATTCAACTGCAGCCATAATATCATCTTCAGTGACGAATTTACATCCTGCTTCAACCATGATAACGCTGTCATGAGTACCTGCAACAACAATATCCAAATCAGATTTTGCTGCCTGCTGGTGAGTTGGGTTAGCAATCATGTTTCCGCATTCATCTCTTGAAACTCTTACTGCACCGATAGGACCTTCAAACGGAGCGCCTGAAAGCATTAATGCGCAGGACGCGCCAAGCATTGCAAGAGTATCCGGCTGATTCTGCTGGTCGTAGCTAAATAACTGTGCTACGATTTGTATATCATTTCTGTAACCTTTAGGGAATAAAGGTCTGATTGGTCTGTCGATTAATCTTGAAACAAGAATTGCCTTATCGCTGGCTTTACCTTCTGAACGGTTGTAACCGCCTGGTATACGTCCGATTGAAGACATTCTTTCTTCATAATCAATGAGTAATGGGAAGAAATCTATACCTACACGAGGTTCTTTGGATACAACGCAGTGAACAAAAAGCATTGTATCACCGCATCTTACTGTAACAGAACCATTTGTAGACTGTGCATACTTCCCGGTTTCGATAACAACGTTTTTACCGCCGATTTCGATTTCAAATTTCTTAGTTTCCGGTACCATAAATTTCCTTTCTTGCGGGGCTTAGAAACATTACCCGCTGTGCCTCAGCACCTTTTGTTATACACTTCTAATGTTCATTCAGATTATACCGCAAAAAATAGAAAATGTAAAAGAAAACAGTGCTGAAATTTTTAAAACTTTACCAGACATCCTCAGCAGGAATTTCCCAGTTATTTCTTACATATTTTTCGAAGCAAAAATATCCAGTTGATTTGCATTCGCTTTCTATTTCAGTGTCAGTTTTGTCGCGTCCTGCTGGCAGCAGTCCTCGTTCTGAAAATACATATACGAATACATCTTTGCCTAAAACATTAGGCTTTTGAAACCCGTTAGCGTCAGCATAGATAACAAGCATAGGGCTGTTACCGGAAAAGTTTATGCCATACCTTTTTGAAACAGTTTCATAATCTTGCGCATTCCAGGTATCTATTGTAAAAGCATAGCCGTCTGTTGTTATAAATGGCAGTGTTCCGCTGCCCACACTTACTTTTTTGTTGCTTTTATCTCTGGTTTCTGCCCAGCATTCTTTCGAATCAATGTGACATACTCTTAAAATTTTTAGTTGGGGCTTCAAATACTCATTAAAAAAGTTGTTAACACCATTTATTCCTCCATCTATTATGGGAATATTATTATAATCACCGTCAGGTACTGACATTAGCATTACCTGGGACATTACGGAATACATTTTCTTCAGTTTAGTTACAACTGCCTGCCCTCGATATTTTGCAACCAAATTAGGCAGCGTCATAGCCGCAACCACACCGATAATACCAAGAGTAATTAAAACTTCCGCCAAGGTAAATGCGGAACGGGATAATCCCAAAGCGCGAAAACGCCCGCCGGCACTATCTAAGCCCCCCCCCCCTCAGAGATTTTGAAACTATAATTGTGTTTTGCATATCTATCCTCCTTTATTTATATTTTGATTATACCATACTTACCGGGGTTAAACAATCCCGGTAAGTTTTAAAATTCAAAACTTTGCCTTTTGAATAATTTTCATATTCCAATTTATCCTTGCCGGTTAGGATATTTTTGAAACTTTTTCCTCCGACATGATTATCAGTACCAGGGGCTACTTTATTCTTATATATCCAGAGCCAGTACGCATCGCGTCCAAATTGATTTGGCTGTTTGTTTCCGTTTACATCAAAAAATAAATTTGCACATATTGAGCTGGTATATGTGTTAGTTTTGTTAGTGCCGTCAGGATTTTTTACAGGTCGTCCATATTCATCTACTACATTAGAAGTGTACTCTTTACTTGCACAACCGCTTTTGTTGGTAGATATTCTGAGAACAGCACCATTAGAAAAGATGATTTTGGGATCATTGTTAC
>HF989726.1:0-3545 GCA_000431315.1 Brachyspira sp. CAG:484
TGATACGCCCAGGCGGAATGATTATGGATACTCTTAAAATAATATTCCGTTATGATATGCAAGCACATTCCCATAAAAAAAAAATTGTCTGCCCCCGATAAACTGGAGGAATTGGCGGCAGACATACCTGAAATTTTATGGGTTAGCTTATTAGTTAAACTTTTAACATTAATTGCACTTTCATAAATTTAAATCGAAATTAGAATTGTAAACTTTTTATAATTACCTATTATTCTCTTTTATCCACAGGAATAGCCCTATTGACGGTGGATTAAGGGCATGATTGTAGACATACTGTCTACGACAAGCCGAAATTATTATAACACAATAGTAAATATGAGTAAAGACATTTGTAAAATCTTTGGCAGAAAACTGCATAAAATACGCTTAAGCAAAGGGCTTTCTCAGGAAGAACTCGGGTTTGAGGTAGGACTTGATAAATCGACCATCGGTAAGTACGAATTAGCCAAACGCTGTATTAATATAAAAACTGCCAAACTTATTGCAGATGCACTTGGAGTAAAACTATCCGATATGTTAGACTGATATTGCAGGCAAGTGTCTTTATTAATATTTACAAATTTGAAAAAATAATTAAAATATAAGTATGAAGAAATTAATTATACTTCTTTTCGCAATAATCTTTACAACTGCTAATGCGTCGTTTGCTGACGGCGATTTGTGGGATAATTTTGGAGATCAGAACGTATACGGTCAGGAGCCTGTAAGCGATCAGGATTTTGAAAAAGCGCTTGAAAGTAAAAAGAAGAAGAAAAAACGGGATAAAAATATTCCAAAAGGTGAAGAATTCCGCCAGAGCAACGAAACAGATGCGATAAATAAAATGCCGGAATCTCTTCCTATAGTGTGTGTATCCGCACCTGTAAAAATTAGTGAAGATGCAATCCTGCCGGTTGGTCATTATCAGGCAAAGGGCGAGATTAAAAACGGTACTCCTGTAATTCAGCTTTACCAGTCACAGAACCTTATGGCAGAAATTCCTGCAACAGAAACCAATGATGATTTCAATGAACCTGAAATTAATTTCATCAGAATGATTGACTCAGGAAACGAAAATCAGGTTAAATTTATATTCGGCTCAGTTGATTTTAATGCTTATGCAATACTGGATATTGCCCCTGAGGGTAACTAGTTAAATAACAAAAAACAGAAATGCAAACATAAAACAAAAAGATACCGCACTCATCAAAAACCAGGTATGAATAATAGGGTGCTGGTATTCCCAGATTTCTTTTATAGTAACAGCAGCGTTTTCAATAACTTGCATATTTATGCTCTCCAAAAACATTTATCTCTTACACTTCTATTGTCTATATAAACCAAAAAATAGCATCACCTAATTAGTTGATTATTTACCTCCTTTCGGGTAATATACACTTATGCAGAATTTAGAATTATTGATGCCGGCGGGCAATCTGGAGAAACTGGAATACGCGATAAAATACGGAGCTGATGCGGTTTACCTCGGAGTAGTAGATTTCAGCTTAAGAGCAATGAGAAAAGGACAGCTTATTACACTGGATAATTTGAAGGAAGCTGTTGATTTGGCACATAAGCTGGGAGCTAAGGCTTATGTAACTTTAAATATATTTGCTTTCAACAGCGATATAAAACTTCTTGAAAGCTGCATTGACAGATTTAAGGATGCAAATCCGGACGCTGTTATAGTAAGTGATTTCGGGGTTCTCAATCTGGTAAAAAGATATATGCCTGATACTCCTTTGCACATAAGCACACAAACAAATACCCTAAATTATGAGAGTGTCAAATTCTGGCAGGATTTTGGCGCAACCCGCGTAATCCTTGCAAGAGAACTTCCTATCTCAGATATAGCCGAAATAAGAAAACATGTTCCGGATATTGAGCTTGAAAGTTTTGTACATGGTTCTCAGTGTGTTTCTTTTTCCGGACGCTGCCTTCTGAGCGATTACTTTACAAACGGTGAAAGAAAAGCTAATCATGGCAACTGCTCACAGCCTTGCCGCTGGAGCTACAAACTCGTTGAAAGCACCAGACCGGATCAATATTACGAAATAAATCAGGATGAAAGAGGCTCTCATATATTAAGCCCTAAAGATTTATGCCTGGTTGAGCATCTGCCAAAGCTTATTGATGCCGGTGTAAATTCATTCAAAGTCGAAGGCAGAACAAAGAGTTTATATTACGTTTCAGCAGTTGCAAAAGCATACCGCAACGCCATTGATGAATGCGTAAAAAATCCGGATGCCGACTTGCACAAATACTTTGTAGAATTAAAAAAAGTAGGCAACCGGGGTTACACAACAGGATTTGCTCTTGGTAACAACGACAGCAGCAGTTACAGTTACGATATTTCAAAAGGACTTGCAGGAGCTGATTTTCTTTGCGAATTTAAAGGAGAAAAAAATTCAGACGGCGATAACTTTGTGAAAGTAAAAAATAAAATTCTTTTAAATGATGAGGTTGAAATAATTACTCCGGAAGAACAGTTTACTGCCAGAGTAATTAGAATTACAAATGAAAGAGGAGAAGAACAGCCTCTCGGCAATACAAATGATGATGTGTATGTTAAATTTGACAAAGAACCTGTTAATTTTAAATACGCAATTGCCAGAACAACAGGAGTAAAAGAGCATGTTTCTTAAGCCGGATTATGACTTGAAAAGTATCTACGATATAGACCTGGATGAACTCGAAAAATCAGGAATAAAAGCAATGTTGTTTGACTTAGACAGTACACTTATGGCATCAAAAACAGGCTGCTATTCACAAAAAACACTTGACTGGCTTGAAAAAGTTCAATCAAAATTCTTTACAGCTGTGATTTCAAACAACCACAATAAAGAATATATTGAAAAAGTAAGTGCAATCACTCCGTTTCCTGTTTTATTTGAAGCAAAAAAACCGCAGACAAAGCCGGCAAAGGAATTTTTACAGAAGTATAATATAAATGCTAAAGATGCAGTCTTTGTAGGCGATAGACCCCTAACAGATATTTTATGCGGAAAACTTCTAGGCTGTAAAACAATTCTGGTTGACTCAATTTCTGCTGATAAGGAAGCTAAAATTGTGCGATTTGTAAGACAACTGGAACGATGCAGTATCCGAAAATGATTATTAACAAATGTAAAAACTATTAAAAAATATAACAATTATTTTTATTTAGAATCGTTAAAGTCAGTACAGGTTACAATGTGTGAAAGGTAGCAGATGAAAATTATCACAAACGATAACGGTCAACAATACAAAACTCCCGGGTTTTGGCCTACAGCCGGCGCTGTTATAGCAGGGAATATGGCAGGAAATGTCGTTAGACAAACTATAGGCAGTTTTTCAAAACCAATACTGAATGAAATGAAAGAAACATCTAAGAGTATTGATAATAAGATCTTGCGCCAGGCAATAGATGATGCTTTTGAAAACTCAGGGTTAAGAGAAAAGGGAGTAGAAATTCTCGATGTGAAACCTACAACAGAATCTAAAATTCCAAACTTCTTAAAACCTTTCCACAGCAGACCTTTCAGTGAAGGGGGGGGGGCTCAGCT
>HF989726.1:3559-48980 GCA_000431315.1 Brachyspira sp. CAG:484
GAAGGGGGGGGGGCTCAGCTCCGTAAGCCGTTCTCGGATGCAATATCAGAATCAAGCGAAGTAATTCCTGAAGTAAATAAAAAATTAGCTGAATCTATATCAAAAGAAATGCCAGGCTGGTTTAGAAATACCTATCTTGGAAAATTGTACCGCAAGATATTGCAAAATACCTTTGAACATGGAAATAATGCAGCATTTTTCCCTAAGACCAACAAAATTGGCGTTAATATTGAAAAATTAGGCGCCTCAACTTTCCACGAAATGGGTCACGCTATAAACAGACACATGTCTACTTTCTGGAAAGGAATGCAAAAATTAAGAGCACCGGCAATGATTACAGGCAGTGTTTTAAGCCTTACTGCATTAATAAAACGTAAAAAAGTTGAAGGTGAACAACCTAAAAATAAATTTGATAAAGCAACAACATTTATAAAAAATAACGTAGGCAAACTTGTATCATTAACATTTGTTCCGGTAGTAGCAGAAGAATTAATGGCATCATATAGAGGAAACAAAATGGCTAAAAGCTTATTGCCTGCAGAAATGTTCAAAAAAGTCAGAAAACTTAATGCTTTAGGCGCAATAACATATATTAGTGCCGGAATTGGAGCAGGACTTGCAGCTTTTGTTGCTTCGAAGGTAAGAGATGAAATTGCAGAACCGAAAAAAGTAAGACATCCAAAACACCCAACTGACAAAAAACAGGAAACAAACAGTACTAAATCTGTATAAATACCCTTCACATTAAAAGCGGAACTAAATAGTTCCGCTTTTAATTTATACTTTCATCATCTTTTTCTGTACAGAGTTTTCTGCGTACATCAGCCTCAGCTTCAACATCAAGTAAAACAAAAAGCACATCACAAGCTTCAACTAATGTTGTACCTGTAGGAATAATATACTCTCCATTTTTATAAATCAGCCCGACAACTGATTTTGCCGGAAGATTTATTTCATACAACTGTTTTCCAACAGCGTAGGAGTTCTCTGGAACAGTAAACTCTATCATCTTATTATTTGTATTAGCTGCATTAAACTCCAAAATTGAAGAATGATTTTTCGAAAACCGTGAAGCAACTTTCAAAAGTTTTGCTGCATAAGGAATAGTTGTTCCCTGCAACAGAACAGATATAATAACAACAAAAAAGACTATATTAAAAATTTCCATTGAATGAGGTATGGCTGCGGTAAGAGGAAATGTCGCAAGCACAATCGGAGCAGCACCTCTCAGTCCAACCCATGAAATCATCAGTTTTTCATTTAAACTTCTTTTAAAGAACAATGAACAAATAAATACCGCCGCCGGTCTTGCAACAAAAATTAAGACCATCGCAAGCAGAAATGCCTGTTTTGTATACACAAAACCTGACTTAAAATTCACAAGAAGCCCTAGTATAACAAACATAATAATCTGCATAAGCCATGCGACCGCATCATGAAATTTTATAAGAGAGTTTTTATTGACAAAACTCAACCCTGACATAACCAGTCCGCATACATAAACTCCTATAAAACCGTTTCCTCCGGCAATAGAAATAAAAGAATAAGTAAGCAGAACTCCTGCAATAGTAATAACAACGTATAAACTGTCATATTCAAGCCTTATTTTATTTATTATTAAAACAATAAGTTTTGCAAAAAAATACCCCAGGATAATTCCTATAAACATTTGTCTGAAAAACATAATAACAAGCTGCGGAATCTCAAGTTGTGCAGTAATAAGCCCGATTATTCCGAGAGTAAGAAAAACCGCCATAGGATCATTACTTCCGGACTCAAATTCAAGAAGCGGCTTCAGACTGTCTTTAAGGCTTATGTTTTTTGAACGCAGTACACTGAAAACCGCTGCTGCATCAGTTGAAGATATAATTCCCCCGAGCAAAAGACATTCAAGAAACGGAAGGTCCATAAAAAAATACGCACAACAGCCTGCAATCAATCCTGTAATCAAAACCCCGAATGTTGCCAGTACAATCCCTTCATAAAAAACCGGTCTTAGTTCATCAATATCAACACTCAATCCGCCCATAAAGAGAATATAAGATATTGCAATAATACCTATAAATTGAGCAAGTTTATAATCTTCAAATTTTATGCCGCCTAATCCGTCAGACCCGGCAAGAATTCCAAGCAGAATAAAAACAAGCAAAGAAGGCAGTCCTATCTTTGCACCGGCTTTATTAAAAATAACAGCGCTAAGAAGTATTACGGCAGCAACAAGCATAATTTCGTTAATCATAAATAATATAGAAACCAATATTGATAAGAATTACAATGCCGTACAAGCTAAAAAATAAAAATTGGGCTCAGAGGGGCTCGAACCCTCGACCAATTGATTAAGAGTCAACTGCTCTACCAACTGAGCTATAAGCCCAAAAATCAAATGTACATTTCATGCCTTTTCTCAGTTGGCAGAGCCAATTATAAAATACGTTACGTCTACGACTCCACCGGGCAACTGAGCCATAAGCCTAAATCTACAGCTTATGTCTAAATTATAATCCAATAAAAAAAATTTTACAATATATTTTATTCATAAATTTGCAATAAATATACTTTTATGCAAATATAAAGAAAGAGTGATGGATATGGTTAATGAGAAATTAAAAGCAATGATTATGGCTGCCGGAGTTGGTTCCAGACTGGATCCTCTGACAAAAGCAGTGCCAAAGCCGCTTGTTCCTGTTGCGAACAGACCGGTCATGGATATACTTTTTGAAAAACTTGCGTCAATAGGAGTTAAAGATGTTGTTGCAAACACCTATTACCTTGCAGATCAAATTATCAAAAGATACAAAGACAATAATTTCGGAATTAATTTTGAATATATCAAAGAAGAAACTTTATCGGGAACTGCCGGCGGACTGAAAAAATGCCAGTTTTTCTTTGATGAAGGCGAAGATTTTATTGTGCTGTCAGCAGACGGTCTTTCTAATGCTGATTTAAAGCAGGGTCTTGAAGCCCACAAAAAATCCGGAGCAATTGCTACAATAGGGATAAAACAAATCCCGCTTGAAGAAGTATCCCACTTCGGAGTTGTAGTAACTGATGATGAAGGATTTATAACAGAGTTTCAGGAAAAGCCTTCAGTGGATGAGGCTAAAAGTAATTATATTAACACAGGTATTTATATCTTTAACTATAAAATTTTTGATTACATTCCTGTAAATACATTCTATGACTTTGCAAAAAATGTATTTCCAGAGCTTTTAAAAATCCGTTCAATAAATACATTTAAAATAAACCAATACTGGACAGATATAGGAACACTTGAGCAATACGAACAGTCTACACAGGATTTATTTAACGGCTTGTGCAGCTTTACGCATTCCGACATAAAAGTAAAGGGAAAAGGCTCATATATAACAGGTTCAAGTATAATCCCGGAAAGTACTCAAATTATCGGGAATTGTACTATCGGAGATAACTGTCTTATTGGAGAAAATGTTGTACTGGAAAATTGTATTCTCTGGGATAATGTTAGAATAGATGATAATGTAACTGTTTCAAAAAGTGTGGTTGCCTCACATTCAACTGTAAATGCAGATCTGTATTCACAGATAATCGGAGCAAACCAGGTTATCAGCAAAGAAAAAATCTCTCTAAAATAAAATGTACTTGATTTTTTGATACTTTGATGATAAATTAAAGACTGTAACTAATCTTGGATTGATAATTAAATATATAATTTCTGGGCTTGTGGCGCAGCGGTAGCGCAGAGGACTCATAATCCTTTGGTCGTGGGTTCGAATCCCTCCGGGCCCAGTTTTTATGTTCTTATTTTAAATTTTAGCATTCTATCTAACACATTTATTTTTGTATAGTAAAACCCGTTTTGAATATTGACATAAATTCCCCAAATACGTCAATACATCTTAATTATTGAAATTCAGATAGCCGTAGCAGCTTAATCAGACTAATTCTTTTGAGGATTATTAGCAAGCAAATTCCATCAAAACTATCCTAACAAATCAAGTTGAACTTTCTCAGCTTCGCATATTATCAAGACCAGGAAACGAGTTCAATGCGGCATATTTTCTATTTTGTGGAAACTTATATATAAGTCCCATTCTTTTACTAGCAAAAAAAAATTTTAGATGTTTTTACTATACAAAAAAGGAGAATATTATGCAAATTAAATTTAACACACACCCTGTAGTTCCTGCTTTTAAAGCACAATTATCTAATGATGCCCAAACTCAAAAAGCATTTTTCAGATTACAAGCTGAAAATCCGGTTGATACATTTATATTAGCAAATGCAATTAAAAAAGCTAAGGCAAATGATGTTATTTCTTTAAGATTATTCACAGATAACACATTATATTTAGAAAATTTAAGTTATCCTCCAAAACATTCTGCAATATCTTATTCGACTTGTTTGAAAAATGATTGTTTTTCCAATAGACCAGAACATGGAGAATTGCAAGGTGCATTTGACCTTGAATTAACTAATGGCAATACTCTGGCAGATTATATAACTACAAAAGATTTAGCATTAAAAGAAACTGTCAAAAATAATAAAGATAAAATACACAAACTTGCAATAGAAAATAACAGAATAATGGGTCATTGTAAAGAAAAATTATCGAAAATGAAATCATCTCTTGGACTTTCTGATTTCTAACCTATAGTGCAGCTGCCGGTTCAAAACTCCTGTGCAGCTGCTTACCTATTCTAACACTAATCTATAATTCCACTCACATTCTTTATCAGAAAATTTTCCCGGAAAATTCAATAAGGATGGATTTACTATCCATCTTTTGAAAAATTTTTTGGTTATTATACTCATCATTTATTAATCCTTATAATAAAAAGCCGAAAGCATTGAATATACAAGCTAAGGGTTGTAGTAAAGAAATAGTTCTCAAAAAAATAAAAGCTGTTGCAAATAAATTACCCTATTATAATGAATTAAAAGAAAGCATAAAGATAAGCGAGAAACCTCTTAAGTTAAAAGTCGGCAAAGAGTGGTTTATTGGAGAATAAAAAATACTTGCTTAAAATGTTGGGCGAAAACAGCTTATGTGTCCAGTTTATTTAGACTAAAAACAAGTACTATACATTAATTACAGAAGCTTCATTCGTTGCTTCCAGCTTGAATATTACTGGACGAAGCCCGTCGTTACAACTACAGATTGCAACACCCGGAGTTTTTATCCAATCTCCGTAATAAAATAAGTTTTTATCAGCTCCATGAGAGAGTGCAAAAACATACTGGTAAATAGCTTTCCACGCTTCATCACAGAAGCCGTCCGGCTTTGCCCAGTCTGCATAAAAAACATCTCCGGCTCTCATCATAGGACAAGGTCCTAGCCCTTCTACCCCGTATTCTTTAGCTAATTCTTCATCTAAAGTTGTTTTTAATACAGTAATCTTTACTTTATTCATCAAAAACCCTTTCTGTCTTAAGAATTTTTCCTTAATTTTTCCACAAAATGCTTTAATCGATCGATTGCAACTTTTAAATTCTCAATAGAATAAGCATATGAAATTCTTAAATACCCTTCTCCGCTCATACCAAAAGCCGTACCCGGCACTGCTGCAACCTTTTCCTCTTCAAGAAATCTTGTCGCAAATTCTTCACTTGTCATTCCAAATTCTTTAATACATGGGAAAACATAAAATGCTCCATACGGTTCAAAACATTCCAGTCCCATCTCTTTAAACGCGTTCATTAAAAAACGTCTGCGCTGATTATAAGCTGTACGCATATTTTCAACATCTTCATCACCGTTTTTTAAGGCATCAACAGCAGCATACTGGCTTGTTGTAGGTGCGCACATGATTGCATACTGGTGGATTTTTGTCATTTGTGCAATCAACTCCTGCGGACCGCACGCATAACCTAAACGCCAGCCGGTCATAGCATAGGCTTTTGAAAATCCGTTAATTAAAAGAGTTCTCTCTTTCATACCAGGAATATTTGCAATAGAAACATGCCTGCCTTTATATGTTAAGGCGCTGTATATTTCATCAGACATTACAAAAATATCTTTTTCAATGATAATTTTTGCAATTTTCTCTAAATCATCCTGCTCCATAATTGCCCCTGTAGGGTTGTTTGGATATGGAAGAATAAGGACTTTTGTTTTATCAGTAATTGCAGCCTCCAGTTCTTCAGGAGTTAATCTGAACTCGTTTTCTGCCTTTAAGTTTATAATAACCGTTTTAGCACCTGCAAGATAAGCGCAAGGCTCATAAGAAACATAAGACGGCTGCGGTATAATAACTTCATCTCCCGGATTAATCATTGCGCGAAGTCCAATATCTATAGCTTCCGAACCGCCAACTGTTACCAGAATTTCTTTCATAGGGTTATATTCAAGATTTTGAATACGCTTAAGATAATTACTTATTTCTGTTCTTAATTCTTTTAACCCGGCATTAGATGTGTAAAAAGTCTTTCCCTTTTCAAGTGCATAGATACCTTCATCTCTTATATGCCAGGGAGTTTCAAAATCAGGTTCTCCAACCCCAAGAGAAATCGCATCTTTCATCTCGCTTACAATATCAAAAAACTTTCTTATACCGGATGGTTTTATATTTTGGACTTTTTCAGAAAGAATATTTCTCATGGTGTTATAACCTCTCTTCCATCTTCATGTTTTTTATCAAGAACAGTTCCATGATCTTTATATTTTTTCAAAATAAAATGTGTAGCAGTACTCAAGACACTATCCAGGGTTGAAAGTTTATCAGAAACAAATCTTGAAATTTCTTTTAAAGTTTTTTCCTCAAGTGTTACCAGCAAATCATATCCGCCTGAGATAAGGTATACAGCTTTTACTTCAGGATAATTGTAAATACGTTCTGCAATCTTATCAAAACCCTGACCTCTTTGAGGAGTTACTTTCACCTCAATAAGTGCAGTCACCATTTCAATTGAAGTCTTTTCCCAGTCGATGAGGGTATGATAACCGCATATAATCCCTTCTTCCTCCAGCTTGGAAAGCTCATTTACAACGTCAATTTCCTGAACACCAAGAAGAACTGCCAGCTCTTTTAGGTCAATACGGCTGTTTTTCTCAATGATAGCTAACAATTCTTCTCTCATCTCAATCTCCTTTTGGTAATAATTCAAACACTGCACTCAATTAACTTTGGAATTTATCAAGCAAATTTTTAATTTCCAGAATTTTCTTTTTTGCCTCAGCTTCATTTGAAAAAGATTCCACAACACAATTTTCAAGATGTGTTTTTAAAATATTGCTTTCTACTGATTTAATAGCTGAACGAACGGCTTTTAACTGGATTAAAATATCAGGGCAGTATCTCTGCTCGTTAATCATTTTCTTAATACCTTCCAGTTGTCCGATTGCTCTGTTCAGTCTGGGAATCTCATTTTTATGGCTCGGATTATGGTGTTCTCCGCAGCATTTATTTTCGCTGTTATTTTCCATAGAAGAATTATAGCATAAAAAAGGGAACGGCCTTTACCGTTCCCTAAAAATAATAACGTCTTGCATTATTTTTCTTTTGCATCGGAATTCCCGCCGCAATCCGGACAATGACAGGTATTTCCATCACATTTGCAATTGTCGCCGCAGGTGCAGTTCACACATTTACATTTTGGGTTAGAACATTTAGCCATAAAATCTCCTTTCGTTATATACCCATATAGGGTATATGCTCATAGTTATATTATACCCCATATGGGTATAATTGTCAAGTGAAGCATTAGTGTTTTTTAGGCAGTGCAATAATCTTGGAAACTTCAATCACAAAACCTGATTTACCATTTGCCGGAGTATTTGGAATTTGATAACCTGCATATATGGCTGTATCTTTTGGGAGTTTATAACTCAACCCGACAATAAGAAACCCCGCAAAATTTTCGTGCCCGGAGTACCAGTCTGCAATTATATTTAATTTATCAGTCACAGGCTGTTCAACTGCGGCAATAAAAGACACAGCATTTCTACCAAAAATTTGTTTAGTACCAACACTTATACCTGAAGTAAGCCTTGTATTTAATTTTGGAATTCTACCGCTTATATGGGCATAAGTCCAGTTTCCGACCCCGTTTCCCTGCAAAGAAACCAGAACTTCAGACCCTACGGTTAATTTAAATTCTCTTTCGGGGAACTTTTCTTTTAAGAACAGAATAGGCATTGCAGACTTAAAACCCAATCCAAGCGACATATTATGTGTATCAGGGGCGCCGAGGTTAAACAAAGTTGCATCAAGCTCTGTATTATGTCCTATTCCCAAGGCGGTATAATGAGTACCCAGCCAAAACGCATCAGGCTTCCAGCCGCGGAACTGTGATTCGTGTTGCAAAAAAATTGCACCTTCGGGCGTTACATCAGCACTCGGAACATTGAAAACAGTCTGCTGCGCCATAGACGGCAGACAACAGAATATTACGGCAAATACAGATATAATCAGAAACCTCATTTTAAACAGGATTATAATTAGATTTATTGTTCTTCACCATAGATACCTGTATAATTATTAAAAAAAATCCCTGATAATTAGTCAGGGATTTTAATATATATATTTAGAGTTTATTATGCCTGATTTGCTTTATTCTTGCTTCCTCCGCCAAATAAGCTTCCAAGAACAATAATTGTGCCGGCGGCGATAGCACCCCAGATACCTGCCTGTTTCCATTTAAAGTTTTTAACGGCTTTCTGTAAACATTCCGGAGCATCTTTTACGAGCGCTTTGGCTTCTTTATCGTAATTTCCAAGAAATCCTTCTTTAATTCCGTTGCGCAAACCTTTTACATATTCTTCCTGAAATCCGACAAGACCTTTTACTTCGTCTGCCAGACCGGCTTTTCCGGTTTTAGCCAGTTCTTTAACCTGGGCTGCGATTTCATCTTCTGTACCTTTAAGTTTAAATAATGATTTATTTTCTTTAATCAGTTTTTCTAAATCTGCTTCTGAGGCGTTATCTGCAAGCAATGAAATCTGACTTTGAAGAGTTTTTTGTTTTTGAAGCAGTTTTGTATTATGTTCTAAATTAAACTCGCTAACAGCATCTTTAGCATCTTCTGCAACTTTTTTCATATCAATCTTTTTAAATTCTGCTTCAGCAAGGTCAACTGCACTTTTAGCATCTGCTTGAGTTTTATATAAATCAGGTATCAAGGCTTTTTCTGCATCGGTAAGACTTTCAAGCTTTCCGGATTGCGCAAATTTTTTCACAGCATCATAAGTTTTTTGATCTGCAATACCTAGCGCATCAAATGTAGGCTTTTTCAATTCTCCAAGAATTTCTTCTGTGGCAGCTTTAGTCCATTCTTTTTTATTAATCTTATCCATAGCCTTAATCAGACCTTCAGCGACTTCGCCGTTTTTATTCACCGGGTTTGCGAAATAATAACCTGCTCCTGCTGCTGCACCACCGCCTAAAATACCTGTAGCCACAGTTGGAACCAGTGAGCTGCTTTTTTCAAAAGTATCACCCTGTGGACCGCCCTGAAACGCCGGGTTTGATACACCTGTTTGCGAAGCCGGAACATTTTGCGTCTGCTGGGATGGAGCAGTATTTTGTGCATTTCTGTTAAAATACATTTGCGCCAGAAAATCATCATTCATAGCATTGTAATTTACACCTGCAATTTCTCCTGCCATAATAAACCTTTTAACCTTTCACGAATTTAGTAACCTAACCTTATACTTCATTAAACAAAATTTGTATGAAGAAATTGCCTCTTTATAAAAATTTTATGTTACATAAGTTTACAAAACAGATTATCAAACTCAGGAAAGGAAATATCAACCCACTCAAAAGAGTTGATTTGCAGAGGTTTTTTGCAGACCAGACCCGCAACATACAAACTCATTGCAAGCCTGTGATCGTGATAAGTTTCAACTTCGCATCCGCCGGATAAACCGGTCTTCCCGAAGATAACAAACCCGTCTTTTTGTTCTTCAATATCCGCGCCGATTTTTTTGAGTTCTGTTACAACCGCAGTGATTCTGTCTGATTCTTTATTCCTCAAATCACCTGCATCTCTAACAATAGTTTCGCCTTCTGCCTGAGTTGCAAGAACAGCTATTACCGGAAGCTCATCTATCAAACGGGGTATAATATCGCCTTCAATCACACAGCCTTTGAGTTGTTCTGTATAGTTAATTTCTAAATCTCCAACCTCTTCGCCAGCCTGCTCTCTTTTATCAAGTATTTTTATGTTGCCTCCCATTTTTTCTACGACTTCCAGTATGCCGGCGCGTGTGGGGTTTAGACCAACATTTTTCAGGATAATTTTGGAATCGGGCACAATTAACCCTGCGACAATAAAGTATGCAGCAGAAGAAATATCACCGCAGACATCTATTTCAAGAGGATTAAGAAATGATTTGGCTATTGAAACCGATGTTCCTGAAACTTCCAGCTCAGCACCCATAAACTTAAGCATAAGTTCTGTGTGATTTCTTGATACATAAGGTTCTGTAAATACAGTTTTACCATCAGCAAAAAGCCCTGCAAGCAGAATACATGACTTCACCTGTGCAGATGCAAGTTTTGAGGTATATTTTATACCTGATAAATGACTCCCCTTAACCAAAAGCGGAGCGTGTCCGTCAACAGAATTAATCTCAGCTCCCATTAACGACAAAGGTTCAATGACCCTCTTCATAGGTCTTTTAGAAAGACTCTCATCCCCTTTCAGGACAGAATTAAAGCTTTGTCCTGCAAGAATTCCAGTCATCAGCCGCATAGTTGTTCCGGAATTACCGCAGTCCAGTTCAGAAACCGGAGCATTAAGATACCCATTTGAATTTACAAAAAGGACACCGTCGGAAAAGTTATACTCCACACCAAGAGCACTGCAAACCTTCAATGAAGAATGAGGATCCTGTCCGTTTGAAAAATTTCTTATAACAGACTTACCCTTTGCAAGCGATGCAAACATAACAGCCCTGTGTGATATTGATTTGTCTGAAGGGATGGTTACTTCCCCTCTTAGTCCTTTTGCTGCTTTTTTTATAATCTTATCCATAAAAGTTTCCTGTAAAGAAATTTTATCATATAATTGAATTTATGGAAGAGATTTTTCTTGAAACTAAACGTTTAATACTCCGGGAAATGGATGAAAAAGATTTTGGCGAACTTGCGAAAATGCTCAAAAACCCGCGAGTAATGTATGCCTGGGAGTATGATTTCGATGATAATGACGTTTTTGGCTGGATAAAAAAGAACAAGGAATATTATAAAAAATATAATTTGGGATATTTTCTTGCAATAGAGAAACAGAGCTCAGAAATTGTCGGACAGTTTGCCCTATTACCTGACATTATTGACGGGAAAGAATATTATGAAGCAGGATACATTTTAAAAGAAGAATTCTGGCATAACGGGTTTGCTCGTGAAGGGGCAAAGGGAATTGTTGATTATGCTTTTAACAAATTAAATTTAGACAGCATAATTTTTGAAATACGACCGGAAAACAAAAACTCAATACATGTTGCAGAATACCTTGGTGCAAATGTTACCGGAGAATTTTTAAAAAACGTCCGCGGGCGGCAAATGAAACATTTAATTTACACATTAAAAAAGTAATTGAACATGAAACTTTTTCATGTTAGACTGAAAAAAGAGAAAAAGAGAGGTGTCCGAGCGGCTTAAGGTGCAATCTTGGAAAGGTTGTGTGGGGGCAACTCCACCGTGGGTTCGAATCCCATCCTCTCTGATTTAAAAAGCAGGATTAATTATAATTAATCCTGCTTTTTAATATTTATATGAACATTTATTTTAATAACTTACTTTTCGAATACCCTTCTGTAACGAAATAGCTATTGGAAATTGTTCCGTCAGTAAAGTAATTTGTAGAATTTATTGTAACCTGCAGAGGATCCCAGAAGCTTACCTCTTTTCCATAAATATTATATACGGGGTAGCCCTTATAGTCTTTAACTTTAGAAAAGTTTTTTGCTATTTTATTTTTTAAGTTTTCAAAAGCTTGTGTATCTAGCGTATACCTTTCCTTTTCAATATCAGAGCAAATAGATCTGAGCTGTATATATTTTACATTAGGAAACTTTGAAAGGTATTTTATAGTATTCAAAATATCATCTTCATTATACCTGTTAACAACAGTTGCAACTCTGCAGTTTTCTCCGCTTTTTGGTATTATAATATCCCAATCCGGCATTTTTGAAGTTCCGATAATCTTTTTATTTATATCCGGATTGACGGAGTGAATTGAATAAGAAATTCCGGAATTTAAAGATGATAAAACTTCTGGCATTTGTTTTGGATAATAATATCCGTTAGTTCTTATGCCGACTTTGAAGCCCTGTTCTTTTAAATATTTTATCAATTCCGGCAAATATTTATATAAAGCAGGGTCAGTATTCATTCCTGTCAAATATAATTTCTCTATGCCAATATCTTTAGTATCGTTCAAAAAACGATCAAAATTCTTCCATTCTTTAAAAGGAACATTTAATTGAGAAATTTTTGTTATATTTTTACCAACCTGTTCAGATATATTTTTTAACTCATTCCCAATACAGAAAAAACATTTTAAATTACATTTCCCCATTAAGTTAATATTTGCAAAAGTAGGCTTTTCCCTATTTCGGTTTTTTACGGATTTAACAAAGGCATCCGCTATTTCCTTTTTACCCGAAAAGCTTAGAGAATAGGGCTTATACGGTGCCCCCCCCCCCCGTAATTGTTTCAGATCTAAATAGATCAGAATTAAGTATGTAACTGTGTAACTTCATCATAATTTTCTCCTTTCTGTTGTAATATGTAAAACAGAAAAAAATTTTTTTTGCCTGCTCTATAAAAAATATTAAAATTGTATATCAAAGTATTTAAAATTTATGATATACTTTTATAGTATGAAAAAAGTAATCTGGCTGTTTATATTTTTATTATCTATACAATGCAGTATGCTGGGCGCAGAGGAATTAAAAAAAGTTTACCTCGATGAAGCCATTGATGCTGCGCTTAAAAATAATATAGATTTGAAAGCCGCACAAATAGAAATTAATATAGCAAAGAATAATATAAAATCGGCTAATAGACTTCAAAACCCTTCTCTTGATGCCTTTTACTTTCTTGGAGGTGCAGGGCAGAGCGAGCCTAAACAGCTCGGTGTAAGCCAGGAAATCGAAATTGCAAAAAGAAGCGCAAGAAAAAAACTTGCAAAGTCAAATCTTCAGCTTGTTCAGAAAAATGTTGATTATACAAAATTTGATTTAAAAATGGATGTAAGAGAAGCTTACATTAATCTTGTTGCTGCAAAATCAATCCTTCACACTCTTGAACAGCAGAAACTTTTACAGGATGAACTGCTTGAAATCGCACAAACCAGATCTAAGGCAGGAAAAGTTCCGGAAATTGATGTTTTACAGGCAGAAATTGCTCTTAACCAAATGATTACACAGGTTAATTCAGCTAAAGTTAATGTTAAAACCGCACTGAGCAGTTTTAACAAAATAATTAATGATCCTAACCATATTACATACGACAGTATGGATAAAATTTTCTCTGAAGAAAATAACTTTGATGAAATGTTAACCCCTCCTCCGGATTTTGAATTTCCACAGTTCTCTGAAATTGTTCAAAAAGCAATTGCCAAAAGGTTTGATATTCAAATCGCAAAACAACAGATAGATGTTGCAGAAAAAAATCTTACAGTTGTTGCCCGTCAGAGAATACCGGACATTTCTCTTGTCGGAGGTTACGCATATCAGGTAGGCTCCCAGATGGACAGCGGACACTTTAACAGCGGAGCTTATGCAGGAGCAAGCCTTGTTAACATTCCACTATTTTATAACTACTCGCCTGAAATTCAAAACGCTGCATATAAGCTTCAACAAGCTGAATTAAATTATGATTCGGTTAAAAATAAGGCGATTAAAGATGTAAGTGCTGCGTACGAAAAATTTCTCACAGCAGTCGAAAATCTCAACTATTATGAGAAAAAAATTGTTAAAGATTCCGAGGAACTGATAGAAATATCAAAAGACAGTTATGAAAACGGCAACTCCGATATAACTTCACTGATAGTAATGAAGCAATCTTACAGATCAATTATTGTCGGTTACACATATGCCCTTGCAGATTATTACAACAGCTGGACAAACTTCCTGAGAGAAGTAAACGATGAAAACTTTGACCTGCCGGAAGAAGAAGTTGAAGAACTCTAAACTTAACGCCAGTTTGGATAATAATATATAGTTATAATATCAGTAGGACGGAGTTTTACATGCCCGCCCTTTATAAAATTGGTAAGAGAACCCACGAACGGGATTAAAGTTAAAGACCATTTCAAAGGATAAACCCAGAAGCATCTGTTCTGTCCTTTTTTTACATATCCGCCCATTAGCTGTGACTGCTTTATACCCGGAAGCTCAAAATCATCAATCATAATCTCTGCTGGAAAACCGTTCATTCCGCTGGTTACTATAGTTTCGATACGTCCTTTTACAATGTCACCTTTTTTTAAAATAAGCTCTTCATTATAATAAACATCTCTTATAACTCTAAAATCAAGCAGTTCACCTTCCAGCAGCCCTTTTTCGCTTGAAACCTCTTTTGTGACCGCAAGCCTTACCGGAATTGCGGTTGTATCTGTATAATCATAAGGAAGAATTTTTTCTTCAGAAACATCAGCATTTGTTTCCTGATACTCATTTTCTGCAAAAGCAGCAGCATTGAGGCAGAGAATTATAGAAGTAAGAAATACCGCAAAAAATTTAATCATAATCCACTTCCTCGGTAGAACGGTTTTTTATTTTTTCTTCAAGCTTTCTACGGTTGGAAAGAGAAGTTAAAAGAAAATTTTGATAATATTTATTGTTAACATAATCATTGTTTTCCAAATATTGCGGATATTTATAGGTAATATACTCATAAATACGGGCAAGTCTTTTGGAAGTTAAATTATGTCTGGAAAATCTGTCAAACCGTTTTTGCGGGCAAGTTTTGTTAATAAAAACGATTAATGCAAGCGGGTTGTAACCGGAATTTACCATATAATCAACAGCTCTTTTATCAGCTACGGTTTCAAACTTTTTAGAGCCAAGCGCTACCTGTACAGAATCGAGGGTTCCGCCCCAAATCCCACTGTAAGATTTCACTGCCACAGAAATTTCTCTGGCAAGCATTGCTGCAAGTTCATCATCAGTTTGCACTGATTTGTACAAACCATCGTAAACAACAACCTGACGGCTGGTTAAGTCTTTATCAAGAGAAATAAGCTTTTTCTTTTCTTTTTTGTCATAAACAAATATAATCCTGTGTGGGATTTTATTACAATTAAGCAGAGTTGTGCCAACATTATCAATCCTTGACTGAATTGTATTTTCAGCCGCGGCTTCTCCTTCAAAAAAAGTTCCTGCAAGCACAGGCTGTACAAACATAACAGCAGCCGCAAACAGTATAAATTTCTTTAACATAATCCGCTATCCTTCTTTTAATTATTTATTATAATATACTTTTTTGTATTATAGAAGATTATTAATTAAAGATTTTATAATCTTAACATTATTGTATTTCCGTATTGTTATTTTTTTCAAAAAATGCTCTGACCTGACGCTGGATTTCAATCATTGCAGCATCAAATTCATCAAGATTAATCTGTGCTTTTTCCAGCGCAGATTTAAAATCTGAGGTACGTTCCTTTATAAAAATTTTTATAAGTTTTTGTGTATCATTTTTCTGCTGTTTCGGGTTTTGCGGTTTTACCCGTTTAGGCGGCTTTGGAATAAGCCCTGCCTTAATTTTTTGTTTGAGTATTTGAGCTTCCTGTTTCTTTTTCAGTTCTGCAAGTTTAGCTTCTCTTCTTTTTTCTGCGGCATCGTTTACATAAGTTTTTAAATCAGTCATACATTTATCCAAAATATCAATGTATTCAGAAATATTTTTAGATTGAATTTCTTCTTCATTATAGAAAATCAAATTCTTAGGAATTACATTAGGATAAGCAGGATTATAATTTTTAACAAGCTTTCCGTTCTGTATTAAAAAATACTGTGGAGCATCTGCTTTTTCATCATTAACAATAATCCTCACAACATCCGGATGGTAACACTGCATCTTATAATACGAAATATTCCTGCCCTTTTTGCCGGCATCCTTAAACTCAAAGCCTCTTTTTCCCGGAGAGCAGTCAAGTTTTCCATAAGAAGTTTTTAGAGCAGTTATCTGAGGCTGGTTTAATTTGGCAAACTCGTTATTTATCGTATTATATGAAACAAATACTTTTGTCAGTTTTTCCAAATCATCTTTGCAGAATACACCGTCTTTCAGTATTTTTGGCTCAGGAAGTTTCTGCCTTACAACATAATGTTCAAAATCAATAAAAACATCTTTTAACAATCCTGCATATTCAGCTAATTTATTACAGCGTTTGTCTATGGAAAATTCATCATAAAATGTAAGTTTCTCCTGAATACAATTCGGATATTTCGGATTGTAATTGGAAACAAGTTTGTTATTATTTTTAATAAGATATGAATCAACATAATTCCCATTACTATCTGATACAATAATCTTTGACAAACCGCTATGCAGTCCTGACGAAATTTTTCCGTAAGTAATAGTCAGACGGTCTTTGCCGAGATTTTTAAATGTATGAAAGCGCTGAACTTTTGACGGAACATATCTGGAAAAATTCTGTGTAAGGTATTGTTTTTCTGAAAGCGTAAAGTCATCAAATTTTTTATCGGCAGCTTCAGCAGCATCTGTAATACAGTCAAGATCAGAGGATATATCATAAGGAATAAGACCGTCATTAGGACGTAAATCCTTACCGGTTCTGGACATTACAATTTTACGCAGATTCAAAAAATTTTCATCAAGATCTGAAGAAATATCGCTTATCTTTGCATCAATATCGTATTCTTCCATTTCGGCTTTTGATAATATTTTTGTTCTGTCATTGCTTAATGCAACCTTATTCAGATCAAAAATATAATAATTTTCAGGTTCTTTATTTTTGTCTTTTATGGTAATTTTTATGACATCACCCTGTTTATTTTTTTGAGGAACAACAACGGTAACTGTAGATTTATTTTTGCCGATGTTTTTAAAAATCATACCTTTATAAAGAGTTACACCGGATTGTTCTTCGATATATTTAATCCCCTTGTCAGACTTTTGTTCCAATTCCTTTGAAATAAGTGAATAAACATAATTAATTGAATCAAGCACTGATTTATTTTCATTAGACAAACATCCGGCATCTCCGGTAAAAGAAACCCTGTTTTTATCAGCCAAAAGCATTTTTCCGGAACTGGTTATATTAAATCCATTATAACTATATCTTGAATATGGGGGAATTGAGAGCATACAGGATTAAAGTCCGTAAAAATTATTTTTTGCGCTCAAATCTTCCGGTGCAATTTTGAAAACCAAAATTCCGGAGATTAATCCGCCCAAAGTTGTAATAAGCGGGAAAACCACTAATTTTTCTACAAAGGATAACTCTGAAATATAATTCTGTATAAATAAAAATAGTACAGTGATACTAATCTTAAAAAGTACAACAAGTGCACCGGAAATAACTACAACCAGAATTGCCTGTACAACTATTTTACTTCTGACTATTTCCTGTAAAAAATATCCCGTTCTTTTAAAGATTTTTTTTATTAAGCGCCATTTGCCCCAATTATATGCTAAAATAGAACTATGGTCAAAATAGAAAGTTTCGGGAAAATAAAATCCGGTGCAGAAGTATTTCTATACACCCTGAATAATGGGCAGGCAGAAGCATCCTTGACAAACCTGGGCGCAGCAGTAGTGTCGTTAAAAGTTCCGGATAAAAATTCCTGCTTAAAAGATGTGGTTTTAGGCTACAACTGCGCTTCAAAATACGAAAACGGCGATAAATACTTAGGAGCAACTGTAGGAAGGTGTTCAAACCGAATAAAAGACGGCATAATTTTTCTCAACGGCAAAAGCTTCCAACTTTCCAAAAACGAGGGTGAAAACCAGCTTCATGGAGGTTTTGAAGGGTTTAACAAGAAACTATGGAACACTGAAATTATTGAAAATGGTATAAAATTTACATATATAAGTCCTGATGGAGAAGAAGGTTACCCGGCAGAATTAAAAACAGAAATAACTTATACATTAAAAGCAACAGCCCTTGAAATTCGCTATAAGGCTATGTCAGACGGAGATACTGTATGTGCACTGACTAACCACTCTTACTTTAACCTTGACGGAGTTGAAAACGGGGATATATCGAGCCAGTATGTACAAATTTTCGCAGAACAATTTACAAGAAATGACGGGCGATCTCTTCCTACAGGAGAAATTCTCTCTGTGCAAGATACCCCGATGGATTTCAGAACACCAAAGCAATTAGGGGCTGATATTAATTCGGATTATGAACAAATAAAATTTGCAAAAGGATTTGACAATAACTGGGTTATTAAAAATTATGACGGAAAAAGTATTATTACAGCAGCAAAAGCTTTTTCCAAACACTCAGGTATAACTCTTGAAGTTTTAACAAATTTGCCGGGAGTTCAGCTATACAGCGGGAATTACCTTGACGGAGCCGGTATAGAAAAAAAAGGTGCAGAAATTAAAAACCGTTCTGCCTTTTGTCTTGAATGCCAGTATTTTCCTAATGCGTTTGTAAACAAAAACTTCCCCCAACCTGTGTTAAAGCCGGGAGAAGTTTATGATAAAACAATTATTTACAAGTTTGGAATAATTTAAACGCCAATATCACGCAGGCGTTTCCCGTCCATAAGGTTTTTCTCAATTTTTTCAAGGGAAATACCTTTAGTTTCAGGGATAAGCAGGATTGTAAAGATTACAAACGAAATGTTCAGCGCAGTATAAATCCAGAATGTAACCGCAATTCCAAACTGATTGATTAATGTAAGGAATGTAGCACCGATAATCATATTTACAATCCAGTTTGTAGTTGTAGAACAAGCTACACCAAAATCCCTGCTCTTGAGCGGCTGAATTTCGGAACACAAAATCCATACAACCGGTCCGGCACTCATTGCAAAACTTGTAATTGTAAATAATGTCATTATGACTGCAAGAATTGAAATCCAGAGAGCACTAAATCCTGCATTAATCATAAACAAACAAACCCCGAGCAGGAATGTACCCAGAGCAATCCCTGCAAATCCGATTTTTAAAATAGGTTTTCTGCCTTGTTTGTCAACCGTTTTCATCGCAATTAAGGTAGCAAGGACGTTTGTCAAACCGCAAATTACGGTTGCAATCATTTGCTGTTCTGTATTTGCAAAACCGGCATGCTTAAAAATCTGAGGAGCGTAATATAAAATTACGTTCATTCCGGTAAACTGCTGCATTGCCTGCAAAAGCATTCCGAGATACACTGCACGCCTTACGTTTTTGTTTTCTTTAAATAAACTCCAGCCCTCCTGTTTAACTTTAAGACTTTCGTGAATTTCATTCAACTCGGCATCCGCCTTGGCATCAGTTGTGGAAAGCATTCTCAGAATTTCTTTTGCTTTTTCAAACTTACCTTTAGAAGCAAGCCATCTCGGACTATCCGGCAGACCGAATACCGAAATCATTAAAAGTAATGCAGGGACACTGATTATACCGAGCATCATTCTCCAGTGACCGCCGTAGCTGAAGATTGTATCTGATATAAATGCAACAAGAATACCTATTGTAACCATCATCTGGTACATTGAAATGAGTTTGCCCCTGTCCTCCTTCTCTGCCATTTCAGAAAGATAAAGAGGCGCAACATAAGATGCAATACCGACAGCAAAGCCGAGCATTACTCTTGAAATAAGAAGTATCGGTACATTAGGCGCACAAGCTGAGCCTATTGAGCCGAGTACAAACAAGGCTGCTCCGGACATCAAACTTTTCTTTCTTCCAAGCTTAAAAGAAATCCAGCCTGTAGAAACAGCCCCTAAAGCCGCACCAAGCATCATTGTACTTACAACCCATTCCTGCAAACGGCTGGTAAGCTCAAAATGTGTTGTAATAAACGGCAAAGCTCCGGATATTACACCAATATCAAGTCCGAAAAGCAAACCGGCCATGCCGGCAGCAAAAGTTATGAAAACTTTCATTCTTTTAGCCTTAGCTGCCCTCGCATCATCAGAAATTACACCAGTTCCGTCAATATTTGGTTCCATGCAAAATCTCCTCTGTAAACTATAAACGATAAGACCATTTTTATATATTATACCCGTATTTTTCAGCAAATTAACATATCATTTATTTAGTTGTTTAAAATTCATATAAATGTGGTATAAAATTATTACGTCTGAGTTTTGAGGGTGGAATGGAATTAACTGAAATTCTGAAAAAAGATTTAAAAAATAATAAGTTTAAAGAAGAGCTTGCAGAAATTTACTGTGTAAAGCCGGCAAAAACAGCATTTTATGCAGAACGGTTTTTGAATGTAATTGATAATTTTGAAAAAACATTTGCTCCGGCAGAGCATATCAGCTTATTTTCAGCGCCAGGCAGAACAGAAATAGGCGGGAACCATACAGATCATCAGCATGGCTGCGTTCTTGCTGCAAGTATTAATCTTGATGTAATTGCTGCTGCCGCACCTAATAATCAGAACATTATAAGGATTCAATCAGAAGGTTACCCGCTTGATGTAATTAATCTTGATGAACTTCAGCCTGATAAAAGAGAGTACAATCAGGCAAAAGCTCTTATCAGAGGGGTTGCTGCAAAATTCAAAGCTGCCGGATACGAAGTAAAAGGATTTGACGCATATACCTCATCTAATGTTTTAAAAGGGTCCGGCTTATCGTCATCTGCTGCCTTTGAGGTCTTAATCGGAAATATCATAAACGGTCTATTCTGTAATGGTAAAGTTTCAGCGGTTGAAATTGCTAAAGCCGGACAGTATGCAGAAAATATTTATTTCGGCAAACCAAGCGGGCTAATGGATCAAATGGCATCTTCTGTAGGAAGTGCAGTTGCAATAGACTTTAAAGATACTGAAAATCCTAAAATACAAAAAGTTAACTTTGATTTTACCAAAACAGGATATGCACTTTGCATAATTGATTCAGGCGCTGACCATTCAGACCTTACAGATGAATATGCAACAATTCCTGCTGAAATGAAAACAATTGCTGAATTTTTTAACAAAAAATATTTGCGGGAAGTGAATAAAGATGAGTTTATAAAGCACATTCCTCAACTTAGAAAAAAAGCCGGTGACAGAGCAGTTTTGCGTGCACTGCATTATTTCAATGACAGTGAACGGGCAAAAGAAGAAGCAAAAGCACTTCAAAACGGAGATTTTACAAAATTTTTATCAATAATTAATAAATCAGGGAAATCCTCATTTATGTACCTGCAAAATGTAAACGTCTGCGGCTCATCAGCAGACCAAGCAGTAGCAGTTGTACTTGCTATGTGTGATGAAGTCTTAAAAGACCGCGGGGCATTCAGAGTTCATGGCGGAGGCTTTGCCGGAACAGTCCAGGCTTTTGTTCCTGAGGAGCTGCTTGATGAATTTAAAACAAGAATTGAGGCAGTAACCGGCATAGGGACCTGCCATATATTATCAATAAGACCTTACGGCGGAATACAATTTAAATAGGAGAGAAAAAGATGACAGTTTTAATTTTAGGCGGAGCAGGGTATATAGGGTCACATACAGCTTATGAATTAATAGATAAAGGTGAAGATGTTGTTATTGCAGATAATCTTCAAACCGGTTATATTAAAGCTGTTCATCCCAAAGCAAGGTTTTATAAAGGTGATATTAGAGATAAGTCTTTTCTCGATGACCTTTTTAAAAAAGAAAAAATTGATGCGGTAATCCACTTTGCTGCAAACTCTCTTGTCGGAGAGAGCATGACAGAACCTTTAAAATATTATGATAATAACCTTTACGGCACAATGGTGCTGTTGAAATCAATGGTTGAAAACGGCATTGATAAAATTGTATTCTCCTCTACCGCAGCAACATACGGAGAGCCTGAAAATATTCCGATACTCGAAAGCGACCGTACAGAACCTACAAATACATACGGAGAAACAAAGCTTTCAATGGAAAAAATGTTTAAATGGGTAAGCAAAGCTCATAATTTGAGATATGTTTCCCTCAGATACTTTAATGCCTGCGGCGCCCATGTTTCAGGCGAGATAGGAGAAGCACACAATCCGGAATCACATCTTATACCAATTATTTTGCAGGTACCAAACGGGAAAAGAGAAACTGTTTCTATCTTTGGCGATGACTATCCGACAAAAGACGGAACCTGCATAAGAGATTATATTCACGTTACAGATCTGGCACAGGCGCATATACTTGCAGTTGAGTATCTTAGAAAAGGAAATCCAAGTGATATATTCAACCTTGGAAATGGTATCGGGTTCAGCGTAAAAGAAGTTATAGATACTGCAAGAAAAGTTACCGGACATCCTATTCCGGCAGTAGTTTCACCAAGACGCGCAGGCGATCCGGCTCAGCTTATTGCATCAAGCGAAAAAGCAAAATCCGTACTCGGCTGGAAACCTGAACATGCAGATCTTGAAGAAATTATAGCTACCGCCTGGAAATGGCACAAAAATCATCCGGACGGATTTAATGAATAAATCGCGTTGCCGCCGTCTGCAAAGAATCAGCAGAGTGCAGACGCGGCAATATAAAAATAAGGATTTTTATGATAGATGATGCAATACAAAAACTTGTTTTATACGGCATTGAAAAGGGCTTAATCCAGCTTTCAGACAGAATATATACAACAAATCGTATACTGGAAGTTCTGCAAAAAGATGATTATACACCATCGCCGTTACAGAAAAAAAACTCCGGCGGTATTTCGCTTGAGCCGGTTTTAAAAGAAATTCTTGATTATGCAGTTCAAAAAGGGCTGATTGAGGACAGCATCGTTTATCGTGATTTATTTGATACAAAAATAATGGGATGCCTGGTAGCGCCTCCTCATGAAGTAATTAAAAAATTCTATGACCTCCATGAAATTTCTCCTGAAATGTCAACCGACTGGTATTATGAATTTTCACAAAACACAGATTACATAAGAAAATACCGTATAGAAAAAGATCTTCGCTGGTCTGCCGAAACACCTTACGGAATACTTGATCTTTCAATAAATCTTTCTAAGCCTGAAAAAGATCCAAAAGCAATCGCAGCGGCTAAAACCGCAAAACAAAGCACTTACCCTAAATGTATGCTATGCGCGGAAAATGAGGGTTACGCAGGAAGGATAAACCATCCCGCACGTGAAAACCACAGAGTAATCCCCCTAACAATTAACGATGAACCATGGTACTTTCAATACTCGCCTTACGTTTATTACAATGAACACTGCATAGCGTTTAACGGCAAGCATATTCCTATGGTTATAAATAAAGAAACTTTCAGAAAATTATTTGATTTTCTCAACCTGTTTCCGCACTATTTTATAGGCTCAAATGCTGATTTACCTATTGTTGGCGGGTCAATTCTGTCGCACGACCATTTTCAGGGAGGAAGATATGAATTTGCAATGGAACGCGCAGGAATAGAAAAACATATTACAATCAGCGGATATGAAGATGTCGAAGCGGGAATTGTAAAATGGCCGCTTTCGGTCATCAGGCTTCGTCATAAAAACGAGAATAAGCTTACAGAACTTGCGGACTATATTCTAAACAAATGGCGTTCATACAGTGATGAGAGTGCATTTATATTTGCGCAAACCAACGGAGAACCGCATAACACAATTACACCTATTGCACGCAAAAAAGGAAAAATATTTGAACTTGACTTAGTCCTGAGGAATAATATAACAACCGAAGAGTATCCTCTCGGGGTATATCATCCGCATGCAAACCTTCATCACATAAAAAAAGAAAATATAGGTTTAATTGAGGTAATGGGACTTGCCGTCCTGCCTGCAAGACTTGACAGGGAGCTTAAGACACTTGCGCAATTAATATTGGAGAAGAAGGATTTAAGAGAAAACGTACTCACAGCAAAGCATGCTGATTGGGCTGAAGAATTTATTCCAAACTATAACTTTACAAAGGAAAATATTATGGAAATTCTTGAACACGAAACAGGTCAGGTTTTTGTAAAAGTACTTGAGGACGCCGGAGTATTCAAACGTAATACAGAAGGAGCGCTTGCGTTCGAAAGATTTATTAATATACTCTGACAAAAATGATTTAATATCATGCTGCAAATGCCCTCAGGTTCAATTAAAGTCCGGCGACCTGTTCTAACGCCAATCTAGAATTCCGCTCCCGCTAAATAATATTAACAAATTCAGGGTTATCACGCGGAATAGTTTATCGCGGGATTTTATCATAGGCATTATGCTCACAGCAAGTTTTGCTGTGAGCAATTATATTAATGAATTACTGTTCCTGCAAAACGATAAACCGAATAATAGATCACAGCTGATAAAATCATACATGCCGGTATAGTCAATACCCATGCAGTAACAATATTTCCTACAATACGCCATTTTACAGCGTGGGCATGTAGAGTAGAGCCGACTCCCATAATCGCAGTTGAAATAACATGCGTTGTACTGAGAGGAATACCAAAATGCGATGCGGTCAAGATTAACCCGGCAGCAGAAGTTTCAGCAGCAAAACCATGAATAGGTTTCAGTTTTATAATCTTATGCCCCATAGTCTTAATAATCTTCCAGCCTCCGTTCATTGTACCGGCAGCCATAGTAAGCGCACATACAATAATTACATAAATCGGAATTTCAAAATCACCTGCCGGACCTTTATGCAAAACACCGCCTGCAAGTAGAGCAAGAGTAATAATACCCATTGTTTTTTGAGCATCATTTGAGCCATGGCTCAGTGCCATTAATCCAGAAGAAATAAGCTGGAGTTTTCTGAATTTTTTATTAACAACCTGCGGATTAGCCTTATACAAAAGCCTTATGAGCAGAAGCATCAGAGCAAAACCGGCACAAAAACCAAGTAAAGGCGAAGTAAACATCGGTATAATCACCTTATCAAGCAAGGTAGTTACATGTACAGCATCAACTCCGGCCTTCACAATAGTTGCCCCAAGAAGCCCTCCTATAAGAGCGTGTGATGAGCTTGAAGGTAATCCGAGATACCACGTAAGCAAATTCCATAATACCGCAGCAAGCAGTGCACAAAATATTACTGTAAGCGTAATCATCTCCGCATTAACAATACCCGAACCAATGGTTTTTGCAACATGCGTACCGGTCAAAGCTCCAACAAACTCAAGGCTTGCCCCGAAGAGAACTGCCTGCTTTGGAGAAAGAACTTTAGTAGAAACTACTGTTGCGATAGCATTTGCACAGTCATGAAATCCGTTTATAAACTCAAATGCAAGAGCCACTGCTACTACAGCTATTAACAATAATATCGTAATTGTCATAATCTTAATTCCTATGCTAACTCTGTTTCAATACAACATTCAAAATAGTGTCAGAAACGTAGAAACACGCATCAAGAGCATTTTCAATTTCTTTATAAATATCTCTTAATTTGATAACCTCAAGTGCGTCATATTTTCCTGAGAACAATTCTTTGATTGCCCGTCTGTGAATTTCATCACCCTTGGTTTCAAGTTCCTTCATAGCAATATTCTCTTTTGTAATTTCTTCAACATCGCTTACTTTTTTGAATTTTTTAAGAATTCTTATTAACTCGGATGTTGCCTTAACCAAAATTAAAGCCTGTTCTTTCATCTCTGATGTATATTCAGTAAGTCTATACACCTCAAGGTTTAAACAGGCTTTTATAATTTTTTTGTTGATTTTATGAAGCTGAACTGAAATATATTGTATGTCCTCCCGCTCAATCGGCGTTATAAAACTTTTATTCAGCTGCTTCAGCGTTAATTTAAATGACCTCGAGCCTTTCTTTTTGAATTTCAGAGCTATCTCTTTTTTCTCCTCATTCAAATCACTCTGCATAATCTGGTTGTAAAGATTAGCCGACTCTTCACAAATTTCAGCACTCTCCTGGAAAAGTGTAAAAAACATTTTGTCCTCAGGAGGCATAATGTAAGACATCAAATTAAATTTTGGCATGATATACTCCTTTTTCACACACACGCCAAGCATACAAAAAAAATATATTTTATAAAAGAACTTTGTTACAAAACTTTTTATTTTTTCTTTTTTTGAACGCCAGCCTCGCTCAAAGCAATTGCTATTGCCTGCTGTGGATTAGAAACCGTATCGCCCGATGATGATTTTAAATCTCCCTGTTTAAATTCACCCATAACTTTTTTAATTTTAGCCTGTTGTTTTGATGTTTCTTTTTTCTTCTTTGCCATATTTACTCCTGTAATTTAATCCGGCACTGCAGCTTTCTCCTGCTCAACACAGCATTACGGCGGCGCACCTTTTCTAACGGAACTCTAAAATTCCGCTCGCGTTACTTATCACAGAATTTTCTCCTACAAGTATTTGCAAAAACTAAACCTCCCGCATCAGCCGCCGGTATTCTGTCTGACCGGGTAATGGATTAAATTTATATATTTAAGAGAATTTAAAAAGAAATAGAGAAAAGATAAGGAGATATTATGTCAGAAGCATCATCAAAATCACCGCATTTAGACAGAGTTACGCAAAACTTCATCAAAAACCTTGAAGCAAGAGATACAAAACCTTTATATGAGCTTACACCTCACGAGGCAAGGCAGTTTCTGGTTGATTTGCAACGGGCAACACATTCTGAAATAGAAGCAGAAATATCTGATATAAATATATTTTCTGAAATAGCAGGAAACATAGATGTAAGGTTTGTCAGACCAAAGGATTCTAATGAAATTCTTCCTGTTATATTATACATTCATGGCGGCGGCTGGATTATGGGGGACAAAGAAACACATGATATGCTTATCAGAAAACTTGCAAACTGTACAAATTCAGTTGTAGCATTCGTAAACTATTCCCGCTCGCCTGAGGCAATCTATCCAACTGCAATTAATCAAATTTACGGGGTTTTGAAATACTTGTATGAAAACCCGCAGGATTTTAATATTGACTCAGACAGGATAGCAATTGCAGGCGACAGTGCAGGCGGGAATAGGGCTGCTGCCACAGCAATTAAAGCTAAAAAAGAAGGCGGTCCGAAAATTCTGTTTCAAGCACTTATCTACCCTGTTACTGATGCAGAAATGGATACGGAATCTTACAGACTGTTTAAAGACGGTCCATGGCTGACAAAAAAAGCAATGGAATGGTTCTGGGATGCTTATTTACCTGATAAAAGGCTAAGAAAAGAAATTTATGTTTCACCTCTTCAGGCAACAGTGAACGATTTGACAGGTCTGCCGCCTGCTCTGGTAATTGTTGACGAAAACGATGTACTGCGTGATGAAGGAGAAGCATATGCCAGAAAACTTGATGAAGCCGGGGTGGATGTTCTCAGCGTAAGAATTAATAACACTCACCACGACTTTTTAATGCTTAATGCCCTAAACCACAGCAAAGCTGTTAAAGGAGCATTTGCCCTCCTTTGTAAAACGTTAAACCATAAGTTTCACAAATAGCAAAAAAATTCTTTCAGAGTTTTTAAATTGGTATTATGAAAATTTATGCAATTAATACCCTAAACAATTACCAGCCGGTAAACCAATTAAAAAACAACAGAAATTCAAAACATAAAAACAACAACCATAACACTATTTCCGGAGGAACAGGAGGGGCAGGCTTAGCTTACACCTCCGGCAGTATTTACTTTACAGGAATAATTAACCCCGCAAAAAGGCTCCGGAGATCCGACTATTTAATTTCGGAATATATTAAAGAAATAGGCAAAGCCCGCTACCTGCATGGCGACAGATTAACAGTTGATATGTCTATGGGGAACCCTGATTTAACCCCGCCGCAGAAAGCAAAAGAAGCATTAAAAGCAAAAGTAAACGATTTATGGTCACATAGATACAACAACCCAAAAGGTGAGGGAGCCTTTTTCTATGCCGCAGCAGACTGGATGATGAAACGTTTCGGAATAAAGGTTAATCCTAAAACTGAAATTATGACAACGTCCGGAGCTTCTGATGCAATAGATCATATATTCACAGCATACGCAAATCATGGAGATAAGGTTCTTGTACCAAATCCAGGTTATTCGCTTTATGATGATTTAATCACACGCCATGACTTAAATCGTGTTCCTTTTGACTTAACTCCGGAAAACGGTTATCTGCCTGATTTTAATAAAATGCCGGATGATGCAAAAATTCTCATTCTGAATTATCCGCACAATCCTACCGGCTCATTTGCACCTAAAAAAGTTTTTGAAGATGCCGTCAAATGGGCAAGAAAACACAATATCCTGATTATTCATGATATGGATAACAGTGAGGTAACCCATTCCGGGAAAAAAGCTGCCGGAATTTTGCAGGTAGAAGGTGCAAAAGATTTAGCATTTCAGGTTCATACAATGAGTAAAGCCCAGAGTATGCCGGGACTTCGTGTTGCATTTGCGGTAAGCGATAAGGATAATATTGATAACCTGCTTAACGCCAAATATCTTTCAGGCGGAAGTGTATATGTTCCTGTTCAGCACGCTGCAATTGCAGCACTAAAAGATGAGGAAGGCTATATAAACAAAATAAATAAAATTTACAGAAGCAGAAAAAACACAGCCATCAAATGGCTGCATAAACTTGGCAGCGATGCAAAGCCTACAGACGGAACCTATTATCTATGGGCAAAAGTTCCGCCCAAATTCACCTCAGATGAATTTTTCAAATATGTACTTCATAAAGCGCAGGTTGCCTTCACTCCCGGAACTGTTTTTGGAAAAAACGGCGAAGGCTATGTACGCATAGTAATGTCAGCTGATGAAAATACCATAAATAAAGCCTTTGAAAGAATAGAAAAAGCAGGCATAAGATTTGATATACCTAAAGACAAGCTGCCGGCGGAACTCCAGAAAGAAATACAGAGTATGGCGGACGGAAGTTATACAATTACGTCAAAAGAGGACCGCGACTTTGCAGAATATATGCAGACACTTGCATTAAACAGAAAAATTCTTACCGAAAGATTTAAGAATAAGGACACAAAGTTCAACTTGTTTGTTCCGCAGGAAAAACAAAATCTTCCTTGGAATATTTTAAAGGATGGACAGAGCGTATACCTGCAAAATATACGGGAGGCTAAACCTCTTTTTGGAGATATAAAAGATATTTCCGCATTCAGCGCCCCTGAAGAGTACACAAAATTAGCACAAGACATAAAAAGACAGTGGCTTAAAACACCATATCCTGAGGCAGATATTCTTCCAGCCTACAAGTCCTGTACAATTTACCCTGACGCGCATTACTTTACATTAAGAACTGATGACGGCAGACTTCAGGCTGTTGCAAATGTAGAAATACAAAACGACGGTATACTCTGGGGAAGAAGCCTTAACACAGCACCATGGAACCAGGGCAGCGATGCAGAGATCAGAGGCTGCGGACGTGCGATCATGGCAAGAATAGTAAGCTTTTGCAAAGAAACAGGTAATAAGGTTCTTAAACTGGCAACAGACAAACCTGAAAACGTCAGATTTTATAAAAACCTTGGTATGGTTGAAGATGGCACAAGAAACTTTAACGGTGTAGAACACACTGTGTTAAAATTTGACGAAGCCGGCATGCAAACATTCCTGAACAAATACCAGATAAACCTTAGCTTTTAATTGAAGCTTGTTTGCTAAGATACTCCGCAAATATATCGGCAGCATCCGCAACAAGCTGTTCGCATGGACGGGTTTCATAATACTCTTTTGTCCTTGGGGATGGAACCGGGTTATCGTCAGCATCAACACCCAAAAGTTCCCTGCATATAATTGTGTCATGTTTTGCCTTAAAAACCTTTGCCAATTCCTGAATTCTTGCATAATGCTCAGCTTTAACCTCTTTATCAACAGGAGAAGTATATCCGAATTTCAATCCGGCAGCCATAAACATCCCGCTGACAGCACCGCAGACTTCCCGCATTCTGCCCATTCCCCCGCCAAAAGAGGACGAAAGCTTAAGGGCAGTTTCAAAATCAATTCCTAATTCATCAGCAAAAGCACAAAAAACAGATTGCGCACAATTGTATCCCTGTTTAAATAACTTTCTTGCTTTGTCTGAATGTAAATTCATATATTTCCTTTAAATTTATCTTATTATTCATTATTTTTATGATACCATAAACTAGTTATGACAATTTTATTAAATCCGGTTATAATCTCAGTAATTTTATTATGTGTATTGTGCCTTTGCAGAATAAATGTTTTGCTGGCAATTATCATATCTGCAATAACAGCAGGACTTACCGGCGGTCTTGGAATTGACAGGGTTATGAGCACCTTTATCACCGGTATGGGCGGGAATTCCGAAACTGCACTGAGTTATATTTTACTTGGAACATTTGCAGCAGCAATGACGCATACCGGACTTGCAACAATTTTAGCAAAAAAAATTGCAAATGTTATTGCTGATAAAAAAGTAATGCTTTTATTTATTCTTGCCGGAATTGCGGTTTTGTCACAGAACCTTATACCGGTGCACATTGCATTTATTCCAATATTAATTCCGCCGCTGCTTCATGTTATGAACAAGCTTAAACTTGACAGACGCGCAGCAGCCTGTGCGCTTGCATTTGGATTAAAAGCTCCTTACATTGCTATACCGGCAGGGTTCGGACTTATATTTCAGGGACTAATCGCAGATAATATGACATTAAACGGAATGCAGGTTTTAAAAAATGATGTATGGAAATCAACATGGATATTAGGGCTTGCAATGTTTGCCGGATTTTTGACCGCAATATTTATTTCATACAGAAAACCTCGTGAATATCAAGACTGTGAGGTTTGCAAAAATGAACTTGAAAAAGAGGATGAGGAAGCTCTTAAATTAAATAAAAATCATTATATAACCCTCCTTGGCGCATTTGCAACCTTAGCGGTCCAGTTGTGGACAAAGTCGCTTCCGCTTGGAGCACTTGTGGGGCTTGGTATTGTTTTCGGCGGAGGAGCTGTAAGCCACAGAAAGATGGATAAGCTTATAAATGAAGGCATAGGATTAATGGGATATGTTGCATTTGTAATGCTTGTTGCGGCAGGATTTGCGCTTGTATTAAAAGAAACAGGAGGAATTGATATTCTCGTAAATGCAATTATGCCGTTTATGCAGAATAGTAAAATCATAGCTACAGGTTTGATGCTGTTTTTGGGATTATTTATAACAATGGGCATAGGAACCTCATTTGGAACAATCCCTATCTTAGCTGTACTGTTTATTCCTATATGTTCGCATTTGGGAATGAGTGTGCCGGCAAGCATAGTAGTACTCGCAGCGGCTGCTGCATTAGGCGATGCAGGCTCTCCGGCATCAGATACAACACTCGGTCCTACTGCCGGATTAAACGCAGACGGACAGCATAACCATATATGGGATACCTGTATTCCTACATTTTTACACTACAATATCCCTATCATAATTTTTGCCCTAATTGCAGCTATATATTTCTAAATTATGATAAGCGACAGGCAGCTTTGGAAGTTATACAATCTCAAGATTTCCCGCAGGCAGTCCGGATATTAAGTTCATAATATTTTCTGATGCAACATGGCATTTTAATTTACCTTTAGGGTACTTCTGGTAATGATAGGCAGAAGAAAGAAGCATAATTTTAGAGGCTTCAAAAACATTTAATGCAGAAAGGTCAAGAGTAATTTCAGGACAATCATATTTCTTAATATAATTCTTTACCCTCTCTAAAATTTTTCCGGAATTTGAAAAATCAAAAGTTAAATATTTACATTGCGTCTTTCTGCTCATAGCAATACTTTCGGATAAATAATAATAAAATTTAACTTTTATCAATAATTTCGTACATTTGAACGATTTTATTATATAATACTCTTAAAAAGACGAGGTGAAGTATGATGACAACAACAAGTATAAACGAACTGGCAAAAGAAGTTTTTGATATTGAGGCAAACTCAATTCTAAGACTAAAAAATAATATAGGCGATAATTTTGACAAAGCCATCGAAATACTGTATTCCTGTAAAGGGAGAGTAATTATCACCGGGATGGGCAAATCCGGTCTTATAGGTAAAAAAATTGCAGCAACACTCTCTTCTACAGGAACACCTTCATATTTCCTGCATCCGGCAGAAAGTACACATGGCGACAGCGGAATTATTACAAGGGATGACGTCATTGTTGCAATTTCCAACAGCGGCGAAACTCAGGAGCTTTTGAACCTTTTGCCGTTAATTAAAAGATTTGGGGTTCAGATGATTGGTATGACCGGCAAAATGAATTCTACCCTTGCACAGGCTTCAGATGTTGTTCTTGATATATCAGTAGAACGCGAAGCCTGCCCGCTAAATAAAGCACCAACAGCTTCGACTACCGCAACTCTTGCGATGGGAGATGCACTGGCAGTATGCCTGCTGGAAAAACGCGGCTTTACAGAAGAAGATTTTCTTGTATTCCATCCGTCAGGGGCGCTGGGAAAAGGTTTCTTATACAGAGTTTCCGACTTGATGAAAACAGAAGATTTACCGGTTGCTCATGAAAATGACAGCTTTACAAAGGTTATTGAAATAATCACAACCCATAAATTAGGTATGGCAATGATTTTAAATTCAAACGGCGAGTTATCCGGAGTGTTCACAGACGGTGATATAAGAAGAACACTTTTAAAATATGGAAACACGTCAAGCCTTTCAATAAAAGATGTTATGACATCAAATCCAAAACGAATAACAGCAAATTCATACGGAGCAAGCGCATTAAATTTAATGGAAAAATATTCAATTACAGCTCTTGCCGTTGTAGATGAAAGAAATATTCCTGTAGGGGTAATACACATCCATGATTTGTTGAAAGCCGGAGTTGCATAGTATGGGAAAAATTAAACTTGCAGCATTTGATGTTGACGGAGTAATGACAGACGGGAGCATTACATATGACGAAAACGGCGTTGAATATAAAACATTCAATGCAAAAGACGGTCATGGACTGGCTTCGCTAAATAAAGAAGGAATTATAACAGTAATTATTACCGGACGGAATAACGGTACTGTTGAAAGACGTGCAAAAGATGTTAAAATTACCGAAGTGCATCAGGGTGTAAAAAACAAAATTGAAGTTCTTCAAGACATCTTAAAACGCCGCAATATTACTCTTGAAGAAACAGCTTATATGGGAGATGATATTCCTGATATTTGTATACTTGAAAAAGTCAAACTTGCAGGCTGTCCGGCAGATGCTGTTGATGAAGTCAAAAAGATTGCAGGCTTTATTTCCCAAAAAGAGGGCGGACGCGGTGCTGTTCGGGAATTTTGCGATTACATTTTAAAAAATTATAAATAAGGAGATAAATTTATGTACGAGATAAAAACACAAGCTTTCTTTTCAGCAGCTCACCACTTGTTAAACTATGACGGTGAATGTGAAAATCAGCATGGACATAACTGGATGGTAGAGGCTTTTGTTAAAGGCGAAACTCTCGACAAGAGCAATATATTAATTGATTATAAAGTTTTAAAACGTGAACTTAATGCGGTACTGGATTTATTAGATCATAAAGACATTAATGAAATTCCTGAATTTCATGGAGAAAGTCCTTCCAGTGAAATGATTGCAGCATTTATATATAACAAATTAAAAGAAAAAGTTGTTTTATTAAGTAAAATTTCTGTTTGGGAAACCCAGACTTCCTGCGCAAGCTATTACGAAGAAGAAGTTTAGAGGATTACTAAACACCAAAGCGTCGTATTATGCAGTGCTTGCATACCGGGAATTGACACAGATTTTAACATTATACCGGTAAAAGTAATTAATAGAAGATTGGAGAGAAAATGAATTTTATACAGGCAATTTTAATGGGGATTGTACAGGGATTAAGCGAATTTTTGCCTATTTCAAGTTCTGCCCACCTTGTGTTTACCTCAAATTTCTACAAGGTTTTCAAAGGCATTGAAATAGTTCAGCAGTCAAATGAAGAAGTATTCTTTGATATTATGGTTCACCTTGGAACACTTATTGCCGTAATCATTTTCTTTAGAAAAGATATTATGCAGATATTGAAAGCTATGTGGAGTGCGTTAAAAACAAAAAACTGGTCTAACATTGAGGCTAAACTGGGACTTTATATTATCGCAGGCACAATAGTAACAATAGCACTTGCTCTTCCTATAAATGAAATTGCAGAAAAACTCGTTTATACTCCTAATATCGTTGGTATTCTGCTTTTTATTACAGGGTTTACCCTGTTATACAGTGAATATATGTCAAAAAATATTCCGGCAAAAAAAGAGAATGTCGATTTAAAAACCTCTATACTTATAGGTCTTGCGCAGGGTCTTGCAGCCTTACCTGGATTTTCACGTTCAGGCTGGACCATTGCAACAGGACTTTTTTGCGGACTGGACAGGACAACAGCCGCAAGATATTCATTTCTTTTAAGCATACCGATTATTCTTGGCGCATCAATGGTTTATCCGCTTGTTAAAATTGATGTTCACGAAGCACTTCAGTATAACTGGGAAGCAATTATTGCAGGAACAATTGTTTCCGGTCTTGTAGGTTATCTGTGTATCAAATATTTTATGAAATTTATATCTAAGTTTTCACTTGCAGTGTTTGGTTATTACTGTATCATAGCAGGACTTGCTACCGCTGTATTTTTTACAATGTATAAATAATATTGACTTTTTCAAAAAAATCATTAAACCTCTGACAAAGTCATACATATAGATGATTTTTCTTTTATGAATTAAGCCATCATGAAAGTTGACCGTCTATATATATGAATAATAAATCAGAGGTAGTTAAATGATAATTAACGGAAGAATTACATACCTGGAAAATGGTATAAATACTTCAATACGGGCAATGCAGGTGCAAAGCCAGCTGATGGCAATGTCAAATGAGAATATAAACGGATTTGACAAAGTAGGCTATCAGAGAAAAGAACCTGTTGTGTCCTCTTTTACCGAATATCTCGGAGTTAATGGTCTTTCCCAAACCTCTGACGATAAAGTCGGACGTATTACAATGTCTGGCAATCCTCTTGATTTAGCAATAGCTGAAAAAGGTTACTTCCAAACCCAAAGCGATGAAGGTATCAAGCTTACCAGGGACGGACGTTTCAAAATAGATAAAGAAGGCAATCTCCTGACACTTGAGGACGATTTAGTACTTTCAAATGCAGGGGTGCCAATAAAACTTCATATTGTACCGGATGATATTAAGAAAATTAAGGTTGAAGATTCCGGTTTGTTAAGTGTATACAACGACAAAACAAACAAACTGGAAGCCGTTGCAACAATAGGTGTTGTTGATGCAAACGGAGCTCTTGTTATGACACCAAAAGTAAAACAGGGATACAATGAATATTCCAACGTATCCCTTCAAAATGAATTTATGTTTATGATGCCTGTTATAAGGAATTTTGAAGCAAACAGGCAGCTGTTCATGATTCAAAATCAGAACCTGCAAAAGGCAATATCACAATTAAGTTCAACATCATAATAAGTAAAGGAATAAAAACATGGAAAACCTTCAGGGAATTATCAGAAAGAGTGTTAACAACGTAACCAATCAGTGGGATAAACTCGGATACGTTGCAAATAACCTTGCAAACTTTAATACCCGCGGTTACAAAGCAGTAAGATTTGAACAGATGCTTAAAGAGGACGGTTATCTCACAGGAGCATTGAGAACAGATTACAAACAGGGTTCTGTACAAATTACCAGCAACCCTTATGATGTTGCAATTATAGGTTCAGGATTTATACCGGTATTTTCACCGGCAGGAGAAGTCGCATACACACGCGACGGTGCTTTTAAACAGGGCAAAGACGGTTATCTGGTTACAAATGATGATTGGATTGTGGGGGAAGGGATTAAAATTCCTACAAACTGTTACAAGTTCCAGATTAAACCAAACGGAGATGTTATAGCTTATGATGCGGTCGATGCACCTCCAAGAAAGTTAGGAAATATTCCGCTTGTAAGATTTGCAAATCCGGAAGGTCTTGAACAGGGTGATATGAATAAAATGGTTCCTACAGAAGAATCCGGTGAGGCAATTCTAGTTAAAGACCACGATTGTTTTGCTCAAAATAATCTCGAAAATTCAAATACAAATGTTTATGACTCTGTAAGCGATATGCTGCGGCTTAATGCCTCAATGCTTGCCAGCACTAGAATGATGAAGGTTATAGACGACATGTATAACAAGTCAATTAATATCAGAGAATAACAAGTTTAGTCACGCAGCTGAAAACTACAGCACCTGATTAAAAACGAAAGGAAAATTATGTATACACCTCTTGACAGTATGGGAAAAGTTTCATTAATGATGGATTTGGTATCTCAAAGACAAATTGCTTTGGGGTCAAATTTAGCGAATATGAATACACCGGGTTATGTCAGACGTGACATTGATTTTTCTGAATACTTAGGCACAATGAACAGCCCGCTTGAAACAAAATTATCAGAAAGGCTTGGACCATCTGCTGTTATAGAACAGCGTTTTAATGAAGAAATCCGGGCAGACCGCGAACTTTTAGAACTTCAGAACAACGCACTTCTCTACACGATGGCAACAAGAAGAATGTCAAATATTATTACAGAAATGAAAACTGCAATAAACGTTGGTAAATAGGTATAAATAAACAGGAGCAATAATTATGAGTATATTAGAATCAATGAATATCGGAGAACGTGCGTTAAGAACGCATAGTTTACGTCTGGATGTACACTCAAAAAACATTGCAAACGTCGATACGCCTAATTATGTAAGACGCATCCCTGTTTTGAATGCTACAGAAGACGTATCTTTCCATGGTTTAATGAATGCAATGAAAGAGGACGTATTCGGTGTAGGAACTTTGCCTTACCTTCAGGGCGGTGTCGTATTTAACGGCTGTTTAGAGGATCCTACACTGGGAGAAAAAATCTACAAACCTGGTCATCCTGATGCAGATGAAAACGGTTATATAAGAGCTTCAAATGTAAACCCGATGGTAGAAATGGCTGATGCAATACTTGCACAAAGAGCCTATGAAGCAAACCTTGCATTAGTAAACATTACAAAATCTATGGCCTTAAAAGCAGTTGAAATTGGAAGATAATAAAAAAAACTTAATCAGATAAAATTTTTATGGTATAATCAACTCGGAGAGTGATGATGTCTAAAATATCCGTAATTATACCTTGTTATAATGTCGAAAAATATTTAGATAAATGTATGCAAAGCATTTTGTTCCAAACACTTTCTGATATTGAGCTTATCTGTATCAATGACGGATCAACAGACAATTCACTTAAATTATTAAATCAGTATGCAGCATCAGATAGTAGAATTACAGTTATAAATAAAAAAAATGAAGGAGTAGGGATTGCCAGAAACTCCGGTTTAAAACTCGCAACTGGAGATTATGTTTATTTTGTGGATCCTGACGACTGGCTTGAGAATTCAGAAGTTTTAGCTAAAATATACGAAAAAGCAAAAAATGAAAATCTAGATATGCTTATTTTCGGCGGATATTCTTGCAGAGTATCCAAAACTAAAATAGTGACAACAAAAGGCGGCTATAGCTTAAAATACCTTCCTGGGAAATATTTAGACAAAGTTTTTTCATACAAAGAAATAAAAAACGATATATTCAAATTTCCGTCAACAACGTGGACAAAGCTATATAAACGTGAATTTTTAACGAAAAATAATATATTATTCCAGACTATTCCGGTAGGGCAAGACCAGCTTCCTTTCTTCCATTCTATGATTACGGCAGAAAGAATTGGGGTTCTTAATGAATGCTTATATTGTTATCGAAAAAACAGACCAAATTCTGCTATGACAGAGAAAAAACGTAAAAGTTTTTCACCATTATATGTTATAGATGGAATAGAAGAATTATTGATTAATATCGGAAAAATTGATGAATATAAGGAGATTTTTATAAATAAATATTTTTCAAAAGCCACATCCTGGCTGGGGAAATTCGATAAAGCCTTAAAATCAGAATATTATATACAATATAAAAAGACTCTTGAACATTTAAAGAAAGATTATCCGACAGGTTGGTGGAAATATTTTAATCCAAGCATAAATGACAATTATTATATGTTAAAAACAAAACAAATTGCGGCAATATTAGAATATAAAATCCTGAAATAATACTTTAAAAATATTTTTTTTTATGATAATTTATATATGTCAGTCATGACAAAAAAGATGAAAATAAAATATTTAGCCTTATGTTGTGCGGCACTCTGCCCCAAAAATGATTGTTATTGTTTTTGAGAGGGAATAAAAGACCAAGAAGACTTCTGCAACTGGGATTAAATAGAACTTTTTGAAAATTTAATATATTAATACTTATGTCATAGTGGCACTCTGCCGAAAAAACGATTGAGTATCGTTTTTGAGAGGGTATGAACGAAAGTGAATACTTCCGCCACGAAGACTAAGCATAAACTTTGAAAATTTAATACATTAATATTATATGTCGTAGTGGCGGAATGGTATACGCGCACGTTTGAGGGGCGTGTGGAGAGATCCGTGCGGGTTCAAGTCCCGCCTACGACAATTAAAAAAGGGATAACATATGTTATCCCTTTTTTAATTTATTTGAGCGGTGGGGGCTTTAATACGTTTATTGCGGGTTCAGCGGATTTGCGCACGGATGGCGCGAATGTAATGAGCAAATCCGGATAGCGAACAGACCGAGCCGGCTGGGGCGCAGCCACATAGGCGAGGCTATGAGAGCGTGGAGCAAATCAAAGACAAGTCCCGCCTACGACATTTTTTTATTTTTAGGTAATGTGTATGAAAGTAAATAGTGTAAATAATAGCAATATATCATTTAATGCTTTATAATTCTTACACTAAGGGCAGAAAACGCAGGCTCAGCGTATTTGCATACAGAAGCTGGGTGAGTATAAACCCAACCTACAAACTATTATGCCATTATATCAATAATTTCACCTGTTTGCATCGCTTTAACAGCACATTGCGCAAACTTATCGGAATTTACCGGGATTCTATCTGATGTGGGTCCAACACCATAAGGTCCTTGTGCAATTGTATTATAGCCAACATAAGTTGTGCCATCTGGATTTTTTCCTATGTGAGTTATAGTATGTGGATTTATGTAGTCATTACCTACTTTTATATATCCGGTTGACATTATTTGCTGCATAACACTCCTTTCTGTGCAAAAACAGATTATATAAACACTTCTACTTACTTTTATAAAGTCAGAAACCTGAAAAAATTGCTATAAACATTAAAAAAATTTACAATATTTCTATAATTGAACTGTCTAAAAGTTTCTAAATAATATCCATAGGGCAAAATAAAAAAGAGATCGTAAAATCTCTTTTTTATTTATAAAATGTTATCTATTTAATTCCAATAAGAACTTACTTTGTGTTTCACGCTTAAATAACTTGCCCTTTTATTTGCATAAACGGGATTACTTTTTCTTACCGCGTTCAGAATTACCACCGGCAAGCAAACGACCTCTGGCTTCTGTTGCAGGATATATATCCCTAGTGTAATAAGTTTTTAACGGTAATAATTCAATTTTATCTTCTAAGCCTAAAGTTTTAAGTATTGCTTTGCGTGCATAATTAATATTCTTAACATTACTTCTGTGATTCTCACTATATGTTAATTGATAATATGTCGGCAAATTTGATTTTACTTTTGGACTAGCTTCCTTTGAAAGAGTTTCAACAATTTTCTTAATCTCAGGAGGATAAAACGCATTTGCCAGGTCAAGTGCCAGGGAGATGTTGTCTTTGCATAATCTTATCGCATCGGTTAATGAATTTGCAGACTGCACAACCGTAGGGTTTACTCCTATAAAATCGACAAGAAGGGCAAATCTTTCAGGATCTGTAGATGTAGCAACTGCTTTTACAACATCCGGAAAGTTTTTTGTAATATAATCAGCAGGCTTGTATTTTCCTGAGTAACTTTGCTGATGATATTTATTTGAAGCAAGTATTACCTCATTTTCAATTGCAATATTATAGCTTTCCTGTAAAGCCTCTTCCTCCAATAACTTAGGCTTTTCTTTTGCTAAACCTGTATCCTCATATAGCTTTATAGCACGCTTTTTATAAGTTTCATACGGGCAAAGCTCCCTAAAATATTCAGGAGTAAAGTTTGTTACTTCTTTCTCTTTTGAAACTTTTAAAAACCTTAAAACATTTCTCTGCTCAAGCTGCTTCATTGAAGATGTTGCTTTTAAAAATCCCAGAAATTCTTCCGTGGATAAAGGTGTTCCTGCTTTTTCTCCAATAGCAAGCAAATCTTTTAACAAATCTGTCTTAGATAATGCGGTTTTATAATTATAAAAACCGTTTGTAATTGCAGTAATTTGTTTTTTGTTAAATCTTTCAGAGCCTTTCACTACTGCCAATTCAAGATATTTTGGGATCATTTCCATTTCTCTTGAATGACTAATTCCCTGACTTAAACCTTTTGAAAATTTTGACTGTGACGCAGCCGCCTCATTACAGAATTTAACTACTTTTTTTGAATTAATTGATACCATAAAAAATTCCCTGTAACTTTCTACATAAAAATATAAAAACTACAGGGAATATTTTTTGCCTTATTGTTAATTTATATTACTAATACCAGCTGCATGAATCATTGCTGCAAAGAATATTGTCAAGATTTGCAATATAATCTTCTTTTGTCATCTCATATGTAACCGGAGTTATAGAGATTTTATTATTTCTAACTGCTGCAATATCAGTATTTGCATCACTAGGTTCGTTGGTCAGTTCTCCAGCCATCCAGTAATATACTTTACCACGCGGATCAACACGCTTTTCATAGGTGTTTGTAAACATTCTGCTTCCAAGTTCAGTGATGGCAATACCGGCAATATCATCTGAATCAAGTGCGGGAACGTTAACATTTAATATTGATTTAGGAGGAAAAGGAAAACCTTCAATTTTCTTTAACAGTGCATTCATGAACTTTCCAGTATAAAGAAAATCGTCATAATCCGCCTGCATACTTGCAAGAGAAACTGCAATACTAGGAATACCCATCATTGCCCCTTCCATTGCACAGCTTACTGTTCCGGAATAAAGTATGTCAGAGCCAAGATTAGGACCATGATTAATACCGGAAATAACTATATCAGGCTGTTCATCTTCCGATAAGATTGCATTAATACCGATTTTAACACAATCACCTGGAGTTCCGGTAGTAACCCATGTTCTTTTCGCACCGGTAATAGCTTCAAGCTCTTCTACTCGCAAAGGGGTATGCAAAGTCAGTGAATGTCCTGCAGCACTGCGCTCTCTGTCAGGTGCTATCACATAAACATCATGGTCATCTGCAAGCGCTTTTGTAAGCACTCTTATACCATTTGCAGCAATGCCGTCATCGTTTGAAATTAAAATTCTCATATATCTCCTTTAATAAACTGAACACGTCATACCCTATTATAATAATATTATTCCCTCTTTTAACAAAATTATACAGGTTTCTTTATGAAGTTTTGTAACAAATATAAAATTAATAGAAAAATTATAGCAATAATATATATATAAATTTGTTTATATACATGTAACACGAGGAAAGCTTAAATTCGAGGAATCAAAAACGAAATTTAAGCACACACACTACACTTCACACTATTTGAGGAATGAATCAAAAGTTTATTCCAAGGAGCCCGTCAAAAGGCTCTTTTTTTTGCCTTAATTATTTAGCTGCTTCTTATTTATTAACCGTAATCAATACATCTGCAAGCTTACGTCCGCCTTTTTTATATTTAAAAGGAATTTCTTTTTTAGTCGGTTCCGGGGTAAACTCATCTTTTTGATAATTTATAAGAAATTTCATAAATTCTGGGCTAAACATAATTCTCCTTTACTACACTTTTTCCTAACCAATAAAAATAAATCACTAATCTACACATTTATATAAAAACATAAATTTCCTAATTATTGTCAAATATTAATAAAACTTTTACATAAACGTAACATAATTTAATATCATGAATATTAATGTTATAATTTTAGGAGTTGCTAATATATGAATTAAGGGTTAAATATGCGTCAGTCATCAATAATAGACATAATTTCCCCGGTTATGGCCGGACCATCAAGCTCCCACACTGCAGGTGCAGTAAGGCTCGGCTTACTTGCACGAAATATTTATAACGAATGCCCACGTAAAGTCACATTCAGGCTTTATAATTCCTATGCAAAAACAGGAAAAGGACATGGTACTGATAAAGGCTTACTGGCAGGGCTTTTAGGTTTATCTGTTGATGATACCCGTATCAAAAATATCTTTGATCTGGATATTTCAAAAAAGTTTGAATATAAATTTGAATATTTTGAAGATTTTAACAGGCATCCAAATGCTGTCGATTTCGTAATTGAAGGAGATACAAATATGACAATCTCCGGCGACTCAATTGGTGCAGGCGAAATTGTTATAAGAAAAATTAATGATTTCTCGGTAAAAGTTACCGGAAAATACAATACACTTCTTCTGGTATACAAAGATGTGCCCAATATGATTGCGAGAGTAACGAATTCAATTCAGGTAAATATAGCCTCTCTGCATTGTGACAGATTTGCCAAAGGGCAGGAAGCTTCTATGTGCATCTGCCTTGACGGAGAGCTTGATAAGAAAGTTATTGACTTTTTAGGTCTTATTGAAAACATTTATATGATTAGATATATTAAAAAACTGGAAAGCTGATATGAAACAAAATACCAATATTACAACATTTGAAGAACTATATAATGAGTGTGTTAACTCTTCTCAAACCATATGGGAAGCAGCACAAAAACGAGAGGCTGATAACGCAGAAATACCGGTAAAAGAATTCAGAGCAGCTGTAAAGAAAAGTCTTGATGCAATGAAAGAAGCAATCAATACCGGCTTAAAAAGCAAAGAACTTTCTATAAGCAGGATGTGCGGCGATGACTGTGCAAGATTGCAGGAGAGATTTGCGAAAAGCCATTCACTTCTTGGAAAAACCTTTGAAAAGATTACCTCTTACGCTCTTGCAACTATTGAAGAAAACCTGAGGATGGGGAAAATCGTTGCCTGCCCTACAGCCGGATCTTGTGCAATAGTTCCTTCAGTATTAATCGGAGTTTCTGAGGAATTAAACTTAACAGAGGAAGAACAGATAAACGCTTTAATCACTGCCGGAGAAACAGGAAGGATAATCTCAAACAAGGTAGCTCTTGCAGGAGCTGTTGCCGGCTGCCAGGCAGAATGCGGAGTTGCATCAGCAATGAGTGCTGCAGCACTGACCCAGATGAGAGGAGGCTCAATAGATGAGATTTTCAATGCTACAGCTCTTGCCATGAAAAACCTTCTGGGATTAACCTGTGATCCCGTATGCGGACTGGTAGAAATTCCATGTGTTAAACGCAACCCTTTTCTTGCGATACACGCCGTTACAGCAAGCGAACTCGCTCTTGCCGGCATCAAATCAAAAATACCCCTCGATGAGGTAATTGACGCACTTGAACAAACCGGAAAACTTATGTCCCCGCTGCTAAAAGAAAGCTCTCAGGCGGGTTTAGCAAAAACTAAAACCGCAATTAATCTTGAAAAAGAATTTTTAAAATAGCCAACAGGCTAAAGTTTTTCAAATATTGTAAACTTATGTAACAAAAAATATAAAATAGAGCACTTATGTGGAAATAAAATACTTTATATATATACATGAGATATGAGTATTAATAAAAACCAAATAAGGAGTCGTCTATGAGTGATTTTAGCGTACAAGCAATCGGACATAAAAAAAATGATAAATTACAGAAACCCAAATTGCCATTTGGAGAATTTAATTCATTCTACCAGAGGTTAAAATCAGGCGAACCAATTATTGGTAATTTATTGAACAATCCTGTAAAAACTGATAACGGCACTTGTGCATTTAACAGTTAGTTTTGCAAAAAAAGTTTTTTGAGATAAAATAGTCCTTGAAAAGGGACTATTTTTTTATGTTATTAACTGCCGATATAGGAAATACAAGTATTACACTTGGTTTATTTGATGAAAATGCACTTGTTGAGGAATTCAGACTTGCTTCCGACAAAGATTTATCGCTTGAAGAATATGAAGTTCTTCTGAAATCGTTATTTAAAGCTTATTCTATTGACGGATGTATTATCTCTTCAGTTGTAGAGGAATTAAATACGAAATTCCAAACTGCTGTTAAAAATGTTTTTAACATTAAACCATTATTTCTATCAGCCAAGATAAATACAGGTGTAAAAATTGCAATGCCGCATCTACATGAAATTGGAGCGGATAGAATTGCCAATGCTGCCGGAGCTTATGTGTTATATAAACACCCTGTAATAGTAATTGACTTTGGTACGGCAACATCATTTGATATTGTAAACGGAAATGGCGAATTTATCGGCGGGGTTATTGCTCCGGGTATAAGCCTTCAGCTAAAAACATTAAACAAATTCACCTCAAAATTACCGCGGATTGAAGTGGCAAAATCTCCTTCTGCAATCGGCAATAACACTGTTGATGCAATTCTTTCCGGTGTAATTAGAGGCTGCGCCTGCATGATTGACGGACTAGTTTCCCAATGCGAGGAAGAACTTGGGGAACGTGCAGTTATTGTTGCAACCGGCGGATATGCAGCTTATATTGCACAATATATGAAACGTCCATTTGATTTTATAAATCCTACATTAACTCTTGAAGGTCTAAGACACCTGTATAACATCAACCAGCTTGCTGTGGTTTAATCAGATATTATAAGTGAATTGAAGAAAATTTCCCATAAGGTTTTCATTCCAAACCTGAACATCTTCAGGCACAGAAAGAACTGTCGGTGTGAAATTCCAGATATATTTAATGTTAGCTTTTACAAGAAAGTCAGCAGTTATCTGGGCATATTCCCTGGGCACAGTCAAGATTGCAATATCAACATTTGATTTTCTTGCAAGATTAGGAAGTTTTGAAACATCTAAAATCATTTTGTGATTAACAGTTCCGCCGATTTTCTTTTTGTCATTGTCAAAAAGTGCAAGAATGTTCAAACCGTAATTTGTAAAGTTATCATATTTTGCCAGCGCCATCCCCAGATTTCCGGCACCTATAATAAAAGCTTTTTTGGTCTTGGAAAAGCTTAACGCAGCTTCTATGGATTTTTTTAGTTCTTTTACTATATAGCCGACTCTGCTTTTACCAGTATTATTCAGCAAATTTATATCTTTTCGTACCTGTGAGTCATCAATTTTTAAAAGCGAAGCTATCTGCTTGCTTGAAATAAATTCTATATTCTCATTTATATAATCTGCAAGAATACAATGATACAAAGTCAGGCGGTTTATAACTTTGTCCGAAATATTTTTCTCCATACCATAATTATACACCAAATAAAAAAGGACGGAATGTACTCCGTCCTATAAAGGCTTTATTTTTATCATACATATCTGCGGTTTGATTTATTTTCGAGGCTGCAGATAATTCAGATTTACTTACCAGCGCCGTAAAGAACAGCTTCACCGGCTC
>HF989727.1 GCA_000431315.1 Brachyspira sp. CAG:484
TGTACAATGAAGCTGAAGAACCGTCTGTAGCTTTTGTAGAAGTTTCTGTAGCCTGAGATAAATCGTAGTCATCAAGAGCTACGTTCAAAACTACAGCCTGTGATAATACTGATAATGCTTTTTTATAAGCTGTTTTGTATTGAGCGCCGTTTGTTGAGTTCATCAATGTTGGCATTGTCATAGCTGCTACAACACCAATAATACCAAGTGTAATCAACACTTCTGCCAAAGTAAAACCGAATCGTTTTGTCATAATTTTTTCACCTTTCTCTTAAATTAACTATGTACAAATATCTTCCAACCCCTCAGTTAGTGTTTTAATATTGCCCATCTGACATAACTAAAAGAGTGTAATTTTACAAAAGTATTTGTTGTACACTTATTTTAAACTATAACTGCGTGATTGTCAAGTAGTTTTGATAGATTGTTACTTAGTTTGTTGTAAAACTGCGTAATATTCTCGCTTATTTTTAATCTTTATAATGTGTATATTGTTATTTATGGATAATGATAATAAAAAACTTTTAGGCAAAAGGATAAAGGAGCTCCGCAGAAATAAAGGCTATACACAGGAGCAGTTGTCAGAGTTAGTCGGGATAGAAACATCGTCTTTGAGCGGAATTGAATCCGGACGTTTCTTCCCTTCGCTTCATGTCCTTGATAAAATGGCAAATGTCCTGAGGATACAGCTGGCAGACTTTTTTAACTTTTTCACTGTTGATATACCGGAGAATCTGGATGAAGAAATTTCTAATATAATATCTTCCCAGGATAACAATAATAAAAAAATTATTTATAAATTATTAAAAGCAGGTTTTTCAAAAATATAATCATTACCTTATCATCTCTTGTCAAAAATTTTTGCTTATGCTACCATCTGGTTGTTATAGTATAGATTAGGGAAGAAGGGGTGAGATATATGGTTTGCACTTTAGAAAAAAAAGCGACTAAATCAATTCAAAAAGCACTAAAAGTATTGGGCAAAAAGAATTTTGCACTTATAATTCACAGCGGAAGCTTTCCTGCAGCAGCCGGTGAAAACACAGGGTTCGGTACAATAAATTCCAACGGAGGAAAAGAAGTTATTGATTTTGCCTCAGGCATCTTTAACTCTATTCAGCTGGGACCTGCAGGCAAAACAAAAAGCTGCGATTCTTCCCCTTATACAGGAACTATCTTTTCAGGCAATCCTCTTTTCGTTGACTTGAAACAGCTTACTGAAAAAGAATGGGATCATATTTTATCAGAAGAAACTTATAATGAAATCGTAAATGAAAATCCAAACAAAAATGTTAATAAAACTGCTTATTCTTATATCTATTTTAAGCAAAATGAAGCTCTCAGAGAAGCTTGGAATAATTTTAAAGCTAAAGATGATAAAAAGCTTATGAAAGAATTTGACAGATTTAAACGTGAAAATGATTTCTGGCTTGACAAAGATAGTTTATATGAAGCCCTCTCAATTGAACATGGCAATGACTACTGGCCGTTATGGGACAGCGAAATGGATAAAAACCTCTTTAATCCTAAATCTATTGAAGAAGGGCTTGAATACGGAAAGCGTATAGATGAAATTTCTAAAAAATATGCAGATGAAATTGATTTCTATAAATTTGTCCAGTTCGTTCTGGAAAAACAAAACCAGAAAACTCTTGAATATGCAAAGAAAAAAGATATAAAAATGATTGCAGACCGTCAGGTAGCATTTTCAGACAGAGATACCTGGGCTTATCAGTCCCTGTTTCTTGAAGGCTGGATGCTGGGCTGCCCTCCGGATTATTTTTCAAAAGACGGTCAGGCCTGGGGCTTCCCTGCAATGAACCCGGAAAAGTTATACAAAGCAGACGGTTCTCTTGATGAAGGCGGAATTTTGATGAAGAACCTCTTCAAGAAAATGTTCAAAGAAAATCCCGGCGGTGTCAGAATTGACCATATTGTAGGCTTAATTGACCCTTGGGTATATAAAGCAGGCAAAAAGCCAAAAATTGAACAGGGTGCCGGCAGATTGTTCTCCTCCCCTGAACATCCGGAACTTTCAAAATTTGCTATTGCGACAATGGATGATCTGGATATGACTCTTGAAGCAGATAAGGAAAAAAGAGTTAAAACTCTTTCAAAAGAACAAATCAGAAAATACGGCAGATTAATAGAAAAAATCGTTATTGCAGCAGCAAAAGAAGAAGGTCTTGATAAAGATGCAATTGTATGCGAAGACCTTGGAACTCTTACCAATCCAGTTGCTGCAGTAATGGAAGAATACGGGCTTCAGGGAATGAAGCTTACCCAGTTTGTCGTTCCGGAAAAGCCTGAACATCCATACAGGTGTAAAAATATTATTGAAAATACATGGGCTATGGTCGGTACACACGATAATGAACCGATTAAAATGTGGGCAGATGCGATGATTAATACTCATGAAGGCTATTTGCACGCAAAAAATCTTGTTAAAGATTTGGATTTCCCAGACTGGGAAGACAAGGACGCATTAATCGTTGAACTAACAAAAAATGCAGAGCTTCTGGCACAGACAAAGCTCGTTGAGATTTTTGCATCAAAAGCTGAAAATATCCAGATTTTCTTCACAGATTATTTTAACGTTTATGACGTATATAACAGACCTGGCACCTCAGGCGATGAAAACTGGAGCCTCAGACTTCCTGACAACTTCAAAGAATTATGTCCGATAAATCTTGCAAAAATTCTTAAACTTGCTATAATAGCCAGAGGGAAAGAGTTTGCAGAGAAAAATAGCAAATTACTTGAAGAGTTAAGTGAAATTTAGAGGTTATGAAAAGACTACTTATTACATTTATCATATTGATTTCAGCCGTAAATATTTGTTTTGCGGCTGAAATTTCAAACGAAGCAAAGCTTCAGTATAATCAAGGCGTGGATTATTATAGATTAGGGCAGTATGACAAAGCTATGGCATCATTCAGGCAGGCAATTGCTATTGAACCTGATTATATTGATGCTTACTATAATCTTGGTACAATTCTTGAATATATAAAACAGGATGATGCTGCTTTGGTTGTATTCAAACAAATTATTGTCAGAAATCCGAATGACTATGAAGCTGTATATAAAGCTGCAGTTTTAAGCCAGAAACTCGGGCAAACCGATAATGCCAAGAAATATCTTTCATTAATCCCTCCAACAGCTGTGGTTTCAGATAAAGCACAGTCCCTGGCGCATTCAATGAATACGGATTTGCAGACAATAAAAAAAGAACAACAGGATAAAATAAATAAAGCTAAGACTATTACACAATCAAACGGAGTTTATCAGAATTTATCTAGTCCTACAGGAATGACAACTGATAATGACGGTAACCTTTATATCGCAGGTTTTTCAGATAATTCAATTGTAAAAATTTCACCTGACGGAACTAAAAAGTTGTTTGTTAAAGATGCAAGAATTAATGGTCCGATAGGTTTGGAATGTGATGACGCCGGAAATATTTATGTTGCAAATTATAATGGAGATAATGTCCTGAAAATTTCTAATAAAGGGGCTGTATCAGTTCTGGTAGGAAATGTCAAAAAACCTTATTGTCTGCATATAACAGGAAACCTGCTGTTTATTTCGTCACAGGGTACAAATTCTGTTATAAGATATAAATTATAATAGCAAAAAAAATTTTTATGATGTTTATATAGAATGTTATGCAAATTTCATTTCAGGGCATCATACCTCCTTATAAAATTTCTAAAGCCAAAATTTATCCTATACAAAAAGATGTTTCCGTATCTGAAATAAATAATATCTGTAATGCAGTATTAAAACATTCGGAAAGCTTTGGCGAAGGTGTAAACGGACAAGCATACTGTTATGGTCGGGATTTGGTTGTTAAAAAGAGTAAGGCAGATGCACTTTGCCATAATAATATTATGACAGAAGCAGAAAAACTTGATATTTTGTATGAATTTACGAAGGAACGCGGCGGGAATCTCAATCTTGCAAATACTCAACGTGGAATTGCTGCATTTAAACTGAATAACGGAGACTCATACTTAATATCTTCGTTTGTAAAAGGGCGTAAAGCAGACCCGCATACTAATCCCTTAAATATCAAAAATTTGACTTCTCTGGTTTCTATAATAACAGAGCTTGATAAGGGTTCTGATAAATACGGAAGATTAATGGTGTATGATTTGAATTCAGGTAATATCCACTTTACAAAAGATAAAGCCGGTATTTTAGATTTTGAACATTTAAAAGGAGAGAAATTAGATGAAAGTATTAAAAAGGTTATAATCGATAAAGATTACGGTTCAGGTGTGCATACATCCGATACTTCATTTTTAGATAGCAATCTGCGTTCGTTTGAATTTTCAGCACTCTACGATTATCTCACCGGTGCACCAGCAAAAATCTCCCGTAAAATTTTTAATGAATATTTACATATTAAATCTTCTTATCATAAAATGATGGCTGAAAATTTGAAGATGCGTGCTAACAACTCTTTATATCCTGAAATTGTAGATGAAATTGCGAAATCAGAGCTTGCGCATTCAAATATTTTATCCGGTAAAAAATTATCAAAAGATATTATAAAATCTGAGGCTATGAAAATACAAATGGCACATTTTATGTTTATTTCAAGCCGTCATTGTAATGCGCCGCATATAAGATTTAATCCTCTGCAAATTTCGCAATACCGTCAAAAAGGTCTGGCTTATTTTAATGAGAAACTTACTGAATCCTTAAAATCAGGGGATTACGACAAAATAACTTATTATACTGACTGTATAACTGTTTTTAATAAATGGACAATGGCCGATAACTTACCTCAGACAATGCTGGACTCTCAACGAAAAAGAATTTCGGTTTTTAAAAGTGTAACTCTTGATAAAATCCTATGTCCGGACTCTTAAATTTCAACATCCTTCATCATATCAACAAGAGTATTTATTGTGGTATCCATACTTACAATATCTGTTGTACGCTGTTGTAAAAATGCGTTAATTTTCGGGTTCATTTCTATGGCAATATCAAGTTTAGGGTTTGACCCAGGTTGATACATACCAACATCAATCAGGTCTTTATTTTCTCTATATAAAGCTAGTAACTGCCTCATTTTACCGGCAGCAGATTTGTGTTCCGGAGTAGCAATAGCAGACATAAGCCTTGAAATGCTTCCTAAAACATCAATAGCCGGATAATGATTCATTTCGGCAACTTTTCTTGAAAGGAAAATGTGACCGTCAACAATACCACGTACAATATCAACAATAGGATCGGAAATATCATCACCTTCCATAAGTACAGTATATAAAGCAGTGATAGAGCCTTTTGGGCTGTTGCCGGCACGTTCAAGAACTTTTTGCAGCCATGAAAATATTGACGGCGGATAACCTTTCATTGTAGGAGGTTCCCCAAGGGATAATCCCACTTCACGCCCGGCCATAGCACAACGGGTAACTGTATCTGTCATTAAGAAAACTTTTTTGCCCTGATCCCTGAAATATTCACATACAGCCGTAGCCGCAAGCAGTGCCTTCTGACGAATCAAAGGCGGCTGGTCCCCTGTAGAACAAACCAGTACAGATTTAGCCATACCTTGTTCACCGAGAGCATCCTCAACAAACTCCTTAACCTCACGACCACGTTCTCCGATAAGAGCAACAACGTTAACGTCGGCATCGGAATTTCGAGCAATCATACCGAGAAGCGTACTTTTACCAACCCCTGAGCCTGCAAAAAGACCTAAACGCTGACCGCAGCCCATGGTCATACAGCTGTCAATTGCACGAACGCCGGTAGAGAACATTTCAGTAATAATAGGTCTTTCAAACGGTCCCGGAGGCGGACCTTCGATAGAACGCCACGAAGCTCCGGTCGTATCAAGCGGCTTGCCGTCAATAGGTTCTCCCATAGGGTTAATAAGTCTTCCAAGCAGGAAATCTCCTACAGGAATTATGATTGGCTGTCCCGTACTTGTCACAAGACTGCCCTGACCTATTCCCTCTCCGTCATATAGAAGCAGAAGCTGAGCAACATCACCTTTAAAAGCCTGAACTTCAGCGGGTTTTTTTCTCCCGTCAGATGTTTCAATATAGCATAAATCACCGATTTTTAATCCTGGAAGCTTAACCTCAACCGTCAACCCTAAAAGTTTTGATACAGTACCTTTAAACTTAAAAAGCTGGGTAGAATCTAATTTTTCTCTAACTTTATCCCGAAGTTCTGTAATATTTGATGTGTCTATCTCATTCATAATAAAAATTATAATGATAATACCGGAAATAATCAAATATTTTACATCAATACCTGTAACTGTCGCCGGGCAGGAAATAATATTATGTAGATTTATTAACCCCTACTTGCTAAAGGAATATCTTTGTGTTTTGATAAAATCGGAACGGGCAATTCCTCTTTAGCCTTGTTCAAGGACTAAAAGACAAAGCGGCGGCTGCGTTGCCTGATAGACCGAAAGTGATTAATAAGAAATAAAGAAGGAAAAACAAATGTTAAAAATCAGATTAAAAAGAATGGGTGCAAAAAAGAACCCTTCATACAGAATTGTTGTAATCAATTCAACAACAAAAAGAGAAGGTAAACCTATTCAAGAATTAGGTTACTATAATCCAAAAACTAAAATGATGAAACTTGATTTAGCATCTGCGCAGGATTGGGTTAAGAAAGGTGCTCAACCTACAGAAACAGTTGCTTACTTAATGAAAAACTGTAAAGAAGACGGTACACTTGATTATAAAAAGAAAGAAACCGTTAAACTTTCTAAAAAAGCACAGGCAAAAGCTGCAGCTGAGGCTGAAGCAAAAGCTAAAGCCGAAGAAGAAGCTAAGGCAGCTGCTGAGGCAGCAGCAAATGCTCCTGCAGAAGAAGCTCCGGCAGAAGCTTAATTCTAAAAGATATATTAAAAATACCCGATGTTATTACATCGGGTATTTTTTTGTATAAAAAGAAATATTATTGAAATCAGTAACAAAATAGTTTATAATAAAAAAGCAGAGGAAAACATG
>HF989728.1:0-5468 GCA_000431315.1 Brachyspira sp. CAG:484
TTCACGCTATCGTTTCGAAAACAAATATTTTTCCCTTTTTTAATTAGTTATTTTTTGTTTTTCTTTGGCATTGCTTGTTGCTTTTTATTTTAAATAACTAAAAAACTTTTCTCTGACATGCTCTTGCTCATTATGCCACCGATAGAATTTTAGTTAACCCGAGTTTTGTCGTGCCTCTGGCTCCGCTATTGTATTTTTATTATAGTGGATTTTCTTTATATTTTCAAGCTTACCTGAATAACAGACTAAACAGAGGCGGAACAAAAATCAAAAGCCCGATAACAACCGCGATAATGGTTACAAACATTACAGCCCCTGCTGAAATATCTTTTGCCATCCCTACAAGTTTTGAGTATCTGTTATGAAAGACCGCATCCAGAGAATATTCCAATGCAGAATTGAGCATTTCAGCAGAAACGACCATTCCAATAGCAATTAGAAGGATACAAAGTTTTGTTATACTAAAATCCAAAAGAAAACCCATCATAAGGACAAATGCTGCCATAACAAAATGAACTCTTATATTACGCTCACTTTTTAGAACAAGACGCATACCTTTTCTAGCGTTTTTAAAAGTGTTCCCAAACCCCTGCGATTTAAATTTACTCATACTCCGATACTCTCCAAAGCCTTATTCTGCATCCCTATAACAAAATTATAATCTGCTTCAGTTTGGTGGTCAAATCCCAGAAGGTGCAGAATGCCATGACTTATAAGAAAAGAAAGTTCATAATCAAAAGTCACATCCTTTTTTACAGCTTCTTCCTGAACTTTATCGAGAGCAATGATAACCTCGCCAAGATTTACCTCACCGTCAAAAACAAACCGCTCTTCAGGTGATGTATCTGCAAAAATCGCAAAAGTAATTATATCTGCCGGATAGTCTTTTTCTCTGTATTCACGATTAATTTCATGAGTTTTTTGGCTGCCGCAATATAGGAAGTCAAACGATACCGCATTATAATCCAATCCTGTCAAACAACAGTTATCAGCAATTTCCGGACAGTCCATATAAAATTTAAAAATTTTTTTAGCTGTCTGTATAAACTTCTTTTCATTAACTTCCGTATTCTCAAATATATTTTCGCTGAAAATATTCAGCTTTAAAGATTTAGGCGTCATGCTTATCCTCATGATTATCTTCCAGCTGTTTAATCTTTTTTTCCAAATCCTCATCTAAGAGCTTGGCTGGCATATTTATTTTATTTTTATTCAGCTCGGCTACAATATTTTCCTGGTATTTAATTCTGTTATGCTGCATACCTCTTAGAATTCTGCTGAAAGTAGCTGCAATTACTTTAATATCATGAAGGGTGAGCGGACTATCCGCAAGCTGTCCGTCATTAAGTCTTTCGACAATTATTTTATTAATAATTTGTTCGATTTCTTCTGATGTAGGATTTTTTAGTGAACGTACAGCAGACTCAACCGCGTCTGCAATCATCAAAATAGCAGTTTCCTTCATATTAGGCTTAGGACCGGTATAGCGGAATTGCTCTTCCTTAACATTTTCAATGCCTTCTTCCTGCACAGCCTGATTGTAAAAATAGCTTGCAAGCCCTTCTCCATGGTGTTGTAAAATAAAATTATTAATTACAGCCGGAAGCCCGTATTCTTTAGCCAGTTCAACACCGTCTTTCGGGTGCGCAGTGATAACCATTTTACTTAATCTTGGATTTAATTTTTTATGTGGATTTTCAATCCCGAAGTATGACTGATTCTCAACAAAGAAGAGCGGGCGTTTTAGCTTTCCAATGTCATGGTAAAAAGCGCCGACCCTTGCAAGAATAGGATTAGCCCCTATAGCTTCGGCAGCCGCCTCGCATAAGTTTGAAACCATAAGACTGTGATGGTAAGTTCCCGGAGCTTCAAACTGCAAACGTTTTAATAATGGCTGATTATGATCTGCCAGTTCCGCAAGCCCGTAAGGTGTAATTATTTTAAAAGAACTTTCAAACAGCGGGAGTGTTCCAAGAGCAATCATAGAGCTGACAATACCGTTCAGCAGAATGAACGCACTGTTTTTAAGAATTAAAACATTATTAACATCAATCAAACATTTTTCAAGAACATAAATAGCAAGAACAATTAAAAGCCCTGCACCTGAAATTATAAACCCGGCTTTGATTAAATCAAAGCGTCTGGAATACCTGATTTGAGAAATAGTTACAGCTGCAACAAGGTTTAACAATGTAAAAGTCACAATATACTGCGCCGGATACTGAACCCCAACTGTAAGCACTGTTAACAGAACAGTCATAGCAACAAAAGCAACTCTCGGATTTGTAAAAATTGCAAGCAGCAGCACATAGGCAGGAATAGGAAGTACATATGGAGAAAACCCGGTAGGCATTACTACTGCAATTGATGCAAGCATAATTGATAAGACCGCAGCAAGCATCATATAACGGGTTTCAAGGAATTGTTTCTCAAAATACTTCATATATGTCATAAAAATGACAGAAGCAAGTACAACCAGAATATATATAGCAATTAAGCCCTGCCAGTTCAGTTCATAAACATTATACCCTGCCTGCCTTAAAGCATCACGTTTTAATCTGGTTACCGGCTCACCTTCAAAAAGGATTTTGTCGCCTTTCTGGAATGTAATTTCATAAGGTTTTACGGTAGCTTCGGCTTTTTTACGGGCAATTTCGGTTGCAAATTCATCCTCCACCAGGTTAGGCACAATAATCTGGCTTAAAAGAGCATTAATAACAGATATTTGGCGTCTTGAAACATTAGAAATCAAATTATTTGTAATAATATTATCTATATTGTTACGCTCAAAGTCTTTCTCTGTTATACCGGCTCTTAATATATTGGTAAGAGTAAGATTTGCCTTGTCAAAAGCTTCTCTGACAGTTGCATCATCAGATTTTAACAAAAAACTTATAACAAAATCTTTTTTTGAAGCATCAGAAAGATCAAAAAGCAGCGACAGTTCTTCTTTTTTAACACTATCTTCAACATCTTTTTTTCTTATCTGAAGAATAGAATTTTCCAAAGTTTCAAGATTTGTACGAATAAAATCATCTTCGGCAGAAGTTAAAATAGGTTCAACTTTCTGCGCAACCTCTTTTTTATGCTGCTCTGTACGCTTAACATCAACAACTGTAATAGTTTTTTGCGCAATAATATCTTTTTTGCTAATACCGTTTTCTACAATACTTTGAAAAAAGAAGTTTTGCGATGCAATAATAGCAGTCAGCAAAAAAGTAAACAATATAAAACCAGCAGTTTTATAAGCCTGTGACGACATAAAAAAGTCACGAACTTTCGACATTGTAATTATTTTATTCATATATCACCTTATAAATTTTATTAATTTAACGTTACTCCTATTTTATACCTTCTGATTTTTTTTTCAAGCTTTCTATTTTAACACGAAACTGTATATCTTCCAGCAATTTTCGATTAATTGAAAGCAGTTCTGAAAGTACAGCAATTAAAGAAACCTGAACCCCGAAAATCAAAAGAATCGCAGTAAGGATTAAAGACTGGATGTGGCCTATACCATCGCCTATAGAGTAATAATAAAGGTACCTTACCCCCAAAATCAAACCGGATAAGAAGAATAAAAGCCCCAATACAATAAAAAACCTGAAAGGTCTATAGATTATAAACATACGAAGCATTGTAAATATGGACCTTCTTATATACTGGAACATATTATTGAAAAGCCTTGATTTTCTAAGCTCAGGATTAACATCAATATCAACGCAGTCTATAACAAGCCCCTTTGCTCTTGCCTGCATTATAGTTTCAAGAGTATAGGTATATTTATCAAAAACGTTCATCTGCAAAGCTGCATTTTTTGAAAATGCGCGAAACCCGCTCGGTGCATCTTTTACAGTAGAGGAACTTACAAATCTCATAACCGCAGAACCTAATTTCTGCAAAAACTTTTTCAACGGAGAGAAATGTTCAATAGAATCGACAGGGCGTGCTCCTATAACAATATCCGCCTTATTTTCAAGAATAGGCTTTATTAGCTTTTCAATATATTCAGCCTTATACTGGTTATCAGCATCAGTATTAACAATAATATCCGCACCCATGCTAAGAGCTTTATTTATACCGGCAACAAAGGCTTTTGCAAGACCTTTATTTGAGCCCAGCGAAATAACAGCATCAGCACCGGCGCGTTTTGCCACATCAACTGTATTATCAGTCGAGCCGTCATCTATTACCAGAACTTCTATTTCATCAATTCCATCAATATGTTTTGGCAAAGCTTCCAAGGTAACCGGAAGCGAATTTTCCTCATTCAGGCATGGTATTTGTATAACTAACTTCATAACCTTTCCTCTTATTTTTTTTATTATATAATTAAAATGTAAGAAATACAAATGGAGAAACATACATTGGGGATATTTATAATAACACTTCTCGGATTAATTTTAAGAGTTTTATATATTAACAAACCGGACGGACTTTGGAATGACGAGTATATCTCGTGGATGATTGCAGCAAAACCCTTGTTTGACGGGTTTTGGAGCGGAATAAAGTCACAATGCCACATGCCGCTTTATTATCTATATCTCAAATTCTTTATGTCGATATTCGGGCAAAGTGATATTGTATTAAAACTAACGTCTGTCCTTAGCGGAACATTATCAATTATTATAATGTATTTTACAGGATTAGAAAAAGATAAAAAAACAGGACTTATTGCAGCTTTATTTACAGCAATAAGTTCTTTTTTGATTTACTATTCGCAGGAAGTAAGATTTTATTCATTGTTATTCTTATTTGCAGCCCTTTCACTCTGGTTTACAGTAAGGCTTGTTAAGAATACAAACATTAAAAATATAATATTCCTTACACTTGCAAACCTTCTTGTTATTTTTACACATACAATAGGGTTTGTTTATGTATTCTTTAATCTGTTATATATTAGCTTCAGATTATTTAAAAATTATAAAAACGTTATAATAAAGCTTTGGAGCATTGCTGCAGTAATAGTGCTTGCAGCATCTCCATTAATAATAAAAATATTTACAACAAATTCTTTTTCACAGTGGTGGGCAAGCTTCAGCTTCTCAAACTGGGGATTTTTGCTTACAGACTATTTTTCTCCGGTATTAACAAACCTTGTAAATGCTCCGGCAAACTTCTTTTATAATTTCCATGCAGGGTTTGTAATCTTTGCACTGCTGCCGGCGTTAATCGCAATCTTCTGGATTGCCTATGCTGTAAAAAAAGACAAAGACAATGCCATGCTATTATGTGCAGCAGCCGGGGTAATTATTGTTATGACAATAGCATCACTAGCCGGTAAATTAGTATTTATTACAAAATATTCCATTGAGATATATCCTGTATTATTACTCCTTGCTGCATACGGTGCCGCTTCTGTTTCAAATAAAGTCCTTAGAAATACCCTTATTATTTTATACTGCTTAATCCATGTGATTTATCTTACTTTAAGCCCGGTATCAGCACCGAAAATAAGAAGAGCACAG
>HF989728.1:5494-35291 GCA_000431315.1 Brachyspira sp. CAG:484
GCACAGGGGCACAAAATTGCAGCAGACTTAATAAAACGTGCAGAACCCAAAGAAGGCGATATAGTTTTAATTGAATATTATCAAAAGGACAGATTTGAAAAATATATTGATTTTACAGGATTGAATGTAATAACAATTGATAAGGGAAATTTTCCGGAATATCTTTCACAAAACATGACTTACGAAAAAGCTGTTAATGAAGGAAAGGAAGTTTACAGACCAACTTTTCAAGCTTCCGTAAACGGCTATTTAAAAGAAAAAATCAACAGGGAAATAATAAGCAAACTAAAGCAGGGACAGAGTGTTATATTAATTACCCTAAACAGTGTTGCTTTTTATAGCCCGGAACAAGTTTCAAAAATTGCATCAGATGACAGCATGTACAACAAAACTCCGCTTTTATTTTTAGTATTTTCACATATTAAAGAACAGGTCGCAAGAGATTTTTATGAAACACTTGCTGTGGTACGCTATGAGAGCAAAGGAGACTGGTCGGCAGTTAAGTTTACAAAACTTAAAAAATAAGGTTTTAGTAGCAATTTTTATTATGTTCAGGAGTATATATATATAGAAGGGTTTAGTAAAAATAGTATGATGAAGGTAGTAGAAAAGGTTAATTATCAAACCACCGGAGGCGGGGTGCAGCCCCAAAGACGGCAAGCATCTCAGCCATCCTTTAGCGGAACCGTCAACCCTCAGGAATTAGAAAGAGAGCTCAAAAACCTCATGCCTAGTTCTCTAAAAATAATGAACAAGCTGGCTAAAAACATGGGTGAGGTTCAGAATATTATATTCAACTCCCTGGGTACAGGTTTAGTTGCACCTATTTTTATAAAATGGAATCCGTTATCTAAAACAGATGAAGATACCAGAACATACTCAGCATGGCGCCAGCCAATATCTGCAGTCCTTGCAGTTGTTACACAGGCAGGAATTACAGCCCCTTTTAATACGCTAATCAACAATATGTCTAACTCGGGTTATCTGGGTGAAAAATATAACAAAAGCGCACTAAGGGATGAAAATTACATAAAAAAACTTGTCAAAAGAGAATCTCCGCATGCCACTAAAGAACAGTTAAAAGAAAAGATTGCACTCAAGAAAAAAGAACAAGTTGAAGCAATTTTAACTTCAATGAAAAATAAAAACGTCATTATGTTGAAAAACTATAAAGGCGAAACTGTTCCAATGAGTAAGAATGAATATACAAACCTTTTAAGAGAAACTGTTGAAGATATGCTTAAAGAACTTTCTGAGAAAAAGAAGGAGCTTAAAATCACAAGACAAAAACGTATGGCGAGATCAGAATATTTAAGAACACATAATGCTGAAGCTAAAAAGGTTCTTGAAGAAATCAATGATGAATTCCAAAGAAATTCATCCCTGCAATCATTAAAAGCATATTTGAAGAAAAAGATAAAATCACTTCGTTCAAACAAAGCAAATCCGGAATTAATCCAAATGGTTAAAGAAGTTGCCGGAAGAGCTCCAGCAATAAAACTCCATAATAAAGCTACAGATTCAGCAATAATAAACGGAATGAAGGGCAAAGTTACAAAGATGCTTGGTCATGTAGAAAAATACGGCAACACAAAAACAGCCGGCGAGGTAATTGAAGCTGTAGAAAACAGCATCAGGAAACAGTTTGAAGCTGTACAAGAAGCAGCTGACTTTTTTGATGATATTAAGAAATCCATTACTGACCGCAATGCGACTGTAGCACAAATAGAACAAAGATTTGAAGAAAAATTTGCACAATCCAAAAATAAACTCCTGAAAAAAGACTTTTCTGCAGAAGTAATTGAAAAGTTTAAGAAAAATGTTACAAATAACTTAAAAGGATATAAACAAATAGCAGGTCTAATTGTTTCCTGTGCAGTTCTGCCGTTCACCTGTGCATTACTCAACTGGGTATATCCAATCTTTATGGATGCAGTATTCCCTAACCTCTCAAATAAAAAACATGATAATGAATCTTCAGCCCTGGTTGCAAAAGCACCAAAGAAAGTTGAGGTGAACTAATGAGTACAGTTGGAAAATACGCAGATAAAGCACTTGATGTACTTATAAAAAAACCTCTTAAATGGCTTTCTGAAGTTAAGCCGATGGAATACGTATGTAAAAAATTCAGAGCAAACAAAAGGAATTTCATAAGTGGTCTTGGTATTGCATCTATTGTAATCAAAGATGGTCTGGGATGCTATTTCTATGTAAACCAGAGCTTGCATAACGAAAAGATTCCTGATGACAAACGTAAATTCGTTGCAGCATTGGACCTTGCAAATGGTGGTTTGATGATTGCAATGCAGATTTTAATGTTCAAGACAGTATCAAACAAAATTGTTCAAAGCAAGATGTTTGACAAAATGTTTGGGAAACACTTTAATCGTGCAGCAAGAAAAGGGTACCAATCAGTAATAAAAAAACAGGGAAAACTTAGTAACTTATCACAAGAAGAGTTCCAGAAAGGGATGGATAACATCAAAGAAACAACATTTGATGCGTTTGCAAACTTAACATCACTGATTGCAGCAACTACAATAGGCAAACGTGTAATCGTTCCGTTCATTGCTACACCTCTGGCTGACAAGACTAAAGCCTGGATGTGCAGAAACGATAAGCCGGTTGAGGTTAACAAAGAAACAGAAAACACATACTCTACACAAAAGCCTGCCGCAGAAGTTTGTAAACCCGGACCTCAGGCGCCGCAACCATCTCAAAGCAGTTTCGGCAACATATATCCAAGAAAACCGGGTCTAAAAATTTAGTTAAAATTCTATATAACAAAAAAGAGTATCATTAACAGATACTCTTTTTTTAATTAATTACAATAAAAACTTAAAAAGGCTTTGTCTGATTTAACTTAAGTCTTAAATCTCTAAAGCGGGCAATATCTTCCTGTGTTTTGCCGGAATCCTGGAATACAGCCTGTGCTGAAGGATGAACCATCAAAACATAGTCCATATGAATTTCCAGAAAATTATATTTTCTTGGTGACTGGTTTGCATTACGCGGATAAATTTCGGCATTAGTTACAGCCAAAAAACGTCTTTCTTTATCATTTAAAAGATCAGTTAACTCACGGTTAGTATTAGTGTATTTTGAAACATGGACAACACCTTTAATATCATGGTCAACTGTCAAAATGCTTACTTCTATTGGAACTGTATCTATATTCTTAGCCATATTCTTTTCCTTACTTAAACTATTTAATAATATAAGTATAATATACTTTGCAAAAATTGTCTATATGTTAAATTTTATCAATTCTTTTGCCCATGCGTATTCCGTAAGCTTCATGTACGTCAACTACAGAAATAAATGCTCTTGGATCAATTGCTTTTATAGCCTCTTTCATTTTGCTCATTTCAATACGGGAAACAACACAATAAATAATTGTTTTTGCGTCACCGGAGTAACCTCCTGTTCCATGCAGATAAGTAACCCCAATCTCCAGATCTTTAATCAGGACATTTCCAATTTCTTCCCACTTATCGCTTATTATCCGTACGGATTTCGAGTTGCTGACACCTTCCAGAACAACATCAATGACCCTGGAGGCAAGAAAATAGGTGAGAATCGAATACATAGCCTTTTCCCAGCCAAAAACAAGTCCTGATGCGGCATAAATAAAAATATTTATGCCCATAATAATTTCACCTACAGACAACCCGAATTTTTTAGATATAACCAGTGACATGATTTCAGTACCATCAAGCGAACCTTCATTTTTAAGCACTATACCAACCCCTGTACCGAGAATAATTCCGCCAAAAACAGTTGCCAGAAGCAAATCATTTGTAATCGTTATTGAGTGAAAAATATTAGTTGCGATTGCAAACATTAAAATTGCATAGAATGTCTGGATAACAAAATATTTCCCCATTTTAGTAAAAGCCAGACAAATAAAAGGTATATTCAAGATAATAAGCAGAAGCCCCAAGTTATATTTTAATAAATAACTTAAAATCATTGATACACCGACAATCCCGCCATCAATTATATTATTTGGAGCTAAAAATGTATCAATTGCAAAGCCGGCAGTAAACGCACCCAAGGTTAGGAAAAATCCTTTTTTAATTATAAAAAAAACCTTTTTGGCAAATTCTTTAACCAGCATAAATTCCTCTTTTATTTCTCTTTTTTACTTACATTTTTACGTATGGTAATCAGATTATTAATTTTAAAAATCGTTTTTTTGTTATCTTCATTCTTTTCGTGATAACCCAGAATGTGTTCCAAATCCGATTTAAGTGTAACTAAATCCTCATATTTTTTCAAAGTTCCATCCATAGCAATTGAAACATCACCTGTTTCCTCTGAAACAACAAGACATGCAGACTCACTTGCTTCAGACATTCCAATAGCAGCTCTGTGGCGTGTACCGTATTTCCAGCTGAGTTTGGGATCTTCAGTCAAAGGGAGAAGAACTCCTGCTGAAATAATTCTAGAGCCGTTAATAACAACTGCGCCGTCATGAAGAGGAGTATTCGGGTGGAAGATTGTCAACAGAAGTTCTGTAGACAAATCTGCATTAAGCTTTGTTCCTACATCATAATATGTATTGCTCAAATCAGGCTGAAACACAATTAACGCACCAGTATGTGTTTTGGAAAGAAACTTTACGGCTTCAATAAGTTCTTTAATGACATCAATTTCTTCATCACCTGACTTTTTGGAATTGCCGGAAAAGGCTTTAGATATAAAGTCAACCTGCCCTAAGAACCCTAAAAACCTTCTTAATTCAGGCTGGAAAATTACAATCAAACTCAGTGAAACCAGAGTTACAATGGATTTCAAGAACATTCCAAGGATTTTTAAGTCCAATCTTATCAAAATTTCTGAAAACACCCAGACAAAAATAAGAATAAAAATACCTTTAACAAATTTTTCAGACTGGGTATTCTTGATAAATTTTTTATAAAATGCGTAAAGTATAACTGCAATAATCAGCACTTCGAGGAAATTTGTCCAGTTAAAAGACAAATCCATCGCACCTATTTGAAATTGCAGGTATGATAAAATATCGTTCAGCATTTTACTTTTTTAACCTATCGGGAATTCTGTCATGTGAAATCAAATCGTCCAGAGTCTCTCTTTCTATAATAATATCAGATTGTGAATTATTTACAAGTACCATAGCCGGTTTTTGCACTCTGTTATAATTTGATGCCATAGAGTAGTTGTAAGCACCTGTATTATAAACGCAGAGTATATCGCCTTCTTCAAGTTCAGGGAGTTCTATATTATGGATTAAAATATCTCCGCTTTCACAAAAACGACCTGCGATTGTAACGCTTTGTGAAGTTTCAGCATCAGGCTTGTTGGCAACAGAAGCAGTATATTCAGCTTTATACATACTTGGTCTTGCATTATCAGCCATACCGCCGTCTACGGCAAAGTATTTTTTTCCGTTAGGAACCTGTTTTGAGCTGCCAATTGTATACAATGTAACTCCTGCTGTGGAAATTATGCTTCTGCCGGGTTCTATAAACAGCGTAGGGTAACCAATTCCGTATTTTTGAACACTGGAATTAAGACTTTTAATAATAACACATGCAATTTCATATGTAGAAGGAGGACAGTCACTTTCTGTATATTTTACACCAAGACCGCCGCCTATATTTATTTCATCAAGCTTAAGCCCGAATTTCTCATCAAGTCTTGCCAGTTCTTTTACAAGGATTTCGATTTCATCATGATAAACTTTGGTTTCAAATATTTGAGAACCGATATGAGCGTGAAGCCCGCGGAGTGTAAGATTAGAATACTCATCAAGTATAAGGTTTACAGCCTCATCAATCTGTGTTAGGTCAAATCCGAATTTTGAATCAAGATGACCTGTTTGAATATATTCATGAGTATGGCATTCAATTCCCGGAGTAATTCTCAGTAGGATTTCAGCTGTTTTATTCATACTCTTTGCCAATACATTAAGTAAAGACAGTTCAAGAAAATTATCAACAGAAATTCTTCCGACACCAAGTTCTAACGCAAGAGTAAGTTCACTTATAGATTTATTATTGCCGTTAAAAAGTACTTTTTTCATATCAGCACCGGCTTTATAAACAGTATACATTTCACCTGCAGAAACAACATCAAAACCAAAGCCTTCATCTGCAAGAATAGCAGAGGTCGCCAAAGTACATAGAGCTTTTGAAGCATACATCATATTAACATTTTTATAAGCAGAAAAAGCTTCTTTATAATCTTTGCAAATACTTATTAACGTTGTTTCATCCAGAACATAAAGCGGAGTTTCATATTTCTTTGCCAGTTCCACCAAATCACATCCGCCTATTGAAAGGTTTCCCAGCTCATTAATTTCAGCTGTTACGGGTTTAATTGATTGATTAGTACTGGTCTGCATTCTAAACTCCTCTTATATCTCTTCTACTTATATAGAAATCTTAACACACTAAAATGTAAAATTAAATACCAAAAATGAAGTAGTTTATATTGAAAAAACACTAAACATAATTTATAATAAAAACAGAAGAAAAAGGAGGATATAAATGCAAAACGCAATTATAGTTTCAAAACTCAGAAGGGGGGGGGGGCTTAGATAGAGCCGGCGGGCTTTTTCACGCTTTGGGATTATCCCGTCATTCTGCGTTTACCTTAGCGGAAGTTTTAATTACTCTTGGGATTATTGGAGTTGTTGCAGCATTAACACTGCCTCAAGTAGTAACAAATTATGAGAAAAAAGCAACTGAAGTCCGGTTAAAAAAAGATTACAGCACACTTGCTAATGCCTTAAAAATGGCTGAAGCAGAACATGGGCCAATTGAAACATGGGCAGATGAAAATGACAATATGGATAATATATACCAGGAATATTTCAAAAAAATGGAACCTTATATTCAATTTGCGGTAAAACCTTGTTTTGATGGTTATAAATGTTTTCCAAAAAATCCCGGAATGTATAAAAACGGAGTATATTTCAGATTAAAAGACGGAACTTACGGACTATTTATGCCAAATTCCGGCTATTCAATTCCAACAAACCCAAAGTTCCACTTCTATCTGATAACTAATGAAAAACGGGAAGTATACGGACGGACAGTTTTTATGTATTCAATAATGAATTTAAAGAATCTGAAAATAAAATCAAATGTAACCTGCGGAACTCCTATTTGTTACTGGAGCACTCCTCCAAAATGCTACGACAGCACTGCAGTTTGGACAGAATATGAATGTTCAATGAAATTTGCACAAGACGGCTTCACATTCAAAGATGATTACAATTTTGAAAAGTTAAATAAAACTCAATCAAACAGAGTATTTGAGAATATGTTAAAGACAAAACCAAAAGGCTGGTGGTAATACATTCAAAATTTCAATAAAATACCAAAACAAAAAAGAACACAAAACCACATCATAAGATTTCTTGCCTGGAACAGAACAAAATAAAAGGTTTCTGTTCCTTCTGCTTTAACTGCATCCCAGTTATCAAGCGGCTGATTGTACCAGTTTATTACCGGCTCAAAAGTTTTATCGCCGTTATATCTTTTTATAAGTTTAAAAACATTGACAGCCATTGGTATTGTCAAAAATGAAATTAATACAGCATAGCTGCCGGTTAGAACACCGAAGTATCCGGCTGCTAAATACCCGATAGTATAAAAAACAGCAAGAACAAATAAAGCTTTGTTTTTATCGCCTATACGGCAGCAAAGTGTTCTTTTATGCGAAGTTTGGTCACTGTCAAAATCAAGAAGGGTATGAACATAAAGAAATGCCAACGTAAACATAACAACTGCAATAGATAGAATTAAAACATCAAAAGAGAAAGTTTTTTTCATTACATAATAAATACCCTCAAACATTAAAGGTCCGAACAGAAGCCCGATAATGACCTCACTCATTCCAATCATTGAAAAACGGGCATATGTAAGCGTAAGAATGCCGCCGGCTATTGTAAGCCATATCACCCCCTCACCGCTTCTTATGAACAGAAATACCCCGATCAAAAGAGCTGCCGCACTATATAAAATAATAACCTTTAATATATCTTTTAAACTAACACTTCCATCACGAATAAAACAGCATTTAGTCTTAACAGCGCTGTTCATCATCTTTTCATCTTTTGAAAGTATACCGTAATCAATGTAATCATCAGTAAGATTTCCTGCAAGATGCGCCAGAGCAACCCCGATTAATGCCAATACTCCGTTAAGAACATTTCCGCCTGACTGCATTGCATATAAAAATACTACAAGCCAGGACATAACAGTAATAGGCAGAGAAAATGCTCTTGAACAATTTAACCAGAAAACAACATTTTTCATGACTTTAATATCCCTTTAATTCCTATTACAGCCTCGTAAGATGCACCGGCTTCCAGAAGCTCCTCTGCGGTAAGCCCGAAAAGTGTTATCAATCCAAAAATTTCACTGTCACCGGTTTTGAGCATATCAACAACAGTTCTTACAGCCTCTTCCCTTGAAAGATTTGTAATTCTGTCATTAATCCCGAGATGCAAGCTTCTTTTCTTTGCCTTTCCCATTAGCAGCCTCCATCCAGACCTACACCAAGTGCCAGCAAAGCTGCTCCTATCATGCCTGCATAATTTCCTGTCTGCGCCTTGACCACTTTTGTCGGAGAGGTAATAATCTGCTTATTAACATTCTCTGTAAGATAATCTGTATCTGTAAATTCTGCCATAGAACCTGACAAGACAAATACATCCGGATCAAATATATTCGCAAGCCCGACAAGTCCGTCAAGAATATCATCCTGCCAGCGGTTAAAAATCTCGGTCATCATGGCGTCATTATTTTTCCAACCGCCTATAACGTCATATGTAGTAATATCAGGATTTTTAGAAATTTCTTCTGCTGTACGTTTCAAGCCTGTTCCGGCAGCATAACTTTCAAAACAATCCCAGCTTCCGCAGGTGCATTTTCTGTGTTTATCAGTACGCATTTTAAAGTGCATCTCGCCTGCTGCGCCGCTTTTACCTTTATAAATTCTGTTATTAAGGATAATCCCGCCGCCAACGCCTGTTCCTAGCGTAATCATAACTGAATACGGCATCCCTCTGGATGCTCCCAGAATATGCTCAGCCCAGGCCGCTGCATTTGCATCATTTTCTACAAAAACTTTCTTTCTGCTCAGAGCCTCAAAATTCATATCAGGGTATCCTGCTGCTATATTACCTGTAGACCCCAGGATTTTGTTATTTGCATTGTTAACTGCGCCGCAGGTTGAAAATGCGATAACATCAACTTCATCTTCATAACGTGAGATTATTTCTTCAAATGCTTTCTTTATAGCCTGAAAAGATTTCGGAGTAGGGCGTTTTTCTATATCGCCTGTAATCTCCCCCTTCTCATTTACTATAGTATTATAAATTTTAGTTCCGCCTACATCTATTGCAAGTGCTTTTTTCATTTATTTTTCTACCTTTTTTGAACATTTTACAAAGGTGTCTAACTTATTTGAGTTTATATTTCCAGGATGTATACCGGAAGTCCCTGCAGACATCATTTGTTTTGAAGCTTTGCCGTTCATCACTGAATATTCTTTTACTATTTTCATGAAATTAGCAAATTTATCATAATTAGACATTATTTTTATTTTCATTATATACCCCTACTTGTTCCTCTGAACAAAACGTTTTGTGATAAGCTGCGGTCTTGTAATTGCGGACCCGATAACAACACAGTGAGCGCCCAGCTTGAAAGCTTTATCAACCTGCCATGGTTCCCATATTCTGCCTTCAAGAACGACAGGAACGTCTGTTTCGCTGACAAGAGCCCTGAGCAGTTCAAAATCCGGTTCATCGGTTGCCGGAGCGGAGTGGGTTGTGTAGCCTGACAAGGTAGTAGAAAGAATATTTGCGCCTAGTTTTGCACAATTAATACCCTCCTCTACTGTAGATACATCTGCCATTGAGATGCGTTTATTTAATTTTATATATTTAATTATTTCTTCAAGCGTGCACCCTTCTCTTGGACGTGATGTTCCGTCAAATGCTATAATATCAGCACCTGCACCTATTAAAGAAATAACATCTTTCAATGTAGGAGTAATATAGACAATCTCCTGCCAGTTTTTAGGTATAACGTCAGGTTTGGTAAGCCCTATAACAGGAACCTCAAAAAGATGTTTGGCATTTTTGACATCGCGTGCTCCGGCAACTCTTAACCCGCCGGCTCCGCCTTTTACAACGGACTTCATCATAGCGACCATACATTTTTCCAAATACAAAGGTTCTGAAGGCATTGCCTGAACTGAAACCACAACCTTATTCTTTAAACGATTAATCATATCCATATGTTTATTATATTATAAAAGAGAAATATTTTGTTAAAAATTAAGGGGATTGTTAATGAATTTTATAAAAAAGTATAAAGCGGTTATTTTAATAGTATTATTTGCATTCATAATTAGATTAATTAATCTGGATAAGACAGGCGGGCTCTGGTATGATGAAATAAATATTTATTCAATAGCCTCACAGAGTTTTCCTGCGGGTATGATGAAAGCTGATGCTCACAGATTTCTTTTATTTCCGTTGTATTATTTAATCTATCACCTTTGGATAACTCTATTTGGAAATTCTGATTTAGTCATAAGATTAATGTCTGTATTTTTTGATATTTTAAGCATTGGCGCAGCCTTTTTTGCAGGAAAAACCCTTGGAGAATTTCTGGAAAAAGATGAAAAGTTCAATATTCGGACTGGAACTATATATGCTCTTTTATATGCGGTCAATTCTTCGTTTATTTATTATGCACAAGAAGCAAAATTTTACTCGCTGACTTTCTTTTTAATAAATCTGCTTATAATATTCTGGCTGAAATTTTTGAAGAATACCGATAAGAAACATTTCTGGCTTTTTTATATTACTAATATTCTCTTAATTTACACCTACACCTCGCAAATATTGTTTACTTTGCTGGTTTATGGTGTGACTATGGCGTATTTTGCAGCCGGCAGCAGATTTAAAGAAAACTTTAAATATCTTCTGATACTGTTAAGTGCATATATTCCGCTTGCTATTTTTGCAATCTATATCAAACATTATTTTTCAGGGAATTTTGACGCGGTAGTTTACGATAACTCCTTTATACTGCTGGCTGTACAGAATTATTTTTCGCCTGTGCTTGCCGGGGTGCAAAACAACATATTAGATTTTAAGAATATCTGGCTGAAAGGGATGTTTAATTTTAAATTCTGGCTGTTTGTGATGTATCCGGTTTTATTAATACTCGGCGGGATTTGTATTTCTTTGAAAAAAGATAACATATCACGTTATATTATTGCAGTTCCGCTTTTGTATCTGGCATTTCATATAACAGCATCAAACCTTAGCTACTATAAAGTTCTTGTAAGATATACCTTGATGATTCTTCCTCTCCTTTTGCTGCTTGCCTCTGCCGGCATATGCGCTATAAAAAACACAAAACTACAGAATACTTTATTAATATGTTATGTAATAATTTCTATTCTTGGAATATTTACAATAAACGGAGCTGTAAACATAAAAAGACCAGACGGCTATAGAGAAGTTGCAGAAGCTCTTATTGCTAATTCAGTAAATCCTCAAGCCGACTTTGTGCTTCCTATCAGAGTTGGGCTTCTTGACAAATATTACAAAATACAAGGAGAAAAGTTCAGCCTGTACATTTTAAACAGAGAAGAGGCACAAAAAACTTATCTTACAGCCGAAGAAATCAACGGCATAAAAAATGACAAGCAAAATCTTCATAAATATTACAGAAGATACCTTTTGACCAATACACCGGATAAAAATTTTGAAAACTATATAAAAAAAGAATTTTTAAAAAGCAATGACGTTGTGATTATAACTGATAGAACAATTTCAATGTTCACCGGAGAACAGATTAGAATGATTATTCATTCAGGAAATTATGAAAAGTTTCCTATCCAGTTCTTAAGGCTTTCAAAGCTGAACAACGATTTATTATATACAGCATCCAAAAACTTAAAACTAAAACAGCACCTTAATGTTAAGAATTGGGAAATATTTGTATTTGGTATATAATAAACTTAAGAAGAGGAACATAATAATGAAAAAAAGTTTGGTAAAATATCCGTTTTTGACAAAAGAAGTAGAAGTTTACGAACGGGAAAACGGTCACACAATAGTATTAGCGCATAAAGAAGGCTCAATGGCGAATGTCAGCACCTGGGTTAAAACAGGTTCTATAAATGAAGATGACAAGATTAACGGAATCTCACACTTTTTGGAACATCTTATGTTTAAAGGAACACACAAACATAAGGCAGGCGAGTTTGACAAAATACTAGAAGCCAAAGGGGCTATTGTAAATGCTGCAACCTGGAAAGATTATACATTTTATTATGTTACTCTGCCGAAAGGCGAAAAAGATAAAGATCTCTTCCTGGCAATAGAACTCCATGCAGATATGATGCTTGACCCTGTTTTACCGGATGAAGAAATTGGGGCGCCATTTGACTTGAATGATACAAAAGTTACTGACAAACGAGAACGCCACGTTGTTATTGAAGAAATCAGGATGAGAAAAGACCAGAACTGGACAAAAGTTTATAATGCCTGCAACTACAATATGTACACACAGCATCCATATAAACGTGATGTAATAGGCACTCCGGAAATTATCTCCCAGGTCACAAGAGATGAGATTATGAATTATTACACAACATTCTATTCACCTGAAAACATGACAACAATTATAGTAGGAGATTTTGACAACGAAGAAGTGCTTAAAAAAGTAGAGAAAGAGTTCGACTTTAAAGGCAGAAAAAATGCGCCTAAAAAAGTTAACCAAATTGATGAACCGGTACAGACTACAAAAATAGTTGATAATACGGCTCATACAAATACTGCTTATGCAATGTTTGGCTGGCTCGGTCCTAAAGCCTCAGATTTAAAAGGAACAATATCCCTGGATTTAATCAGTATTATTTTCGGTGACGGCGGCAGCTCAAGACTTTATCAAAATTTAATAGAAAAGCAGCCTGAACAGATATTTAATATGGTCAATTCTGAGCATTATCAGTTTAAAGACGGCAATAATTTCTTTATACAGGCAAACTTCAAGCCTGAAAAGAAAGAGGAAGCTTTAAACCTATTAAAAAAAGAACTGGCAAATCTTCTTGATAATCCTATCACAGAAGCAGAACTTCAAAAAGCTAAAAAGAAAACTAAATCACGCTTTGCATATGCAGCAGAAACAGTATCCGAAATCGGAGAAACTATCGGATACTATACAACAGTCTGCAATGATTTGAAACTTGTAGAAGATTATCTGAAAGATCTGGATGAAATTACTCTTGAAGATTTAAGAAATTCAATAGAAAAATATCTTGATATTAATCACGCAGTAATTTCAATTCTTATGCCTGAATAATCTACCATGGATAATCTTTTTTGATTTCCCAGCCATCCATTATAATTAAAGCGGCGCACCAAACGCCTCTGCTATTTTTATTACATGCATATTTCTGATTACCAGTTAGAATATCTCTGTTATATTCTCCAAAAACCTGATTATAACTATATGGATTATCCTCATCCTCAGTTGGTGCACTATATCCGAAATCTTTATACCCAAAGGGTGATAAACCATATTTTTTGATAATCGCATAAACAAAAACATCTTTGCCTAACATATTCGGTTCTTTAAAACCGTTAATATCTATCATAATAACTCTACCGTTTGAAAAGCCCTGAAAAGATGAAACTATAAGTGACGATCCATCAGACAGAAATACAGTATAAGAATCTCTTACACAAAAACCCTCTTGGCAAGCTTCTCCGTTTAAGTATCTATATCTTATCCCAGTCTCAGTTACAGTTCTATTACTAATTGATATATAGTTAGTTAAGTACCTCTGCCAAAACTCTTGTCCGGGAATAGTATAATCCCAATCATCAAGACTTCCATTTGACACCTCTGACATTTTTATCGCTTGCGCAAGCACACTATAAGACTTTTTAAGCTTGGTTGCAGTTGTCAGCTTTTCATGTTTGCTTATTAATGCAGGTAAAGTCATTGCCGCGACAATACCAATTATCCCCAGAGTTATCAAAACTTCTGCAAGCGTAAAGCCTCTTTGCTGCTTCTTTTGTGTGGCGGCGCGAAATGGCTCGCTGCCTGCGCAAATACCCGATAAGGAGCTTAAATTACCTTGCCCCCCCCCCGGAAAGTCTTGCTATTACTGTGTTTTTCATAACTTAATCTCCTTTTTTTAGTTGTAATGTTGATTTTTGTTTTTTATTTAAGAAAATATATTTGTTTTCGAGGCGATAGCAGGAGCAGCGCGGGAGCGTGTCCGAGAAAATAAAATTTTTTCTTAGTTGTTTTTATCGCGTCCGCTCAGTATACCCTGATAGGATTTTCCTTTACCCGGGTTGGGTCGTGCCTCTGGCACCGCTTTCGACTCAAAAAGTTCTATATTTACCTAAAAGGTACTCCTGCTTTGTGTTTTCAGTATATATTTTCTCAAACACGCTTCCACTCAGTTCATGCTATCGTTTCGAAAAGATATACTGATACTGGAATGATTGACAATTCCATGGTCTGTTTTTATTATAAGATATTTTAAACTAAAATTCAAGTTTTTGTTTTACGGGCTTATACGAATTACGCTTTTTATCTTCAAGCCTTTTCTGATTATAACCGTATGTTGCATATATCAAAACGCCCATTATTAACCACAACGGAAAGTATAATGATGAAGTTTTCAGGAATTTCATAGAATAAATCATTAATCCGCCGCAAGTTAAAATTCCAAGGACAGGGAATGTCGGACAGAAAGGAACTTTAAAAGGTCTTTCTCTTTCCGGATCTGTCTTTCTTAAAATCAATACCGCAATACAAATTATAATAAATGAAGTAAATGTTCCAAAATTACAAAGCTCCGCCGAGATATTCAAGTCCATAAATAAAGAACAAATAATAACCACAATACCTGAAATCCAGGTTAAAACATGCGGAGTTCTAAATTTTTTATGGATTAATCTCAAAGACTTCGGCAAAAATCTGTCGCGGCTCATTGCATATAAAATTCTTGTCGTACCAAGCTGATAAATCAAAAGAACTGATGTGAGCGCACATAAAGCTCCAATTGAAATAAGTCCGGCAAACCAGTTAATGCCAATAGCTCTCATAGCATGTGCTATAGGCGCCTGAATATCAATATGTCCTAACGGAACTGTACCGGTTAATACAAGAGCCACACATACATATAAAATTGTACATATTATAAGCGTGCCTAGAATTGCAATAGGAAGATCTCTTTGCGGATTTTCGGTTTCTTCAGCTGTAGTTGAAATTGCGTCAAAGCCGATATATGCAAAGAATATTAAAAATGCACCCATAAAGACGCCTTCAAAGCCGTTTGGAGCAAAAGGAACCCAGTTTTCCGGCTTCACATAAAATGCACCCACACATATAAATGAAAGTATCATAAACATATTTACACCGACCATAATACTTGCCACTCTTGTAGACTCTTTAACACCTTTGATTAACAAAAGCGTCAGAGCAAGCACAATAGCAATAGCCGGCAGATTTATTGCAACAGGAATTTTATCGAATAAATAGGGCATCTGTGTATGAGGGTCAAGTCCGAATTTATCACAATAAGCAAACATAAATCTGTAATCATTTCTCAGCCACATCGGGAAATTAACAACAAAATCAGGAAGTACATGCTTAAAGCCTTTTAAGAATTGTACAAAATATCCTGTCCAGGCGCTTGCAACAGTAATGTTTCCTATAGCGTATTCAAGCATCAAAATCCAGCCGACCATCCATGCCATAAATTCACCCATTGTAGCGTAAGTATATGTATAAGCACTTCCGGCAACAGGAATCATCGCTGCGATTTCACTGTAACATAGAGCTGAAAATACACATGCAACAGCGGCCATAACCATTGAAATTATAATCGCAGGTCCGGCACCAACACCCTCCGGACCGCCCTGAATTGCAGTACCGATAATTGTAAAAATTCCCGTTCCCACAACTGCACCTATACCTATTACAATAAGGTCAAAAACATTTAATGTCTTTTTTAGTTCTGACTTTTTACTGGTTGCGATAAGTTCATCGGGGCTTCTTTTCGTTAAGCAGTTAGCTATAATTGATTTAATATTCATCTATTTCAATAATTCCTGTCTTTTTTGTTCAACTTTTTCATTGTGCAGCAAATTTTCATTAAGCCTGTTTTTTACAAATCCATACAGCAAATAAATCATAGCACCAACTCCGAGCCATACCGGGAAAAGTAAAGCCGAACCGGACGGCTGCATAGATTTATAAACCATAAGCCCGCCGCATGTAATTATACCAAGAGAAGGCACAAGCGGAGAAAACGGAACCTTAAAAGGTCTGGGTCTTTCCGGATCAGTTTTTCTTAGTATTAATACTGCAACACAAACTATTATGAATGAAGTAAATGTTCCGTAATTACATAATTCAGCTGCAACGTCTAAATTAAGCGTTAAAATTCCAACAACAGCAAGCCACCCTACAGTCCATGTCAAAAGTGCAGGTGTTTTAAATTTTGGATGCAGCTTTTGAAATCTCTGCGAAATAAAGTGATCCCTGCTCATTGCGTATAAAATTCTTGTAGCAGCCATCTCAAGCACAAGCAGTACTGAAGTAAGCCCCGCAAGTGAGCCAACTGAAATAAAACCTGCTGCCCAGTTTTGATGTGCAAGAGTCATACAGTAAGCCATAGGAGCTTTAAGAAAAGCTGCCGGAACCGGACCTGAAGTATCCTGCATGCCTGTCAACACAAGAGCAACAAGCACATACACTACAGTAGTTATTATTAAAGAGCCTATAATCCCTATAGGCAAATCTTTCTGCGGATTTTTACACTCTTCAGCTGCGGTTGCAAGAGCGTCAAAACCAATATAAGCAAAAAATATTAAAAATGCGCCTGCAAAAATTCCAGCACCGCCGTTAGGTGCAAAAGGAACCCAGTTATCAGGTCTTACAAAAAATGCACCTGCAATTACAAATAAAGCAATAACAGCAAGCTTTACAAAAACCATAATACCGGCCATTTTAGTTGAATCTTTGGTACCTTTTACAAGAATCGCAGTGATTAAAAGTACAATTAAAATCGCAGGAAGATTTATGCAAAGCGGTACACCAAAAAGTCTTGGCACAAACGTATCAGGATTTTCCGCAAGAAATTTGCTTGCAGAGAATATATCATTAACAAGCCAAACAGGAGGATGTGCAATACAAGCCGGCAAAAACCTCTCAAACCCGCTCAAAAACTGGACAAAATGGTTTGACCATGCACATGCCACAGCAATAAAACCAATAGCATATTCAAGCATCAAAACCCAGCCGACCATCCATGCTGCAAATTCTCCAAGAGTTGCAAATGTATAAGTATAAGCACCCCCTGCAACCGGAATCATTGTAGCAAATTCACTGTAGCAAAGTGCTGAAAATATACAAGCAACAGCAGCTATTACCATTGAAATCATTAATGCCGGACCTGCACCCAACGCAGAACCGTCTGCACTTCCAGCTGCGGCAATACCTACAACAGCAAAAATTCCGGAGCCGATAATGGCACCAACACCAAGAATTATTAAATCCCAAACGCCCAAAGTTTTTTCTAAACCTTCAGCCTTAGCTTCTTCAAGCATTTCATCCGGATTTTTAATACGGGTAATAGTTTTCAAAAAATTGCGAGTCAATGTCGCACGACTGTACTTTTCTGCCATCTAACATCCTTACTTTTTAATCCAGGGTCACCTCCTGTGCCCCGCTGCTGCGGACATTGTGAGGCTCACCTTTTCACACATCACTCTAAATTCTCGCTCACGTATCTTATCGCGAAAAATTTTCGGACAATTGATTTTCATCTTTACAAAGAGGAAAACCTAATTCTTCTCTTTGAGCAACATACAGCTTTGCAACTGCTGAAGCCATTGTTCTAACTCTGTTAATAAAGTTAATTCTTTCGTCTTTACTGATTACGCCTCTGGCATCCAGCAGGTTAAATGTATGCGAACACTTCAAAACATAATCATATGCAGGCAAAACAAGTTTTGCACTAACACAATTATCAACTTCTTTCTGATAAAGGTCAAACATAGTGAACAATGATTTTGCATCACTTACTTCAAAATTATATTTTGACTGTTCAATTTCGTTTTGCAAGAAAATCTCACCGTATTTTAATTTATCATTCCACATAATATCGTAGACAGACTCTTTATTTTGAAGATACATAGCAATACGTTCAAGCCCGTAGGTCAATTCAAGCGCAACCGGTTTAACTTCCAAACCGCCTACCTGCTGGAAATACGTAAACTGTGTAATTTCCATACCATCAAGCCAAACTTCCCAGCCTACCCCTGCTGCTCCGAGGGTTGGAGATTCCCAGTTATCTTCCACAAATCTGACATCATGTTCTTTCAAATCAATACCCATAGCTTCCAAACTTTTCAAATAAAGTTCCTGGGCATTATCCGGAGAAGGTTTCAAAATAACTTGAAATTGATAATAATGTCCCAACCTGTTAGGATTTTCTCCGTATCTTGCATCAGTTGGTCTTCTGCATGGTTCAATCATTGCAGTATTCCAAGGCTCAGGTCCCAATGAACGCAAAAAAGTTGCAGGGTTCATTGTGGAAGCACCTTTTTCTATGTCATAAGGCTGTTGAATTATACAGCCGTAATCAGACCAAAACTTTTGTAAATTAGAAACCAGTTCTTGAAAATTTAAAGCCATAACACACATTCCAATATTGTACTATTTACACTCGTTCGTTTATATTACGACTAACATAGCAAAAATGCAAACTTTATGTTTAAAAATATTAAGGAAGAATAAACAATGCTTAAAAACCAATTCTGGCAGTGACACCGATTTCTTTATACTTTGTAGAGCCGTAAGCCCCTACGGATAAATTTGTATTATCCTTTAATTTTGTATCAAATTCTGCTTTAAATGCTGCATCACTCTGAAATAACGATGCACTTACGTTAAATGAGGTTTTCGGAGTAACAGTCTGTGCAAAATTTGTACTTACACCCGGGTTTCCTTCTTTTAAATAAATACTTCCTGAAAAATTATTTCTGCTGTCATTATATCCAAAATTTGCTTCCAAGGCATTATCAAATGGCTCGTACTCGATATTACCTGTTATTCTGGTTCTTTCATTTTTAAGCTGTTTTTCAAATCCCAGCCCGGCTGATTTATCGAATACATCAATTGTTCCCGAAATCCCGGTATTGTTACCGATTTCTTTTGTTGCGGTAACCTTATCTGCACGTACTTTGTAATTCAAGCTTTTAAAAAGACTTGATTTTTTAGTGTACTCAGGCACATCCGGACGCATTACGGTAGACACTGCATCTTTTTTAGTCTTTCTCAGCTGGGTATCAAATTCTTCTGTTTGTAATACAGGAACCGTATTATCCATAGGTTTGTCTGATTTTTTAAGCGACTTTTTACCTTCAATTTTTGTTTTTGCTTTATCCAGCAGATTTTCCCCAAGATTTACAGCAGCACTTATTTCCTCTGAATATGTTGTTTTAACTGCATCCAGAAGAGCCTCATCCGCATCGGATTTTGTGAATACTTTTACAAAGGTTTTTAACCTTTCATCAGGCATAGTAAATCCTCTCTATATAATAAAAGTATTTTATTATATAAAAATTGCATAATTTTTACATAAATATTAAACGATATTTACAAATAAGACGCCGGCATGGTATTTTAAAGAAAAGGAGTAAAAAATGGCATTAAAAATTCTTATATTTTCAGGAAAACAATACTCTGGGAAAGATACAGCAGCAAAAATTATGCTAAAAAAAATGAAGGATTACAAACGCTGCGCAATGGGAGATATTATTAAATTAACATATGGAAAAGAAAAGGGACTGTCATATGAAGAAATAGAAAAAAATAAGGCTTTATACAGAAAAGACCTCATTGATTTAGGGAACTGGGGCAGAGCACAGGACCCGGATTACTGGCTAAAAAAAATTATAGCCCAGGAAGGTAATATTATTGTAACAGATGTAAGGGTTCCGCATGAATATGAAACATTTAAAAATGCAGGTGCCAAATCAATAAGAGTGGAAGCTTCCCGAGAAACACGCGCTAAACGAGGAGAACTGATAGGGGAAGACGATATTACTGAAACAGGTCTTGACCATATAAAGGATTGGGATTATGTAATTGACAATAATTCAGATTACGAACATCTTGAACATCAGATTGACAAACTTGTAGAATTATTAAAATAAAAACTCCGAAACGGAGTTTTTATTTTTTAAAAATATCTAACTTTAAACGGATAATCTTTAGAAATTTTCCAGCCGTCATATTGTATAAGAGCCGTACAATAAGATGTCTTTGTAGAATTGCATCCGCTGTATCCGCCGTTAAGCAACCCGTTTCTTGTTCCATCCCAATTGTATTTATATGGTTCAAGCCCTTTTCCTGTAATATATTTCCATCCAATATCTGTTGTTTCTAAAGGCATATATTCAAAAAGAAAACGACAAATGCCGTCTTTCCTAGCTAATGCCTCACATTTCTCAGGGTTTCCAGTATAAAAAATTATATCACGCAGACTTTTGGTAAGATTATCAGTACCCAGCTGAAAAGCAGACCCGTCCGGAAGATAGTATATTACATAGCCGTCAACCGTTACCTTCTTCTTTAAGACAATAAATTCAGATAAATATTTTTCATACCAAATATCAATCCTAGCAGTACCTTCTATAGGATTACCGTCCTCATCAAGGTCAACACCCGAAGTATCCTCATACCAATATTTTCTATCACCATGTTTTACTTCTGCCTGTTCAATAGCTTGGTTAAATATTGAATAAAACTTTTTTAATCTTGCTTCAACAACAAGATTAGTATGAGTTTGGATTAAATTTGGAAGTGTCATAGCTGCAACAATTCCAATAATACCAAGGGTAATAAGAACCTCTGCTAAAGTAAAACCCAAATTTCGGCAGGACGCAGTGTGAATGTCAGTGAACCCGACCCGTAAGATGTCTGGAAAGCACGATTTTCCGATCCACCGAATAATTTGGGCAGCATGGCTGCGTTGCCCTAGCGAGTGTCTTGAAAAAATTTCCGTAAGTGTAAATCCGTTTTTAATATGTGACTTAACGTCAATAAAGGAGCCTAGATTACTTGCCCCCCCCCCCGAAAGCCTTACTATAATTGAACTTTAGCATGATTTCAATCTCCTTTAAATTTTATTAATAACAATCTTATATTAACATATTTTTTACACATTTTCAATAACCCAAAGGGCTTTCAAATAAAAATCCCTTTGGGTTACATGTTATTATTTTAATTTATACTAATTGTGATTTAAACCATACCTTCTTTAACAGCTTTAACTGCAGCCTGAACTCTGTCATTTACGCACATTTTCTGCAGAATTGAACAAACATGAGCTTTTGCAGTATGAACACTTACAATTAGTTCCTTTGCAATTTCTGTATTACTTTTACCTGTAACAAGGTGTTTTAGAACCTCATATTCTCTTTCGGTTAAAGGAACTCTGCCTTCACTTTGTGTTTTGTTAGGTAAAAATCCTATATTATCAACCTTAGGAAAAGAATTTAAAGCCATTTGAGATACCATAGGATCAATCCAGCAGGCACCTTCAGCAACATCCCTTACAACATCTGCGAGTTTTGACGGATCTATATCTTTCAGACAATAAGCACTTGCACCTGAGCTTAACGCTGCAATAACTTCTTCTTCCCTGTCATGTGATGTAAGTGCAATAACCTTTGTATCAGGGCACATTTCTTTTACTTTTATTGTAGCTTCAATACCATTCATACCGGGAAGTCCGAGATCCATAAGGATAACATCCGGCTTTGAACGTTCAATAAGCTTTAGCCCTTCAATTGCATCTTCCGCTTCGGCTACTACGTTCATATCGTTATTTTCATTAAGAGCGCATCTCAAACCTACCCGGGTAAGTTTAAAATCTTCGATAATTGCAACTTTAATAACCTGCTTTTCAACTACTGTACCACTTTTTTCTGCCATTTTTAAACCCTCATATTTTACTGACAAAATTATTAAATCTTATCGAAACGGATTAATCCATTACCCGGGTGGGTATATTATTAAGAAAAGTTAAGAAAATACTTCGTATGGAGTAGAAACTCATGATATAATTTTATAAAGTGACGAAAGGGAGTAAAACATGCTGGAATTTCTGTTTGGAAAAAAGAAAAAAGAAGAGAAAAAAGACGCAGTATTAAACGAAATTTATTCTAAATTAAAGAAAAAATACAGTTTTGATAATATTTCGGTAAAAAGAAAAACCGAATTAAAAAATCTGATTAACAAATACGGCTACCTGCCTTATCCATACATTAAGGCTTTGGAAGAACTTACTCCGGAAGAAATCCTATTCGGACTTGAAATAAAATGGAAAAAGAACAAAATTTTTAAAGACGGCAGGTTTGAATTTTCAAATAATGAAATAAGCCCTCTTGCACGAAATAACGTTCAAAATGCAGACTGGATAAAACGGGAAGGGCATAATATAAAGCTTATAAATCTCGCAGGGCTCGGAGATGGTAATAAAACAAAAGAACCGGGCAGGTTTATGGACTGGCTAAGGCAGCTTCTTATACTTCCTACCGGTGATTTAAACAATAATATATTTAACACAACAATATATTTAATACCATTTCATCCCAGAGAATTTGGATGTGCCTATCTGCCAAAAAGTTCAGAGGTAAGCCATGCCCTTCTTGATAAAGAACTTGAAGAGCTTACCGGAATGGATGCAAAAGCGCAGGTTAAAATATTTATAGAACTTGCCCAGCTTGCAGGGCATCCTGTAATTTACGATATACTTCCGCAGACAGGAAGGTTTTCAAAAGCAGTACTCGCAAATCCGCAAATAGCAAGATGGTATGATATTACAGAATTACAAAATCAGCTTGCTGCAAAAGTTGAAGTTACTGCCGAAAAACTTCAAAAAGATTATGATACAGAAGATATAGATGTCGTAAAAAGTATCTATAAGCAGGCCCAGGAAGGGTCTGCCGGAACATTGAGCGAGCAGTATCAGGCTATTTTTGACCTGTTTGACAAAGAGATGGATAACCTTAAAAAAGAACTCTGCAATACTATGCTCACAAAAGCAAGCCAGCTTAAAATCCAGAAAAGAGTAAGAGATATTGTAGCAAAAGTTAACGGCACAAAGCCTAACAGCAAGCTTGAAGAAAACGACATTGTAAAACAGATAGACATAATACAGGAACTGATAAAAGAAGGTCTATGGCCGGCACCGGGAGGAGCATGGTGCTCTGCAGGCATACCTGTTTATGACAAGATGAGCGAATGCGGCGGTTATCCGGTATTTAAGCATTACGATTACAAAGGAGAAGATGTAACCAATTTTGCAAATCTTGATTGCCAGACACCATACTATTTTGTATATCTGGAAGATGGTACTTACAACAAACCTGTAATAGACTACTTTGTAGACTTTATGCTAAAACTCCAGGAAGAGTATAACTTTGACGGATACAGGGTAGATCATATAGACCATATTGTAGATGCGGTTTCTGAAAAAGACGGGGTACCTATAAGTTACAGAGCGCCAAGAACTGTACTTAACCAGCTTAATACAGCATTAAAGAAAAAAATCCCTTATTTCGGCACTCTGGCAGAATACATGCTGTGGGATAATTATCTAAAAGAATACCATCATGACATGAACTTTGACCTGCTGTGGGGTAATGACATTATTTCACAACAGGATAAAACTCCTGAAAGAATAACTGAAGATAACCAGAACCTTACAAATTACAATGTTAATTATAAGGACGGCAAGCGCCTGTCTATATTAAAAACATATAATAATCAGGACGGCGAATTTCGCTGCATAAACCAGTATCCAGGTCAGCTAAGCGAGAACGGTGCACTGTTTAAATGGGCTAAATACAAACTCCTGCCCGGAGGAAAATATGCGCAAAGACCGGTTTTATACGTTGACGGTGATGAAAGCTTTACCAAAAACGGAATAGAAAGCGTTATCGGAGAAGAAATGTCCATGCCTCGAGAAAAACATTATGAATTTTATGCAAAATTTGATGCTCTTGACAGGTTTGTCAAATCACAACCGATAATTACCGACGGAGAAGCGCAAATTCTAATTCAGGAAGAAGATGGTTTTGCAGCATGGCTTATTTCAAAAGAACCCTTAAAAAAAGCTTTTCTTATTGTATCAAACTATAATTATCCGACAGAATTTGTTACCATACACAATGAAGACGGTTCATGCTATTCAGAGGTTAAAAAAGGTAATCCTGTTAATAATAAGATTATTAAATTGCCGGGTGATTTTAGAGCCATATCAGAATATATTTTTACTGACAGCAAATACAGTCCGAAACACTTCACTGATCAGCTTACAGAACTGACATTTGAAGAATTAAAACCTGCTGAATTCAGAATTTTTGTTCTGCAAAAAATATAAATCATACATATACTTGACACAATTTAAGAATATTGATATTATAATCCGTAGAGAGTAACAAAAAGATATTAGAAGATCATAGCTTCATTTAAAAAGAAAGGTGAAAAGATTATGACAAAAAGATTCGGTTTTACTTTGGCAGAAGTATTAATCACATTAGGTATCATCGGTGTTGTAGCTGCCATGACAATGCCAACATTGATGAACTCAACAAACGGTGCACAGTAGCTCCTTAAAACCCTTTTACGGCTTTACTTTGGCCGAAGTCTTAATCACATTAGGTATCATCGGAATTGTAGCTGCCATGACGCTGCCTGCGCTTGTTAACAAGTATCAGGAAAAAGTCATCGTGAATAAGTTAAAACGTACATATTCAGAAATTGTTAATGCTATGGATATGCGTAGAGCAGAGCTTGGCGGTTCTAATTATGAAGCCCTTTTTGAAAAAGATATGACTGCAGCAGAACAATTTGACGGCTTTATTAAAAAATTGCACGTTATAGAAAGGTGCTCTGCTTCAAATACCAAAGGCTGCGGCGGCAATTATAAGATTAAGCCAAAGACGCGCTCTAATGACGGTTATGGAAATGTTAAATACTCTAAGGTAGCGGGTGAGCGTGCCGTTTTAAGCGATGGTACTCTGGTATGGTTTGGTAAAAGAAATTCAGAGGGCGGTTGTATAACTACTTATACAAAAACAGAAGTTGACTCTAATGGGAATTATGTACTTGAGGATGGAAAACCTGTTACAAGCACTTATCAGGCAGAGCATTGTGCTGAAATCTTTTTTGATGTCGATGGTGTGAAAGGTCATAATCAATACGGCTACGATTGTTATAGTTTTGGCGTCAAGAAAAATTTTGCTGACCAACATTCCGGTTACGGAGCAATGTTTGATACAATGAGGACAGGAAAACTGAATTACGAAAACTACTCCATTGGAGGAAAATTCTAATAAAAAAGCCGGAAATTTATTCCGGCTTTTTTATCCTATTCAGCTTTTGCTTCTTTTTGCTGACTGATAAGGTTTTGAAGTTTTTCTTTTATTTCATCACCTTTTTTTTGCATATCAGATACAACATCATCAGCTTTTGATTGAATTTCTTTAACTGTTTCATCTGCGCGTCTTACAGCATCTTTTGTAGTTTCTGCAATAAGGGCGCGGGTTTCTTCACCTGATTTTGGGGCAAGCAAAATTCCGGCGATAGCTCCGATTGCACCGCCTACTATAAAACCTGCTAAAAATTTAGTTGCTGACATAATTATTTCACTCCTTTTCTTTTGATTTATTTTATCAGGCTATTTTTGAAAAATAATTACCAAAAATAGCTATTTTTTTACGAACATTTTGAACACTGTACTAAACCCCTTGATAATACCTCCTATGATAGATTCTGATATTACCTTGGTTTTGCCTAGTGTTTTTTCAACTGCACTTTTGAAACTGTCAACACCCTGGTCTGTACTTTTTACTATTGCATTTATTGAATGCAGCGTATCATTTAATTCCTTCAATGTAGGTTTGAGTTCCGTATTCAAAAGTATAGCTGTTTCGTTTACATTTTTGGCTAAAGCCGATAAGTCTATTAACAGTTTAACTAAAAATCCTGCAACAACGATTAAAACAATACCTGTTGCCCAGGCAAGAAATGTTAAGCCGTTATTTAATGCTGCTTGTGATAAGTCCATTTATTTTTTCCTTTTTATCTCTTTTACGGTATCTATAAACTAATAATCAAAACTATCATCAGCGGCTTCAAGCTCTTTAGCTTTTAACAGTTTCTTTGATTTTATCATATTATTGAATTTTCTGAATTGCCTTTCCAGCTTATATCTCATCAGGTCAACATTTTCAAGCGCCTGTTTTTTAGCTTCTGCAATCGCAGGAGAATTTTTTTCGTAGAGTTCGCACGCAGCTTCTTTAAGCTCACGTCTTGACTCTTCTCCCGGTTTTGGTGCAAAAAGCACTCCGGCAATAATACCGCCTACAACACCTGCAAGCAGTCCCATACCAAATGCAAATGATTTATTGTTACTCATAATCAACCTCGTCTTTCACTGTTGTATTAGATTATATCATATTTTTTCAAAATTACAAGCAAATTAGGCTGGAAGCCCGTCCCAGTAGTCTTTTGCTAAAACTGCATACTGGCAGAATGTAGCAAGTTTTTCATATTTGTTTTTCATTATCAGCAGAATTAAATATATCAGGATTGTTTTTGTAACTCTGCGCATAACCTCTTGATGTTTTCTTTTTACGAAACTTATAAGAGAATTTACACTTGTTTGAAGGCAGGAAACACATTCCCTGGTCTGAGCCAGTGCGCATTTTATATCAGGTTTCAGCGCTGAAACTTTACTGTTTAACGAGCAGATCATTCTGTCGGCTTTCAATATACCGCTTATAAGGGTGCCTGCAATGATTAGCTCAGCTATAAAAATTATTGCAATAAATAAATACATTTTTATTTTCTTAACTTTTGTATTATCATTTGAAGTATAAAATAACTTGAAGAGAATTGGAATACGTCCAAAGGACTATTTATGATTAGACAGACACGCTTTTATTTATCATTACTAATTGCCGGTGCGGCATACTGGGGAGTAAAGACTTTTTACAAATCGTCCGGAACTTCTTTTGCAGGCAAGATGGTTTTGAAATTTTATCCGGAATTTCTCAGTCATTGCAGGAAATATATTAAAAATAATGTGGTTACTGTGTCAGGAACTAACGGCAAGACAACGACTTCCGGCATAATTTCGCATATTTTTGAAACTTCAGGCAGCCGGGTTATCCATAATGTTAAGGGGGCTAATATGCTGACCGGCGTTGCAAATGTTTTTGCGCTTAATCTTGCCCCTTTTAAAAGATTTGATTATGCTGTTATAGAATCCGACGAGGCTTATCTTAATAAATTATATGATTATCTCCCGTCCGATTATCTTGTAGTGACAAATCTTTTCAGGGATCAGCTTGACAGGTATGGAGAACTTGCCACAACTGCTGAATTTATTAAAAAAGCCATTGATAAAAATCCGGACCTGAAACTGATTTTAAATGCAGATGATCCTATTGTTGCAACCTTTGACAGGACAAAGTCCGCTGTTTATTATGGCTTTGAAAAAGTAGAGTATGACTGTACATATGAACATTCATCAAAAGCACCGTCAGAAGTCTTTAACTGTCTATGCGGCGAACCACTGGTATATTCTAAAAGATTTTTTGCGCAGCAGGGACATTATTATTGCGCTAAATGCGGTTACAAACGTCATACCTGCGACTATTCTGCTGATGTAAAAGTTTATAATGACTATTCTGAGCTATGTGTAAGACATAATGGTAATACCTATGAGTTCACTGTAAAACTTGCCGGTCTGTATAATGCTTATAATGCGCTTGCTGCAATTGCTCTTGCGTTTGAAAACGGATATTCACATGAGAAAATTCAAAATGCTTTGAATACTTACAAATCTATTTTCGGGCGGACAGAAAAACGCATAATAAACGGTCATCCGGCAGTAATCCAGCTTATTAAAAATCCGACAGGTGCAAGTGAAGTTCTTAAAACCGTTGATTTAAATTCCAATATTGTTATTGCAATAAATGACAACTATGCGGACGGACGTGATATTTCCTGGCTGTGGGACAGCGATTTCGAGCAGCTGCAAAATGCGAAAAAACAGGTTATTACATCCGGAATTAGGGCGAATGACATGGCTGCAAGACTGAAATATGCAGGAATTCCTCAGGAAAAAATTAAGGTCGTGCCTTCTATTAAAGAGGCAATTGAACTTGCCTGTGCTTCTGAAGATAAAAGCGAACATGTTACAATATTGCCGTCATATACAGCATTATTGAAGATTAATAAGGAAAATTTCAAATAGAAAAGAGGTAGAAAGATGCTTTTAGGCGTAAATATAGATCACGTAGCAACATTAAGAAACGCGAGAGGCGGTGTGGAACCGGATCCTATTAAGGCGGCTGCTGTTTGTGAACATAATGGTGCAGCTTCAATTACGACTCATCTCAGAGAGGACAGACGCCATATTAAGGATAGAGATGTATATACTTTAACAAAAACTTTGACTACAAAATTAAATCTTGAAATGGCTATGGCTGATGATATTCAAAAAATCGCGCTTGAAATTAAGCCTTATTCTATATGCCTTGTTCCTGAAAAAAGACAGGAAATCACAACAGAAGGCGGACTTGACGTTGCAGGACAGCTTGAAAAGGTTTCTGAATTTATAAAACCTCTTCTTGACGCAGGAATAATTGTCAGCCTTTTTATTGATCCAACAGAAGAGCAGGTAGAAGCTTCAAAGAAAACTGGAGCTCAGTTTATTGAAATGCACACAGGAGCATATGCTGAAGCTTTTGGCACAGATAATGAAGAACTTGAATTCCAAAAGTTGAAACAAGCTGCAGAATTAGCACAGCATATAGGCTTGCAGGTGAATGCCGGACATGGTCTAAACTATGAAAATGTTCACAGAATGCACGAAATAAACGGACTTGTTGAGCTAAATATCGGTCATAGTATAATTTCACGTTCCATATTTACAGGGCTTCCGGAAGCTGTTAAAAAGATGGCTGAACTAATTAAATAAGGATATTTTTATGAAATCAGAAAAAGAAATTGTTGAAGAAATGCAGGCAGTTGTTGAACAAATGCGTATTGATGACATCGAAGACAACCCGGATATTATAGATGAAAACTTTGAATGCGACTGCTGCGGGCAGCAAAAATGCCTTGCAGGATCCATTGAGTATGATGGCTACAGGCTCTGTAATGATTGTGTGCTTCTCGCGGAAACCGGTTTTGCGCTTAAGAAAATCTCTAATATCCAGGAACTGGTTGATGCTATGGAAGATAAGCGTTTGGAAGGGCTTTGCAGCTTTTTATCTGAAGAAGAAAAACGCAAATTTAATTAAGACTAATTCTAAAGAATTAATTTTTCTTTACAAATAGTTATAAAGGATTAGTTGTGGGGAATAATTAATAAATATAGAGATTATAACAAAGAGTATAAGAAAGAAAGGTTTATTTTATTATGACAAAAAGATTCGGTTTTACTTTGGCAGAAGTATTAATCACATTAGGTATCATCGGTGTTGTAGCTGCCATGACAATGCCAACATTGATGAACTCAACAAACGGTGCACAGTACAAAACAGCTTATAAAAAAGCTTTATCAGTATTGTCACAGGCTGTAGTTTTGAACGTAGCACTTGATGACTATGATTTGTCACAAGCTACTGAAACTGCTGCAGGTAAAGCTACAGACGGTTCTTCAGCTTCATTGTACA
>HF989729.1 GCA_000431315.1 Brachyspira sp. CAG:484
GAGGCTTTACGTTAGCCGAGGTGTTGATAACCCTTGGAATTATCGGAATAGTAGCAGCAATGACAATGCCAACGCTAATACAGAAAAATAATAATAAGGTAGTAGAAACCAGATTAATGAAGTTTTATTCTGTAATAAATCAGGCAATAAAAATGGCAGAGGTGGATTATGGAGATAAAGTTTACTGGTGGGAGGATGTAAAAGGGGCTGAAATTGATAAGGATGGAAATCCTGTTCCGGGGACTTCTGCTTCGGAAAAATGGTTTAATAAGTATTTAGCTCCGTATATGAAAATACTTAAAACAAAGACCTTATCTGACGGCTCTTTTAGGGTTTATTTTGCAGACGGTAGTGCCTTAAACTCACGACCACATACTACACGGGACTGGTATTTTTATGCCGGTAATCCTGAAAAGTGTGAAAGTCTTGGTAATAAAGGTTATGGCACATGTTACTTTGCTTTTTATTACAATCCGACTACATCAGATTCTCGTTATAATTCCAATAAAAGTTTTGAGCCATGGAAATATGCTTGGGATGGAGATATAGAAAGATTAAAAAACGCTTGTTACAATAATACACCGCTTGGAGATAGTAGCGTATCGGGAAAAAGTTATTGTACAGCTGTAATCCAGTTAAATGGCTGGAAAATCCCTGATGATTATCCTTATAAGGTAAGATATTAGCCGCGTGTTCCGTAAAACGCGCCAATTTCTATTTTATTTGTAACATAGTGTTGCTTATTACAAATGTTTATTCTAAAATTTTGCTAGAAGCCTGCGTCGTATCAGGCGCAAGGTACTAATCAAAGACTAGCTAAGGAGATACTATGAACGAGCTTTTGAAAAAATCGGCTGCTGAACAAAGCAAAGCCCTGAAAAATAAAGAAGTTTCCGCTGTGGAATTAACAAATGCAGCTTTTGACAGAATTGGAGAACTCGATGAAAAACTGGGTGCATTCAACTCTTTAACAAAAGAAACTGCTCTGGAAACAGCAAAAAAAGTTGATGAAAAAATTGCAAAAGGCGAAGAATTACCGCTGCTTGCCGGTATTCCTCTCGCGCTTAAAGATAATATGAACTTGAAAGGTTCTAAAACAACTGCATCAAGTAAGATTTTAGAAAACTTTGTATCACCTTTTAATGCAACAGTTACAGAAAAATTACTGGGCAACCTTGTTCCAATTGTCGGAAAAGCTAATCTTGACGAATTTGCAATGGGTTCTTCTAATGAAAACTCCGCATTCAAAAAAGTTCATAATCCTTGGGATTTGAAAAAGGTTCCAGGTGGTTCTTCTGGCGGTTCTGCTGCATCTGTATCTGCCTGTGAAGCAACATTGGCTTTAGGTTCTGATACAGGTGGCTCAATACGTCTTCCTGCATCATTCTGTGGTATTGTCGGAATGAAGCCTACTTACGGAAGAGTTTCCCGCTACGGACTGATTGCATTTGCGTCCTCGCTTGACCAAATTGGTCCTTTTGCCAGAACCGTTGAAGACGCTGCAAATTTACTTGAAGTTATTTCCGGTCATGATCCAAAAGATAGCACTTCCTTAAACTTACCTGTAGAACATTATGCGGCTCATCTGAATGATGATATTAAAGGTATGAAAGTTGGTGTTATAAAAGAACTTATGGCAGAGGGGCTTTCTGCAGATGTTCAAAAAGCAATGGAAAAAGCTATTGAAGATTATAAAAAGCTTGGTGCCGAAGTCGTTGAGATTTCGCTTCCAAACTTGAAACATTCAATTGGAATTTACTATATTCTTGCTACAGCAGAATGCTCTTCAAATCTTGCAAGATTTGATGGTGTAAAATACGGCTACAGAACTCCTGATGCCAAAAATTTAATGGAAATGTATACAAAAACAAGAGCTGAAGGGTTCGGTCCTGAAGTTAAACGCCGTATAATGCTTGGTACTTATGCTTTATCCTCAGGCTATTACGATGCTTATTATAAGAAAGCACAGCAGATGAGAGCACTTGTAACGCAGGATTTTGTTGAGGCGTTTAAGAAAGTTGATATATTAATTTCGCCAACCTGCCCTAATACAGCGTTTGAGATTGGCGCAAAATCTTCCGATCCGCTCCAGATGTATTTGACAGATATTGCAACAATTTCCGCAAACCTTGCCGGAATACCTGGTATGAGTGTTCCTGCCGGATTTGATAAGGACGGAATGCCAATCGGTCTGCAAATCCTTGCTCCTCAATTGCAGGAAAGCAGATTGTTTAACGCAGCTCATAAATTTGAACGGGCAAATGATTACTACTTGCAATTAGCAAATATATAAAAATACTAAAATATAAAAAAGGGCGGATTTTTAAATCCGCCCTTTTTATGCTTACAAATCGATATTATTTGTTTTTCTAAACCAAAATTATAAATTAAAATGCAATTCCATCAAAGAATTTTTCCATTGGAACGTTTAAAACTCTTGCCATTTTAAATAGAGCAATTGCAGTTGGAGATGTTATGCCCTGCTCAATTTTACTAACATGGCTTAAACTCATATCTATTTTTTCTGCAAAATCTTCCTGGGTTAAATCTTTACGAATTCTTTCTATTTTGATGTTTCGTCCTAATTTATGTTTAATATCCTTTTCCATTTATAAATTATATTATCTTGACAATTATTGTTTAAGTGAATATAATGATTATAATGTCAATATATTGATACCTAGTAATAATATATTGATAGGGAGGATATTTATGCAAAAACACGCTTTTACATTGTCAGAAACTCTAATAACTCTTGGTATTATCGGTGTGGTAGCTTCTATGACGCTCCCTGCTGTCGTAAATAAATATCAGGAAAAAGTAACGGTTACAAAATTAAAAAAAATTTATAGTGTTTTTTCACAATGTTATTTAACTTCTGTTCAAAAGTACGGCACTCCTGATGAATGGGGGATTAGTGGTCGAGATGCAGGAAGTTCTGATAATAATGAAGAAAATTACACTGCACAAAATTCGATTTTAATTAGAAATAAATTGTTTGAAAATCTTAAAAAGCTCAAAGATTGTGATAATGCAAAAAACCAAAAGGCTTGCGGTATGAGTGATAAATATTATAGGATGAATGGTACAGTTAATACTGAAATTGCTGGTTCCACTGCGAAAACATCTTCAACATTTTTACTTGACGGAAGTTCTATTATGCTTATTGCAAATCCTGTAGGTGAATATCGTGGTTCAGGAGTACTCAGTGAAACTTATGCCATTATATATGTTGATCTTAATGGTGTAAAATCGCCAAATACTTACGGCAAAGATTTATTTATGTTTTATTTAACAAAACAGAACATAATTCCTACCGGCACACAAAATGAAACTATATGGCCATTTTCTAGTTGCTATACATCTGGTGGAGCTTGTACTGCCTGGGTAATAATAAATGAAAACATGGATTATTTAAGATGTAAAGACCTTTCATGGAATGGTAAGAAAAAATGTTAGTAATAAAAAAGCTCCTTATGTTTATAAGGAGCTTTTTTTATGATGAATATTATAAATATTATTCTTTAGTATATTCAGCATCGATTACATCATCATCTTTTTTGTCATCACTTGCTGATGATGCACTTTCGCTGTTTGCTGAGCTTTGTGAAGCAGCATCTTCTTTTTGTACAGCTTCGTAAGCTTTTTGTGAGATGCTGAACATTGTCTGCTGCAATTCATCTGACAATTTTTTCAACTCATCTACCGGTTTGTTTTCATCAATTGCCTTTTGAAGTGCTGCTTTTTGTTCATCAAGTTTTGTCTTATCAGCTGCATCAATTTTGCCTTCAAAATCTTTTACAATTCTGTCTGCTGAACCGATTAAACTTGTTGCATTGTTTTTAATTTCAGCTTCTTCTTTTTTCTTTTTATCTTCAGCTGCATTTGCTTCAGCCTCTTTTACCATTTTGTCAATGTCTTCTTCTGAAAGGTTAGAAGAGTTTGTGATGGTAATTTTTTGTTCTTTATTAGTGGCTTTATCTTTAGCTGAAACATTTACGATACCGTTTGCGTCAATATCGAATGTAACTTCGATTTGTGGCAAACCTCTCATTGCCGGCGGAATACCGTCAAGTCTGAACATACCTAATGATTTGTTATCTTTTGCCATTGGTCTTTCACCTTGCAGAACGTGAATATCAACGGCAGTCTGGTTATTTTCGGCAGTTGAGAATACCTGTGATTTAGAAACAGGTATAGTTGTGTTTCTTGGAACAAGCGGTGTCATAACTCCGCCAAGTGTTTCAATACCTAATGTTAAAGGTGTTACATCTAACAATACGATGTCTTTAACTTCACCGGCAAGTACACCGGCCTGAACTGCTGCACCTACTGCAACAACTTCGTCAGGGTTAACTGACTGGTTAGGTTCTTTTCCTGTGTATTCTTTTACTAACTGCTGAACTGCAGGAATACGTGTTGAACCTCCGACTAATACAACTTCGTTGATGTCTGATTTTGAAACGCCTGCATCTTTTAACGCATTTTCAACAGGAGTTTTACATCTGTTTAAAAGGTCGCGGCATAAGTCTTCAAATTTTGCTCTTGTCAAGCTTAATTCTAGGTGTTTAGGACCGTTTGCATCCGCAGTGATGAACGGTAAGCTGATGCTTGTTTCCATAACTGATGATAATTCAATTTTAGCTTTTTCAGCAGCTTCTTTAACACGCTGCATAGCTTGTTTATCACCACGAAGGTCAATACCTTCTTGTTTTTGAAATTCATCACAAATCCAATCCATTACTTTCTGGTCGAAGTCATCACCGCCTAAGTGAGTATCGCCTGATGTTGAAAGAACTTCATGAACACCATCGCCGATTTCAAGGATGGATACATCGAATGTACCGCCGCCTAAGTCGAATACAAGAACTTTTTCTGATTTTTCTTTTTCAAGACCGTAAGCAAGAGCTGCTGCAGTTGGTTCGTTTACGATACGTAATACATCCAAACCTGCAATTCTTCCTGCGTCTTTTGTTGCTTGTCTTTGAGCATCGTTAAAGTAGGCTGGAACAGTAATAACTGCAGATGTTACTTTTTCACCCAAATATGCACTGGCATCATCAGCCAGTTTTCTTAAAATCATAGCAGAGATTTCCTGAGGGGTGTAATCTTTGCCGTCAATGTTTACTTTATAATCATCGCCCATATGTCTTTTAATTGAAGCGATTGTTTTATCAGGGTTAAGGATAGCCTGACGTTTTGCAAGCTGACCTACCAGTTTTTCACCTGTTTTTGAAAAACCAACTATTGAAGGGGTTGTTCTTGAACCTTCAGCGTTGGCAATGACGGTTGGCTTACCGCCTTCCATGACTGCTACAACTGAGTTTGTTGTACCGAGGTCAATACCAATTGTTTTTGCCATAATTTATCGTCTCCTTTTACCTAAAATTAATAATTTTTCTTTATACTTTATGTTATAACACTGTTTTTCAATAATCATTAAAAAATAAACAAAAAATTAATAATTTCAAAAATATTTAGTTGTGATTTGTTGGAAAATAGATTATAATAAAAAAGCAGAGGAAAAACATGATAGAAAAGCTATAAATGAATTCTCAAACAGTCTTCCGCTCAGCACCCGCACCCAAATGAGCGCGCTGTAAAAAGCCGGCTTAATGTCGTGCCTCAGGCACCGCTAACGTTTCGAAAACATATATAGCTTTTCAAGCGTCAGAACATTTAAAGTAAATATATTTGTTTTCGAGGCGATAGCGAGAGCAGGGCGAGAGCGTGTCCGAGAAAATAAATATATTTACTTTAATAAAAAAAGAAATAAAACCAAAACTAAAAAGGAGATTAATTATGGAAAACACAGTAAAGACAAGGCTTTTCGGGGGGGGGGCAGAGTAGTTTAAGCTCCATAACCGGTATTGGCGCAGGTAACGAACCATTTCGCGCTGCCGAACAAAGAACCATTAAATCAGGTTTTACGTTAGCCGAGGTATTGATAACCTTAGGTATAATAGGTGTTGTAGCTGCTATGACATTGCCTACTCTGATCCAGAAAAATCAGGAAACTGAGCTCACTACGCGAGCAAAACGTATGTATTCAGAAGTAAATCAGGCAATAAAACTTTATGAAGCTCAAAATGAAACTCCTGGTGATGTTCGAGGACTATTTGAGGCAAAAAACGGTATAGCAAATTCATCTCAATTGGCTGAGGATTTTGCAAAATATTTTAGTGGTGCAAAAGTATGTAAATCAAAAAATGATATAGGATGCAGTACATATTTTTATTCACTTGAATATGCTACTCCTCAGGTAGATTCTTCCGGTAATTTGACAGCTCGTTCTTTTAACAATCCTAAAATAATATTAAAAGATGGTGTCGTAATAGGTATAAATCAATCAACTGGTTGTAATTTACTACAAACTACAGATAAAAAAGACGAATATGGAAGACCTATAAAAGATGAGCATGGTAATATTCAAACCACTACTTGGAAACAGGCTTGTTGTTGGTTATATATAGATACTAATGGTCCTAAAAGACCTAATAAATATGGTATGGATGCTTTTGAGTTTACTATATTTCCGGAAGGTATCAGTGTTGCAACAGTAAAAGCTACAGGAAGTGAAAGTATGAATAATTTGTTGACAAATGGTAAACTGAAATATACTAATTATAAGGTAGGAAGCAAAATGGAATTCTAAACAAACATTACTTTTATAATAATAGGGAGGAATTTTATTTATAAAATTCCTCCCTATTATTTAATAATTTATTTTATTTAACAAAGTAACTTGCGTTAATGTTTGCATAAATTTTTATAACACCGCTCTGGATTGGAGTTGCTTCCGGAGCTGCAGAGCCTGCTGCACTGTCATACATCATATTTTTTGCCATTAATCTGTATTGAATTCTCTGGTTATTTGATGTTGAGCAGCTGTTGTTTAGTGATTTAATTCCTGTAACATAAGTTGATGAAGCTTTTGCAATTGAATCAGCTCTTGTCTTTGCTTTCTTTGCAGCAATGGCAAGAAGGTCATTGCATTGTGCTTCATAATTTGAAACTGAGAAGTTCAAATCGTTTACATTTGTTGCACCGAGGCTGATTGCCTTATCAATAATATTACCGGCTTTATCCACGTTTTTTGTGTGAACAATTATGCTGTTTGAAACTTCATATTTTTCAAAATTCTTTTTGTTTGAAGAATAATTATAAACCGGTACTGCACTAAAATCAGCAGTCTTTACATAATCGCCCTGATCTTTATTAATCATTGTTTTTAGAGCAGCATAAACTTTATCGGAAATTTCTTTATTTTCCTGTGTAGCTTTTTGAAGTGATTTTGAGTCGGAAGTTTTTACAGCAATATTTATTTCCACCACGTCAGGAGTCAGTTCTGTGTTAGCTGAAGCATCTACAGAAATATAGCCTCTTTCCTCCGTATTAGCAGGTGCTGCATTAACTGTTGCCGCTGTTATGCCTGCAATTAATCCTACAGCTGCTGCTGCAATTAAAAATCTCTTCATAATTTCTCCTTTTCTTACAAATTTTTACTATCTGTATTTTTAGACACTTCTGAATCCGCAGTTTTTTCCATCTCCTGCTTTTGAGCAAGAGTTTTCAGTTCTTCGGATTTTAAAACCATTGTATTAAGCTGTCTGGCTTGAGCCTGAAGTCTAATTCTTTCCATCAGGTGCTTCATTTCTTCTTCACTCAGTTGTTTTGGCTGTGCAAACGAAATAACCATTCTGTTGTTATTTGCCATATAACAAACCATAACTATAATAGCCCATAACAGGACACCCTGAAATAAGTTTATAGAAGGAATTGAAAGATAATTTAACGCAAGGTAATTCCATGCGTAAACAGCAACTTTTGCAGGAAAAACAACAAATCCTGCGGCAAGACAGATCCCTATGAACAGAGCCATAAAAAGTCCTCTAAATCCTGCTATCTGGATGATTTTTGTATTATTTTTTCTCATTAAAATTCCTTCTTAATACTTCGTATTTTATTCTTGTCCTTTAATCATTTCAAGAAATTCTTCTTCTGTCAATATTATAACACCTAAATTTTTCGCTTTGTCTAATTTGGAACCGGGATTTGCTCCGACAAGAACGTAGGAAGTGTTCTTTGATACTGATGATGAAGTTTTTCCGCCATACATTTTAATTTTTTCAGAAGCTTCATCTCTTGTCATATTTTGTAATGTTCCTGTAAGAACGAAAGTTTTTCCTTTCAAAATATCGGATTTCGGCATTTCCTGCGGTGCAGGCTCTACCCCTAATTCTTTCAGTTTATTAAGCATATAAAGTGTTTTTCTGTTGTGAAAAAACTCATGTATTTCAACAGCCATCTTGGCGCCAACGCCGTTTATTGCAGCAAGCTCTTCAACAGTTGCCTCTTTCAATCGTTCAATCGTTCCAAATTCATTTGCAAGGATGTCTGCTGTTTCTTTGCCGACATTTTTTATACAGAATGCTGTCAAAAGTCTTTTTAATGGCCGGTGCTTGCTTGCCTGAATTGCTGAATAAAGATTTTGTGCTGATTTCTCCTTTACAAGATCCAGCTTCATCAAATCATCCATTGAGAGCTTATACAGGTCTACTGCTGAGCGTATAAGTCTTTTTTTGTACATTTGTTCAATTATGGCAGGACCTACAAACTCAATATCCATAGCATCTTTGGACGCCCAGAATTCGATTTTTGCTTTTACCTGAGCAGGGCAGTTAGGGTTTGAGCAGTACAGGCTGACTTCTCCTTCTCTAAATTCCAGTGCAGAATTGCATTCCGGATCAGGGCATTTTTCAGGAAGTCCGTATTTAGGTCGTCTTTTGTGAGCACCGTCATCAATAACCTTTATAACTTTAGGTATAATTTCTGCGGCTTTTTTAATAACAACTTTGTCGCCAATTCTTACATCAAGCCTCCAGACTTCATCAAAGTTATGCAGACTTGCACGTGATACAGTGCTTCCTGCGAGAATAACAGGATCAAGAATTGCTACAGGAGTTATTGCCCCGGTTTTACCAACGCCAAGTTCAATATCTTTCACTGTAGTTGTGGCTTCTTCCGGCGGGAATTTAAAAGCGGTTGCCCATTTTGGCGCCCTTGCAGTATAGCCCATATCTTCCTGTATTGAGATTTTATTGACCTTAATAACAACGCCGTCAGTTGCATAATTCAAATCAAAACGTTTATTTTCCCATTCCTGGCAGTAGGCAATTGCTTCTTTGACATTTTTGCATAATTTTATATTAGGGTTAACCTTAAAGCCGAGTTTTTTGAGATACATAAGGCTTTCGTAATGTGTTTGGGGCTGGGTTTTGAGATTTTCAAAAATTGATGAATATATCCAGATTGACAAATCTCTTTTTGCTGTAATGGTACTGTCTAACTGTCTGACAGAGCCGGCGGCTGCATTACGCGGGTTGGCAAAAGCTTTTTCTCCTTTAGCAATATTTTCCTCGTTTAGCTTTATAAAAGAGCTTTTCGGCATATAAACTTCACCGCGGACCTCTACATCAACATCTTCAAATAATTTCAGAGGGATTGCTTTTATTGTTTTAAGGTTAGTTGTAATATTTTCTCCTGTAACCCCGTCGCCTCTGGTTAACCCTGTTGTAAACAGACCGTTTTCATATGTCAAAGCTATAGCAAGTCCGTCTATTTTGAGTTCACATACGAGTTCAACATCAGGACCGTATTCTTCGGTAATCTTTTTATACCAGGTTTCCAAATCCTCATATTTGTAGGTATTATCAAGACTGTATAGTCTGTATTTGTGAGTTTGCGAAAAGAATTTTTCGCTCATAGAACCTACGCGCTGTGTAGGGCTGTCAGGAGTTTTGTATTCAGGATGCTGTTCCTCCAAATCTTTCAATTCTTTAAACAGCATATCATAATCAAAGTCGCTGATAGAAGGAGCATCTTCTACATAATATCTGTAATTATGTTTGTTAATTTCATCCTTTAAAAATTTAATCCTGTCTAAAACCATTGCCTCCTCCAAACACACCTATATTACATTATCATTAAAAGTTCTCTTATAACTTTTGTTGCAACAGCAGTTGAAACTCCTGATGCGTCATAATCCGGTGCAAGTTCAACCACATCAGCACCTATTATATTAAAGTCTTTCAGATATTCAAACCAGCCGGTTAACTCATTAAACTGGAGCCCGCCGCTTTCCGGGGTTCCTGTGCCCGGCATAACTGACGGATCAAGTACATCGAGGTCTACTGTTACGAAAATATTTTTATCGCGTAAAACATCGAGTTCATTATATTTATGAATGAGTGTTTTGTATTTTTTCATAAATTCAAACTCTTCTTTCATTCCTGAGCGGATGCCTATTTGCTTAATATTTTCCGGACCGACTATTTTAGAAGCGTGTCTTATAACCGCCGAATGCGACATTTCTTCTCCGATATATTCTTCTCTGAGGTCAGTGTGAGCATCAAAGTGAACTATAGCAAGATTATCATAGAATTTTGAAACAGCCTTTATTTCCGGAAGTGTTACAAGGTGTTCTCCTCCTATGCCAAAAACTTTCTTGCCGTCTTTATATATATCCTCAACATTTTGTTCAATAATATCAAGAGATTTATATGTATTCCCGAGAGGAAACTCTAAATCACCTGCATCATGGAAATTTACATCTTCAAGATGCTTATCAAATCTTGGAGAGTATTCTTCCAACCCCCAGCTTGCAAGTCTTATCTGCTCCGGAGCAAATCTTGAGCCCGGTCTGTAAGATACTGTCCCATCAAACGGGAGCCCGAGCATTATAATATCGGATGAGTTGTAATCTGCGTTCTGTCCCATCCAGTTTCTATCTAAAAACGGTCCTCTCAACATCTTCTTCTTTTCTCCTTTTATAATGATTTTATCACAAAGTTTTTAATTGTCCGAGAAAATTTCGGGATAAATAATAACTTGAGCGCAGTTTTGAAGCAGGTCTTTAAATGGTGAACTATTTTGAGCACTTGAATATCTGGCAGGATGTTATAATGATTAATAATATAATTAAATGATTGATTTTTGGCTGAATAACATTAAAATATTTGTATGAAAAAGTGGTTAGCTGTATTAATATTTTTATATTCAGCACTAAGTGTTTCGGCTTCAAATAATGTTGACTATGAAGCTGTTTACCGTTCTCTTGAAGTTCCGACTCACAAATATGTCCATAATATTGATCCGGGAGAGTATTATGATACGCAGAATACAACCTGGTCCCCTTATCCTCTTTTGCGCCTGACTGCTCCTCTTTACTTTAAAACTATTGCAATTGAGCCGGGGTATTATGCGCTGACACCGCGTGAATACGACGGGCGCTGGTATATGCTTTTTAAAGAGGCCGGCAGAATTAAATATATCCTGCCTGTTTATGAACGTGATATTGTACCTGAGATGTTTTATGATGAAAACCTGCCAAAGCCCAAGTATTCCCCAACTCAGAAAATCCATCTGTTTTTACTTGATAAAATAGGCAAGTTTGTTCCTAGTGCGAAAAGAAAACCGGCACCTCAGACATATCTTGAGATGACCGATTTAGATAATAACTTTATATCAATGGTTGTCTATTGGGGTAATCACCGATATTATATGATTTATAGAACAATAAATTTATAAAGATTTTTCTGCAATAAGCGCATAATTTACATAGCCGCCTTTATTTGGCAGGCTTTTACATAATTTTATATTTTTAAACCCTGCTTTTTCACATAAAAACTGTAAAGAGAGATTTGGAATGGGTCTTATGTGTGTTAAGTCAGTATAGAAATACTTTAAATTTTCTATATTTTGCGGATCTAGTGTTTCTAAAATCAAAATGCCGCCTTCTATTAGTCTTTCATAAGCAATATGAACGAATTTATATAAATAATCAAACGACATATGTTCAACCACCTGAATAGCAGATATTCCACAGAAATTTTCACTGCTTTCCATAAGGTAACTTATACCATCGGTGTTTATAACATCAAATCCTTTATTATTCAGAATATTTACCTCAAATGAATTGATCTCAACACCTTTTACCTTTATATTATTCTCTTTTAAAATTTCTAAAAATTCTCCTCTTCCACACCCTATATCAAGAAAGCATTTACTGGAATTAGGGATAAATTTTACGTATTCTTTTTGTATTCTATTTATAACGTTCTTATCATAAAAGATATTCTCAAACAGGTAATAGTATACATCTTTTTCCCGGCTTTGAAGTAATGTGGTATCTTGTGTCTGTGAATTTTTTAATGACTTTTCAAGAAGAGGTATTGTTTCATATATTTTAAAAAATTCTGCTTTTCTTCTTTTTTTATTATACGTAAATTTAATACCGCAAAAGTGAATTGTTCGTTTATTCCCCTTTTTTTCTTTGTAAATTAATTTCATGATGATATTCCTATATTCCTCTTTAATTACCTTTTAATATGTATTTATTAATAAAATATCATATTAAACAAACATATATTATCATTAAACTTGTATATTGTCAATAAATACAAATATAAAGGTATAACATTTTTTATTGAATGTAATTACAATTGAAAAAGTTATGGATACACAAAAGGATACGTTAAAACTTTTCGGCAGTCGGATAAAAGAATTACGTAAAGAAAACAGAATAACACAAGAGAAGCTTGCCGAATTGATAGGAGTTGAACAGCAGCAAATTTGCCGTATCGAAAAAGGCGGCTGCTTCACTACTATTGAAACCCTTCAAAAAATGGCGTTTGCTTTTGATGTAAATATTGAAGAACTTTTCAATTTTTATCATCATAAAGAAAAAGACGCTTTATTGGCAGAATTAAATGTTCTGCTTAAAAAAGCGTCTGAATCTCAGATTAAACTTATTTACCGTATAGTAAAAGATATATTAAAATAAATTTATTCTACGGTTTCATCATCTTCGCAATCTTCGTCTGTTTTAATTTTATCGACAACCATTTTTGCCATTTCTTTTGCAATAATGCGTTGAGTTGCTTCAGGACAGTTCTGGAGCATGTTCATAGCTGTTCTTACAGTAGAATCAATATCGTACCAGCGGCCTTTTCTGTTATCATCAAGCCCGGATCCTACTGCGTTAATAATATCTTCCACAGCTTCGTATTTCTCATCTTCAATATTGTGTTCGATAATAATTTTAATCAGGTTAAGCGCAATCCTAATTTGAGTTTCATCATCGCTGTGTTCCAGAGTTTCAATAGCCTGAGATAATACAGGATCTTTGTCATACCAGCGTCTGCGTTGGTTTGAGTATTCTTCTTTCATAACTGTCTCCTTTATATTTTAACCATTCTTAAATATTACGCCTTTTGTTCCTTTCGGATATTCCCATCCAAGACTTTTTTGCTCGCAGGTAATTCTGCATGCTCCGCACTCCAGGCAGTTTTCATATTTTACAAGAAGTTTCTGTTCTTCTTCAATCCATTCGTAAACCCCTGCCGGGCAGACCTTTTCGCAGATTTTGGATTTGCAGGTTTTGCATTTTTCCATGTCTGGCTTAAGATGTGAAACCTCATCTGTTGTGTATTTAATTGTTGATAATTTATTTTCTATAGTCATTGTATCAAAATTCCCCACAACAATTTAACAGCATATCCAAAATCTTTCAATATTTCTATAAGCTTCCGCTCTTTGAAATAGCTCTTTATAAATCTCCAGTAGAGTTCGCGTTTTGGTGTACTGTTGACCGATGTAAACATTTCAAAGAACGAATTGATTTTTCTTAAATAGTAATCCAGATATGAAGTCTTTTGGGTGTGCATAACATCCATAAGGTCTTTGTATGTTTTTAAATCTTTAATAACAAAAGACTTTTCAAGTTCATGCTGGTAACGGATCAGGGAGTTTTCGCTGAAATCTCCTTTAGATAGAGCGACAACCGCAGTTTCTCCGGCAATTTTACCGCTAATCATAGCAAGATTAGTCCCTTCCCAGTGGAGATTATTAACAAGCATTGCCGCATCTCCGGCAATCATTACACCGGCACCGCAGAGTGCAGGCATCTTTTTGTAGCCGCCTTCCGGGATTAAATGAGCAGAGTACTCAAGCAGTTCCCCATCTTTAATCAGCGGAGCAATGACCGGATGTGATTTTAATTTATCCAGAAGTTCGTAAGGCGGTTTTGCATCCTTTCCGCCAAACTCGTCAAGGGTTACACCAAGCCCGATGGTCACAGTATCTTTATTCGTATACATAAATCCAAGCCCGAGCTTGCCGAGCATAGGACCGCCGAAAATTTCATAAATACATCCCTCATCGTCTGCAAGAATAAACCTGTCATTAATTTTTTCTTTACCGAGTTTGTAGACTTCTTTTACACTAATTGCAACATCCTTAGGCTCAATATTTTCCCTCAGTCCAATCTGGTTTGCCAGAAGCGAATTTACGCCGTCTGCAAGAACGACAATATCTGCGTAATAATCTTCAAGTTCTGTCTTTACCCCGACAACCGTTTCATTCTCTACAATAAGCTCGCGTACTACAGTTTCCTCGACAAGAATTACGCCTTCTTTTTTTGCTTCTTCCGCCATCCAGCGGTCAAATTTCCCGCGGATAACAGAGTAACTCACCGCATCTTCATGTTTTTTGCGGTAAGAAACAACAGTTGCATCATCGTTACCTAAGATTGCATATTTATGTTCAATACTTTTTCTCTCAAGAGGGGCAGTCTTTTCAAAATCAGGAAATATTTCGCGTGTAGGCTGAGCGTATATTGCACCTCCGAATACATTTTTACTGCCTGCAAAGCGCCCTCTTTCAATAAGTATAACCTCATGTCCTGCACGTGCAATTGTAATAGCACATGCAATCCCTGCAGGACCGCCGCCGACAACTATAACTTCAGTTTTATTTTCCCGTATATCTGACATATCTCTCCCTTGCTGGTACATTATACACTAAAATGTGTTCGTTGTAAAATAGTTAATATGAATATCACAGCGGGTAAATTTAAAGGGCATAAAATAACAGCTCCGGATGAAAAGATTACACGTCCGACACTTTCAAAAGTAAGAATGAGCGTATTCAATACTTTACAGGCTCTTATTGATTTTGATGGTGCAAGTTTTCTTGATATGTATGCAGGTTCCGGAATTATGGCTCTTGAGGCTCTTTCAAGAGGATTTTCACACGCTGCTGCAATAGAAAAACATCCTAAAGTAATTCAGGTTATAAAATCAAACTATAAAAAATTCTCGCCGGCTCCTGAACTAATTCATGGTGACAGCCTGAAAGCTGCAGCATCTTTTGACAGAATATTTGATGTAATTTATATTGATCCGCCTTATTATACCGGGGTTTACGAAGCAAGTCTGGATGCTGTGAAAAATATTGCCGGCGGGATTATTGTGATTGAACATGTTACTGATGTAGACTTTACAGATTTTGAGCTTATTAAACAGAAAAAATACGGTGATAAATTTATAACCTATATAACAAAAAAAGGTTAACCAAACGGCTAACCCTTTTTAATGCTTTTTATTCAAAAACTATTTAACAAGTTCTTTGAATTTTTTACCAGCTGAAAATGCAGGAACTGTTTTAGCTGCGATTTTTAATTCAGCACCAGTTTGCGGGTTACGGCCAGTTCTAGCTGCTCTTTTTCTAGCTTCAAATGTTCCGAAACCAACCAAAGTAACTTTTTTACCTTTAGAAACTGTTTTTTCGATTGTTTCCAAAATAGCTGCAACTACGTCAGCAGTAGCTTTTTGAGAAACTTTAGCTTTTTTTGATACTTCTTTTACCAATTCTTCTTTGTTCATTACGAACCTCCTTCTTCCTTTTGCAAACGGTACAGAAACCATTTTCCGATTGCGTTCATGTATTCGACAAAATTTATTATATCACGTTATTTGTTTTTGGCAATAGGGTTTTCGCGAATTTAACATAAATTTTTGTGAATATATAAGGATTTCGGGCTAAAAATAACGAATAACTATAAAAGTTTACATTTATTAGTTATAAGAACTGCCGTCTGCTCTGGCAAATTTAACATTTTTATAGAAATACTGAAGGATTTGGTAGGCGTTGTAACCTTTTTTTGCAAGGTTATTGGCACCATGCTGTGACATGCCTATGCCATGACCATTCTTTTTAACATTATCATCAAAGGATTTAACAGAACGAATATAAGGAAGGTCATTTCCTCCCCAGGCTTGTCCGTTACTTACGGTCTGCCCGCCTGCTGAAGCAGAGTAGAATGCTGATATTACTTTGTAGTTATAAGTCAGTACAAGACCGCTTGTTTCATCAACAGCATTATTTGTTTTAGCTGTTTCGGCAGAAGCTCCGCCGTACGCCTGGTCTTCAGGTGTATCTTTTAAATCGTAGCCGAGGCTTCCGCGTTTGCCAAGGTTTGCAAAAGCGTAGCTTCTTGCAGCAATCGCCTGCGCCTTAAGAGCTTCCAGTTCCCAGCCTGATGGCATTTCTGATGGAACAACACCTTTCAGATAATCTTCCATATCAACATTATTAATTACTGTCAGCTTTTTATCTCTGTTTTGAATAATTAAATATCCGCGATACCATTTATTTTTTGCACTTATAAATCCGCCGGATGCAGGCTTGAGGACAATATTATCGGAATAAATCTGGTAGAATTTTCCGTTAAGCCTTATTGCCATTGTATTTTTATACGGAACAATCTCATAACCTTTCATTGCATCAATTTTGCATATTGTTTTGTTTGAATTTGCATCAATTAGCGAAGTGGCATTTGATGAACCCACTCCTATACGGTCAACTCCTGTTTGTAATCCTATTTTAATTGCATAACAGGGGTTTGAAACTATCAAGCCCAGTAACAATAATGTATAAAATAATATAATCTTTCTCATTACATTGTGATTATAACATATTTTTCAAAAAAGTTAATTAGGCTTTTTGATTGATTTTTGGAGATTTATATCCGAAGAAAGATGTGACTTTTTCTGAATATTTTTCACCGAGTTTCTGCCCGATAGAGTAAGATGCCATTGACCCGCATACAAAAGTTATGCCCTTTATTATTGCAGAAACTTTAGAGGCATTTCCTGCTTTTAAAAGTGCTTCTGAAACAGATTTTAGATATTTCGATTTACCCATTTTTGTTGCAGCTTTTTCAATATTTTCCGGATTAATCAATTTGCCCAATTCGGCTTTCATTAACCCTTCTCCGGCAAACATTCCAGCCAGAGCTCCTGTTTCTGTTACAATAGCATTTGGCTTGTCATCTGAAAACCCGACTTTAACCACGCTGGATGCACAGATAAGCGGGTTTACATTTTTGGTAGCCCACTTAACAGCCTTGCCTGTATAATCAAGAACTTTGCTGCTTTCTGCACATTTGTTATAAAAGTTTATAGCTTCAGCTGTTTTTTTACCAACAGCGCCATCGTACTTAGAAACAGCTTCGGCAATTTTTGCACCCTGGGCAAATGCAACGGTGCCTCTTGCTTTTTCTCCATTTTCAACTTTTTGTATATTACGCCAGCAGAAAATGCCGCTTGGAACACATACTTCTAAAACTGGAGCTGATAAACCCATAATATACCTTTTCTAACACTACCTTACATTTATATAAAGTATTTCGTTTAATCAAAATTGCGTAAGAAGAATTATTTATTTACATTTTTTACATAAAAACTGTCCGCAAAATTCCGCGATAAGGAACGTGAGCTGGGCTGCGTGCAGTAGGCGCAGCCGGTGTAGCGCGCCTGAGGTATGGCTTTAGAAACAAGATAATAAATTTTCCAGAACACGCTTCCGCTCTGCTCCCGCTATCGTCTTGAAAATTCATTATCTTGTTCTCTAACAAAAATTGCATTAAGGAGAAATAATATAAATAACCTCAACGAAGAGAGCAGCCGTTGTTCAACGAAACAACAACAAAGCAAGTGCTGACTGAACGAAGTGAGTTCACTTGCTTAGGGTTGAGTTGACTACAAACGGCTAGCAAATGTAGTTCTGTTCAAATTAATATTATTTTTCCTAATTTCAGAAATAGACATACAGCCTTCTCCATGTTAGTATAAACTTATGATAGACAGATATGCTCGTGAAGAAATGAAAAATATTTGGGATTTAAATTCCAAATTTTCTTATTACCTGAAAGTGGAAATTGCTGTTTGCGAAGCTTATGCCAAAAACGGCAAGTTCCCGAAAAAAGATATTGAAGAATTAAAGAAAAAAGCTTCTTTTAATATAAAGAGAATTGGTGAAATTGAAGCAGAAGTCCGCCATGACGTAATAGCATTTTTAACCTGTGTAAATGAAAGCCTTGGCGATTTAGCAAAATATATGCACGTAGGTATGACCAGTTCCGATGTGATAGACACTGCTTTTGCACTTCAGATCCAGGACAGTGGTAAAATCATACTCAAAGACTTAGAAGATACAATAAAATCTCTTAAAGCACTTGCTGAAAAACATCGCAATACTGTTTGCATCGGACGTTCACATGGAATTCATGCCGAAGTTATGACATTCGGTGTAAAGATTTGTTCGTGGGTGGATATTCTTGAACGGCAGCAGGAAAACTTCAGACACGCTTTGGAACAGATACGTGTAGGACAAATTTCAGGTCCGGTAGGAACTTACAGTAATATTTCTCCGAAAATTGAAGAGATTACCTGCAAATACCTGGGATTAAAACCTGCAAAAATTTCTACTCAGATAATTGCAAGAGATTACCACGCGTATTTTATGCAGTCGCTGGCGCTTATTGCAAGCGTTATTGAGCAGTTTGCAACAGAGATAAGACATTTACAAAGAACAGAAGTATTGGAAGTGGAAGAAGGCTTCGGCAAAAACCAGAAGGGGTCTTCTGCTATGCCTCATAAGAAAAATCCTGTTTTGAGCGAAAACTTATGCGGGCTTGCAAGAGTTGTGAGGGCTAATTCTCTTGTTGCTCTGGAAAATATTCCGCTCTGGCATGAAAGAGATATTTCACACAGTTCTGCTGAAAGAATAATTTTCCCTGACAGCCTTACTCTTGTTGATTTTATGCTGAACCGGTTTAACGGAGTTGTCCAAAATCTTGTTGTACATGAGAAAAATATGCTTAAAAATACCGAAAAATTTGGCGGGATAGTATTTTCTCAGAAAGTACTTCTTGAACTTGTGGAAAAAGGATTAACAAGAGAAGAAGCATACAGAATTGTCCAGAGAAACGCTCTTGACGCATTTGAAAACGACGGCGACTTCAAGGCTAATCTTTTAAAAGATGCTGATGTCACCGCACGTTTAACAAATGATGAAATTGAAAATATTTTTGACAAAAACGCATTTTTGGAAAATATAAATACAATTTATAAAAGAATATTGTAAACTCTATTTTTTCTGTCCTTCAGTATATTTAGTATACTCAAGCGTATCTTTGCCGGTGAGAATATTCTGAAAGCTTGTTCCACCGTAAGCCTTCCAGCTTCCAGCTCTTACCTTTTCCGGGTTTACAAGTATCTCATATAAATCTGCTCCAAACTGGTTTGGAAGTTTAGTGCCGTTTACATCCATAAATATAGTACCGCAATTGGAGAATGTCTTTTGGACCGGTGTTGTGTTTCCATTTTCATCTCTTATACAGCTACCTGTGTCATCCTGCACGCAGTCGGGATGGATTCTCTTGCATGCAGTATTTTGAGAGACTATAAGTATAGAGCCATCGTTTAATATAATTCTGGGGTAGTTGTTAAAAGAATTTACTGCAATAGTTTCACCGTCTGCAGAGAATGCGGTTGCATATTTAATTTTATAGAAATAGCTGCTGCAACCTTTTTGTGAAGAAGCTTCACAGACCTTAGCCCCGTTGAAGTATTTGGCGAGTTTGTGAGCCGTTTGGGCGTGGGTTTGTGAAACATCAAATAAAAAAGTATTATCCCCAACAGTACCTTAAATTTATTTAACTCCATTTATTAAGTTCTGTATGTTTGATATATAATGTTTATCGAGGTACAAATTTTGAAACATTCAAAACTTACAGCCCTGATATTTATAGCATTAATTTTAGGTGTCGTTGTAGGACACTTTGCCCCTGATTTTGCAGTGCGGATGCGTCCGTTTGCAGAAATATTTCTGCGTATGGTAAAAATGATTATTGCACCGCTTCTGTTTGCAACTCTTGTTGTTGGAATTTCCGGGCACGATGATGCCAAAAGTCTTGGTAAAATAGGGCTTAAAACAATTATTTATTTTGAAATAGTTACAACACTGGCTTTGATAATAGGCTTGACTATGGCAAATCTTTTTAAGCCGGGCGTTGGATTTGTTAACGGAACTTCTCCGCATGCAATTCATATGCAGGAAGTTGGTTTAATGGCTGCCACACAGGCTCATACTTCTGTCAGCCAGATGATTACTGATATTTTCCCGACAAGCATTGTTGATGCAATGGCGAATGGAAACTTGCTCCAAATTGTTGTATTTTCCATATTCTTTGCCCTTGCAATCTGCGCTGTGGGTAAAAAAGCCCAGCCTGTGCTTGATGTGCTAAATTCAATTTCGCAGATAATGTTTAAATTTACGGAATATGTTATGTATTTTGCACCTTTGGGTATATTCGGCGCTATTGCAGCCACCGTAGGTGCTAACGGCTTGACTGTTCTGAAAAGTTATTTTAAAGTAATCGGTGCTTTGTATGTGGCACTTGCAGTTTTTGTGCTTTTGGTGCTGATTATTGCCTGCAAAATTGTGAAAATTTCCTTCAGAAGCCTTTTAAGTGCTTTGCAGGAACCTGCTTTGCTTGCGTTTACTACTGCAAGCTCAGAGGCAGCATTCCCGAAGGCTATGGATATAATGGAACGCTTCGGAGTTCCTAAAAAAATTGTCGGTTTTGTTATGCCTACAGGCTACACTTTTAACCTTGACGGAAGTACGCTTTATCTGGCTATGGGTGTTATATTTTCATCCCAGATTGTCGGAATTCATCTTGATTTAAACCAGCAGATTATTATAATGCTTGCCCTGATGCTGACAAGCAAAGGAGTTGCCGGAGTGCCGCGTGTTTCGCTGATTGTCCTTGCCGGAACTCTCGCAAGCTTTAATATACCTATTCTCGGGGTAGCAATTCTGCTTGGTATTGATCAAATCCTTGATATGGGCAGAACAACTGTTAACCTTATTGGAAATTGTGTTGCTACTGTTGTTATTGCCAGATGGGAAAAAGAATTTGATTATGATAAAATGAGAGAGTTTGTGCGCCAGTCAAAGGAAGATAGTATAGGTGCTGATCTAAAAAGATTAAAAGACGATTTTGAACACAAAAAACAATTACATTAAAAACAGAAGGATATAAAAAGATGAGCAATGAAACAACTACAAAAGTAGAGTACAAGGATTCTTTAAACTTACCTCAAACAAGCTTGGCAATGAGAGCTAATGCGACTGTCAGAGAACTTGAAATTCAGAAGTTCTGGGAAGAGAATAATATTTACGATAAAATTATTGCTCAGCGCGATAAAGCAAATAAGTTTATTTTGCACGACGGACCTCCGTATTTGAGTTCAGAAAAAATTCACGTTGGTACAGCTTTAAATAAAATATTAAAAGATATTCTTTTAAAATATAAGGCTCAAGCCGGATTTTATACTCCATATGTTCCGGGTTACGATGGTCATGGTCTGCCTATTGAAAATGCTGTAGTTAAAAATATTAAAGGCGGTAAAAACGCACTAACTCCGGCAGAATTAAGACAAAAATGCCGCGAGTTTGCACATAAAAACCTGAAAGGGCAGGAAAGTGAATTTAAACGCCTGGGTGTTCTTGGTGACTGGGAGCATCCTTATTTGACAATTAACCCTGAATATGAAGCTGAACAGGTAAGAGTTTTTGGCGAAATGTTTAAAAAAGGCTATATTGAAAAAGGCTTAAAACCTGTTTACTGGTGCGCATCATGCGAAACTGCACTTGCAGAAGCGGAAGTTGAATATGCGGATCATACTTCTACCTCAATATATGTAAGATTTAAATTTGAAGAGGAAGATAAGAAAAAAGCTTTTGCAGCAGCAGGCTTTGATAGCAGCAAGGATTTGTATGCAGTAATCTGGACAACTACTCCTTGGACAATTCCTTCAAATATGGCTATAAGCGTTCATCCTAGATTTGATTATACATTCTTTGAGCGGCGGGTTGGAGCTGCAGAACTTTGCGGCGAGGAAGATTGCAGCGCTGTTAAATGCGGACAGGAAAGCGATGGTGATATATATGTCGTTGCTCAGGGACTTCTTGGAGCGTTTCTTGCAGATGTGGGCTGGGATGAAAAGGATATTAAAGTTCTTGGCGAGTGTAAAGGTCAGGCGCTTGAACTCTTAAATACAAAACATCCGCTTGTTGATAGAAAATCTCCTATAATTTTAGGTGAACATGTTACTCTTGATGCCGGTACAGGTTCTGTCCATACCGCACCGGGACATGGTCTTGAGGACTATGAAGTAGGATGCAGATACGGTATTGAAGTATTTTCTCCGCTTGACAGCCGCGGTGTTTGGACTGATGCTGTAAAAGATAAAGACCTGGAAGGCGTACCTTATTACAAAGGCAATGCAATAGTTATTGAAAAACTTCAAAACTGTGGTGCTCTTCTTGCACAGCAGGATATAAACCATAGTTACCCTCACTGCTGGAGATGTAAAAATCCGGTAATTTACAGAGCCACTCCTCAATGGTTCGTTAAAGTTGATAAATTTAGAGATGAAACTCTTGCAGCAATCAAAGATGTAAAATGGATTCCGGCAAGCGGAGAAGCAAGAATTTCAAACATGGTAGAAGGCCGCACAGACTGGTGTATTTCCCGTCAGCGTGCATGGGGCGTGCCTATTCCTGTATTCTACTGCGAAGATTGCGGAGAAGTTATTGTAACAGATGAAACAATTGAAAATGTTGCTAAAATTTTTGAAAAAGAAAGCTCTGATGCCTGGGTTAAATACAGTGCACAAGAGTTGCTGCCTGCCGGATTTAAATGTCCTAAGTGCGGTAAAAATCACTTCAAAAAAGAAAACGATATTATGGATGTCTGGTTTGATTCAGGGATTTCATGGAGAGCGGTTGTTGAAAAACGCTCAGATGTTTTAGGACATACTCCTGTCGAAATGTATCTTGAGGGATCCGACCAGCATAGAGGCTGGTTCCAGTCTTCATTGTTAACCGCTATGGCAACTGAGGGCAAAGCTCCTTATAAATCAGTTCTCACTCATGGTTTTGTTTTTGGCGAGGATGGAAGAAAAATGTCAAAATCTCTCGGCAATTACATCAGACCTGATGAGATTATCAAAACTTACGGGGCTGATATTCTTAGATTATGGGCGGCATCAGTCGATTACAGAAATGATACAAAAATTGGTAATAATATAATTAAGCAGCTTGCTGAAATATTTAAGAAAACAAGAAACACATCAAGATTTTTACTTGGTAACCTGTTTGACTTCAATCCTGCTGAAGATTACGTGAGATATGAGGATTTAACCGAACTTGATAAGTTTGCTCTTTATAAACTTAATCAGTTAATTGATACAGTTACCGAAGCTTTTGATAATTATGAATTTTATAAATACTTCCAACAGCTGCAAAATTTTGCTGCAGTAGATTTGAGTTCATTCTATCTTGATATTGTAAAAGACAGATTGTATACAGCGGGCAAAAAATCACTTTCACGCCGGGCCTGCCAGACTGTTTTGTATGAAATATTACAGACTTTAGTCAGAATATTAGTACCGGTAATGCCTCATCAGGCTGAAGATATATGGATGAGTGTTCCTGAGTGTCAAAAACGTGATAAATCAGGTAACAGTCTGGAAAGCATTCTGCTTTCAGATTGGCCAAAAGCTAGACCGGAATGGAATAACAGCGCTCTTGAAGATGAATTTTCAAAAATTCTTAAAGCCAGAGAGGTTGTCACACGTGCAATCGAACCTTTAAGAGCAGATAAAAAGGTCGGAAGTTCTTTAGAAGTTGCCGTTTATGTCAGCGTAAACGATAACGCTGTATTGAAAGCTAACGAAAAAGAACTTTCAAATATCTTTATTACATCACAGGCTTATATTACTGATGAAAAACCGTCAGATGTCCTTAATGAGTATAAAGAAGAGGATTACACTGTCTGGGTGACAAAGGCAGAAGGCGAGAAATGCGCAAGATGCTGGAAATATAGAAAACTTAATTCTGATGGTATTTGCCAGGAATGTCTGGACGCTATTAAATAATTAAAATGGAGCTTTGAAAAAGCTCCATTTTTATATGGTTTATAATTTTGAACCGGTTGTATATTTTACATATTCCAGTTTATCTTTTCCGGTAAGAATATTGTTAAAGCTGGCAGCTCCGGTCGGGTTCCAATAACCAGGTTGCACTTTATTCTGGTAAACATAAATAGAATACACATCCGCCCCATATTGATTCGGAAGTTTCAGTCCGTTTACATCTATAGTCAAACTTGCACAGAATTGCTGTATAGTTGTTTTTTCCGTAATGTTGCCGCTTGCGTCTTTTATACAATTACCGGATGAATCCTGAACGCAATCGTTCTCGTTCTCTCTGTAACATGAGGAGTATTGTTTTACCTGAATAGTAGAACCATCATTTAGTATTATTTTGGGTTCGTCCAGAGTGGTATCTACAAGTGTATCACCAGCTCCTGAGGTTTTCTTTGTAGCATATTTAACCTTGTAAAAATAGTTGCTGCAGCCTTTTTGTGAAGAAGATTCACAAACCTTAGCGCCGTTGAAGTATTTAGCAAATTTTTGCGCAGCCTGTGCAGATGTTTGCGAAACATCAAATAAAAAGGTATTATCTCCAATGGTACCTAAATCTTTTTGAGCGAGCAGAACAGCATTTTGGATATTGGAATATAGCTTTTTAGTCTTGGTAACAAGTTCTTTTTCCTTGTAATTGTTAACAAGTGACGGGAGAGTCATAGCTACATTGGAATATAGTTTTTTAGTTCTCGAAACAAGCTCTTTTTCCTTGTAATTGTTAACAAGTGACGGGAGAGTCATAGCTGCAACGACCCCAATGATACCAAGAGTAATTAAAACTTCCGCTAAGGTAAATGCGGTCTGGATAATCCAAAAGCGTGAAAAAGCCCGCCGGCACTATCTAAGCCCCCCCCCCCTTCTGAGTTTTGAAGCTATAATTGTGTTTTGCATTTGTATATCCTCCTTTTTTATAATTTATTATAATATATTTTGTTGTATAATTCAAGTATGAGAGAACTTATAAAAAAAGCTGTATTGAATCATTCACTTACGCATGATGAGATAGTTTTGCTTTTGAGTGAAGGTAAAATTAATCAGGAGCTTTTCTCTGCCGCTGATAATGTACGGAAAAATTTTGTCGGAGATGAGGTTCATCTAAGGGCTTTGATTGAGTTTTCAAACTATTGCAGATGTAATTGTATGTATTGCGGTATACGAGCAGAGAACAAGTTTGTTGAGAGGTACAGGCTCACCGGAGAACAAATTATATCTCTTGCTAAAAATGCAGCTGATTTCGGGTATAAAACTGTTGTCCTTCAATCAGGCGAGGATATGTATTTTACTGCGGAATATCTTTATGAAATTATTAAAGGGTTAAAAGAAAATGATATTGCGGTTACTCTGAGTATTGGAGAAAGAAGCTTTGATGAGTACAAACTATTAAAAGATGCCGGTGCTGACAGATTTTTGTTAAGGATAGAAACATCAGACAAAAAACAATATGAAACAATGCACCCAAAAGCAAGTTATGAAAACAGGAAAAGATGTCTTTCTGATTTGAAAAGGCTTGGTTTTGAAACAGGTACAGGGTGTCTGGTGGGTTTACCGAATCAAAGCTTAAGTTCGCTTGCTGATGATATTTTATTTTTTAAAGAAATTGATGCTGATATGGTTGGAATCGGACCTTTAATCCCTCACAGTCACACCCCTTTAAAAGGCATACCTTCAGGGAATTTTATCCTTGCGTTAAAAGTTATGGCTCTTACCAGACTTTTACTTCCTGATATTAACATTCCTGCAACTACTGCTATGGAAACACTTAAGCCGGATGGACGCATTCTTGCTTTGCAAAGCGGGGCAAATGTTGTGATGCCGAACGTGACTTTTGAGGAGTATAAATCAAAGTATGAGATATACCCTGATAAGGCAAAAGTCGATTATAATGAACTTGTTGAAAGGCTTGCTAAAATCGGTAGAATTGTTTCGGCTGAAAAGGGGTTTAGGAAAAAACAAAAGCAGTAAACGGATTTTATATTAAGCATTCTCTTTAATTTGATTGAAAGTGTTTGATAGGAAATTTCTTTGAAAATGTGCGCAAATAAACTTTTTAAATAGGAGAGATATATGAATATTGCAGAAAACTTATTGGACCTAATCGGAAAAACTCCGATGGTAAAGATTAACAGACTAAATTCAGGAGATGCTGTGATTGCCGCAAAAATCGAATCAAAAAATCCGGCAGGTTCTGTAAAAGACCGTCCGGCTTTGAATATGATTTTACAGGCAGAAAAAAACGGTCTGATTAATAAAGATACTGTTATAATAGAGCCTACAAGCGGAAACACCGGTATCGGGCTGGCTCTTGTCTGTGCAATAAAGGGTTATAGAATGATTTTGACTATGCCGGAAACAATGAGTCTTGAACGGCGTCTGCTTTTGAAAGCTTACGGTGCAGAACTTGTCCTGACAGAAGGAGCCAAAGGTATGCAAGGCGCTGTTGACAAGGCAGAAGAACTTCATAAAGAGATAAAAAATTCATTTATCCCGCAGCAATTTTCAAATCCCTCTAATCCTCAAAGTCATATTTTAACAACAGCAGAAGAAATCTGGAATGATACTGAAGGCAAAGTTGACATAATTGTTGCCGGAGTTGGTACCGGAGGAACAATTTCCGGTATAGCAAGGGGGCTTAAGGCAAAAAATCCTTCAATAAAAGCTGTTGCAGTAGAACCTGCTTCTTCTCGGGTTCTTGCAGGTAAACCTGCCGGCGCGCACAAAATTCAAGGTATAGGTGCCAATTTTGTTCCTGAGAATTTTGATAAAACTGTGGTAGATGAAATCCTGCCTGTTTCCAATGAAAATGCTATAGAAACAGCAAGAAAGCTTGCAACCCAGGAAGGGCTGTTATCCGGAATTTCATCAGGAGCAGCTGTGTGGGCTGCGAATGAACTTTCCAAACGTCCTGAAAATAAGGGTAAGCTTATTGTCGTTATTTTACCTGACAGCGGCGAGCGTTATCTTTCCGGAGAACTGTTTCAGTATTAATTTTTTATCTGCAGTGCCGTTAATCTAATAATATTATAATGATATTTGTTAAGTAATGTAACAATTTAAAATTAGTTGAAATATGCCTGAAATTCAATTATACTCTGAGATATGATATGATATGATATGATGGGATGGGTGAATACTGGGGTTTTCGCAATTTAGCTCTGATGAAATGTTTTTATATAAATAAGAGATATTTATTCAGAGAGGGCTTATTGATGGTTGATGCTATTAACAACGTCTTTAAAAGCGGACAAAAAATTGAACTACAGAACCGAGGTGCTAAATCATCAGGTATAACTTTTGAATTGAAGTCTGTTTTTGATAATCTTGCAAAACAAGGGCTTATAAAAGATAAGGATGGCAAAGGGCTTACCAAGCAGGATGCTTTAAACCTTTATAATATGCTTAACCAAATACACCAGAACACAGGTCGTGCCACAAATTATACAACTATGCAGACCGGTCAGAGTTTTGATTATACTGCTGAAGAAATGAAAGCTCTTGCCGAAGCTGCCGGTTATGAACTTGTTGAATCAGAAGACAAACCAACTCCTAAATATCCTGAAATTTTGGATGCTTCACAAGACAAACCTGTATTGCTTGGTGATGCAGTTCCAGATATTGATAATTCTGAAATAAAAATGTCTAAAGATATGCAGCGTGCAGCTACAGAGAGTCTGGTTGATAGTCTTGGCGGTAAAATAATCAACCGTTCTGTAGACGGTCAAAAACAAGATATTGCAGTTGTTGAGATTGACGGTCAAAAAGTACGCCGCGAGATTAACGACGATGGAACTCTGGGTGATACGCTTGCTGCAACAAAAACTTTTGGTAAAAATAAATACATAAGCGGAGATTTTCCACCGGAAACAAGAATTCTTGAACGTGAAGTTAACGGTAAAAAACAGCAAATAGGAATTTATGAAGATGAAAACGGCAATAAAGTAAGACAACTTGTTGAAAAAGATCCAAAGACCGGAAAGTCATATTTGGGCGAAAATCTGGTTATGGTAAGCAGTGCAGGAAAAAATAAGTATGTCACAGAAAGCAAATTTAACACTCAGATAAGAGAAATGCTCAAACTCGGGGTTGATGAAAAACTTCCTGAAGATTTAAAAGCAGAATATGTGTCCTCCGGCGGAGAAACATTCATGGTATTTAAAAAAGACGGAAAGATTATGTCCGGTACTGAATTAAAAGAGCATATAAAAGACTATCGTGCACAGCAGTATTTTGAAAACGATTCCATGTTAAAAGGCTGGGAAGAACAGCTTGGCAAACTTTCACAGACTCCGGATATGGATTATAGTGTAATGAAGATGGAAGGCATGGATGAACAGGTTTCTGAAATGGAAGCACAGCGAAAGTCTGATATAGAGGAACTTTCAAGCGGTATTCAAAATTACAAATCAGTGATAAGAAACTGGCAGAATAATAAAACTGTTACAATAGATGGTAAACAATATACATGTGTGACAATGGGCGATAATAAAAAATATTACATGTCAGGAACCTCGCTATATACTGTCGGTCTTGACGGTAAACCGGATCAAAAAACGGATGGTTTGCTGGAAAATATGATAGGATGATGGTTATAGCGTTTGCCGGCAGCAAATTTTCGCCGAGCTTTTGACCTAAGTTTGCACAAAAACTGTACTATCAAAGTTTTATTTAAACTAAATATATACACGAAAGGAGAATATGCAATGGTTGAAATTTCAGGTTTATCAAATAACATTCATGATAAAAAAACTTCCGAAAAAACACAAGCAAAAAAGTCGTATGATGAATTTGTAAAAAGTGCTTTTGATTCTTATAGAGAATTTAAGTCGCAAGCTCAGGCTGAGTATGATAATTTTAGAGAAGAAGCACTTAAAGAATTTAACAATTTCAAAAATGATAGCTTAAAATCTGCTAATGAAGAGTATGCTGAAAAGTTAGCAGAGCCTTGGCAGGAATACGAAGTTCACGAAGGAGTTAACCCGCCTTTGATGAAAAAGCCTAAAACCCCACCGATATATAAACCTGATGCCAATGGAAGTGTAAAAGAAACTGAGCTGGATAACATAACAGACCAGGAACCTGTCTATTATGAACCACAGGCAAAAAGTGATCCTGAAAAGTCAAAAACTCCGGCAAAATCTGCCAATGAAAAATATGCTGAAAAGTTAGCAGAACCTTGGCAGGAATACGAAGCTCACGAAGGGGTTAACCCGCCTTTGATGAAAAAGCCTAAGACACCACCGGTATATAAGCCTGATGCCAGTGGAGATGTAAGGGAAACTGAGCTGGATAATGATAATGTAAAGCCGGATGTTCAAAAAACTGTTCCTGATCTTAAAATGGTAAAAATTTCACGACAAGGAGTTTCAGGATCGTATAGTCTGACTGCGGGCGAAAATGGCAAAGGATTTAACCTTATAACTGATATGAAAGTGACAGGATTTGGCGAAGCTTCTAAATTTTTTAGAATTAATGACAATAAGGGTAACGGATTATATTTTGATGAGAAAACCAAGCGTTATTCTTTTAGAGGAATAGAACACCCTCGGCTTAGCTTTTTACACTCAAGAATGGACTTTACATCACAAAAAATTTCTATTAATAACGCAATTTATAATGACTTATTGACTAAACAAAAATCAGGAACTGAACTTACTGATGCTGAAAATTTGTTTATAAAATCCCATTTAAAAGATCTTCAAAAATTCGGGCTCGGTGTTGATAACAGCGGTAACCTGATAAATATTTCAAATGAAGAATAAATAAAAAAAGACAGGCAGTTGCTGCCTGTCTTTTTTTGTATGTTTTGTAAAACCCGGCTGATTTCTACATCATTCCGCCCATACCGCCCATTCCAGGCATAGCAGGAGCAGCAGGTTTTTCTTCCGGAATTTCAACAACAGCAGCTTCTGTTGTTAACAGCATTGAACCTACTGAAGCAGCGTTAACAAGTGCTGAGCGTGTTACTTTTGCAGGGTCAACAATACCTGATTTAAACATATCAACATATCTGTCATCCAATGCGTCATAACCGTATGCACCTTCGTGAGTTAATACTGTATCAATAACAACATCAGATTTAGCACCTGCGTTTCTTGCAATTGCTCTAAGAGGTACATCTAATGCTGCTGTTAAAATTTTGAAACCGATTTTTTCATCATCTGATGAGAAGTTTGTTGTTTCAACAAGTTTTTGTAATTCCTGTTGAACTCTTACCAAAGCAACTCCGCCGCCAGGTACGATACCTTCTTCATTAGCAGCTCTTGTTGCATTTAATGCGTCTTCAATTCTCAATTTTCTTTCTTTAAGTTCAACTTCAGAAGCTGCACCAACTTCGATTACAGCAACACCGCCGGAAAGTTTTGCGATACGTTCCTGAAGTTTTTCTCTATCATATTCGCTGTCAGAAGCTTCGATTTGTTTTTTGATTAAACGAACTCTGTCTTCTACAGCCTGTTTAGTTTCATTTCCAACAACGATTGTTGTTTCGTCTTTAGTAACAGTAACACGTTTTGCACGTCCCATCATCTGAGTTGTAACATTTTCTAATTTAATGCCGAGTTCTTCTGTGAACATTTCGCCGCCTGTAAGAACAGCTATATCTTCAAGCATAGCTTTTCTTCTGTCGCCGAAGCCTGGAGCTTTAACTGCAACTGCTCTTAAAACTTTTCTCATTGTGTTAACAACTAATGTTGCTAAAGCTTCACCTTCAACGTCTTCTGCAATCAATAACAATGAACGTCCGTCACGTGCAACCTGTTCCAACACAGGAACCAAATCAGAAATAAGATTAATTTTTTTGTTAACACATAAAACATAGGCATCTTCAAGAACGGCTTCCATTCTTTCAGCATCAGTTACAAAGTATGGGGATAAATAACCTTTATCAAACTGCATACCTTCAACAACTTTTAAGTTAGTACCGAAAGATTTGCTTTCTTCAACGGTAATAACCCCGTCATGACCAACTTTTTCCATTGCTTCTGCAATAAGTTCACCGATTTCGTTATTATTGCCTGCTGAAATTGCTGCAACCTGTGCAATTTCTTCTTTTGTATTCACAGGTTTAGACATTTCTTTTACTTTTTTAACAGCAATATCAACTGCTTTGTCAATACCGCGTTTCATAGACATAGGGTTAGCACCTGCTGTTAAGTTTTTCAAGCCTTCTCTAACAATAGCCTGCGCAAGAACTGAAGCTGTTGTTGTTCCGTCACCTGCAACGTCATTTGTTTTTGAAGAAACTTCTTTTAACAATTGAGCGCCTGCATTTTCCAGACCGTCTTTAAGTTCAATTTCTTTTGCAATAGTCACACCGTCGTTAACAATTTGAGGGGCGCCGTATTTTTTTTCTATAATTACGTTTCTGCCCTTAGGTCCGAGTGTAACTTTTACAGCATCTGCTACTGCATCTATACCTTTAAGAAGCGATTTTCTTGCTTCTTCGTCAAATACTATACGTTTTGCCATTTTTTATTTCTCCTTTAATCAAAATCTTTGTCCTGGATTATTCCGGGTTTTCCGGGAGTAACGTTTTGTTCACATTCTCCTTTAGCTTTCCGATAATCAAGCGGTAAAACTGAAACCCGGGCTGCTCTAACTTTATCTTCCACAGCCCTGATGATCCACTATTCAATGATTGCTAATGCGTCTTTAATAGAAAGAATTTTATATTCATTTCCATCCATTTTTACGTCTGTTCCTGCATACTTTGCATAAAGAACAGTTTGACCAACTGCAACATCCATAGGCTCTCTTTCGCCTTTGTCATTCATTTTGCCAAGTCCGACTGCAACAACTTCACCCTTTTGAGGTTTTTCTTTTGCGCTGTCCGGAATAAAAATTCCGCCTGAAGTTTGTTCAGTATCTTCAATAACTTTAACTACAATTCTGTCTCCTAATGGTTTTAACATATTATTTCTCCTTCTTACATTAACATTACAATTATATTTATATAACGATTTTTGAAAATAATTAAAAAACTTAAGGATTTTTTAATGATTGATTGAAAAATATCTAAAAATAAGTTATTATTAATAATGTAACAAGTATAAAAAAGGAGATTTGATTATGCGAAACGTAGTAATAGCAAGGCTTTTCGGGGGGGGGGCATAATAGTTTAAGCTCCTTATCAGATGTTGCACCTTTCTTAAATTTTACCCGTATTGCGGGATTTACACTGGCAGAAGTTCTCATAACTCTTGCTATAATCGGTGTCGTAGCAGCTTTAACATTCCCGATGCTGCTTGCAAAATACCAAAAACAGGTTACCGTAAGCGGTCTTCAGAAATCATACTCTGTTGTAACAAATATGATACGTAAAGCCGAGGCAAAGCATGGCGTTATATCAGAATGGGCAGGATGGAGCGCTGATCTTCCCTGGTATATAAAAACAAGAAATACACAGGATATATTGGAAAATTATCTTGCTCCTGAAGCAATAGGAACAAAGGTTTATGCGAGCAACTCAATGTCTGGAAATTTTTACGTACGTTTTATGTGCGATACCGAAGATAACGGCGCTGATAACGATGCTCAATATAAACGTATGGATGGTGGAGAAGTTATAACCTCTTCTAATGAAATTATACAATCAATGCGGCTGGCTGATGGAGCCTGTGTTGGTTTTAAACCTATTGATGGTAATGTTGCATTTGTTTATATTGATATAAACGGAGCTAAAAAGCCTAATGTTGTAGGAAAAGATTTCTTTGAATTTATACTTACATATGAAGGAAAATTGCTCCCGCGCGGATATGAATTATCTGACGAAGATTTAAAAAATGACAAAAACTGTCCTATAAGTTCTTATTATATCGGAGATTGCAGTGCCGCAAAAATTATGCGGGCAGGATGGCGGATAACTTCGGATTACAACTGGAGGTAAAATATTTTTTCATTGTGTACACACTTTGTAACGCGTTCTGTTGAAAAAAAACATGTTTATGAGATAATTTTATTGAAGCTAAATAGTAAATAGCAGAAGTACACAATATATAAAAAAGGAAAAACAAAATGGCAAGAAAAACTCCATTAGAAAAAATCAGAAACATTGGTATTGCCGCTCACATTGACGCAGGTAAAACCACTACTACTGAGCGTATCTTGTTCTACACAGGTAAAACACATAAAATCGGTGAAGTTCACGATGGTGCTGCTGTAACCGACTTTATGGAACAGGAACGTGAAAGAGGTATTACAATCCAGTCAGCAGCAGTTACTGCCGCTTGGAAAGGACATCAGATTAACGTTATTGACACCCCTGGGCACGTTGACTTTACAATCGAAGTTGAGCGTTCTCTACGTGTATTAGACGGTGTTGTAGCTGTTTTCTGCGCGGTTGGCGGTGTTCAATCACAGTCAGAAACAGTTTGGAGACAGGCTAACAGATATGAAGTTCCTCGTATGGTTTTCGTTAACAAAATGGACAGAACAGGTGCTAACTTCTATCGTGTAGTTGACCAGATTAGAAACAGATTAGGCGGTAACGCTCACCCTATCAGATTACCTATCGGTGCTGAAGATAAATTCCAGGGCTTAATCGACTTGTTTGAAATGAAAGCTTATATCTATACCAACGATTTAGGTACAGATATTAAAGTTGAAGATATTCCTGCCGATATGCTTGATCAGGCTAAAGAATACAGAGAAGCTCTTGTTGAAGCTATTGCAGAAACTGATGACGCTTTAATGGAAAAATATTTTGAAGATCCTGAATCAATAACAGTTGATGAATTGAAAAAAGGTTTGAGAAAAGCTGTTTGCGATAACAAAATCGTTCCTGTTACCTGCGGTACAGCATTCAAAAACAAAGGTGTTCAATTACTACTTGATTCAATCGTAGAATTGATGCCATCACCGGTTGATGTTAAAGCTATTGAAGGTGAACTTGAAGACGGTACAAAAGTTGAAAGACATTCTTCTGATGATGAACCGTTCTCAGCTCTTGCTTTCAAAGTTATGACAGACCCTTATGTAGGTCGTTTAACATTCTTGAGAATATACTCAGGTAAATTGACTTCAGGTTCTTATGTTCTTAACGCTACAAACGGTAAGAAAGAACGTATCTCAAGATTGGTTCAAATGTATGCTGATCAGAGAATTGAAGAAGATGAAGTTTACGCAGGCGACATCTGCGCAGCTGTTGGTTTGAAAGATACTACTACAGGTGACACTTTGTGTGATGAAAAATCACCAATTATTCTTGAAAGAATGACTTTCCCTGAACCTGTAATTTCAGTTGCTATCGAACCGAAAACAAAAGCTGACCAGGATAAAATGGGTATCGCTCTTCAAAAACTTGCTGAAGAAGATCCTTCATTCAGAGTTAAATCTGATACAGAAACAGGTCAGACAATTATTTCAGGTATGGGTGAACTTCACCTTGATATTATCGTTGACCGTTTACTAAGAGAATTCAAAGTTGACGCTAACGTTGGTAAACCTCAGGTTGCTTACAGAGAAACTATCCGCGGAAATGCTGATCAGGATTCTAAATTCATCCGTCAGTCAGGTGGTAAAGGTCAATACGGGCACGTTAAAATCAGAATTTCACCGGCTGAAGAAAATGCAGGATTTGTATTTGAAAACAAAATCGTCGGCGGTGCTATTCCGAAAGAATACATCGAACCTGCAAGAAAAGGTATGGAAGAAGCTCTTGAAGGCGGTATCTTAGCAGGCTTCCCTATGATAGACGTTAAAGTTGAACTTTATGATGGTTCTTACCACGAAGTTGACTCTTCTGAAATGGCATTTAAAATTGCCGGTTCAATGGCTATCAAAGAAGGCTGCCGTAAAGCTAAAGCTTGTATCCTTGAACCTATGATGAAAGTTGAAATCGAAGTTCCGGAAGAAAATACCGGTGATATTATCGGTGATATTTCTTCAAGAAGAGGACGTGTTGAAGGTATGGAAATCATTGAAGGTACTGGTATCCAGAAAATCAATGCTATTGTTCCTCTTGCTGAAATGTTCGGTTATGCAACTGACATCCGTTCAAAAACTCAGGGACGCGGTACTTTCTCAATGGAATTCAAATGTTACGAACAAGTTCCTGCAAATATCGAAAAAGAAATTATCGAGAAATCAGGAGTTGTTGCAAAAGACTAATTCCATTTCAGATTATATAAAAAAGACCTCTTTAACAGAGGTCTTTTTTGTTTTGTTTAATTTTCCTAAAATGATTAGCATCACGATATTTGAATACTTTTGCAGGATTACCTCCTGCAATTGCGAGCGGCGGAATTTCTCCGTGAACAACTGCACCTGCCTGAATAATAGCACCTTCGCCAATTTTGCTTCCTGCAAGAATGATAGCTCTTGCACCTATCCACACAAAATCTCCTATTTCGGTATCCTTTGGAATAATTGTTCTATCATATGGTAAATCTGTTCCTTTGTAATTGTGATTATCCGAAATAATCAGACTGTCAAATCCTGCTCTGAAATAGTTGCCCAAGATAACTTTCCCGCTGCCGCTTATATGGAGCCCGTTGAGTGATACATTATTTTTTATAATAGTATTTCTGTTTACTGTAGAAAATTTTCCGCAGTAAAAATTTTTTCCGATTGACTTTGCTGTAAATATTATCTGAATACTGTTGCAAAACAGACGGAATTTTTCTCGTAAAAATTTAATTGGAATTAAGCAGGATAGAATTTTAATCATACTTCTGAAAGTATTATATATAACAAAAGGTATCTTGTAAAGCACTTTTTAATATAAAGTGACGGTATGGGTATTCTTAAAAAGTGCTTTCTACGTTACCCTTATATAAAAAGGAAAATATATGTTTCTCATTGATAAACAGAACATAGGCTTAGTAATAAAAAATGCCCGTAAAAAAGCAGGACTAAAGCAATATGAAGTTGCCGAGAAAGCCGGTTTTACAGAAAAGCACTTAAGCAGGATTGAAAATGGCAAATATCTTCCAAAGCTTGAACACTTTCTAATTCTCACATCATTGCTTAATCTAAAACTTGAAGATTTTGGTATAATATCCTCAGATCAAAATATCTCAAAAGCCAGGGCAGAACTAATTAATAGAATTACAGTTATTGATGAAAACAGAGTACAAATGTATTATGAGATCCTTAATTCTGTTGATAAAATATTAGATTTATCTCGTAAAGCTTAATCGATTGTATTATAGCTTTAATATGTTATAATAAATAAGGACACAAATATCTTATAGCAGATATATTTCTCGAAACGAAAGCTGTGCCTGAGGCACAACACAACCCGGGTGAACGAAAATCTTATCAGGTATACTAAGCGGACGCGATAAAAATAACTAAGAAAAAATATTTGTTTTCGAGGCGATAGCGGAAGCTGGGC
>HF989730.1:0-2735 GCA_000431315.1 Brachyspira sp. CAG:484
ACACCAGTAACCTTCAGGCGGTGTGTTTGGGTGATTGATTATTCATTCAATCATTCAGTCATTTAGCGCGCCGTTATTCTGAAGACGAAGCAACTTAAAAAATGAATATAGAATTTAATTTTTTAATTATTTATTATGTACTTTGAAAACTGAAAAATACCTCCAAATACTGTTTATAACTAACTTTTACATATATTATTATACCGTAAATCTAGTTATAAAGCAAGTTTTGGGCTAAAAATGCTTCATGAAACGTTACATATACTGCCTTTCCACCATTATGCTGCAAAGGCTAACCAATATTATGTCATTGCACAGGCGGCAGGCAGATATGCAACGTAAATTGATGTGAAGGGAATGATCAGGCCAGAGCCTGTATGTGCTAAGGTGCATCGGGGAGTGCCTTTTCATCACGTCGGCGGTGGTTGGCTCAAGCTAACCAAAGGTTGTGCCTGCGGGTACAAGTCAGGTTTATGGAAACATTCTGTATTCCCGATTTTGAAATCCGCCGTTAAGCAGCTTCTACTTGTGGTCTGGTGAGGAGAACAATAGCAACAACGCATACTAACGTAACTTCAACTCCACGAACACGAACTGGAACAACAACAACCGCAACACCAGTAACCTTCAGGCGGTGTGTTTGGGCGATGAATTTATATCATTCCCCATATAGTATATGGTATTTTTTTGTTGCCGGCAGCCGTTGTAACGGCTGCCCGGTTAATCTTGTAAGGATTTTATTATGGCGCAATATGAACACTTACCAATTTATAAAACCGCATATTCTCTCTTAATTGAACTTATGCAGGCAACTAAAGATTTTCCGAGAGAGTTTAAATATTCACTGGGCGAGAAAATTCAGATTAATGTTGTCGACTTACTGGTCGAAATCTATAAAGCTAACAGTGCAAGAGATAAAAAGATTTTTATTGAGGCTGTTCTTGAAAAAATTCAGTTCATTAATTTGTTTTTGAGAATTTCTTTTGATTTAAAACTAATCCCTATAAACAGATATGCTGCATTTATCGAAAAAACTGCTTCTATAGCTAAACAGGCGCAAGGCTGGCTTCAATCTTTACAACCGAAATAAAAAAGAGGATGAATTAATTCATCCTCTTTTTTATATTTTGTTCTGTTTTTATTTTTTATCTGATTTTTTAGCAGCGTTTTCTTTTACCTGTTTAGCTCTTTCTCCGCTTTCTCTGATTTCGGATTGAACTTCTTTTCTGATGGCTGCCGGATCAAATTCACTGTTAACATATTCGATTTTAGCATTTTTCTTCAATGATTCAACAAGGTTGTCAATGAGTTGTAATTGTTTTTGGTTCTGCAGGTAACCTTTGATGTCGTTTTTAACTTTTTCAAACGGTTCCTGACCTGCTGCCATTCTGTCTGTTACCATTATAATATGGTAGCCGAACTGTGTTTGAACAATGCCGGAAACAGTATTTGGTTTCATCGCAAATGCAGCTTTTGAAAATTCCGGAACCATTTCCTGTGCTGAGAAGAAGCCCAGTTCGCCGCCTTTTACTGCTGTTGTTGTATCATCAGAGTTTTCTTTTGCTACTTTAGCAAACTGTGACGGGTCTTTCTTTACTTCTGCCAATACTTTTTCTGCTTTAGCTTTTTTAGCTGCGATTTCTGCATCTACTTTCTTTTTGATTTCTTCTTTTGAAAGCCCTGCATTTTCTTTATTTGAAGTTATGATTTCTTCAATTTCCTGAGGGTTTACTGAGATTAAGATATGAGCAGCTCTGACTTTTTCAGGATATTTAAATCTTTTGATATTTTCATTATAGTATTTTTTAGCTTCTGCGTCAGAAACATCGCTGTTTCCAAGTTCTTTAGCAAGTTTTTTCATCTTAACTTCCTGAGTTAAGTCTTTTCTAAAGTCGCCTGCTGAGATGCCGTTTTGTTTAAGAATTTGTTCAAGCTGTTCTTTTGAGCCTACTTTGTCAACGATTTCTTTTACTGCATTATCAATGTCGTCTTTGCTAACTTTAATATCACGTCTTGCCATTTCTTGTTCAAGAAGTGCACGGACAATAAGTTCATTTACAACTCTTTCTTTAATCAAGAAATATAAGAAATTGTTTTTGCCGTCTTTTACATTGATTCCTAACTGGGCAATCATGCCGTTGTTAGTTTGTTTATTAAAGCTTTCGTCAAATTGAGCCTGTGTTATTTTTTTGTCGTTTACTTTAATAATTGTTTGAGCAGATTTAATACCGCAGCCGGTAAACAGGATTGCTGATAAAGCAACGGTTGCAAGTAATTTTTTTCCTTTCATAAACTCTCTCTTTCTTTTATTTTGTGTAATCGTGACTAATTTTATGTATATAATAAAACAAATCTGTTAAAATGTTAAATACTTCATCAAAATTCATATATGAATTATTCAAAAGTAAAATGGAATTGCCTTCCTGACAAGATGCCGGAGCAATTGTAAATTTTATCCGCTTAAGAATATTAGAAGGAAGTCCGCGTTGGATAATCTGCCATTCCGGATGGGTATAAGGTGTATATATCCTTATATTATCGGATGTTTCACGTATTACGGAAACTTTCACATCGCTGGCAGCAAGTCTTATTCTGATTAGTTTTATCAGATTTTCTACACTTTCAGGAGGTTTTGCAAAGCGGTCTTTCCACTCTTCTGTTATATAATCCAGTTCTACTTCATTTTTAACATCGGCAAGCCGTTTGTATTCAATCATTTTTTGTTCGGAAGAGCC
>HF989730.1:2759-13940 GCA_000431315.1 Brachyspira sp. CAG:484
TTCGGAAGAGCCAACCCAGTCATCAGGGATAAACGCTGTTACGTTAATATCTACAATTGTTGAAACTTCCTGTTCAACATGTTCGCCTTGAATTTCATGAACAGTTTCTTCAAGAAGCTGGCAGTAAGTATCAAATCCTACATTAATCATATGACCATGCTGTTTGGTGCCGAGAATATTTCCGACACCGCGGATTTCAACATCTCTGAGTGCAATCTGGTAGCCGCTTCCCAGAGTTGTAAATTCTTTTATTGCTTTTAATCTTTGAACTGCATCTTTTGTCATTTCTTTCTGGCGTTTATAGAAGCAGTAGCAGTACGCCTGTCTTTGAGAGCGGCCTACACGTCCTCTTAATTGATAAAGCTGGGCCAGCCCGAAGCGGTCTGCATCATGGATTATCATAGTATTTGCGTTCGGGATGTCTATACCGTTTTCTATGATTGTTGTTGCGAGAAGTACATCATATTCATGGTTTGCAAAGTCTACAATAACCTGTTCAAGAGCTTTTTCATCCATCTGTCCATGACCTACGGCAATTCTGGCATTTGGAATTAACTGCTGGAGCTGCATTTTAAACTCTTCAATTGTTTCAACGCGGTTATATAGATAGAAAACCTGTCCTTCCCTGTCAAGTTCGTGAACAATGGCATTTTTAACCATATTTTCATTCCATACGCCGACAAAGGTTTTAATTGGCAGTCTGTTTTTAGGCGGAGTATTTATGACGGACATATCTTTTATTCCTGAAAGCGACATATAAAGTGTTCTTGGAATAGGTGTTGCAGACATTGTTATAATATCAATATTTTCACGCAGAGTTTTTAGTTTTTCCTTATGCCTTACTCCAAACCGGTGTTCTTCATCTATTACAAGAAGCCCTAAGTCTTTAAAAACAATTCCTTCCTGTAAAAGTCTGTGTGTGCCCACAACAACGTCACAGGCACCTGTTGCAAGATTTTTAACAGTTTCTTTCTGCTCTTTATGAGAGCGAAAACGCGACATAAGCTCAACCTGAACTCCGAAAGGCTTAAACCTTTCCGACATTGTCTGGAAGTGCTGGAGAGCAAGGATTGTTGTAGGAACAACAACAGCTACCTGTTTGCCTGATGTTACTGCTTTGAAAATCGCGCGCATTGCAACTTCTGTCTTTCCAAAGCCGACATCACCGCATATAAGTCTGTCCATCGGATTTTCACTTTCCATATCGGCTTTTACATCAATAATTGCTTTCATCTGGTCAGGTGTTTCAGTGTATTCAAATGCCTCTTCCATTTCGACCTGCCAGGTTGTGTCCGGCAGGAACTGGATGCCTTTTTGCATTTTTCGTCTTGCATATAATCTCAATAAATCATATGCTACCTGTTCTACTTCTTTTTTTACGCGGGCTTTTGTGTTTTCCCAATCTTTTCCGCCCATTCTTGAAAGCTTTGGTTTAATGGAGCCTGAACCGCGATAGCGGCATAAAAGGTTAATCTGTTCTGCCGGAATATGGAGTTTATCTTTACTTGCGTATTCAATAGTCAGATAATCTTTCAGTTGCCCGTCGATTTCCTGCTGGGTTAAACCTCTGTAAATACCAACTCCATGGATACTATGGACTACGTATTCACCTTCTTTTATATCATTTATGCTTTCAATAAATTCCGGTTTCTCTTTGTAATATGAACGTTTTGTTGAGGTAACTTCTTTTGAGCGTTTGTTAAAAAGTTCGCGGTCTGTGAGGATTATTGTTTCAAAATCCTCTAAGATACCGCCGTGTGAGGCTATGCTTTCAGAGTATTCAATATCTGTAAAGACTTCGCGTTCCGAGAGAATTTCTCTGACACGTTCAGGGTAATCTGTTGCAATGATTATCCTGTAACGCTGGTTATCTGTTATAAATTTTGCTATCTCATCCAGATTTGCTGCAAAGTTTTTGACCGGCTGTGTATTGAATTCCACAAGCTCATCTGTTTCTCCGTCAAGAAAGTTGTTCAGTCCGATTTTTACAAAGCAAGCAATTTTATTTATAAAATCCTCATAGGGGATGTGGTTACGGTCTTTCAGTTCGTAGTTCAAGCCCAGTTTGAGGTTTTCCTGAAGCTGCTTTTCGTAGTTTTCATCCAGAAATTCATATTTTGCATAAATTTCAGGCGTTTCATCGGTGATAATTATATAATCCTTAAAATAGTCAAGAACGCTTACCAGATTTTGATTAAAATAACTCTGGTAAACTTCTATACCTTCAAAATATCCTTCCTCCTGAATTTGTTCGGAAAGTTCCGGGGTAAGATTAAAATTCTTTTTGTTTTCTTCAGTAAGTATAAATTTATAAACAGGCAAAATATCTGTTTCTGTAATTTTTTCAATTGATTTTTGTGTTTCATTATTGAAGTATCTTAAATCAACGACTTCATCTCCCCATAATTCAATTCTGACAGGTGCTTTGTCAAGAGAAAATATATCTATAATATCGCCTCTAACGCTGAATTCGGCTATGTCAGAAACCATTGTTGCCCGTTTATAGCCAAGATTTACAAGCTTTTGAGTAAACTCTTTTACATTAATTTCATCTCCGACTTTAATTTTTACAGAATTTTTTCTGATAAAGTTTTCATCAGGGAATTTTTCCAGAAGTGTTTTAACCGGAGTGATTACAATATCGGGCTTTTCCATTAGAATTTTTAGCTGTTCTGCGTAGTCGTAAACGTTAGATGATACGCTTTCATACATTGAAATATTTTGCAGCGGCAGAAGGCTTGCATCAACGCCGTATGCTTTTTTTAAATCATTTTGATACTTAAGTGCATTTTGTTCAGTGGAGGTTATAACAAGAACTTTTTTCTTTGAAATTTCGTGTGTTTTTTGGATTAACAAAAGGCGCAGCAAGGTAACCAGCCCGGTAACGGCAAAAGACATCTTTGCCAGAACATCGTGCTTAAAACTCTGATAACTCTCGTTTGTACTCAGGCAATCAATTTTAAACATAACTGTATTTTATCATAAAATGAAGAATTGTTAAGTAAATGAGTAATTGTAACAAAATATGAAGAGGGGTTTGGAACAGCCTGAAATTCAATTATACTCTGAGATAGGATAGGATAGGATAGGATGGGGCGGGGCAGTGTAAAGTCTTTTTCAAGCCTGCCGATATATACTTTGTAAGCAATTTACATAGATAGCAATCATGTTCAGCAAAGCTCCTTTATATATACATAACACGAGATAGAGTATTAATTTATAGAGGAGGATCTATGACGCGAATTGACGGAACGAATGTCCAGGGAGGATTATCTTCTCCTGAGAAAAAAGATTGTAAAAAGAATGCAGGAGAAAAATCTTGTGATACAATTTTCCATCCCACTGATACAGTAGTAGTAAAGAAGTTAGAACCACTAAAAACTGATACAATTATAATTACACCTATTCGTACTGATACAATTTTTATTAATAATAATGAACAGAATGCAGATAAAAATAAAAATCAAAAATTTAATATTGTTGACAATTTGCTAAAATTTTTTAAACCTGACAATTTAGATAATTAAGTACTAAAATACTGAAAATAATAATTAAAAAACTCCCGATTATATTCGGGAGTTTTTAGTTATTTCCGTTCGGGCTTTCGTATTCAATACCCAGTTCTTTTAGTGTTCTTATAAAATTTTGTGCGCAGATTTTTTGAGCTTCCGGAGGAACAATTCTCAAAATTTCAACTGTTCTGGAAATTACCGGATCCTTATCATACCAGCGGTTGTTGGCATTCACAGGCTTTACCATTGCATAGAATTTATCGACTGTTTCTTTGGAAACCTTTTCTTCAATTTTTTTAAGGAAAATTTCAGCCTGAGCGTGCAGTTCAGTCTGATAATTTTTTAATAATTCGATAACTTCTAATAATAGCGGATCGTGATCATACCAGCGCTTATAAGTAGGACTCATTGTGTATTCCCTCCGTCAGGCTGATTGTTGAAGAAGATGTATCTTCTCTTCTTTCAATCTTACCTCCTAACAATCTTAGCTTAGTTTCGAAATTTTCGTATCCTCTATCTATATGATGTAGGTTTTCAATGACAGAATTTCCTTCAGCCATTAATGCTGCAACTACCAGAGATGCCCCTGCCCTCAAATCGCTTGCGGCAAGTGTTGCGCCTGTAAGTTTTTTAACACCTTTTATAATTGCATGGTTTCTGTCCTGATGAATGTCTGCACCCATTCTGCGGAGTTCAGGCACCTGCATAAATCTGTTTTCGTAAAGACTTTCAGTAATTATACCCACACCGTTTGCTGTTGACAATAAAGTCATAGCCATTGACTGCAAGTCTGTTGGAAAACCCGGATAAGGCTGGGTTACAAAGTTGATTGAATTTAATCTGTTTTTACAGCTTACTTCAAGTGAATTTGGTTCAATCAGTTTGATATTTGCGCCCATTTTCAACAATTTATCTGTAAAGAAAGTCAAATGAGCAGGGCATACCCCTTTAATTATTGCCTTACCGCGTGTTGCGATAATCGCAGTCATAAATGTTCCAGCTTCAATTCTGTCAGGAATTGTTGTGTATTCAATAGGGTGTAAGTCTTCCTGCTTAACTCCGTTAATTACAATTTCCGAAGTTCCGGCTCCGTTAACATCAGCGCCTAGTGAATTTAAGAAATTAGCTAAATCTACAATTTCAGGTTCTTGTGCTGCATTTTGAATCCTTGTTGAGCCATCTGCAAGAATTGCTGCCAGCATTAAATTCTCGGTTGCACCTACTGATGGTATGTCCAGATAAATATCAGCACCTGTTAATTTTGGCACTTTTGCATGAACATAACCATTTTCAATTTTAATTTTTGCACCGAGCGCTTCCAAACCTCTGATATGGAAATCAACTCTTCTTTCTCCTATAGCACAACCGCCGGGAAGTGCTACAATTGCTTCTTTGCACCTTGAAACAAGTGCACCCAGCACAATGAAAGAGGCTCTCATTTTGCTTACAAGCTCATATTTGGCAGTAATGCTTGTAAGTGTTGTTGCATCAATTGTGACTGATTTTTCAACTTTATTATAAGATGTTTTTGCGCCTAGCTGCTCTATAACACTCAGCATTATTTCAACATCTGTTAAATCCGGTACGTTATATATTTTAGTTTCGCCTTTTGCCAAAAGCGCTGCGGCCATAAGTTTTAGAACAGAGTTCTTGGCTCCGCCGACAGAAACTTCGCCTCTCAGGGGTGTTCCGCCTTTTATAAAATATTTCTGTGTCAATTTTTTGCTCCGAAAAAATATTATTAATTATCTCGCTTACTTATATGATAATACAATCAGATTTGTTTGATGTAAATAAGTTAAATAATGTAAAGAAAATTACCTCTGTACTGTTCAAAAATTTCATGTCCTGCTTTTGTATAATTTAAAAGTATTTAATAAGGATTATATAAAAGAATGCTTGCCCCGGTAAATTTTACAGGAATAAAGAATATAGGCTATACTAAGGTTTACTCAACTGATAACCGAAATCTGCAGCACCGCAGATATATGCTGAATATGGAAATGACCAATGATGCAAACGGCAAAGATCTATCTATATACAGACAGCTTACTGGTCATTATCCGGAGTTAAAGAATGAGGTTAATGCAAACTTTTTAAATATTGAATTCGATTGCTGTAGTGTTGACAATTTTTTGCTGGTGAATACTAAAATGAATGGAGTTCCAATTCCAAGAGTGAATGAAAATTCTATGTTTATTAAATTTATTGATAACATTATCCACCGGGTTGCGAAGTTTAAGGAAAAAGATTTTGAACTTGACGAGAGCCATCCTCTTATGAAAGAAGCATATCAGGGGCTTATTTATAAAGAGGATATGGATGATTACTTTGACGGAACTTCAGGGAAACTTGACTTTATTTTACAGGAATATATAGATGACAATGCTGACGGAAAAGCCGAAACACTTACCGATAAATTTAACAGGTACTTTAATTCCGAAATGTTAAAATTAAAAGAAAAAGACCGTAATAAGGTTGTTGATGCAGCAGAATATATTCTCGAATCTCTGCATAACCCGCAATATGTACATAACGGAGCAGTTTATATGGACGCACTCGCTGCAGGGCTTCACACTATTCCGTATGAATCTTAATTATTAAAAAATAATAAATTTTCCTTGTTTATTCTCTTTGATAACTTATAATAATAAATATATTATATATGTAAGAGGTAGAGATATGTCACATAAACACAGTAATAACCCGTTTAGAAAACATCATGACGAAGAAATCAAAGAAGAAAATATAAATGAAACTCAGGAGCAGGAAGCTCCGGAAGTTGTTGAAGAAAAAGTTGCCGAAGCTAAAAATGATGAGTATGAAAAATTAAAAGCTGATTATGAAACATTGAATAATCAATATTTAAGATTAGCAGCTGATTTTGAAAACTTCCGCAAGCGCCAGGAACAGGAACGTGAAAGCCTTTTAAAATACGGCGCAGAAACAACATTGAAAAAAATGCTTGAAGTTCTTGATAACTTTGAACGCGGTGAAAAAGCGCTGGAAAATGTAGAAGACTGCCAGCAGGTCAAAGATAGCTTTAATCTCGTTCACAAACAAGTATTAGATACTCTTACAAAGTTAGGTCTTGAGCAGATTGAAGCTGCTGGTAAAGAATTTGATCCTAATTTCCATGAAGCAGTAATGCAGACCCCTACAGGCGAACACCCTGAGAATACTATCATTGCAGAGCTTCAAAAAGGTTATAAGTTAGGGGACAAGGTTCTAAGACCTGCTCTTGTTAATGTAGCTACAGCAGAATAGAATATTATATAAGAAGGGTTTACCTTTAATCAGAATAGGGAAGAATTTATAAGAAAATGACAGATTATTATGAAATATTAGGCGTTGAAAAGAACGCTTCAAAAGATGAGATTAAGTCGGCTTTCAGAAGAAAAGCCCGTACACTTCACCCCGATGTAAACAAAGCTCCTGATGCGGAGGCTAAATTTAAAGAGTTAGGCAAGGCTTATGAAACCTTGATGGACGATAACAAACGTGCTACTTATGACCGTTTCGGCGAAGACGGTTTAAAGAATGCCGGCTTTAATACTAACGGTCCGTTTGATGGCGGCTTTGGGGATTTGAATGACATATTTAATGCGTTTTTCGGAGGCTTTGGCGGTGGTTTTGGATTTGGCGGAAGACCTGATCCAAATGCTCCGCAGCCGGGAGATGATTTACGGGTTGATGTGGAAGTTACGTTTGAAGAAGCTGTTTTTGGCGTAACTAAGGAAGTTAAGTTTGAACATCTTGAATTATGTTCCGAATGCGGCGGTACAGGTGCTGAAAAAGGCTCAAAACCGGTTACCTGTCCGACCTGTGGAGGTACCGGTCAGGTCCAGACGGTTGCAAGAACTCCGCTGGGTGCGTTTACACAGATTAGTCCTTGTCCTGACTGCCATGGAACAGGTCAGAAAATTAGTAATCCTTGTAAGAAATGCAAGGGATACGGCAAAATTGAAGTTGAAAAGAAAATTGAAATTAAAATTCCGGCAGGTGTTGACAGCCACTCAAAAATTAGAGTATCAGGCGAAGGCGATGCCGGTTCAAACGGAGGCAGAGCAGGTGATTTGTTTGTTGTACTCCATGTAAAACCTTCCGAGTATTTTACCCGCGATGGAATAGATGTTTATACAAAGCTTGAAATTTCACCGGCTCAGGCAGCTCTCGGAGATGAAGTAATAATAAAAACTCTTGACGGAGAACAGAAAATCCAAATTCACGCCGGTATCCAGAACGGTAATACAATTAAAATTAAAAATGCCGGTGTTCCTATTATTTCACGTCCATCTCAAAGAGGCGACCATGTTATAATAGTTACGGTAAAAATTCCTACAAAGCTTACTGAAGAAGAACGCAGTCTGTATAGAAGATTATATGAGCTTAAAAATGACAAAAAGCCTCAGGACTCTCTTATGGACAAGGTAAAAGGAGTATTTAAATAATGCGTAAATTGTTAATTGCATTTGCTGTTGCGCTTGCTGTGTCATCAGCAGGCTATGCTACCAAGCTTCCTGATAATGTGAAAGAGGCTGTCACAAAAGATTTTCCGAATACAAATTTCAGGTTTGACGGAGTTATAATCCTTCCTGATAATACGGTTTATCTTCCTCTTATTCCTGCAAAGCTCAATCCCGGCAAAGAATTAACAATCAAAACCACTTACCCTTCCGGTAAAACTCTTGCACAAAAACCTGATGTTGTAATTTTTGATAATGATTATGTACTTTTGAAGGTTCTCGTTGATTCTAAAGGACAGAAAAGTATTGCAAAAATGGCAAACCCGCCGCAGGAAGTTCGTACCGGACTTTTGCCGCAGGATATGCTGGTTCCGCGAAACCTTTCAATTCCGGAGAACTTAAAGAACATTATCGGTAATCTTGAGATTACAACAAGTAAAGATCCGGGTTTAATTGTTCCGGCGATTAAAACAACAGCTTCTTCAGGGCAGATTAATTCACTTGCTGCACTGCCGCAATTCAAAAATAAGATTTTATATGTAGCATCAAATGTATCTAAGAATATTCAGGTTATGAACCCTGAGCGTAAAACTCCTGCGTATGCGCTTCAGCAGGAAAATATTCCTATTGCTATAAAAGGATATAAAGACAGCTTTCTGCTTGTTACCTGTTACGGAAAAAGGTCAATGGATGTAATTTCACTTGCTGATGACAAAGTTATAAAACAGATTGAATTTAAGACACAGCCCGACGAAATCATAATTGACTTAAAAAATAATATTGCGTATGTTGCAAGTGGTGAGGATTGCAGCATATATGTTGTAAATCTTGAAAGTATGACTGTTAAAAAACAGATTAAAGTTAACGGTATGTGTGAAAAGCTTACATTGAGCGCAGACGGTACAAAGATGTTTTACAATGACAAACAAACACGCACAATCTGGGCTGTGGAACTTGATAACAATTATATGTTAAAAGAAGTAGGCAAGTTCCCGAATGTTTCAAAAATTGCATATCTCAATAATAAGATTTATGTTACAAGCCGTACAAAAAGCCGTTTAGCAATTATCGACTATGAAACAATGGGTTTAATGTCTGAAAATGCTATTGCGGAAAAACCGGTTGATATGCTTGCTTATAAGGATTTTCTGTATGTTCTCGGGGCTGTCGGCAATAAGATTGAAGTTATAGACACAACAACAGATAAGCTTGTTGAAACAATTGAACTTAATACTAATGACGGCTTCCCGTCTAAACTGAACTATATTGAAGGAACAAATCTTGCTCTCGTAACCGATGCAAAGGCAGGTGTATATACTATTATTGACCTTGATGCAAAGAAAATTATAAAAACAAATCCTATAGATCTGCCTGTAAGTTCTATTGTTGTTGCAAACAGAGTTAGAAAGATAGGTAAATGATTACTGATTTTAATGAAACTGCACAGGAAGTTTTAACCGGACTAGAGAAAACACAGAGGGATTTTTGGAATATTTCCCGTCCTACAGCACTGTTTCTGTATAATTTGATAAAAAATGAAGGTTTTACTCATGGGCTAGAAGTCGGAACTTCAAATGGTTATTCAGGTATCTGGCTTTCCACAGCATTAAAGGCAAACGGCGGAACTCTTGATACAATAGAATATTATGAAAAGCGTTTCTCAATTGCTCTGGAAAACTTTAAAAAGTGTGGAACTGCTGATGTCGTGACAATTCATCCTGGTTCTGCCTGTGATATTCTAAGGGAATTGCCTCAGGATTTTGAAATAGATTTTGCGTTTGTTGATGCTAATAAAAGAGAATCGATTGAGTATTTTAACTTAATACATCCTCATTTAAAGGTTGGGGGAGTTTTTACATGCGACAATGTTCTCTCGCATAAAGAAAAAGTTCAGACATATATTGATGCAATTAACTCACATCCTGATTACAGGCATGTTATTCTTGACCTGCCGGCAGGATTATCGTTTGCAAGAAAATTACGCTAGGAAAAGGAGTGTAAGAATGCTAAAAATCAGTAATAGTAATAACTTCGGGGGGGGGGCGCGACTTTCTAAGCTTATATAAAGAGCTTATTAACAATACTTTAGTAAGATTTATTAGTATATTTATAATTTCTTCAAAACTAAGAAGAAAGTTTCGATGTAAATTTCTATATTTGCATGAGATGTGTTCTAATGGAAATAAAGTTTTTTTGATAGATGAAAATGGGCAGGTTAAGCAAATTGCCAATCCTGTTAATGGTGTTAGGATTTCTTTTAAAGGTTGTAACAATCAAGTATTTTTGAATAAAAATATTGAATTTAAAAATTCCAGATTAATATTTACAGGCAATAACGCAAAAGCTTCACTTGGTTCGGGTTATTATGATAATTTTAATGCAATACTTGCTGAAAATGGTAATTTAGCTATAGGAAATAATTTTAAATGCTTTGGGGTTACACTGCATTTGAGAGAATTTGGTTCAACTATTTTTATCGGGAATAATTGTTTATTTTCTTTAAAAATTAACATATGGGGATCAGATATTCACTCGTTAATTATACGTGGTGAAAATAAAGCATACAACTTAACAAAACCTATTTTTATAGGTGATAATGTTTGGCTAGGTTATCATTCTGTTGTAACGAAAGGAGCTATAATCTCAAACAATAGTGCTGTAGGAACAATGGCAGTTGTATCTGGTAAATTTACAGAGCCGAATATTGTTTTGGCAGGTAATCCAGCAAGGATTGTTAAGCGTGGTATAATGTGGTCTGAGCTTTCCCCTTATGAATACAACCAGCTATTTTGCGATGATTAAATAGTCTTGCAAGTAATAAAAAAACAGGTTATAATAAAAACAAAAACCAAAGAAAAACAAATAGAAAAAAGGGAAAATATTTATTTTCTCAAACACGCTCACACTCCGTTCCCGCTATCGTTTCGAAAACAAATATTTTCCCTTATTTTTCTATTTGTTTTTCTTTGGCTTTGCTTGTTGCTTTTTATTCTAAGTAACTATAAAACTTTTTGAGGCGATTGCAGAAGCAGCGCGAGAGCGTGTCCGAAAAAAGTTTTTGTTACTTAAATGTGCTGACTGCTTCTTTTCCGTTACCAGCTTGGAGGACCATTTCGCGCCGCCGAACAAAGAAGCATTAAACCAGGTTTTACTTTAGCCGAGGTATTGATAACCTTAGGCATAATAGGTGTTGTGGCTGGTAT
>HF989730.1:13950-19442 GCA_000431315.1 Brachyspira sp. CAG:484
TAATAGGTGTTGTGGCTGCTATGACGCTGCCCGCTTTAATACAGAATTATCAGAAGAATGTGATAAAGCAGCAGTTTAAAAAATCATACAGTATCGCTCAGAATGCCTACAAAATGGCAGAAGCACGGCTTGGGTATACTCCGGCCTGTTATTATGGTTACAATTGGGTGAGTGATAAATGTGCAGAATATGACAAAAACGGTAATTGTATAAAGTATGATGGAAGCGGTAACGGAAGTGAGGCTAATGCAGGCAGTGATTGTAAGGTTCTTAAAGAAGAGCTTAAAAAAGTCTTTAAGGTAGTAAAAATATGTGAGAAAAATGCGCTTAAAAATAAATGTATACCTGAGTATGACGGTAATGATACTGTCTATAAAGAAAGTCATGATCCCGAAGATGATGTAGGTACAAACCAGGCAACCTCTGGCTGTAGTGCCTGGAGAGAATCTCCAATACACAATACAAGAGAAGTTTGGAATCTGGCTGATGGAACAATCATCTTATGGTATGACAATAACAGTGCAAGGCTTTTTGCAATGGATGTTAACGGAATGAAAGGTCCAAACAAATGGGGACATGATCTATTCTCTTTCAACCTTTTCTTAACTAAAAGCAAGGCTTTAAAAATTAAAGATGGAAATTGTAGTATTACCCAAGATGGAGGTATATCGACCGGTGCAATGCTTAAGTCCTTATACAAGTAAATAGTTTATTTAATGAATTTTAACATGTCACTTGATTTTTATGATTTTTCAGATATGATGAAATTACGCAACTAGCTAGAAAAGGAAATTAACTATGTCTAAACAATGTGAAATCTGCGGTAAAAAACCGATTAAAGCAGCGAAATTAACTTTTTCGCATAAACAAATAGTACATACACAGGAACCTAACTTACAGTCTGTTAAGGCTGTTGTTAACGGTGCTACAAAAAGAATTAAAGTTTGTACTTCTTGCTTAAGAGCAGGCAAAGTTCAAAAAGCTGTATAACGTTTGTTTAAATGGAATTAAAAGAACTCTCCATATGGAGAGTTCTTTTTTATGTAAACTTTTATTAATAATTTAGCAAAATAATTTATTTAGATGAGTTAATATAACGTTAAATTAGCTATACTCTAATAAACACGATATGTATGGTAGTGGTGGAAATCTGCAGAGATTTTCAAAATTAGCAGTAGAGGATAAATATGGTCGATAACAGGTCAGCAGGATTTTTTGGGATTGGCGGCTCTTTTAATTTTAAGAGCGGCGATATTTCAGGTACCGCTGCCCGTACTCAGGATGATAAGATGGGGCAGGGCGGAGAATATTTTGCCCAGCAGAAAAATGAAGAGGAAGACGAAAATCAGGGGCATGACCGTTATATGGACAGAAGCGCTGTCCTGCGTGCCACTCTTAATTCGCTTGCTATGATGAATGTTGCTAATGTTATCAACGCTAAAAAATTAGAAATGGAAAAGAAAGCCAAAAAAAGGCTTGAAGATTTGAAGTCAAAATCTGAACACAAGGAAAGCGTTTTAGAGGAGGTTGTTAATTCTCTAGAAGAAGATATAGAGCAGATTGATGATATTGTGGATTAACCAAAGATAGATTTTTCCTCTGTCTTTTCTTCTTTTTTACCTGCATTAGCCATTAATAATTCACCGTGATAAAAAGGATTTGAGCCGTTTTTATCTTTGTTTGCTGCTAAACTTATTATGCTGTTGAATTTTGGAGTTGTTGTTTTTTGTTCCTGAACAGTAATTTCATTTACTGCGACTGTCATTTTACCTTCAACTGATTTCTGAATATTTTGTGCTGCTTTTGAATTTAAAGTGCTGATTGCATCAAGTGCACTCTGGCTCAATTGGATCTGAAGTCCTGAGTTGTTCATTGCAATCTGTCTGGCTACATCTGAATTGATATTTCCTTTATAAAGGTCAACACCTAAATCTCTCTGTTGAAAGAAGTTAGTGTTGTTATTTACACTGTACTGGCTGTTTTTTTCTGCGGCACGTTTAAGGATTTGCTGGGATACCTGCTGTAAGGTAGCCCTGTCTATGCCTAAATCTAAGTTTTGTGAAACACTTAATGCCATCAGTTATAGTCCCTTTATAAAAATCCCTTATGTTTTCTATATCGGCTTATTTAGTACAAAACTTTAGTTATTTTACTATTTCTGTAATATTACTTAACAAAAATTTAATTTCATGGCAATTTATATATCAAAAATGTGTTTATATATATATCAAGTATATAACATGAGAGATGTATTATGGATTTACCTAAACTAAATTATACACTGAGTAATGTAAATAATTTATTGGGCTCGGCACTTGGGGCTGTACAGGATAAACAGAACGGTGCGAGTGCAGGTGAATCCATTATGAATTTTGGATTAAATCTGACTAATGGTGCAATACGTAATGAAGTTGCATATGATATGCGAAAACATTACGGCACTAATATGGGTTTTCTGGTAAATAATATGGCTGGTTACGGCTCAGCCGAAGCAAATCAGAGAGGTATGACCGGATTGCTCGGGGCATCATTGTTTAATGCTGTTGTGTCAAATCCATGGTCATTTGGCGGCTGTTGCGGAGGTTTTGTTGCTCCGCCTCCTGTGATGCCAATGCCTATGTTCGGCGGTGGTTGCTGCGGAGGAGGATTCTTTGGCGGAGGAACCTACTTATCTCCGGGTATTTTAGGCGGAGTTGTCGGAGGCGTACCTTTGCCTTCAAGTCTGGCTACACCTTATTTCGGCTCAGGTTTTAGCGTATTCTCTACAAGAGGATTTTTCTGCTAAGTATTTAATTATTTAATACTTTCCAGTCTTGAGAAACTTTATTCAGGATTTTTTTTGTAAGAGCTTTATCCAGTAAAATTTCCTGTACTGCTGTATTTATAAGGTTATTTATGTCTTTCTGGTTACGGGATGATTGAAGAACAGGTTCAATTTTATTAAGCTGACCGGCGCTTATTACGCGGGCTTTTGCCATAAGATCTCCATCTGAATATTTTGTATAAAAGTCAGCTTTTAGAGCATTTCTGTTTGTTGCGATTACGTTTGTTAGTTTTGCCATCTCTAGCTGGTTTTCTTCATTCGTAAGGAATAGTGCAAATTTCAAGGCTTCGTCTTTATGTTTAGCTTTCAAAGGGATAATAAAATTCATTAATGAAAAATCATTTTGTCCTAATCTGCCTGTCATCTGTGGGGCTACATCTGTATTTTTATAGGTTGAAGGCGCATTTTCCTTAATCATATTTAGAAAATTTGCACCGGCTTGGAAAAGAACAATATTTTCAGACATATATTTTTCAAGTGCTTCGCGGTGTGTTTGGGTTATAGATTCTTTCGGGATAAGATTTTTTGCATAAAGGTTTTTGAAGAAGTCAAATACATATAGTGCGTTTTCGCTGTTAATTGTATCGGCAGAGTTAACTCCGTATTTATTCAGAATTTTCAGCATTGTATCATTCTCTGTTATGTTAGGAAGAAAAATATATGCGCCTGTTTTTTCCCGTATAACAGGTGCTGCTTTTCCTGCTTCTTCATAAGTAAGAGGAACATTTAAGCCTGCTTTTGTAAGAAGTTTTTTATTGTAAATTGTAACTGCCGAAGTTGCATACCAGGGTATAGAATACAACTTTCCGTTATACTTCAAAGAGTTAAGGATTTCTTGGTTAAACTGTGAGGTTTGAGTTTCATCAATTTCCTGAAGAGCGCCCTTTTGAGCCAGTGTGGCGGAAAAGTCCGGATTAAGGTTTATCAGATCAGGCGGGTTATCGCTTAATACTGAGGCAAGCGTCCTTTTTTCTCCTTCTGAAAAAGGAACATCTATCCATTTGATTTTTATGTCCGGATTTTGTTTTTCAAATTCAGAGATAACGCTGTTCATATAATCCGAAAAATCGCTCATCTGAAGCGTCCAAACTATTACCTCGCTGTCTGCTGACGGATTATGCGGTCTGTAGAATATTGCAATTGCTGATAAAATGACAATTATAAGAGCTGCGAAAACTTTTCTCATTTGTAACCTCTCTAATTTAATGCTACAATTATACTATGAACAATCTGTTTACGGAACTGGAAAATCAAAATAAGCAAATCCCGCTTGCCGAGCTTCTGCGACCAAAGACACTGGAGGAGTTTCTCGGTCAGAGTAATGTTGTTGCGGCTAATAGTCCTATTTTAAATCTTTTAAAGACCAACAGACTGTTTTCAATGATTTTCTGGGGCACTCCGGGATGCGGCAAAACTACACTTGCAAGACTGATTGCTACAAAAACGAGCGCTAATTTTATTGAGATTTCTGCTGTTACATCAGGTGTAAAAGATATTAAAGATGCTGTTGAAAATGCTAAAATGGCATTGCGTAACGGAACAAAGACAATTCTGTTTATTGACGAAATTCACAGATATTCTAAAACCCAGCAGGATGCTCTATTGCCGCACCTTGAAAACGGAACATTGTTTTTAATTGGTTCAACTACGGAAAATCCGTCTTTTCAGGTTGTTCCGGCTCTCCTTTCAAGAGTTCAGGTTGTAAGGCTTAATTCTATAGATGATGAGAGTATGAAAAAGATTGTAATGCGCGGTTTTGCGTATCTTGCTAAAAATTATGTTCCTATGGATTGTGAAGGCGGAGTACTTGATTTCATAATAAACCTTGCGCGTGGAGATGCAAGATATGCGCTTAATGTTGTTGAAAATGCTTATTTTGCAAGCGACCTTGTTGATGGACGCCGGAATTTAACTGTTAAGATTATTGAGGAAATCTGCCAGAAAAGAAATACAAGATACTCTCAACAGGAGCATTACGACTGTGCATCTGCTTTTCAAAAAAGCCTTAGAGGGTCAGATCCTGATGCTGCGATTTACTATCTTGCCAAAATGATTGCAGCTGGTGAAGATCCTAGATTTATTGCAAGACGTCTTATAACCTGTGCTGCTGAAGATGTCGGAAATGCAGATACAAATGCCTTGAATGTTGCCCTAAACGCTTATAAAGCCGTTGAGCTTCTGGGGCTTCCGGAGGGAAGAATTCCTCTTGCTCAAGCTGTGATTTATGTTGCACGTGCTCCTAAATCAAATGAAACTATATGTGCAATAGATGCTGCTCTTGCGGACATTGATAACGGCAATGATTATCCTCCTCCTATGCACTTGAGAGATGCACATTACAAAGATGCTAAAAATTACGGATTTGGTATAGGATATGTATATTCTCATGAGGCACCTGATACGTACCAGCAATTTCTTCCTGATGAGCTTGTTGGCAGGAAGTATGTAAAATAAATAGTCTTGCAAGTAATAAAAAAATCGTTTATAATAAAAAAACAGAGGAAAACATGCTAGAAAAGCTATATATGTTTTCGAAACGATAGCGGGAACGGAGTGGAAGCGTGTTTGAGAAAACATATATAGCTTTTCTAGCGTCAGAACATTAAAAGAAACTATAAAACTTTTTTCGGACAGGCTCCCTCGCAGTTTTGGCTATTGTAACGAAAAG
>HF989731.1:0-2615 GCA_000431315.1 Brachyspira sp. CAG:484
CCGCTATCGCCTCAAAAAGTTTTTTAGTTACTTAAAATGTGCTGACTGCTCTTGTACATGCTTGGCGCTCTGATTGCCACTTACTGAAAAGGAATAACTGGTGTTTAGTTTTTTCCTCTGCTTTTTTTATTATAAGGTATTTTTTATCCTTTTTCAAGACAGGGCTCTAATCATTTCATGCGCTTCTTCACATTCCGGAAATACATCTACAGCTTTGTCAAGCGCTTTTAAGGCTTCATCTTTATCACCCAGTTTTTCATAACATTTTGCTATATTCAGCAGAAGGTTAAGATTATTCGGGTTCTTTTCATAAAGTTTTTTAAATATATTATTTGCCTGCTCATAATTTTCGAGTTCATAATAGCACAAGGCAAGCAGGTTTTTGGTATCATTATTATCTTCAAGTTCAAGGGATTTGATAAGAAACATTTTTGCATCTTCGTAATTTTTCATCAAATATCTAATGTTTCCTGCAATAAATAGAAGAAAACCGCTCTGAACTGATTTTTCAATAGCTTTTGTAATCTGCACAAGCGCAGGTTCCAAATCACCCATAAGCATTTTATTAAGAGCTGAAAACGCAAGTACTTCTCCATCTTCCGGCTTCATACCAAGTGCCTGGGCATAATATTTATCAGCACCTTTAAAGTCTGTTGTTGCATGAAGATAATTTGCATATTCAAATACAACTCCAAAGTCATCAGGTGCTATCTTCAGTGCCTGTTCAAATTCATCCTGAGCATAGTCAAAAAGACGCTTGCTCAAATAAATTACACCTAAATCCTTGTGTGCTGTAGCGCAATCAGGTTTTAGCTCTATCACCTTTTTCAAAATCTTTTCAGCTTTATCAGTATCCCGGGTCAAAAGACATATGTGGGCAAATTCATAATAAATATCAAATGAAACATTACCCATAACTATCATTTTTTCATAAATTTCTTTAGCCCTCAATGGTTCATTTATTTTCATAAATAAGCTTGCAAGCTTTTGGGACATAGAAACTGATTTAGGGTTAAGCATAACAAGATGAACCATAATACCTATAGCAAGCTTGTATTCACCTTTCATTTCATAACAGCAAGCCAGATTATATTTAAAATTCTGCTTTTCCGGATAATGTGTTACCAGAATTTTGTAATGTTTAATTGCATTTTCCCAGTCTTCAATCTTAGTTTCCGAAAGAGCAAGTGCTATTAAATAGCTGTCTGAAGGTTCTATTTCATAAGCTTTTATAAAGTATTCACAAGCTTTTTTATGCTCGCCTTTCATCTGGAGAATTGATGCAATATTATAATATGTAATGGAATTTGAAGGATCAAGTTCACTTGCTTTTATAAAATTTTCATATGCTTTATCAAGATTTCCGATTGTAATATATGATGTTCCAAGGTTGTTATAAAGCTGTGAGTGCTCAGGGTTTAATTCTATTGCTTTTTCAAGATACTCAAGGCTTTCTTCAAACTTTTTCATAGCCATATATGCAGTACCGATAATGTAATAAATTGTATAATCATCATTACAATATTCAAGTGCTTTTTTACCGTATTCAACAGCAAGCTCCTGCTCTTCTGTTTTCACACATAATACTGCAAGGCACTTATAAGCTTCAAGATAGCTGTCCCTTAATTTTATAACTTCCAGATACGCAGATTTTGCATGCAGATAATCTTCCAGATTGTCATAGCATGTTGCAAGATAAAACCAGCTTAATGCGTCATCAGGTTTATATTTTACAACAGTTTCATAATTACTCTGCGCTTCTTTATACTTTTCAAGATTTATATTACAAAGCCCCAAAAGCTTCAGTGCTTCAATATGTTTTTCATCATCCGCAGCAAATTTTTCCAGCTCTGCTTTTGCCTCTTGGAATTTCTGTTCTGATACCAAATTTGTTATTTCTTCTAAACTCATATTCTCCATAACTTAATTATAGCTTAAAAATAAATTATTCAAAATACAGAAGCTGGACAAATACTGAAAATGTATGATATAATATACTATCAACGCCTTATTATTTTCAGCTAAATATTGTTCCTGTAATGAAAGGAACAATTATGGGAAAAAAAAGTTATACAAACGGAAATTTTTCAATAAACGGTGAAACAAAAGCTTCCACCTACAAACAAGGAAATACGGTCTATACAAATTATAATATGTCTGATGCGGAAAAGAAGATTTTTGACTATGCCCAAAATTCTTTTCTTGAATCTTTGCCGCAGCTTAACGTATTCTCTGATGAAACTAAAAAACAGTTCCGAAACCAGATGGAAGCATATAAAAATCAGGGAATTAAAAATATTGAAAGTATATACACCCCAATGATTAACAATCTTAAAACAGACGTTGCAGCTCGATTCGGCAACTACGACAACTCATCATTCCTGAATGAACTTAAAGACATTGAAAACAGCAGAAGCGATGCAATAAGCTCATTTGCACAGGATATGGTCTTGAAACAAAATGATCTTGTTAATGATGAACTTTCAAGAAGATATAACTATATGAATTTCTTAAGCGGCATCCAAAATCAAACCTACGCTAATGCGCTTGACTTTGGTTCTGCATCGAGCGCAAACAGTTCAGGAAATTCTTACAGCCGTTCCGGCAGTTCAGAC
>HF989731.1:2639-45976 GCA_000431315.1 Brachyspira sp. CAG:484
TCAGACGGGCTGGCTGCCTTTACTGCAATAGCAAACCAGGCACTATCACTTTTGAAATATTTTTACTAGTAAAAAACGGGGTGGATTTACTTCCGCCCCGACTTTTTTCTTTTTGTGTATAATAAAGTTATGAATATTAACCAGGAATTTGAAACAATAGCTGCAATTGCAACCCCGATAGGCACAGGAGGGGTCGGGGTAATCAGAATTTCAGGCGATAAAAGCTTTGAAATCGCTGATAAAATTTTTTCTAAAAAAAATCTCACAGCCGGCAAAATTGTCCATGGCTGGATTGAAGAAAACGGCAAAAAAATTGATGAAGTTATAGTGCTTCCTTTCAAAAACCCGAACAGCTATACCGGTGAAGATGTAATAGAAATTCATTGTCATGGCGGGATTAATGTCGTAAGGAATATTCTTGATTTAGTTTTAAAAAATGGTGCAAGGCTTGCAGAGCGCGGGGAATTTACCAAACGTGCGTTCCTAAACAAAAAACTGGACCTTTCACAGGCAGAAGCTGTTGCTGATTTAATTCATGCCAAAACGCAGAATTTTGCAATTCAATCTGCCAAAAACCTTTCCGGCGTTCTCGGCGTAAAAATAAAAGAAATAAAAAAACAAATTTTTGAAGTGTTATCAAAAATTGTTGCGGGAATTGATTTTCCTGAAGATGTTGCAGAACCTGAATATTCTTATCTTATTGAAAATTTTGAAAAATCCTTAACGGAAATTGATAAAATTCTTGCCTGTGCAAAATCATCAGACATACTTAGACAGGGTGTTAAAATAGCAATTGTCGGCAAACCTAATGTTGGAAAGTCCTCGCTTTTTAATACAATGTTGAATGTTGAACGCGCAATTGTAACCGATATTGCAGGAACGACACGCGATGTATTGAAGGAAAACCTTGACTGGGATGTTGCGATTACTCTTATTGATACAGCCGGCATAAGAGAAAGTGAAGATGTAGGAAAAGTAGAAGAAATAGGTATAGAATATTCAAAACAATCAGCAGATGAAGCTGATTTAGTCCTGTTTATTTATGATGCCAGCCGCGGAATGAATGACGAAGATACAGCCATACTTGATTTAATAAAGGACAAAAATCACTTAATTATTGCAAACAAATGCGATCTGATTCAAGAAAAACCCGCCGGTGCGATTTGTATCTCTGTAGCAACCGGACAAGGCATAGAGGAATTAAAGTCCCAAATTAAAGAAATAGTCTGCAATTTTTCTGCTGATGATACAGAGTTTATAACAAATAAACGCCAGCAGGATTGTCTTTTAAAATGCCGCGAAAGCCTTATTCAGGCGCTGGAAGCCGCAAAAATTCATGAGCTTCAGGATTTAATTTCAATTGATTTAAAATCTGCACTTCTTTTCCTTGATGAAATAACAGGCGAAGTTATAACTGATGAAATCTTAGAAAATATTTTCTCACACTTCTGTATAGGAAAATAAATATTGGATTATCTGAACTTCAGTACTTCCTCAATTCTGTTACACGTACAAGCTGTATTCTATCAATACAGTAAAACTTCGTAAAAAAACGGCTTTCGGGGGAAAGCCGCAAAAAGTTAAGTATGCAAAAACTCAATATATAGAGTCGGGATTATCATCCCGCATAAACATTATAACTTATAACATATAATTTATCAAGTATTAACTTAATGTTTAGATAAATATTTTATCAATTTTTTAATATCCTTGTTCCAAATACCATTCCAGTTACGGATTAGGACATCTGCCGGAGTAATACCCTGAAGTGTAAATTCCTTGATATAATCCAGATATTTTTCCTCTCCGCAATCCTGTTCAATCAAAGATTTTTCGGAAATATAAAGTATTTCTTTTGCAATGTCTTTTATTGAATGTCTGCAAATTTTAGCATCAAGAGCGCTTTTAGGAACATTATACCTTAACTCGGAAAAATCATGATAATTATAAGGCTTCAATAGTTCTTCTATCTCATCAAGAGCCGTCGGGTTGTACATAATCCCTTTATAAAGAGAAAGCACAGCATAAGGAGCCATTTTGGATCCGCAGTCATGGTTTCTGATTTCAATAAAGTTTCTCAGACGAACATCAGGAAAACAAAGATTTGCCTGAAGGAGATAATCCTCAAGTTCAGGTTCAAAACCTTCCCAACCGCTTAGCATAAACTCTTTGAAGTTTATCTTTCCGTTAATATCAACCGGCACATTATCACGATTAATAAAGATTACCGGAGTTTCCATTATGTAGTTTATGTACTCTTCAAATGAAAAATCATCCTGAAGTTTATTCGCAAATCCGCACCTTTCATTATCGGTATTAAGCCAGCTTAATGCCCGAAAAGACTTGTAACCGGTATCAACACCGCCTCTTATCGGAGAATTTGCAAACATTGCCGTTACAAAAGGAGAAAGTTTATTTGCAATCTTAAATTTGCGCATTGCATCATCTTCACTCTCAAAGTCAAAACATGCCTGTATTCCGGCAGTTTCACGCATCATAACATCAGACAAAATTCCCCAGAGATATTTAGCCATAATGGCATAACGTCTTTTAGGCAGAATGTTTATCATCTTGTGTGTACTTAAAGGAGAAACGCCGTATCCCAGAAGAGTAATCCCCATTTTGTCAAGAACAGGTTCCATCAATTCATCAAGCTTGTTAATCCTTTTCTCTAAATCACATATTTTAAATTGAGGTTCAACACTAAGCTCAACCTGACAGCCCGGTTCAAGTGTAATAGTATCATGCCCCTGCTTAAGCCCTATTATATTGTAATCGTCAGTAATATAATCCCAATTCTCCGATTTGGCAAAAGCCCTTAAAAAATTACAAATTCCGAACTCAGAATAATAGTCAACAGCTTTATCAGTCACCATTGAAACAGGAAGCCTTTCATATTCCAGTCCGGCTTTATGTAAAGATTTTTCTTTGCAGCCTGATGTGTACAGGCTTAGAATTTCCTGATATTCAAGACGTTGTTTTGTTTGAAGTTTACTCAAGTTAGCCCCCTTGTGTTTCAATTATATAACACTATAAAAAATATCAAAGAAAACATTACAAAACATTTACCTGTCTGTGGTATTATAATAGTTAAGATGAACTACTACGAAAGAGCAAAATATTTCAGAACAAAAAAACGCCTCGGGCAAAATTTCCTTATAAACGGGGAAGTTATTCATAATATTCTGGACTATGCAGATATTCAGCCGGAAGATACTGTTGTTGAAATAGGTCCGGGTGTAGGTTTTGTAACAGAGCAGCTTATAAAAAAAGCAAAAGAGGTTATCGCAATTGAGCTTGATGAAGAAGCTGTTAAAGAATTACAAAAGCTTGATGCACCAAATTTAAAAATTATACATCAGGATATTTTGAAAACCGACCTTTCTTCGCTTTGCGAAGGCAGATTTAAGGTGGTTGCAAATATTCCCTATTATATAACAAGCCCTATTCTCGCCCATCTTTTAGGCGAAATAGATGATTTGAATAATAAAAACAGAAACAAAATTACAGATATAGTTTTGATGGTTCAGGAGGAAGTTGCAAGAAGAATGACTGCAACGGAAAAATCACCGTCAAAACAATACGGTCTGCTTACACTTCTATCACAATTCTGGGCGGATGTTGAGATTATGGAACTTGTCGGACGCCGTTCATTCTATCCTGCACCTAAAGTAAATTCCGCACTTGTGAGATTGAAGGTAAGGGAAACCCCTAAACTGGATTTAAGTGATTACACCCATTTCAGAAAAACTGTAAAAGCAGCCTTTTCACAACGCAGAAAAAATATTAAAAACTGCCTTTTAAGCGGAGGATTTTCTAAAGAAAATATACGGCTTGCAATGGAGAAACTCGGGCTTGATGAAAATATTCGCGGTGAAAAACTGTCAATTGAAGATTTTGGAAAACTGTCAGAGGAATTAAAAAATGGAAATTAAAATTCAGTGTCCTGCAAAAATAAATCTTACGCTGAAAATTCTAAACAAACGGGAAGACGGGTTTCACAATCTGGAAAGTATAATGCAGACAATAAGCCTGTATGACTACCTGACAATATCGGCAGAGCCGGATGAAAAATTTGACCTGCAGCTTTCCGGAACAAGTCTTGAAATTCCATATAACGAAAAAAATCTTGTGCACAAAGCCGCAGTGCTTTTTATTGAACGAACAAACCTTTCTCCGCATAGAATTAAAGTATTTATTGAAAAAAATATTCCTGTAGCAGCAGGGCTTGCCGGAGGTAGTACTAATGCCGCCGGAACGCTTTACGGATTAAACAAACTCTTTAATGAACCGCTTACAAGAACAGAACTTCACGAACTTTGCGCACAGCTTGGCTCTGATTTAAACTTCTGTCTGGAAGGCGGCAGGCAAATGACAAAAGGAAGAGGAGAAATACTTGAGCCTCTTGAGTTTGAAGAATTTCAGCTATCGCTTATAAAACCTGAAAATCTTGGAATAAGCGCCAAAGAAGCCTATACTAAATATTCTGAAAAAGAAACAACCGGACGCGAAAAGTTTGTTAATGATCTTGAATGGGCTGTAATAGACACTTATCAGGAATTACAAACAATAAAAGAGCTATATCCGCGTTCTGTAATGTCAGGCTCAGGCTCAACATACTATATTATAAACGGAGAATTTGAAACCATGAAAGGTTACTGGATAAAAAATAATCTTACATCCGTTCCTTTCGGGGTTAAAGAAGTATAGAAAAAAGACCTCCCGTTAGAGAGGTCTTTAGATGACTTAGTTGAAAAATTCTATTACTTATTTTGTTTCAAAGCCTGAGCTTCGAGTTCTGCATTCAATTCGTTAACTCTTGCTTGAACCTCTTCCAGATTTGTACTTCCGTTGATTTTTTCATCCATTTTGATATTGCCTTTGCAATCCTGGATATAGTATTTATCGCCGGATTTAACAACTTTATTTGTTCTGCCGAGTTTCAGACCGTTATTAACAACATCACCTGTTCTTACATCGTTTTCAACATTTGCAGAGTAAACTTTGTCACCGACTTTTACATCAGGCAGAGTGAATTTATCTCCGACTTTTAAGTTTGTATTACGTTTATATCCGCTGGCTTCATATACAGCATCCCTGATCTGTCTATATTCAGGAGTACCGTATTTTACACCGTACATATCCATAATTATACCTGAAGGGTAGTTTCCGTATTTAATTGTGTAACTCTTAGGTTCAGTTCCTTCTTCTGAACAAACTTCATATTCGCAGAGTTGAACCGGCTCTGGTTCTGGAGTAGGCACCGGTGTCGGAACCGGTGTTGGTTCCGGGTCTGGTGTTGGCACAGGTGTTGGAACTGGTGTTGGCTCCGGGTCCGGCTCTACAGGCGGAGTTGGCTGAATATCAAGCTGCGCCAACTGTTCATCAGCTTTTTTAGCTAACTCATATGCTGCAATTAATTCTCTTTCATTAACCTTTTTGCCTGTTGCCTGACCATAAGCTACCTTCATAGCTTCAGCTTTCAAATCATCCGGCAAATGTTCCAAATCAAGGATACCTTGAACAATCTTTTTGTTAGCATCGCCTTTTATACCAGATGTTCCCTGCTTAACAATTTCTTCTGCTGATAAGCCCTGGAATACATCAGCATAACCATTATCTTTTACTAATATGCCTAAAGCTACTGCCGCAGGAACCGCTGCCAGTGCACCTTTAATAGGGTTAACTATCCCGGCATTTGAACTCTGATGACCAAGTAGTTCCTTTGAACCATCTGCATGGATGCCATATACGTTACTGTTGAAGTCTGCACCTACAGAACTGCCAATTAAAGCACCTAATCCAAGTGAACCAACGATTGCACCGGTTTTATATAAAGGAGTTAAATCACGTTCATACTCAAAGTTACCATATTTTACGGCTTTTTTCATATGACGTTTTTTAACACCAAATTCTTCAGCGCCGGCTTTTCTTTCATCCAGGTTTAGTTTATAGTCTAAACCTGTAAATTCTCTCATTGTTAGTTTATATTTGTCAGATGAGAAAATTTTATTTCCGTTTTCATCGAGTACTAACTTACCGTCTTTATCTGTTTCATAAAATCTTTCAGGGTGCTTCTCAACCATTTCCCTAACTTTTTTATTCTTGACATATTCAGGAATAAAACCTGCAGCTTTGTCTTTATCTTTGTTCTTTTTATATTCTTTTTTGTCAATGTAAACGATAGTTCTGTCTACTTCTTCCTGTGTAACTTCGTTTTTAACCTGATTTTCAGCTGCTTTATTTGCCTGTTTTTTTGTCAAGCCCAAACCCAAATAATCATCAATCAATTCTTCACGACGAGCTTTCTGGGCATCTTTGTTGCCTAGCAAGGTTTGTAGTTCAGTGTCAGCTTTTTTAGTTTCTTCTTGTTTTTTTTGTTTTTTGACTTCCTGTGTAGTAATTGCATCTACTTTTTCAACTCTAGTCATCGACTTCCCCTTTCGATTTTCCTCGTGAAAAGAAAATACTTTGTTTAATTATCCTCTATGTTTTAATAAAAAATTTTTATTCATAAAAATTGCATGTGTACATGGGGGTTTCAGCAGCTATGTAGTCTTAAAACCCTTACTAAGCAAGGTTTTTAGCCTAACATTTTATTTGTAATATTTCTTAACAATATACAAATATACTACAGGGGATTACATTTTTTTATTGAAATATTGTATAATAGCAGCTATGAAGATATTGGATATTGAGAACTTAAATTTAGGTTTTAACTGCGAAAACGGTTTCAGGCAGGCATTGTGGGATGTTTCATTTTCTCTTGGCAGGGGAGAAATGCTTGCACTTGTAGGAGAATCCGGATGCGGCAAAACAATGTCGGCAATGAGCATTCTACAGCTGCTTCACAAAAATGCAAGAATAACATCAGGGATTATATCATTCGAAAATCAGGATATTCTACAGCTGAAAGCCAGAGAATTAAGGCATATTAGAGGTGCAAAAATTGCGCTTATACCGCAGGATCCTATGACTTCGTTAAATCCGTTATATACAGTCGGCGACCAGCTTTTAGAAGTTATCAAAATACATCAGGGTTTAAGGGGAAAAGAAGCGTTTGAAAAGGCTGTTGATGCGTTTGAAAAGGTTCAGATACCATCAGCACGCGAGCGGTTGAAATCTTATCCGCATGAGTTTTCCGGCGGGATGAAACAGCGTGCAATCATAGCAATGGCACTTGCATGCAATGCTGAAATACTTATTGCAGATGAGCCGACAACTGCACTTGATGTAACAATTCAGGCGCAGATTATGGATTTGATTGAAAAAATAAAAGTTGAAAATAATACTGCAATACTTTTAATTACGCACGACCTGGCACTTGTAAGAGAACACGCAGACAGGATTGCAGTTATGTATGCCGGAAGGATTGTTGAAAGCGCACCTGCAAAGGAATTTTTTGAACATCCAAATCACCCTTATTCTATAGCATTATTAAATTCAATTCCTTCTAACAGGGATAAATCATTGGAAACAATAAGCGGACAGCCGCCATCTATACAGCAGAATATTGACGGATGTAAATTTCACCCGCGCTGCAAAAACTGTATGGAAATCTGTACACAAGAGGTTCCGCCTAATTATACAGTTGGAGAAAATCATTTTTCAGCCTGCTTTTTGAACAAATAAATCTCTGCGCCTGCCTTAAAGCAGCTGAGAATTCCGGAAGGGATGTCTAATGAGAAATTTTTAGCAAATTATCTAAATTACGGCTTTAACAGCAAGCCCTATCAAAATCAATCCGCCTGTAATTTCAAGATATTTAGACGGGAAATTTTTAAAGCTGTTACCAAACCAGAAGCCGGAGAGCGACATTAAAAAAGAGGCTGCTCCTATTAAAAATGCAGGAAACATCAATCCGGTATGGCTGAATTTTATGCTTGCACCGGCAACAAGCGCATCAATACTTGTTGCAATACCCATTGAAATCAGACATTTTATACCAATGCAGCATATTTTTTCTTCCTTTTGTTCAAATGCCTCAAATATAAATTTCAACCCTAAAATAAAAAATATCGCAAAGGAAATCCAGGCTGAATATGCCGAAACATAATGACTTATAACACCGGCGCCGGTGTAGCCGATAACAGGCATCAAGCCCTGAAAAAGCCCCATTGTAAATGCAAGCGCCAATGAATTTTTCGTACGGTTTGAAGTAAAAATCAGCCCCTGTGAAAAAGAAACTACACAGCAGTCAATACCAAGGGCAAATGCTAACAGTAAAATCTCAATTAAGCTCAATTTCCACCTCAAACAGTCTGTCCCAAGGGAATTTATACTCAGGTGACACAGTAATATTAAGTAACTGTGATACCTGCTTTTCAAAAGGCTCCATTTTTATAGAGAGTTCGTTAATATCAGGATATTCCAGCATCTGCCTTACATTAGCCTGATATGCCCAATCATCCAGAAATCTTACTGCTTCAAGGTTTTTAAAAGCCTCTGCGTTATATTTTTTTGCAAGCCATTTTATCTTAGCTGCACAAATCAGGCTTCCCAAACTATTTGCTGAAGTATTCCAGGCAGAATACCCATAAAAGTTCCCGGCATTTATGCCGTTATCAAAAAGCTTAGATACAAATGCGTTATCAGCCCCGTTTGCAAATCTCACATCTGCAATCATATATGGTCTTTGCGGTTCGGCAAACCCGCTGCTGAACGCTTTTGTCGTTCTTTTCATAACTATTTCGCCCTGAGCGTCTTCAAAGTTATTCACTATAAGAAGTAAATCCGCGCTGTCCTCATCCGAAACTTCACATCCTGCAAGTTCTATCTGCCCTTGTACTGATTTTTCAATTGAAATATCTTCATAGTTAGATATTAAATTTTTATGTTCCGAAGCTGTATACACAGGTGCAATTCTAACATTACCCCGTACAGCTCTGGCAAAAAGCGTTAAAGGTATTTCGTCCGCACCGGTTTTTACAAAACCGCCTAAAGCCTCAAGCGCTCGAGCTTCCTGAACATTAAAGCCATATTCGGCACAGTCGTCTTTTGAAAAAACAAGCGTATCAAAAAGTCCTTCCTTTTGCCATTCAAGATAAATTTTATTTATCTCGAAATTTCTCTTACGTGTCTGCATATAGTCATCTAAGATTTCAGACGGAATTATATTCGTAATACAGCTTTCTGTACCGAGTTTATGCGTCATATATGAGTAATCAAAGATTTTCTTTCCCCATTTATTCCAGTATTCCTTTTCTTCTTCGTTAATATTATTATTAGATATTCGCATTATGCTTGAAAAAGCATATATTTTGGCATGCTTCTCTTTCAAAATACTTTTAAGGTGCAAAATCTTCTCTCTTACTTCTTCAAAAGTATCAGAAGAACGTCTGGATGAAATCAAGCCGCCGTAAGCAAGTGTATCAAGAGAGATTACAATAGCATCAAGCCGGGGAAGCTTTTCAAGCCATTCAAAAAGTTTTACGGTATCCGCATAACCTGTCAAACTCCCCAAAAATTCTCGCGGAGGAATAAAAAACTCTATACTCTCATCAATCGCCGCAATCATTTCCGGAAGCGTATAGCAGACAGGTCTGTTATCTATCGGTACAAATCCTATTTTCATAAGATAATTATATTATAAGCATCAGATTTAAACAATTCTATCTGTTTTATCGCCTTTAATTACTGTTTTAATCTGATTCATAGTCTTTTCAAGAATATAATTCACAGAATCTGTTGTATCATAAGCAATATGCGGCGTAATAATCACATTATCAAATTTTGCAAGCTTTCGCACAAACTCGACTTCCTGACGGCATTCAAGCGGAATATCTCCAAGCTTTTCAGATAAACTCCGGCAGCTAAAGTTCTCGCTTTCGCATGTAAGAACATCAAGAGCAGCACCTTTTATCTTCTTTCTTTCAATAAACTCATATAATGCAGGAACATCAACCATTTCTCCGCGTGATGTGTTTATAAAATAAGACCCGTCTTTCATTATCTCAAATTTTTCTTTTGAAAACATATGGTAATTATCACCTGTATAAGGAATATGGAGGGTTACAATATCTGAATGTCCGAGCAGTTCATTTAAATCCATATATTGTAAGCCGAGTTTTTCTTCAAGTTCTTTTTTAGGGTTTATATCATATGCAAGAACGTGCATATCCAGCGCATGCGCATACTGGCAAACCGCAGCGCCAATAGCACCCGTCCCTACAACACCTAAAGTCATTTTAGACAAATCACGTCCCGTAAAATCATCAACATTTGTTTCCTCGCAGCGGATCATTTTTGATGCGGGTATAATATTTCTTACAAGATCTATTATCAATCCGAAAGTGTACTGTGCCACAGAGGTTTCACCGTAATTCACCACGTTAAGAACGGTAATATTCTTCTTCTGACTGGCTTTCAAATCTATATGATCATATCCCGTAGAACGTGTTGCTATTATACGAAGATTTTTAAAAGCATCTACGACTGCTTTGGATACTGTTGAATTAATAAATACACTTATAACATAAGCATTATCCTTCTGCTCCTGCGGAATTTTGTCAAGAAACTCTTCGTTTAAACACTCTTCATAAAAGGTTATATTGAAATCATCAAATTTGTTATTTTGAAAAAACTCCCTCTCAGTATCTTTATATTCAAATACAAGCATATTAACAGTCATGACATTCTCTCCTTATTTTACACACATTATTTTCTGCTGAAAAATTAATTCTATTGCACAAAAGTCTATATTAGTCTTTGCAAACCATAACCCGTTCGTCGAATGAAAGCTGTTGGAAATAAGTTTATTCTATACTTGAAAGGAGAACCTAATGGAACACGATTTGATAGTGAGAGAACCTGAATTGTATTTCGACAGCATCCACCAGGAATTAAATAATTTCTTAAGAGATACATTTCTGGTAAATGCTTTCGCAAATCCTTTGAACATAAAAAAGATGTCAACCTGGCGTCCTGCCATTGAAGTAAAACAAAATGACAAAAATTATAAAGTAAAAGTACAGCTCCCTGGAGTTAAGAAAGATGATATTCAGGTAGAATTGGATAACGACTTTATGACGATAACAGCGGAAATTCAAGAAGAAAAGGCTGAAAAACAGGAAGAAGAAAAAAATGAACGCTTCCACACAAGCGAATTCCGCTACGGAAAATATCAAAGAACAATATCCTTTGACCAGCCGATAAAAGGTGATGACAGCACTGCAATATATAAAGACGGAGTTCTTACAATTACCGTCCCGAAACAGAAAATAGAAACTACAACAAGAAAACGTCTTGAAATAAAAGACAAAGAATAAAAGATTTCTTCGTACCCTAAAGCCGAATCCACCTGGGATATGTTCAGGGAAATCCGAAAGCGATGCGGTGGTGAACGATACTGGCCTGTGGTTCACTGTAGATGAGCGGCGGGGTTCGGAGAAACCGGTGAAAAGCCAGTTAATTTATCCGGTTAGGCAAGGCATGGCGCGTAAAAGTGCTGTGCCTTTTTATATTGAAGAGTTATCACACATGCTTTAAATTAAATAATAATTTAAATCTTTTACAAATCTTAACAACCGTAAAAAACATGAAAAACCATGGTGTGAGCATGATTTCATGGTTTAAATTTCCAAAACCATGCAATAGAGCATGATTTAGCATGATTGACTTTTCAAAAGGCACAGTTACGCTGGATTTAGACCTCTTGTTACATTTGTTAACATACTCATGTCGTGCTATTGAAAAATTTCCCTTATTTTCTATAATGTAATTAAGGACAGGCGATAAAAGCCACAGGGGTGGAGATTAGGGCTCTGTGCTGTTAGTATAAAACAGCAACAGACGTTAGTTGCCCTTAGCTTTACTTACAAATGAGTAGATAGTTGAATTTGGAGATTATATAAATTGTTTAGAAGTAGGGATATGGGAAGAGCAGTAGCAGTAAGAAGATGGACACCTACGGCTCTGGAATGTTATAAACGCGGTTGTAATTGTGAAGGCTGTTTTTACAAAGATTTCTTTAGCGGTTCTTCACAAAAATGCCAGATGAAAGCATCTGTTTTGGAACTTGTCAGAGTAATCGGCACTCCAAATGTAGAATTGCAACAATTTATCCTGGAAGACTAATTAACTCTTTAAAAATTCCGGTTATTGTGTTATAATATATGGGCAGTATATAATATGGAGGTCCAAATGCACATTTACGTAAACGGAAGAAACATTGAGATTACTGAAGCTATCAAGGCTTATGTAAAGGAGAAAATTGGTAAAGTAGCCAACCACTATGATCAAATCCAGGGCATAGAAGTTGTTTTATCAGTTATCAAAAATCCGGCAGCCTCAGGAAAACACGTTGCAGAAGTTACCTGCAAAATGAACACAGGTGTTGTCAGATGCGAAGAAGCAGCTGAATCAATGTATGCAAGTATCGACTTACTGGCTGACAAACTTGACAGACAGGTTAAAAAATTCAAAGACAAAGCTCTTGGATCTGACAAAACTTCAATAAGACTTGACAATAAAGAAGAAGAAACAGAAGCTGAAACTGTTGAAGAATAAGTTATAAAATTAAAAGACATCGGTTTCAGCCGGTGTCTTTTTTTAATCAGGGATTGAGGATATGATTAACGGGAAAAAAGTAGCGGTTATAATGCCCGCATATAATGCAGAAAAAACACTAAAACAGACTTACGACGAAATTTACAGAGATTTCGTTGATGAGGTTATTCTCGTTGATGATAATTCTCAGGACAACACAAAAATTGTGTCAAAAGAATTGAATATCAAAACAATTGTACATAAGGAAAATAAAGGTTACGGCGGAAACCAGAAGTCATGTTATAAGGCAGCTTTAAAATCCGGCGCGGATATTGTCGTAATGCTGCACCCTGATTATCAATATACTCCGAAGTTAATTCCGGCGATTGTATGTATGATGGCATTTGAACAGTATGATGCAGTCCTTGCGTCAAGAATGCTTGGTAATTCGGCACTCAAAGGCGGAATGCCTCTTTACAAATTTATAGCAAACAAATTTTTAACTTCTTTTGAAAATATTTTAACAGGTGAAAAGCTTTCTGAATACCATACAGGATTTCGCGGTTTTACACGCGAAGTTTTAGAAAATCTGCCGCTTGCAGAATGCAATGATGACTTTATTTTTGACAATGAGATGATAGCTTTGCTATTTTATAATAATTACAAAATCGGAGAACTTTCCTGTCCTACAAAATACTTTAAGGAAGCTTCATCAATAAATTTTGTACGTTCGTGTAAATACGGGCTTGGAGTATTGCTTGTCAGCTTACAATATAGACTTGCAAAAATGGGGTTACAGTCAAAAATATTCAAGCCTGATGCCAGAAAACTGGATTTGACAACAGAGCTTGAATATTATTATCAATAATTTAATTATTAATAATCAATTTTACCATTTTGTAATACGTAAGCAGCCCTGCCCCAGTCCGATGTAATAGAGTCTGTCGTTTTATCAGATCCTCTTGGAATCAAGGCATCTTTTGTTATATAAAAATCAAAAATATCTTTTCCAACAACATTTGGTTTTTTAAGCCCGTTAAGATCAACCCGTATTCTGCCACATCCTATTGGCTCCTTCAATTCCTTTGTTGAATCACAGGCTTCACTCATATAATAAAACAGCATTGAGGTCCCGCTTGGCAAAATAAGACTGCTTGAGTCAACTTCCTCCGCAGAAACTTTTGTGCCTGTAGAATAATACCAGTCTTTTGGCCAGCATTTTCCTAATACAGTCGAAGCATTACAAACCTTGACTTTTTTCATATATTTCGAAAATAAAATATAATAATCATCTGAAGATTTACATAATCCATCAAATGTTCCGCCATTGTCAGCTTTTATTTTCATATAAACTTGAGAAAGTTCCGAATAGACTTTTTTAAAAGAAGTAACCAGCTCTTGATTCTGCGTCTTATTAATAAGTGCAGGCAGTGTCATAGCTGCAACCACTCCTATTATACCTAAGGTTATCAATACCTCGGCTAAAGTAAAACCTGATTTAATGGTTCTTTGTTCGGCGACGCGAAATGGATTGTTACCTGCGTCAATACCGGTTAAAGAGCTTAAATTACTCTGCCCCCCCCCCGGAAAGTCTTAAATTTCAAATTTGAAAGAGTTCAAAAATAAAATTCTCAAAATCGGCTACGTTGCTGATGAAGATTTGTCAGCACTATACAGCGGTGCGGAAATATTTGTCTACCCTTCAATATACGAGGGATTTGGGATGCCGGTGCTGGAGGCAATGCAGTGCGGGTGTCCTGTTATAACCTCAAATGTTTCCTCGCTTCCGGAAGTAATAGGTTCAGCAGGTATTCAAATTAATCCGGAAAACGGCAATGAGCTGATTAAAGCATATGAAAAAATGTATTTTGATAAAAACTTTAAAGAAGAATGCGCCAGAGAAAGTCTTAAACGTGCATCTCAATTCTCCTGGGAAAAATGTGTAAACATAATTACTGATGAAATAGAAAAAAGTTTATCTTAGCAAAGGTGCTTCCGCTACTTACATTCAAACAGTGCATTTTCAGCTTATGGTATTTTTGTCAAAAATTCCGTTCTCGTTCCTTACGGCAAAATTTCTAGGACATATAAATATATTTATGATATAATTATGACAGATAATGTTAATTTAAGGGGAGAATAATGTCAATTATTATAATGCTTTTACTACTGAGTGTGCTAATCCTTGTGCATGAAGCAGGTCATTTTCTGGCTGCAAAAATGTTTAAAATGCGTGTAGCAAGATTTGGCTTCGGGCTTCCTATAGGTCCGACTCTTTGGGAAAAGCAGGTTGGTGACGTAAAAGTTCTTGTCCACGCATTTTTATTAGGCGGTTATGTTGCATTTCCTGATGACGACAAAGAACTGGATTTGCCAAAAGACTCTCCTGACAGATTTATGAACCGTCCGATTTACCAGAGGCTGGTTGTTGTTTCTGCCGGAGTATTTGCAAACGTCGTTTGCGCATTTGTGATAGTTGTTCTTGCTGCAACATTATGGGGGCATATGCCTTCTGGAAAATACGATATTTATGTAAAAGATATTGTTGCACCGAAAACCGAATCAATCTGGCAATCAGGTATTGAAAAAGGCGACAAAATTGTTGAATTAAATGGGATTCCGGTAACAACAAGCTCAGCCTTGATTACTACTTCCCAGTTGAGTAAAAAAAATGACGGCAAAGTTGACAGCTGGCTTGTAAATGAAAATTATGAAAATTTAAAAAAATTAAATCCGGCGTTCACAAAAGATGAAATAATTCCGAAAGATATTCTCATAAAATTACCTGCCCGTAAGACAGAAGCACCTGTTGTATTAAGCCAAAATGTATTAAAAGGGCTGGAAAAATATAAAGATAACCAACTTTCACTATCAGATAACCAGAAAAATTTAAGAGATAAGCTTACAGAAAAAAAATACTTAATTTCTGATGGAACTTTTACATTAAATGACTTAGCATACGCGTTATCTGATAATACCCGTCCGATATATCTGAAAGTTATTCGTGAGGGAAAAACAATTGAACTTTCTCCTATATATCCAAATTCAGAAGGAATTATGGGACTTCAAATGGAAATTAAAGAAGTTCTTATACCTACCAAAGGCCCGAAAGCCATTATCGTAACAAGTGCAAAATACCTTTGGGAACAGACCTCAATGCTGCTTTATGGATTGTATCAGATATTTACAGGAAAAATTCCGCTAAAAGACCTCCATGGGATTGTTGCAATCACAAAAGTAGGCGGCGATATAATAGATACAAGCGGAATGTTTTCCGGTCTGCTGCTTACAGCATTAATTTCACTGGATTTAGCGATAGTAAACTTTTTACCTATACCTGCGCTTGACGGCGGTCACGTACTTTTCCTTTTAATAGAAAAACTACGCGGCAGACCGCTCAATGAAGAAACTGTTGACAAAATCGGAACAGCAGGTTTTATGATATTAATTGCACTTATGGTGCTTGTTGTATTTAATGATATTTACGCATTAATAACACAAAAGTTGTAAATATTTGCGTCATTACTAAAAATATGCTATAATATAGCATATGAAATAATGGGGTGACGATGAAAAAAATTAATCTAAGAACAAACGCCTTTACACTTGCAGAAGTGCTTATAACAATAGGTATTATCGGAATTGTAGCAGCTATGACTATTCCTGCTCTTTTAGTGCAAAACAGAGAACGTGAAAATACCGCAAAACTGAAAAAAGCATACAGTTCAATGACACAGGCAATAACACGAGCTACAACAGATTTCGGAACTCCTGATTTTTGGGAATTAACAGCAAAAGATAGCGATGTAGGCGCGGCTAATATGGTTAAAATCCTGTCACCTTATTTTAACGTTAACAAAATGTGTTCAGCAGACTTGAATTGCTGGCCTGATGTCACAACAAAAAAATTAAATCTTGATGCAGACGACAATTTCAAAACAAATACAAAATATGCAGCTTTTACCATAAATGACGGCTCGCATTATGCCTTTAATGTAGAAAGCCCTGACTGTACTGCAGTATTCGGGGAAACAAAGGCATTGAAAAATGTTTGTGCAACTTTTACAGTTGATGTTAACGGAAGTAAAAATCCAAACCAGTTTGGATACGATATTTTTAGATTTTATGTAACAAAATACGGTCTTCAACCTTATGGTCTTGAATCCGATACAAGTTATACCTTTAAAGATAACTGTTCAGGCAGTTCTAACGGATACGGATGCACCGCGTGGGTTATTCTTAAATCCAATATGGACTACCTGCATTGCAGCGATTTAGAGTGGGATGGTAAAGACCGATGCGTTGGCTTCAAAAATTCTAAGTATGACAGCAGTTTATAATACAATACCAAAAATTTTATAACTGTGTTATTATATTACCAGATATTCTTACTCAGAGAAGAAACTCAAGAATTACGGAAACTTTTTTGTAAAAAATACATCTATATAAAATAGGCTTGAGCTTTTTTTACGAGTTAGGGATAATTGGAGGAAAAACTAGAGAATGAGAAACTTTATGAAAAAAAGCGTTATATTTTTAGGCGTATTTATTTTTCTGTTCGGCTGTGTAATCCGTAACAATGTAATGGCATATACACCTGTCGATTTGTATGATCAAGTCTGGCGTTTAATTAATACTAAATTTGTCGACCAGACAAATAACGCACAGGATTGGGATAAATGGCGCCACAAATACGATAACCAAATCGTTACAAATGACGATGCCTATGTCGCAATTAATACAATGATTGCAAGCTTAAATGACCCTTATACTAAATTTCTTGATCCAAAAGAATTTGCCGAAGAAACAAGTTCAATAAAAGGCTCTTTAAAAGGTATAGGTATTCAGATTGCAGTAAAAGACGGGAAATTAACCGTTATTGCTCCGATTGAAGATACTCCTGCTGAAAAAGCAGGTCTAAAAGCGGATGATGAAATCCTGGAAATTGACGGCAAAAGTACAAAAGGGATTACTGTTGACAAAGCCGCTGACCAAATCAGAGGCAAAGAAGGCACTCAGGTTAACCTTTTGATTAAACGAAAAGATTGTGAACCAAAATTATACTCAATTACACGCGCAGAAATTGAAATTAAATCAATCTCACAAAAAATTCCTGAAAATATAAAAATGCCTGAAGATATTTCATATATCAGATTAAGTTCATTCATCAGCAGAAATGCAGCAGGAGAGTTCAGAAGCATACTTGAAAACAGCGCAGGTAAAAAAGGATTTATCATAGACCTTCGTTCAAATCCAGGCGGACTTTTAAGTAACGCAATCTATATTTCAGATATGTTTCTTGACGGCGGAATTATTGTAAGCACAGTTGACCGTGACGGCTACAAAGAAACACAAAGAGCTACCAAAGGTTATGTAACAAATAAGCCGGTCGTAGTATTGATTAATAAAGGCTCAGCATCTGCAAGCGAAATTTTCTCAGGTGCGATGAAAGATAACAGAAGAGCTGTAATTATAGGAGAACAATCTTTCGGTAAAGGTTTAGTTCAGGAAATAAACAAACTTCCATATGAAGCTGGTATAAATATTACAATACAAAAATACCTGACACCAAACGGAACAGATATTAACAAAAAAGGAATTACTCCTGACATTGTTGTAAAACTTACTGAAGAAAACGTTAAAAACAAAGACGATGTCCAGCTGAAAAAAGCAATTGAAGTTCTCCAAAAGATGACCAATGGACAGGAAATTGCAACTTACTAAACTAAAATTAAAAAAGCTCCCTTGATGGGAGCTTTTTTTAACTTAAAGCTTATAGGGATAATCATCTTTAAATTCCCAGTTATCCCATTGAAGCAATGACGAACAGTAATAAGAATTAGATTTGCAGTTATCTAAATTTTTTTCTCTTGTATTTTCAGGGAAATAGCTGGTAAAGCACTGCTTATTATTACGACCGCTGCCTCTTTTGCAAATGACAAATATAAATTGGTCATATCCTCTTTTATTAGGCTTCCTGTCCCCATTAATATCAAAAGACAAATCAACACAGCTTCCGACTTTTGCATTCATCGTAGAACCGTCGGCAAATACTAAACTATACCCATCAAGTTTCTGTTGTGTTGAAGTTATCCATTCTTTTTTCTCTGATTTTAGCTTCATAAACGGCTCAAGATACTGTTCAACAAAGGCTTTCGATATATCGTAGTTTTTACCTGCCTGTTCTGGATCTTCGTAATCTCCTATTGATTCATATTCCCATTCCAGGCAAGGACCATATTTAAGCTCAGACATTGCAATTGCCTGCTGCATGGCAGAATAGAACTTTTTCAGCCTTGCAGTGGCTTCTGATTTTCGGGTGTTAGTAATTACTGCAGGTAAAGTCATAGCAGCTACCACACCTATTATACCCAGAGTTATAAGTACCTCGGCTAAAGTAAATCCTTGTTTGCAGATTTTTTCTGTACCTCTAAAACCAGGGCTTTTTATTCTAAGTAACTAAAAAACTTTTTTCGGACACGCTTCCGCCATCAAGCAAAATTCATAATTTAGTTAGCAAACCTGAGTAGTGCAGTGCCTCAGGCACCGCTATCGCCTCGAAAACAAATATTTTTTCTTATTTGTTTACCTGATAGGATTTTCGTTTACCCGGGTTTTGTCGTACCTCTGGTACCGTTTTCATTTCGAAAACATTTATAGCTTTTCTATCATGTTTTCCTCTGCTTTTTTATTATAAACTATTTTTACTTTTATTTCAACTTAAAAAAGACCGCCTAGGCGGTCTTTAAATCCTTTTTGTTTTCTATACGCAGGCGGATTATTTTCCACCAATCGCGCTAAAAAGTTGTTACAGGTTTTTTCTGTGCTGTAGCGCCCGGAATTGACTGCCAGTTTGCAGCCATAATCTTTTTGAAAGATTTTAATGCAGTATCTTCCAATTCACCGAGTTCTTCAGCTTCCATAATCAGTTCTCTCAACGGAAGCAATGCACGCTGATCGCGGAGAACACCAAGAGCTGCTGCTGCACCTGCTCTAACAAGTTCATTTTCGTTACGGTTTTTCATAACATCAATCAAAGCCGGAACAGCTTTTACATCATTAAGTTTTCCAAGAGATGTTACAGCATATATTCTAACATTTACCCATTCGTCATATAACATATTAATGACTTTATCAACAGCCTTTTTATTTCCGATTTCACCAAGCGCTCTTGTAGCATCGCATCTTACATTTACTTTTTCATGGTCTAAAGAAGCAATCAAAGCATCAGTAGCAACATCGCCGATTTCAATAAGTGCATCTGTAGCTGTAATACATACCTGAGGGTTTTCATCGTTAAGAGCTTCAACAAGAGGTTCAACAACAATAGCACCGCCAAGACGACCGAGTGCACGTGCTGCACGAACTCTTACATCAACATTTCTGTCTTCTCTTAATGATTCAATCAGGTGAGTTGTAGCTTTAGAATCGCCAAGTTCACCAAGAGCTCTTGCTGCATATAAACGAACAGAACCGTTTTTATCATGTTTTAAAACGTCAATCAATGGTTCAACAGCTTTAGAGTCACCCATTTCGCCAAGGATACGGGCTGCATTGTATCTAACTTTTTCAGAATTACTGGTTTTTAGGTCCATCAACAATTCATCAAATGATTTTTTAACTTGTTTTTTCTTACTGTTCACACTAATTGTCATTAATTTTCCTCCGACACTACAATAAAAATTCTACACCTACTTATTTATAAAAAATTTTTGTAGAAAATTATTGCCTGTTTTCCTTTTTTATATTAAACATTTGTAACATTCACTAAGTTTTCCTTAATATTGTCGGTGATGTCTTCTGATTTCCGGTTGGTAAGGGGTTATGTCTTTTTTACCGTAAATCATATTAAGGGTAACACTCACACTTTATACTAACAATATAACATATTTTTTAAACAATTTCTTAATTCGTTTATATTATTTATGCAAATTTGATGATTGTTTTTTTAACATAATGTTTAATTCAATAATAAGCCCATGTTTTTCGTAACATAACTTTACATTTACTACTTACTATAGATAGTAATAACAAACTCGCTTCCCTTACCAAGCTCACTGTTTACAATAATTTTACCGTTATGCTTTTCGATAATCTTTGCAGAAATTGCTAAACCAAGCCCTGTGCCAACTCCTACTCCTTTTGTTGTATATCCGGCTGTAAAAATTTTATTAATTTCTTTTTCAGAAATTCCTTTTCCGGTGTCTTTTATGCTCACAGTCAAAGTTTCGCCCTGATAATTTGTTGTAATTGTAATTGTTCCTTTTCCCTCAATAGCTTGACAAGCATTGACCAAAATATTGGTAAATACCTGATTGAGCATATTCGGGTAACATTTTATCAGAGGGAGCTCGCCGTAATTTTTTACTATTTCAATACGGTTTTTGGTTTCATGACGGATTAAATCCAGCGTCAAATCAAGCTCTTTATTAATATCTGCTTCCTGAAGCTCTGCCTCATCAAGTCTTACAAACTTTTTAAGCGAAGTTACAATATTACTTATACGCTGAATTGCTTCGCTGTCTATTCCATTGATTTCCTGCATTATATCTGCAATTTCGGTATTTTCAATCTGCGGAATCAGTTTTGCAAGCAGCCCGTTATTCGACTTAATAGAAGCTACCGGAGTGTTAATTTCATGAGCTACGCCGGCTACAAGCTGCCCTAAAGAAGCCATTTTTTCTGAATTTATAAGCTGAAGCTGTGTTTCTTTAAGTTCTTTTAGCGCATTTTTAAGCTCTTTTACGGTTTGAATATTCTTCTGGTACAGCTCTGCTCTGATTATTGCGTTGCCAAGCTGGAAAGAAATTGCCTCAAGAATTTCAACTTCTTCGTTAAGTTCACGTTTTTGCCGGCTGAGCAAAACTATCACCCCGAGAAGCTTTTGCATATGAAAGACCGGAACGACAATCCGCATTACCGGCTGTTTAAAAGGAGCAGCATCGATATATTCCTTAAGACAGTGAACAATCGAAATTTTATTATTTTGAATAGTATTGAAAGTTTCACTATCAAAGGAAATTGGCGGCATGCCGGAGGCTTTTTCCGAGCCGTAAATTTCGACAATTTTGAATGATTTATTTTCAAATTTAGCAAAGTAAGCTTTGAAAGCACCAAACATTATTGAAAGTTCTGAAAGAGCAGAATTGAGAATTTTTGATATATCCATGGATTCTCTGATTGTGTTTGTAACTTTGTTAATCAGAGCAATTCTTATAGCCTGCGACTGTGCTTTTTGCTTGATATTCTGCAAGTCCTCGTTTTCTTCTGCAAGTTTTTTACAATCAGCAAGAAGCTTTTGGTTCTTTTTTTCTTCTTTTAGAAGCTCGGTTTTTGCGCTGACATCCGAGAAAAAGAATATAGAATATTTACCTTTTTTTATAACTGTTAAATCATAGTATAAAACTTTATCTCTGCTGTGCTGGTATGAAACACATGCAAAAAAGTTTTCTTTACAATTAAGTGCATGATAGATAGGAGAATAGTTTTCAAGGTTTTCACTGTTAAGCGGACAGATGTCAAAATTAGATTTGTGCGAAAACTTTTTCAAATCAGAAAATCCGTCAAACCAGCGCTTAAAGGTATAATTCTGATAGACAGTTTCATTTTTGGAGTTTATTATTATTACAGCATCCCTAAACTGATTGAAAATATCAAACTTTTTCATAATATATATTATAGTTTACCGGTAAATAACAGGCAATTTGTAAAACTAACTTAACCCATCCTGCATCTGTGGAAGTTCAGGCAGTTAAAGGATTAAATCAAAACACAAATTTTCGACAATAGTCTGAATATTCATATTTAACTTTAATTCTCTTTTTGCCTTCTCTACAGAATTTATATCGTGCAAAAGTTTAATCTTAATTATTCTGTTTTGAAGATTGGATTTTAAAAGTTCTGTCATATAGTTTTGCATTTGATTAAAAATAAGTAATGCGTCATTATCTTTAGCAAGACTTAATATACTGTCATTTAAATCCAGAACATTATTTCTCTCAAGCGAAAGATAACCGTCCATAGCATCTTTTACAAGAGAAAAATCCCTGTCCTCGTCCTGAAATGAAGGAACAAAAAAGCATTGTGCCCTTGAAACTATTGTAGAAATCATATCGGTTTTATCGTTTGTTAAAAAGAAAAATGTAGTTTTTGCGGGCGGTTCTTCAAAAGTTTTCAAAAGAGCGTTAGCGGTAGGCTCCTGAAAATTATATTCGTTAAGACCGCATACATTGCCTTCCTTATCTTTATCACAGAAGATTAAAACCCTGTGGTAGTCAGAGGTTACAAGCAAATCATTTTTTATCATTCTCGCCTGGTCTATCGATATAACCTGTTTGGAATCATCATTTGCAGGCTTGTTGTCAACTTTTGAGATAGTCATCACAGCAGGATGGCTGTTTTCTCTAATCCAGCGGCAATTCAAACAGTCACATTCAGGGGTGTGGTCACCGGTACAATTCAGCATGCGTGCAATTTCAAGCGCAAGGTCATATTGAGCCTGAATATCCGTACCATAAAAAAGAATACAGTGTGCAATACTTTTATCAGGGTTTTCTACCCCTTTGGAAAAATATTTCATCAAAAAAGGATATTTACTATCTAAAGAAAGCATTTTCTACCTCAGCTTCCGGATTTGGCGACAAGCCTGCTTTTATTTTGTACTCTGCTTCTGTAATATTTTGTTTCAGCCTTACCAGGTCTTTCAAATTTGTTTTTTTCAATTTTTGGAGCGTAAGCTTCACTACATATTCATGCTGTCCGGTCAAACGCGAAAGTTCAAAAGGAGAACAGGATGAAGATTTAGCTTTTAGAATTATCCATCTTCTTACCATTGTCTGCAAGGTGGAAACTATCTCCAGACAATACTTTTTGTCAAGAAGCTTTCTGTATTCTTTTAAAGCTTTGTCCTTTTCGCCTTCCATCAGGTAATCTGAAAATGCAAATAAGTCTTCGTTTGATATACATATTTCCTTAACCATATCACCTGTCACAAGTTCATTTGGGTAAGCCATAAGCTGCAATTTACCAAGCTCTGTATCAAGCTGGCGAAGGTTGTTGCCTATTTGCGTTATCATAGCAGTCAAGGCATCAGGTGTCATTTTTAAGCCTTTAGACTTTGCATTTTTCTTCAGCCAGTCTTCAAGTTCAGCGGTCTTGTATGTCGGGATTGTTGCAAACTCTTTTGAGTTATATTTGGCAAGAGTTTTAAAAAACTTTTTGCGTGTATCAAGTTTCTTGCCTTCATCTCTAGGGAGCTGTGCAACAAAAACAATGTCAAGATTTTCATCATTATTCTCAAGAGCTGATGCAATTTCTTTCATCTCTTTATCGTCGAAAGTTTTTGAAAAATAATCAAGACAATTTATGACAATAAGCATCTTTCCAAACATCATAGGCTGGGATCTCAGTAATGAAATTAGCTCTGCAAACTTCGGGTTGTCATAAGTTTTGAAACTCATTTCGAGAAAATTTTTATCGAGAGTTTTTTTCAACTTTTCAACTTCTTTTTCTATATTAAAATCTTCTTCACCGTAGAAAAAATATATTGCCATAATATCATTATAATATAAAAAGCCTCAGTAAAGAGGCTTTCTTTTTTAACTTTCAATCAAAAGGCTGGCCCCTATAACACCGGCAGTATTTCCGAGCTGTGCAGGAACCACTTCCACAGCTTCGCCGGCAATCTTCATTGCGCGTTTTTTAAGAGTTTCCTTTAACGGAGCAAGAAGCAAGTCACCTGCATCCGCAACTCCGCCGCCGACAATAATCTTTTCAGGATTTAAAAGATTAACAACGCTAGCCATACCAACACCGATATATTCGCCCATTATTGTGAAAATTCTTTTTGCCACAGGGTCGCCGGCCTTTGCTGCTTCTGAAACAATATATGGAGTGATAGCAGCACCATTAGCCATTTCTCTGTATTTTGTAGATTTTCCGCCTTTAATATATTCTTCAGCCATCGCAACAATTGACGGACCTGACGCAAAAGCTTCCAGACAACCTGTATCTCCGCAGCCGCAAATAGGACCGTCATGAATTTGAAGTTTGATATGCCCTATTTCACCTGCTGCGTTTGAAGCACCTCGCACAAGCTTTCCGTTAACAATCAAACCTGACCCAATACCTGTTCCCACTGTAATACAAATTAAGTTTTCACAGCCTTTCCCTGCGCCAAAGTTCAGTTCTCCGAGAGCTGCGCATCTTACATCGTTATCAATTCGTGTTGGAATATGGAATTCATCTTCAATTATTTTTGCAAGCGGAATTTCCACCCATCCCGGAATATTTGTTATAAGTCTTACAATACCTGATTTAAAATCAACCTGTCCAGGAAGCCCAAAACCAATTCCCTGAATATCTTTTGAAGACATTTTTGTTTCTGCCATCAAGTCATGTATTGCCTGCTTCATATTATTAACGGTATATTCATAACCCATTTCAGCACGTGTAGGAACCGAATTTGAGTATGTTATTTTTCCATCGCTTGTCACTAGAGCAATTTTAACATTTGTTCCGCCGACATCAATCCCAATTCTGTTTTTAGTCATTATCTTTTTCCCCTTCTTATAAAAATTCAGTCTGTATTTATATAATATGACAAACATAGGTTATGGGAAATATTTTAGGAATTTTTACATAACAATTTAGTTTACCGGTGAAAGTAAATACTGTGATATAATACATTTATGAAAATTTTATTCATTACAGACCTGTATCCGGTACAGGAAAATGAAAAAACAACACCGCGGACTTTATATGATTTTGTTCAGGGCTTTAGAAGTCTTGGGCACTATGTTGATGTTATAAAACCAAACTTTATACTAAACTCTTTTATACGGAGAAAACCTTTTTACAAAACAGACTTATATAATAATATATATAATATAAATTACTGGACACCTTTCTGGTTTAACGTAAAAAGAAAATTAAACCAAAAGCTTGATTATGACATAGTTATAGCGCATATGCCATCCGGCATTCTCTTTGCAGACAAACTAAAAATTCCATTTATTGCCGGTATTCATAATTCTGATTTAACTGTTCTAACAAGTCCGTTATATAAACTTCATTTTAAGAACAGACTTCTTAAAGCATTAAAAAATGCAAAAGGAATTGCCTGCCGCTCAGAGGTTATCAAAAAGAAACTTCTTAATCTATATCCGGAATTTGAACAGAAAACATTCACTGCACCCTCAGGAGTTGATGAGAGTATAATTAGAGAAAACTTACAGCCGCTTCATAGCCCTGTGAAAGTTTTGACCTGTGCGAATTTTAAGAAAAGAAAAAATATTGATAAAGTAATTCTTGCCTTGAAAAATCTCGAAGGTTTTGAACTGACTGTAATCGGGGATGGCTCTTTAAGAAAAAATTTGGAAAAACTTGACACAAATGTAAATTTTACCGGAGCACTCCCGCATAATGAAGTTATTGCAAAAATGCGCGACAGCGATATTTTTATACTGCCCAGCACAGGCGAAACCTTTGGCATGGTTTATTTAGAAGCCATGGCGTGCGGCTGTATTACAATTGCTACAAAAGATGACGGCGTTGATGGAATTATCAAAAATCAAGAAAATGGGTTTTTAACTATTCCGATTTCAACAGAAATAAGAAAATTACTTCAATTTATAAAAAGCATGGAGGATGACAGGCTTAAAGTCTTGCGCTACAATAGTTTCTCTACTATACAGACATACACAAAAACCCGCTGCTGTGAACATTATTTGCAACAAATTTTTAAGATTTTGTAAAGATTTGACATCATGCAGACATGTTTTTGCTAGTATTAACTAGTTGGTTAATTTACCCCTTTGGATAAACAGCCGAACATACTCGAAAGGAAGAGAACTAATGAAAAAACTTTTAACCGTACTTTTTACACTGCTAATCAGCGTACAACAAGCACAAGCCTTTAGTCTGGATGCTTTTATGGACAAAAATATTGCTCCGGTTTCAGATAAAATCGCAAGCTTAATATTTTTTCCGATCCACGTTTTCGGCGCTGATGTTCCAATTATTATATTTTGGATTTTGTTTGCGGGAGTATTTTTCACGTTCTATCTTAGAGGAATTGCCGTTTGGGGCTTTAAACACGCATTTGACAATGTATTCAAACCTAAAAAAAGCTCAAATTCTGATGAAGGCGGAGAGGTTTCCTCTTTTCAGGCATTAATGACAGCTTTATCCGGAACTATCGGACTTGGAAGTATTGCCGGTGTTGCTATTGCAATTTCTATGGGCGGTCCCGGGGCTGCATTCTGGATTATCATAGGTGCATTATTAGGTATGTCTTTAAAGTTTGTAGAAGCTGCACTCGCTGTGAAATATAGAAGATTTAATCTTGACGGTTCAATTTCCGGCGGTCCTATGCACTATATGGCACATGGTTTGACAAGAAAAAAATTAAGATGGCTCGGGCAGCCTTTGTCTGTAATGTTTGCAATTCTTTGTATCTGCGGTGGTATTACCGGTGGGAACATGATTCAAATAAATCAGGCAGCTAATCAGTTTGTAAATGTAACAGGCGGTGAAAACGGCTTTATGCACAACCTTCACTGGCTAATCGGGCTTGGTATGGCAATCGTTGTAGGATTAATTGTAATCGGCGGTATTAAAAATATCGTTAAAGTCACTGAAAAAATCGTTCCTTTAAAAATATTTGTTTACCTGTTCTCAGCCCTTGCTGTAATTATCTGTAATTTTAAACTTATACCTCATGCAGCATGGGTAATTGTAAAAGAAGCTTTCAGACCCGAATCTGTTTACGGAGGAATGTTTGTTGCAATGATTATGGGCTTGCGCCGTTCCGTACAGTCTAACGAAGCAGGTACAGGATCCGCACCTATTGTTTATGCAACAGTAAAAACAGAAGAACCTCTTTCTCAGGGATTTGTTGCATTATTAGATCCGTTTTTAACCGGATTTATGTGTACATTGACAGCTTTTGCAATTGTAATTACAGGAGTATACAAAACCCATGCAGGTCATACTTCCGGTATTGAAATGACTTCTGATGCTATATCATCAGTAATGCCGTTTTTCCCTAAATTATTAGCCGGTATAGTTCTATTATACGCCTTATCAACAATCATAAGCTGGGCATATTACGGGCAGAAATCATGGAACTTCCTGTTCGGTGAAGGTAAGAAAAGAACTCTTGCATTCCAGTTTTTATACTGTGCATTTATTGTAATAGGTTCTGTATTAAATGTAACTTCAGTTATAAATATTACAGATGCAATGATGATAGCAATGTCTATACCGAATATTATCGCAATGTATATTCTGGCACCTGAGGTTAAGAAAGACCTCAAAGCTTACTGTCAGAAATATCAGGTAGGCAAATTTGTTAACAGGGATTGGCTGGCAGAAGTTCCGGTCACAGTAAAGGCAGATGACAAGGAGGTTTTATGTCCGAACAGCAAATTATAGTAACTGTATCCGGTGTGGATAAAGTAGGTATTGTAGCAAAAGTTACAGCAGTGCTTGCAAAATATGAAGTAAACATTGAGGATATAAAACAAACATTAATGCAGGGACATTTTGTAATGTTTTTGCTTGGAAATATAGAAAAATCAAAATATAATTTTAAAGAAATTAAAGAAGCATTAACTGAAACCGGTAAAGAATTAGGTATGGAAATATGGGTTCAGAGAAAAGAAATTTTCGATAACATGCATATGGTTTAGTTTAGCAGAGCAAATCTTTTTTTCAATAACATAATTTTTTCACTTGATCTTTCAATACTTTCAAAAAGCACGGCATCTGTACGGGCTTTTTGGGCAACCGATTCTATTGCATCTATGACATCATGAGTTGAATTTCTGTGTATAAACATATTAAGACCGGCGCGGATGCCCTGTTCAAAAGCATCTGCAAGTCCAAATTGTGAAACCCCTTTCATCATCATATCATCAGATATAATTACTCCGTTAAATTTTAGTTTATTCCTCAGATAGGAAACAGCATTAATACTTAAACTTGCAGGAATAACTTTTTCATCAAAACATGTACAGTGAAGATGTGCTGCCATAACCATTTCGATTCCGTTTTCAATAGCAGCAGCAAAAGGTTTTATATGCGTATTTTCCATTTCATCAAGCGGCAAATCAATTTCCGGAAGCGTAAGATGACTGTCAGCATTAGCATCTCCATGACCTGGGAAATGTTTTACACATGGGATAATACCGTTTTCGCGGTAAACCCTGGAAACTATTTTCTCCGCCTCAATAACATCTTGCGTCCGGCTTGAAAAAGCACGTTCCCCGATAATCGGATTTTTCGGGTTTGTATTAACATCAATACATGGCGCAAAGTTCAGGTTTATGCCGTAACTTTTCAGCTCTTTTGCAATATCATCAGTTTGACGGCGTAAAAACTCTTCCCCTTTTTCAAATGCAAATTTTGCAGAGAGATATTTTTTCCCGTTATGGATATTTTCGGTACGTTCAACACGTCCGCCTTCCTGATCTATAGAAAGAAACGGTGTAATCACTGCTGAGGAATATATTTCCCCACACAATTCTTTAAATTGTTCGGGAGTTTTAATATCTTTTGTAAAAAATATTACTCCGCCCAGAGAAGACTTGAGCGCTTCTTTATAACCATCGCCCTCAAGTCCGAGGATAAACATTTGATAAAGTTTTTCTCTAATATCCATAAACTTCCTCCAATCGGACGCCTTGAAAAATAGCTACCCCTTGCAAGTTATAAAACCTCACCGTACAAATCATAAAGTTCTGTGAGCTGACCGCTTTCGACAACCTGCTCAATTTTTTCTATAACAGGTTTTGCACTGTCTGCGGTTAAGGTTTTAACTTCTTTTGGAAGTTTAATATCATCTGTAGTTTTCAATTCTGTAAAGCCTTTATTTTCAGTCAGGAATGCTTTATAAGCTGTTAAAATCTTCCAGTATCTTTCATCAACTTCATAATCTTTTCCAAGATAATACTTAACATCTTTCTTAAATTGAGCAAGATATGAGTAAACAAAATCTACTTCTGAAACAGTTTCTTCTTCATTGTATTCACTGCCGCAGCAGAAATTATTTAATACCGGTTTGTTATCAAGCGTCTTAATAGCATCAGCCCACATAATACAGCCTAAATAAAAAGCTATATAATCTTCCAGCAGAGTTTTTATTTTAGGGAAAAACATCTTAAACTGGTTTTTCTTCTGTCCAAAGTTTCTATATCTGTTTAATGTCCCGTAAACGTATTCTATATTTGGAATGATTGCGGAAATATGCGCTACAAATCCCGGATCAAACTGTACTCCGTCTTCAAAATTCATTAGTATCTCTCCTTATAAATCAGATGTGTATTTACGTTTTTTAATAAGTTTTAGTTGAAAATCTTTGTCATACAAAAATTTATATCCGATAACATATGACTTTGCAACTTCTTTAGAAAAAGTTCTGCGTGCAGACCAGTATGATGTATGGGCAAGAAGGAAAGTTCTCTTACTCCATACGGTTGAATTATCAAAAACAAATCCTTTAGGTTCTTTCAGATTGATATTTGCCTTATTTTCCATATCTTCAAGTGTAAGATTCTGCGTTGAAGGATACCCCATAGGATCTTCCTTAAAGTTCACTGTCAAAAGAAACAAACCGTCTTCTATTATATTTTTAAGAAGGAACTTATTGTAATACGTGAGTTCATAATCAGGGTCAGCAAGATCTGAATAAAAAAGTACAAGAGGACTTGCAAAGTTAACAACCCCCTTTAATACACCTTGCGGTACACATGCAGCCTCGGTAGCCTCATCAAGCTTTAAGTAATTTTGCTTAAATGTTTCCGGATTTTTATCAACAACAAGATGCCCGTCGGAAGTTACAGCACCCAGCTGCGCCTTTGATAAAGCTGAAATACAGGTATTTTTCATCGGATTTTTACCGACGAAATCTCTTATATCTTCACTAACCTCAACCGCATCAAATAAATTATCAACATTTAAATACCTGAGCTTGTTAAACATATATTCATAAGTAATAAAGCTGCCTGCGGAATATCCGTATAAAACCACCTTGTTTCCTTTTTCAGCCTCTGCCTTTACCATGTTATTAAGCTCATCAATAATAGGAAGCATATGATGTGACTTTTGAACCCAAATTGCGTCATGCAAAAATCCTGCAATCAATGACCGGACACCATAAGCAATGGTTGGGCTGAAAGCTTTTGAAATATCAAGCTGCTGCTCAACAAATTCCAAATCAGTTTTGCTTTTATCACCCCAGAAAAAAATCACAGGCTCTTCATTAATTGAATATTGCCCATCTTTCAAAAAGAGGTTATAAGCTTCTTTATTTTTTACAAAACTTTCACGCATTTTAGGGTGAAGCTTATGAACACCTTTTTCAAACCAGTTCTGCATTTTTTCATCATTATTATTAGAACCGTTTATATATACAAAACTTATATTTTCCTGAGCATAGGAAAAATTCTGCAATAACATAAGTACTGCCAAAACATATAAAATCTTTTTCATAAAAACATTTTAACATAGAAACAAAAAAGAATAACAAAATACCCGCAAAAACTGCGGGTATTTATACTTATTTTATCTGCCGTTAACAGCTTTGTATGTAATACCGGCAGCAACAGCTGCCAAAAGGTTTACAATAATAGTGGCAAGAGCTATTTTTAAACAGCAGATTGTGTGCATAACAATACACGCAGCGGCTACTGCCGGATTAAAAGCGGCAAGGCAAATTCCACCGACAGCAAAAGCCCCTGCCATAACAGTAGACCCAATTGCAAGCCCGTAATAAGAATTACCCTCAACCTCTCTGGCTGTAGCAGTCAAAAGAACAACATAACACAGTGCAAATGTAAAAATAAATTCACCGATAATCAAAGCCGGCATATCAAAAAGCATTGCTGCAGAATCAGGAGCTTCACCGGCAAGATAATTCACAATAAACGCACCCACAATTCCGCCAAGAACCTGCGATATTGCATAAGGAAACCATTGGTAAGCAGGCAGTGCACCTCTTACAACTGCTGCCAGAGATACCGCAGGGTTGTAATGACCTCCGGAAATAAATCCGCCCGCATAAATCATTACCATTAATACACCCCCTATAGCCAGAGGAGGAATTACACCCGGAACTCCAAGCCTTGTTACGGCACCTATTGTAAAAACAAGAAAAAATGTTCCGATAAATTCTACCAGATATTTTCTAAAATTTTCGTTCATATTCTCTCCTTCAATAAAACTGATTTGTAAAAACAAGTTAATTTATAAATCAACTTTCAGCATCCGACGGCAGGATAATTTATTTAGCATCCATCACTCTTATATGTGTTATAATAATTTTATGTTCTACTTTGACACTATTAACGGGAAAAAATTTCTTAAATCCGACTTTATAAACGGCAATGCCGAATGCTTTTTCACAACACGCGAAACTGTAATTAAAACAAAAGAACAGGCGTTTGAAAATCTTGTTGAAGAAAACAAAAACCTCATCTGTGACTTTTTGCGGATAAAAAGAAAAAATCTAATTTCACCTAAACAAACCCACACATCTCATGTTGAAATTGCAAAAGAAGGAAAATCAGACTATCCCGATACAGACGGACTTATATTAAATAATAAAGAACAGGCAGTATTCCTAAACTTCGCAGACTGTACGCCGGTAATTCTCTATGATAAAAAACAGAATTACGGGGCTGTTGTTCATGCCGGCTGGCGCGGAACAGCCGGAAAAATTGCTGCAAAAGCTGCCGAAAAAATGATAAAAGAATTTGGTTCAAATCCGCAAGAACTAACAGCTGTAATTGGTCCTGCTATTTCTTTATGCTGCTATAATGTCGGGGATGAAGTCTTTGAAAAATTAAAAGCAACCGTAACCGATTTTGAAGGCTTGTATGAAATAAGAAATGGTGAAAAATTTGTAGATTTAAAAAATATTAATGCGCGCCAGCTAAAAGAAGCCGGTATACAGGAGATAGATGTCTGCCCATACTGTACCTGCTGTGATAATGATATGTTTTTCTCATATCGTAAAGAAAATGCAACCACTAACCGCCACAGTGCTGTGCTCAAATTGAAATAAAGTTTTGCAGCAATTTATGCCCGTACTGTGTAAGTATTGCTTCAGGATGAAATTGCACCCCGTATAACGGATAAGTTTTATGTTGCAGTGCCATATTAATACCGTCTGAAGTCTTAGCTGTCTGAATAAGGCATTCAGGAAAATTCTCTGCAACAAGAGAATGGTATCTTACAGCCTCAAATCCGTTAGGTATACCGCAGAATAAATCCGAATTATTATGATAAATTTTAGATACCTTGCCATGAACAGGCTGCTGAGCCATTTTTATGTTTCCGCCGAAAAACCGGGCAATACACTGATGCCCCAGACAAATTCCCAAAATCTTTTTCTGCTTGTAAAATTCTTTTATCACATCCAGCGAAATTCCGGCATTATCAGGATTACCCGGTCCAGGTGCAAGAATAATACTGTCAAATTCTTTTTGTTTCAAGTCTGTTACAGTAATTTTATCATTTTCGTAAACATCAACATGGCATCCAAGTTCCAGAAGGTATTGCACAATGTTGTAGGTAAAAGAATCATAGTTGTCAATTAAAATCATATGAGTTCCACCTGCTTAATACCCCTTACAGAATTAATGCAGTAAATATTCTCGGCATTCAGCAAATCGTCTTTATAAAGGACTTTTTCAATACAAACTCTGCTTGCCAGAAGGTTCTCGCGCATAGTACCGTTCAGCAGACCGCAGGAAAGAGGCGGAGTATAAAATTTTCCGTTCTGCTCCAGAAGTATATTGCATCTTGCCCCCTCACAAAGCTCGCCACGCTCATTAAAATAAATTTCATCATAAACCTTGTCATTGCGGATTTGTTTGTAACTTTCCTCAAACCATGGGCGGTAAGTTGTTTTATGCCGTACAAATTCGTTTTTGCTGTCCAGTATAATATCAGAAATTCTTACCTGGTTTGTGCAGGCTTTTTCAAGAGGCTTATATTCTGTTTCATATGAACCGTCTTTATTCAACAGTATCCTTAATATACCGTCCTGTTCAGGTTTAATCAGCGGTATTTCCTCATTAAAAATAAAGCCGAAATGTTCTGCTGATGCGCGTAACCGCCTCATGTGCTCATCTTTCAGAAACATTGATTTGTTCTGAATTTTTATTGTTTCAATCAGTTGAAAATCAGAAGATAAAAATTTAGTCTTTGTCACAGTTTCGTACCACTCCTCACTTGTATCGGAATCCCACACAACCGCACCTCCAACGCGGTATTTAAAGCTATTTTCACTGCACTTACGTCGCAAAATTCTAATAGGAACACTGAATTGCGCACCTTCCGGCGAAATAAAACCAATTGCACCGCAATAAACCCCTCTTGCTCCTTTTTCTATTCTGTCAATAATTTTCATTGTACTTATCTTTGGCGCTCCGGTAATTGAGCCGCAAGGGAAAATTGCTTTAAAAATCTCAAAAAAACCTATCCCGTCAGTCAAATCAGCCTCTATTTGAGAGGTCATCTGGTGAAGGGTTTTGTGCGTTTCAATTTCAAAAAGCTTTGTAACTTTAACAGTTCCGGTTTTTGCAATCCTGCCCAGATCGTTTCTTAGAAGGTCTACAATCATAACATTTTCTGCGCGGTTTTTTTCATCGTTTTGTAAAAAAACAATGTTTGCCTCATCTTCCGTATAATCATTTCCCCGTCCAATCGTGCCTTTCATAGGTTTTGTAATTATATGTCCGTTTTTCAGTTCAAAAAACAGTTCCGGCGAAAATGAAAGAATTGTATCATACTCATTCTTTATAAAGGCATTATAGGGTGTTTTCTGATTTTGCAGCAGACATTCATAAAGCATCAAATCATCTTTATCATATTTAACGGTCCAGTCATATGTGTAATTAACTTCATAAGTATTTCCTGCTGCAATTTCCGATTTTACAGTTTCAACTGCACTTTTGTATTCCTCAAATGTAATATCCGGAACAAGGTTCAGGCTGATGTGTTCATGCTTTAAAGGTTCATAAGCCTTAAATTTTTCGTGAACTTCAAAATACAAAAGAGGCACATCACTTTTTATATGATTGCCAAGAAAGACCTCTTTTGCTTCGTAACGCACATATCCGGCAAGATAATGCGTTTTTGCATACGCTTCAATTCTGTTAAAAGCATCCTCAAATTCGCATCCGGAAAAAGCTTGAATTACATCCACCGGCTTTTCAAATAACTTATCCGAGTAAATTATCATAAAAGAATTTTATAACAAAAACAAAAACCCGCAACCTTGCTGAAACCAGTAATTTATGCTAAATTTATTATATGAAATTCTGGACTGAAGAAAAAATAAAAGAAGCAATCTGTGACTGCACTCTGCATAATTTTCCGGCAGGCTGGTCATCAAAAGGTCTAAAAATCTGGCACAATGATTTTGAAGACGAAAGTATGGCTCTTGTTAGGGTCAATCAGGAAAAACGCGGAATTTTACAGGATAAATTACCGGAATTAATAGATAAGGTTTCTGCAATTGTTACAACAAATCCAACGGAGTTTCTGCATTACGGCAAACCGGTTGTGGAGCTTGAAGTTGAACCTGGCGATGCCATCCTGATGTTTGCAAAATATATAAGAAAGTTTTTTAACGGGAAAGTTATAGATATAACCGGCAGTTCAGGCAAGTCGACCACAACACGTATGGTATATGACATATTTAAAGACAAAGGAGCCAGTGCAAATCTTGGTCAGGCAAATACTTCGTGGGGGATTGCCTGGAATATGTCTAACTTCAATATCAATGATGCCTACTGGGTTATCGAAACCTCACTGGGCGGCGGTATTGCAAGAAATTCAAAAATAACTCTTCCTGATTATGCAATAATAACCAATATTGCACCTGTTCATCTCAGAGATGACCAGAAACTTTCAGACATCGCTGTTGAAAAAAGCAAAGTTTTCACTGCTATGAAAGAGGGAGCTTATGCAGTACTTTATAAGCAGATGGCTCATTTTGATATTATTGAAAAGGCTGCCAAAGATAAGAAACTTAATATCATAACTTTCGGCACTGATGATGCTGATATAAAAATACATTGCGGGGAAGAAAATTCTTTTGAGGTTTTTGGAAAAGCTCATAAACTCAATGATACACCTACTCCTGAGCATATTATGCTGGATATGGCAGCAGCTCTGGCAGTTGCTTACCTTGAAAATCTTGATATAGCTGAAGCCATAGAAAAACTTAAAACTTTCCAAAGCCTTGCCGGACGCGGTGAAGCCTTCAGCGGGAAAATTTCTCCGGACAAGACTATACATGTTATAGACGAAGCCTACAATGCAAACCCGCTTTCTATGAAAGCTGCACTGGAAGGCTTTAAAAAGATTACCGGCGGGCAAAACGGCGTTCTTATCATAGGCGACATGTCTGAAGGAGGCGCTGAAACTCAAAGGCAGCATCTTGAACTTGAAAAAACTATAAGAGATGTAAACCCTTCCAGAATTTTGCTTTGCGGTCTTGAAGTAAAAGCATTGTGGAATATTCTGAAGCTTGACTTTCCAGGTGCATATTACGAAAATGCAGAACTGCTCAATAAGGAACTTGTCAGCTGGCTAAAAAACGGTGATAATGTTTTTGTAAAAGCTTCACACTCTGTAGGCTTATACAGGACAATTAATGTGTTAAAAGCTTATATGAAAAAATATAATAAAGAGGGATAATTATGAAAAAGATACTTTTATTAGTTTGTTTAACTACCTTTGCCGCACCGGCGTTTTCACAAGAGGGAACTAATATGGAAGCCGTTAAATATATGAACCAGTCACAGAGTTTTCCAGGCTTCAGCCGTTCGCTTCCTACAACCCAAAATCAGGAAGCTTTTGAAAAACCTGTTCAGGTGAAAAAAACAACAGAAAAACAATACGATTATAACGGCTTTGAAATAGAAGAAGTTGATTTGGAACCTCCTGTAAAAAAAGTTATCAAAACAAGAAGCGATAATAACGGAGCAGTAACACAGAATGCTGAAAAAACAGCACCTATGACTTATGATAACTTCCCGAAATTCTATGATAACAATAATATGATGCAAAACAGCATGCAGGGAATTATGCCGGGAATGATGACACCAGGAATGTTCTAAAAAATTATCTCATAAGTTGAGGTAATCTTATCTCTGTATTTATCCAGAAGTTTTATGAAAATCTCTTTTTCTTCCGGTGTAAATACACTCAACACATTTTGTGCAAGCTTAACAAAAACACTGTGTGTTTCGTATAAAAGCTTTTCGCCTTTTGCTGTAATTTTTGTAACTTTTTTCATGATGTTATTAGAAGTTGCAACTCCTCTTTTAACATAACCCTTCTTTTCCATACTGCTTAAAATCTTACCGACATGGGCTTTACCTTTATACATAAGCTTCGATAAGTCACTCTGCGAAAGATGAGGATTTGCTGTAATATGGCTTAAAATAGCATATTCATCAAGATCCAGTATTGTATTAACATAATTTTTGTAATAGTTTTTACCGAGCAAATACCCTATCCTTGCAGTTTGTTCAAGTTTATACGGTATATTTTCAGTATACAATATATCAGCAGCTTCCGATTCAGCCATCACATCACCCTTTTTGTTTATCATAACATTAACTTTAACATTTAGACAAGTTTATATATCTAGTGGTAGAAATTTCTACATGTAAATTTTTATTAAATATATACTAATAATTCTAAAGAACACCTTTATAAATTCCGTTACTCAGCTTGTATTCTTTTGAAAGTTCAAAAGAAAAGATAAGAGAGGAGTATTTATGACAACATCTGTTTCAAGTGTAAGCTCACAGACAACACAAGCAGCGGCAGCACAAACAACACAGAAGAAATCCGACTTGAGCGAAAGCACCAAAAGACAGCTTGAAGCACTGGGCATTCCTGTCACAGACGGAATGACAGAAGCACAGGCGCAGACAAAAATACAGGAAGCTCAACGGCAGGAGGCTGCTGAAAATGGCGGAGGTGAAGGTCAAAACCTCAGTGAAACAGAAGTATTGGCAGATGCAAAATCCCTTGCGACACGAGTTGGTGTAAGCTATGAAGACGATGAAAGTGTTACTGAAATTCTGGACAAAGTCAGCGAAGAGCTGGAAGCTATGATTGATGAAGCCGGCGAAAATCCTCAGGAGATTAACACCATACTTGAATATTACAGGGAACTAAAAAGTCTGGATGACCAGTATGACAGTATTCAAAGCGCACAAAACAGCATGTATGCAGCAATGAATATGGTTTCAACAAACAATAAGATTGCATTAGGTTTGGAATAAGTTCCATAAAGCTCCGGGTTTTCCGGAGCTTTTTTATTAAATTTTACCTGAACAATCATTATATTTAAAATTATATTTATGCTAAAGTATAGATATAAGCTGAGGGTATGTAATTATGATGAACACAATTCAACCTGTACAAACAATCCAACCTCCGATTAACGGGAAAAGTAAACACAGCCTGAGGCATCGTCTGGTATCCGATTCCGGATATGCCGCTTTAGGGTTTGGAACAGTATGCGGAATAACTGGTATGAGGAAAGTTAGATTTCCTTACAAAATGAAAGTTCATAAATACTCTGCTTACCTTGCAGGAATAACATCATTTCTGCATTTTGGATTTATAAAAGGACTTGATAAAATTTTTACAAAAAAATCATAATAAAGGGAAAAAGTTTAAATGAGTGAGAGTATATCAACGGAACAGGAATGGCGCCCCGGTATTAACCCATGGTTAATGATTACCCCGGTAATGCTTGCAATATTTATGTTTGTTTTGGATGAAACCATCTCAAACGTAGCCTTAACTTATATTGCCGGTTCAATGTCAGTAAGTTTGAATGAGTCAACCTGGGTTTTAACAAGCTATCTGATTGCAAGCGGTATTGCAATCCCTCTTGTTGCGGCTGCTTCAAAACTTTTCGGGCGTAAAAACTACTTTATGATATGTACAATAGTTTTTACTATATCTTCATTTTTGTGTGCAATCTCACACTCAATGATAGAAATTGTTCTTGCAAGGTTTTTGCAAGGGCTTGGCGGAGGCGGGCTCCTGCCTCTTGGGCAGTCAATTATGCTGGAAAGTTTCCCTAAAAAAGACCGTCCGAAATCTATGGCAATCTTTGGTATTGCAGTAATTTTTGCCCCGTTAATCGGACCTGTTCTCGGGGGATGGATTACTGAAAACTGGTCTTGGCCATGGATTTATCTCATAAATGTTCCTCTTGGCTTTTTGTGTGTCTATCTTTCAAAAAACCTGCTGGAAGAACCTCCTTATGCAAAAAAACAGAAAAATGTACATTTTGATTTTAAAGGAATGATATTTTTATCAGGCTGGCTTATTGCCTTGCAGGTTGTACTTGATAAAGGTAATGATGCAGACTGGTTTGGAGCTGCGTGGATTTGCTGGCTCAGTGCAATATCAATGATATTTGCAATTCTATTTTTTATCTCTCAGGCAAGAGGAAAAGAGCCGCTAATTGATTTAACAGTATTAAAGGACAGGACGTACTTTTTTGGAACACTTGTACAGGTAATATTAATGGGTGTATTCCTTTCTTCTGCTGCACTTTTGCCGTCAATGCTGCAAAACCTTTTGGGATATACAGCTTACCTAAGCGGACTTTCAATGGGGTCAAGGGGTGTCGGAAGCTTTATCGGAGTTGCTTTATATTTGACTTTATCTAAAAAACTCGGCGACAGAAGGATTGTAATGATAGGTTTAATCTTGTTAGGACTTGGAAGTGTGTTCTTTGGGATGATTAACCTTCAGATTAACCTTACAACCATTGCCCTGCCAAACATTCTTTACGGCTCAGGACTGTTCCTTGCATTAACCCCGTTAATCCCGTTATCGTTTTCAACAATCAAAAATGAGAATATGACCAACGCAACAGGACTTCAAAACCTTGTAAAAAATATTGGCGGAGCAATAGGAACATCTCTTGGAACAACTATGGTCGCAAGGTTTGCACAGGTTCATCAAAACATGCTGATTAATCATCTGCATGATACTAATAATACTTTTGTTGAACGTGTAAATGCCCTTACAGGAACATTTTCATCTCTTACAGATACCTTTACAGCACATACAATGGCTCAAAGCCAAATTTACTCACAGCTTATTCAGCAGTCACACCTGTGGGCATATATTGATACATTCAGATGGTTTGCATTTGCAACATTCTTACTCATACCTATGCTTGTATTTATCAAAAAGCCAAAATCGCTTCAATAAAAAGTTTTTTATTGTTTTAGATTTTTAAGTGCATAATCAATACACTGAACAATAAATTCATTACGGCTAATATCTGTTTGTACAGACAATTCATCAACTTTTTTAAGCATATCGACATCCAATCGTATGCTTATTACAGTCTTTTCCTGCTTTATAGGTTTAAACTCGTTCATAAAAATCCCTGTAAGTTATTGTATTTAAATTAAGATTAATATGATATATTCAAAAATACATTACTTATTGTATTTATTTTATGAATACAATATTTTAATATATAAATGAAAGGAGCAAAAAAATGGACAAACAAGCCTTTACGCTTGCAGAAGTACTTATAACTCTTGGCATTGTAGGTGTTATTGCGGCGATGACTCTGCCGGCGCTTATTAACCAAACTCAAGGTAAAGAGTTGGAAACCGGTTTTAAAAAAGCTTATAGTATTTTGCAGGCTGCCTATAATCAAATGACTTATGACGAAGGACAGATTGTTAATAATACAAATTATCCCGCACATGCATTTATACCTAAATTTAAAACTTATTTCAAAATTTCAAAAGACTGTGACTTTGAATCCTGTGAAAGCAATTTCGTTGATGAAGAAGGAACAACCAGAGTTTCACAAAATTATAAAACATATAATAATAAAAAAATGCAGAACAGTTTATTAGATGACGGACAGGTTTTTATCAGCGACGGAATGTTTATTATGGTAGAAAATATGCCTGGAGGTCACCTGCTTTTAATAAGCGTCGACGTAAACGGGTATAATAAAAAGCCAAACCGCTGGGGACATGATTTATTTACTTTTCAGATTACGGACAATGGAAAGTTGCTTCCAATGGGCGCAGAAGGAACAGCATATGATAGTGTTAACAAATGTTCCTTAACAAGCACAAGCACTACTAACGGTATCGGCTGTACTTATAAAGCTTTAACAGATAAAGACTATTTTAAAAACCTGCCTAAATAATAATTTCGTGTTATCATAAACAAAAATATTACCGTCACTCAACGGTATCCCCGAAAGGCAGAAATATGAAAAACATCGAACGAATTATAAAAGTAAGCAAAGGTGAAGAACTTGCAGATTTAGTAATTAAAAATGCCAAACTGGTAAATGTTTTATCAGAAGAAATTTATGAAACAGATATAGCTGTAATCGACGGCAAAATTGCCGGTATTTCAAAAGGTTACCGGGGAAAAGAGGAAATAGACGTAAAAGGTGCTTACGTAACCCCGTCCTTTATTGACGGTCACGTCCACCTGGAAAGCTCTATGCTTATGCCGTCAGAGTTTGCAAAGCTTGTTCTCGCCTCAGGTACAACTACAGTAATTGCAGATCCGCATGAAATATCTAATGTTATGGGCTTACAGGGTACAAGCTTTATGAGAGAAGCAACCAAAAACCTTCCGCTTGATGTTTATATGATGCTTCCTTCCTGCGTTCCTGCAACAGATTTGGAAACCTCCGGCGTTGATTTGAACAGTTACGATCTGGCATTACTAATTGATGCTCCTTGGGTTCTCGGTATTGCTGAAATGATGAATTTCCCTGGTGTTGTTAACTGTGATAAAAGTGTTTTAAGCAAAATCCAGCTTGGGATAGAAAAAAATAAGCGCGTAGACGGTCACGCACCGCATCTTTGCGGAAAAGAGCTCAGTGCATATATTGCATCCGGCGTAGCTTCTGATCATGAATGTACCACACCGGAAGAAGCAATTGAAAAGCTTCGCCTTGGTATGTATTTGATGATACGTGAGGCAACAGGGGCAAGAGATTTAGAACCTTTAATTCCTGTTTTAAAAAAATACAATACCAGAAAATGTATGTTTGTAACCGATGACAGACATCCGAAACATCTTGGAAAACATATTTCGCGCATGGTTAAAAAAGCAGTCCGCCTTGGTATTAACCCGATTAATGCAATACAGATGGCAAGCATAAATACAGCCGAATATTTTAAACTACAAAATGTCGGTGCAATAGCACCAGGCTTTAAAGCAGATATTGCTGTATTTGAAAATCTGGAAACATTCGAGCCGAAGATGGTTTTCAAAAACGGAAAACTTGTTGCCAAAGACGGTAATACCATCGTTGATATGACAGAAATGAAACCTCCGGCGCTAAGAGGGTCTGTTAATATAAAATATTTGTATAAAGAAGATTTGCAGATAAAAGTTCCTGACGGCAAAAATAATATAAAAGTCATAAATGTAATTCCACAGCAATTAATAACAAAATTATCTGCTGAACCTGTAAAAAATGAAAACGGCTTTGCAGTGTCAGATATAGAAAATGATATTTTAAAAATTGCAGTCCTCGAAAGACACAAAGCAACAGGGAATATAGGGCTTGGATTTGTGAAAGGTTTTGGGTTGAAATCGGGAGCAATCGCATCAACAGTAGCACATGACAGCCACAATATGATTGTAATCGGAACAAATGATGATGATATGTACTATGCAGCAGTTGAACTTGTCAAATCACAGGGCGGCAAAATTATAGTTGAAAACGGGAAAACACTTTCCCACCTGCCTCTGCCTATAGCAGGGCTTATGTCTGATAAACCCGCAGAAGAAGTTATGGCAGAGATTACAGAACTCGAAAATGCAGCAGGTAAAATAGGCTGTAAAATCGCCGATCCGTTTATGAGTATGGCATTTTTATCCCTGTCAGTAATCCCTGAAATCAAGATTACCGACAAAGGACTGATTGACGTTAACAAATTTGAGGTTACAAATCTGTTTTTATAATTAATTACACTTATGTTTGCCCTGCCAACTCAAATCATTGCAACGCAGATAATCCATATTTTCATTATAAATTACCCATGCAGTGCAGCCGTAACCATATCCGGAGCCTGTAGAATTTACAACACAATTTTTTTCAAAAGGTCTATAAGTTTCAATTTGTGTACCAAAAGGTATAATTGATGTTTTAGTAATATAAAATACAAAAATATCTTTACCTATAGTATTTGGAGCTTTAACACCATTCAAATCAACAAAGAATTCTCCGCATACATTATTCAAAACTCCCCGTCCCATTACCATATCGCAATTTTCAGCATAAATCCACGAACCGGACAACATAATACCATCTGAAAGAACTAACATTGTATTCGAATAAGACCCATTTGATGTTCCGTTAAGAGCATTTACAGACCATTTCATATCATCACATTCAGAGCCGTAAAGACAATTTTTTATAACTTTTAAATAAGGAGAAATATTCTTTAAAAAGACATTTGCACCTGCTCTATCACCCTCTTGACCATCTTCTCCCGGAGCATAAACTGTCATACCCCAATTTTCTGGACTTCCATTTTCTCTTATTGCATTTAAATAAGCTTGAGAAACATTTGAATAAATTTTTTTTAATTTAGAAACCGTTACTTTTTCCTGATGTTTTTGAACAATTGACGGTAGCGTCATAGCAGCCACAACACCAATAATTCCAAGGGTTATCAACACCTCTGCCAAGGTAAAACCTCTTTGCTGTTTCTTTGGGGTGGCGGCGCGAAATGATGATTTATCTGCGCCAATACCTTTTAAGGAGCTTAAACTACTCTGCCCCCCCCCCG
>HF989731.1:46104-71520 GCA_000431315.1 Brachyspira sp. CAG:484
GGGCACGCTCTCGCCATCTAGCAAAATTCGGAATTTAGTTAGCAAACCTGAGTAGTGCAGTCCCTCAGGCACCGCTATCGCCTCAAAAACAAATATTTTTTCTTATTTGTTTTACCTGTTAGGATTTTCGTTAACCCGGGTTGTGTCGTGCCTCAGGCACTCCCCTTTTTATTATATAGTATTTTAGGATTTTTTTCAACAAAAGCAGCATTATCAAAGTTGTTACATAATGTAACATGAAGCAAAATTTTTCTAAAGTTTTAATATCAATTGACCGTAAATGAATTTGTTAAGGTTAGATAAACACAAGGAGTGTAATTTATGTATAAATATTCCGTTTGGCCAGGTGCCTATAGTTTTAAAGAAGAAATAAGCCTTTTTATACTTTATTTTAAGGAACAGGTTGATGATTTAATAAACAAGATTGAAGAAACAGAAAAAGCTATTAACCAGGACTAGCTTAGCTGTTCGATTAGGGTATGAAAAAGAATCTTTTAGTGTATTGCCGCATATTAGCCGGCACAGCTGAAGGAGTATATATGTGTTACATGACCGGAATAAATTCCGGTCTTTTTATTTTACACTTTAACTCCTGCTTTTGAAAACACAAGTTCATCGTTAACACAGTCAATTACAATCCTGTCGCCATGATGAAATTCATTGCCAATTATTTTCATGGAAAGCGGGATTTCAATTTCTTTACGGATAACCCTTCTCAAAGGACGTGCTCCATATAAAGGTTCATAACCTTCATTCGCAAGGTATACTTTTGCATTATCAGTAAGCTCAAGTTCCATCCCCTGCTCTTCCACCCGCGTATTAAGCGAAGAGGTCTGGATTTCAACTATTTTTGCAAGTTCAGCAAGCGTTAGCGGCTTAAAGGTTATAATCTCGTCTATCCTGTTTATAAATTCCGGTTTGAATTTTGAACGTAACAGCTTATGAACCTCTTCCTGCTTACTTTGTTCAGAAAGCGAATTGTCAAGAAGAATATCACTGCCAAGGTTACTGGTCATAATAAGCACTGTATTTTTAAAATCAATAAGCTTGCCCTGACCGTCTGTAAGTCTGCCATCATCAAACATCTGGAGCATTATATTAAAAATATCAGGATGAGCCTTTTCAATCTCATCAAACAATACAACAGAATACGGTTTGCGTCTTACAGCTTCTGTAAGCTGGCCTCCGTCCTCATAACCTACGTAACCGGCAGTAGTACCTGTAAGACGTGAAATTGCAGATTTTTCCATAAATTCACTCATATCAATCCTTATGAGTGCATCTTCTTCATTAAACAAAAACTCTGCGAGTGTTTTTCCAAGTTCTGTTTTACCCACACCGGTCGGGCCAAGGAATAAGAATGACCCTATTGGACGTCTGCTGTCACGCAGACCTGAACGGGAAAGACGTATTGCATTTGCTATCTTTGTGACAGCCTCTTCCTGACCTATTAATCTTTTATGCAGAAAGTCTTCCATTTTCATAAGCTTGCAAGATTCATCCTCAACAAGTCTTGTGGTTGGAATGCCTGTCCATTTTGCAACAATCGCGGAAATATCATCTGCTTCAAGCTGTTCTTTTATCAGCCGTTTCTTTGTTTTATCAGACTGAAGTTCTTTTAGCTTTTTTTCCATTTCAAGCATCTGCTTATACTTAACCTCAAGAGAAGTTGTAAGTTCACCTTTTTTCTGGGCTATTTCAATCTGGGATTTCAGTATTTCAATATTTTTTTTCACAGTAGTTGTGTTGTTAATTATTTTCTTTTCCTGAATCCACTGGTCTTTAAGCTTTGAGATTTTTGCTTCAAGATTTTCTATTTTTTTGGAAATTTTTGCAATTTTATTTTCAGCTTCTTTTGAATTTTCTTCTATTAATGCGTTCCGTTCTATTTCAAGCTGGAGTTTTTCGCGGGTATAAATATCAATATCTTCCGGCATTGTGTCAATATTAATTCTCAAAGACGAAGCTGCCTCATCAATGAGGTCAATAGCTTTGTCCGGGAGGTATCTGTCAGTTATATATCTGTCAGAAAGCTTTACTGCCTGAACAAGGGCTTCATCGAGAATTTTTATTCCATGGAACACCTCGTATTTATTTTTCAAACCTCTCATAATACTTATTGCAGTTTCAACTGATGGCTCATCAACCATTACAGGCTGAAATCTTCTTTCAAGAGCTTTATCTTTTTCAATATATTTTTTATACTCATCAAGAGTTGTTGCACCGATTACCCTGATATTACCTCTTGCAAGCATTGGCTTTAGAAGGTTGCCAGCATCTACAGAGCCGTCAGAAGAACCCATACCCATTATTGTATGAATTTCGTCAATAAAAAGCATTAAATCATCAGTTTTCTCTTCGATTTTCTTTAACACGCCTTTTAGACGCTCTTCAAATTCTCCCCTGTAAGAGGCACCGGCAAGAAGCGCACCTAAATCAAGAGATAAAATTTTGTCATTTTTCAAACTCTCTGGAACATCGCCTTTAATAATTCTTTGTGCCAGACCTTCTATAACCGCAGTTTTACCAACACCCGGCTCGCCGACAATCACCGGATTATTTTTAGAGCGGCGGTTCAAAATCTGGATTACCCTTCTGATTTCATCATCTCTGCCGATTACAGGGTCAAGCTTACTCTGGGCAGCTATTGCTGTAAGGTCAATTGTATATTTTTCAAGCGGATTTTCCTCCTGTTTTTTCTCATTTTTTATAACTGGTTTTCCGGCTTTAGTGTTATCTTCTTCCTTTGCGGTTTCTTTTACATCTATAATATCAACGGTAGTCATACCGTCAATAATATCTTTCATTTTAAAGTATAATTCTCTGATATTTATGTGATACTGACCAAAGATATACTCCATTTTTGCAATTTTAGTTTTAAAAAGCGCCAGAAACAAATGTTCAATACTAACAACTCTGTCACCGTAAGCCAAACCTTCTTTTTCTGCGGTTTCAAGCAAAGTAACAGTGTCTTTTGAAAGCGGCGGCTCTGAATATCTTGCCGGTGCGGCATTTTCCTTTCTGGGAATTGAGCTGTTGTAATCTCTTATCATTCTGGGATTATCAAGTCCGAGTTTTTCCAGAATTATTTTCGGAAGGTCATTCTCATCCAGAAATAGCGCAAGCATAATATGTTCCGGCTCAACATACCTGTAATCCCTTGCATAAACAATAGTTTTTGCCGAATGAATTATATATTGAACGTGTTCTGTTAATTCCATAAATTCCCCTTAAATATTATAAAAATAGTATATTTTTCAGGAGGATTTTCAATCATTTAAATGTCCGATTTTTGCCACATTTGAGAAAACGAATACGCAGAGAGTTCATTGATTTTACGCGGATGAAGATTTTTCAAGCCGCCGATTAAGTTTGGAACAGAATATCCCCAGCGGTATTTTTCAAAAAGCTCAAGATAATATTTTTCAATTAATTCAAGGTAAAATACAGGGTTTCTATTCAAATATCCCAGTAAAAGCTCTGCAGGAAGGTTTCCGCTGCCTCTGCCCATACCGTAAGCAGTAACATCAACAGAGTAGGCGCCGCAATTTATTGCACATAACGTATTTGCAAATGCCATCTGCATATTGTTATGCGCATGGAAACTTATCTTATTAAAACCGGACAATTTAAGTCTGCTAAAATATTTTTCAATATCCGCCGGAACAAGTGAGCCAAAGCTGTCAGCAAAATAGACTGCAGAAAGAATTTCTTTCTTTGACCAGCCGGAAAGCATAGAAAAATGAGTATCATCCATTCCTGAAATATTCATCAAATGCAAAAAGACTTCAAAGCCTTTTGATGCAAACTCTTCGCATATATGAAGCCCGATTTCAGTTTCATCAGGATGACAGGCAATACGTACAGCATCAATAAAGCCGTTTTCGGGAATAGAATAAGCTCTGCCGCCGGCATTAACCATAGCAGCAACTTTTACAGAACCCTTTGCTCCTAAAATACCTGATAAACTGCTGCATTGCGCAAATTTCCCGCCGACTCCGTTTAAATATCCAATCTCAAAATAGTCGATACCGCTTTTACCTGCAGCCTCAAACGAGGCAGCGACAACTTCATCCGGAAAATTCCAGCCTGTAAGATGACCGCCGTCGCGGATGGTACAATCCAAAATCTTTGTGGTTAACTCTGCCATAGATAAATTATAACATCTATACTATAGAATTTACAAGCTTTTCTGCAATTCTCAAAGCTTCATTAAAAACATAGCTATTAGTTAAAAAATCTTCCCGTTCAATATATTTTTTCACTATCTTCCTTGCAAAAGTTCCGACCGCAATACCATGATATTTTATTCCGCAAAGATGAGCGAGTTCAGCAGTCTTTGAATTTGTTCCTCCGGAAAGCATTACAAAAACCGGAAGATTTTCATTCTGAACAATTTCAGCTGTAGCAGCTGCCTGAAGAGTTGTTTTGTAATCATCATTGCTTCCGCTCATAGGAAAACCGTCTGCCTGAATAATTGTAGTATATGGTTTTCTATCCTTTATTAATAATTTAATACGGTTAAGCATAGCTTCATCGCTTAGTTTTCCGCGGGCAGTGCAGAGGCTGAGCATACCGTCAAAATTTTCGGCTATATAATTCCATTTTTTCAACACATCACTATCATCGCCGCTCATTGCATGAAGTTCAATGCAGTCAATACCTTCATTAATTAGCGGGGGGAGAATTTCATCAAGCTCTCTGCTCTCTGTTATATATGAAATTGCACCCTTTGAACAAACTTTTGCACATTTTCCGCAGCCAATACAGCGGAATTTTTTAACCTTATGGTATTTAATTGCACCCTGCGGACAAATTTCATCGCACTTGCCGCATCCAACACATTTTTCATAATCAATGTGCGCCTTATTTACGTGAGGATCGCCTTTAATCCCGACACTTACACATAAATAAGCGTCATTTACACCGGCATATTCAAGCCCCCTTTTTGCAGCTTCAACTATTTCTTTTCTTGTAGACAGGTCAAAAAATCTGCATCCGGCACGAGCATAGAGTGCAACAAGCCTTTCTACCTCACCGGCATCCTCATTTCCTGCGCCGCACACAAGTTTAAAGCATTTGCCGTCCAAAACATCAGAAAGCATTATTTCACCATATAGTTGTAGATTATTTCAGAAGCGCGGACAATGAAATCTTTTCCGGCAGGTGAATTATAAGGGCGGTTTGCCAGTATTACAACAATATATTTTTTACCGTTAGGGGTATAGACAATTCCGGCGTCACCCAGCATTTTTCCTATATCACCTGTTTTGTGAAGGAAGGATGCCCCGGGTCCAAGACCTGCCTGTATAAGTCTGTTATTTTTTACATGTCCCATATAGTCAAAAATTCTTTCTCTGGATGACATACTGAGGAATTTAGGGTTTTCAATATTATAAAGCATTACCCCTAAATCTCTTGCAGTTGTATGGTTTGTACCCTGCAAGTCCGGAAGCCAGGTTTTTACGTGAGTTTGTTTCAAGCCCCAGTCCCTAATCCCTTGATTTACATCAGTCATAGAGCCGATTTTTGACATAATCATATTTGTCGCAGTATTATCAGAATCTGTAATCATAACTCTTGCAAGAGTATCAAGAGAATACTTTGAATTTGCAGCCTTAAACTGTAATCCTCCCGAGCCTTCAGAACGGTAATACTCTGTCAAAGTCATCTCATCATATAGAGATACCTGATTTAAATCAACTGAGCGGAAAAGCTGTAAAAGAACAGGTATTTTAATAATACTTGCAGCAGAAAAAAGCTCTGACGCATTTATGTCTGCATAATGCCCTGTATCATAATCCCAAACATACACAGAAGGATGAATTGACGGGTATGCAGTCATTAAGTTTTTGATACCGTTTTCAATTCCAACCATTCTGGCATTTTCAACAAGCGGTTCCATAAGAGGTTTCTTAACTTCAGCACCTCTGAGTACAGGTTCATTATTAAATAAGTGGTTATATACATAATTAGATGTAGGGAATACAAGCTGTTTATAATCCGCAGTAATTTCAGGGTAAGGCGATTTAAAAATCATTGATTTAGTAACCCTGTTAAATGCAGACGGCAAAATAGTGCAGCCGATTGCGAGCATAATCCCCACTGAAATAATTCTGTGGATAAAATTATATCTGTTAATTTTTTTCTGATTAGGAACTGGACGCTGTCTTTGAATCCTGCGGGGTTGAGGCTGAACAGGTCTTCTTACAGGCATAGATGATACATTACTAATTTCACCGTAATAATACCTTTCACGCCTTTCGTATTTCCTAGCTAATTCCGGCATTAAAAATTCTCCTCCAAAATCTGATCCCTAATCATTTTATTTTTAATGAATAATAATTACATCATACTATATGTTATCTAACCGGGCAAGAAAGTTACAAAATTTTTTACATTTTTTATACAGAAAAACGGAGCAGACTGCTCTGCTCCGCCTTTATCTTTTCATATTCCAGCTACGAAACCTGCATTTCTTTTTCAAATCCAAACAATGAACTAACAGATTCATCATCGTGAATTCTTGAGATTGCCTGCCCTAACAATGGTGCTACAGAAAGCTGTTTAATGTTAGGTGGCATTTTAGACATATCTAAAGGTATTGAATTGGTTACAATACATTCCTTAATTGGTGCATTTGCAAGTCTGTCTATTGCAGGACCTGAGAATACCGGATGGGCTGCGCAAACATAAACATCTTTAGCACCTTCACGTTTAAGAAGTTTTGATGCTTCGCATATTGTACCTGCGGTATCAATAATATCATCAAACATTACACAAATTTTATCCTTAACATCACCGATAACATGAGAAGCTATAGCTTCATTATGTTTGTCGCGGCGTTTATCAATAATTGCAAGAGTGCATCCGATAGCTTTTGCAAAATGTCTTGTTCGTTGAACACCACCTGTATCAGGGCTTACTGCAACCATATCATCAGGATTGATGTTTAAACTCTTGATATAATTTACAAGAATAGGCGTTGCAAAAATATGGTCAACAAGAATATTAAAGAAGCCTTGAATTTGACCTGTATGCAAATCCATTGCCAGCACTCTGTCAACGCCGGCAGTTGTAAGCAGATCTGCTACAAGTTTTGCAGTAATAGCTTCACGGCCGGAAGTTTTTCTATCCTGTCTGGCATAGCCGTAATAAGGGATAACAGCGGTAATTGTTTTGGCGCTTGCACGTTTGAAAGCATCAATAATGATTAATAATTCCATTAAATTTTCATTAACAGGGTTGCATAATGGTTGAATAATAAAGACGTCATCACCCCTGACACTTTCTTTTACCTGAACATAAATTTCGCCGTCAGCAAAATTTTTAACAAGCATAGGTCCTACAGTAGTCCCGAGATAGTCTGCTATCTCCTGTGCAAGCTGTGGATTGGAGCGTCCGGCAAAAAGTTTGATGTCATGTGTCGGATTAATTGCCCGTTCCAGCTGAGGAAATGCCATTTCTAAAACCATTCTTCCATTATCCTTTCTGTTGTTCTTTGCATGGATTATTATAATCCCCGCGGATATAAAACACAATCTTTTTTTTAAGTAATATTAATTTTCATATTGCAAAGAATAAAAACAGAACAAAATTTTTTTTGCGCAGAAGCTGTTTTATTTTTTAGCACACTAAATTACAGGACACATGGGCACATGAGCCTGCAAAAACGTCAAAAGCAGACCTCCGCTGCTTACGCCCCGCCTTCGCACGTCGCGCGCAGCTTCGCTGTCTAATACGCCACTCTAAATTCCGCTCACGTTCCTTATCGCGGAATTTTTTCGGACATATAAAACAGCAACCGTTTTACCTTCTCTCGTTAACTCTAATGAGGTGCCAGCCAAAATCGGTATGGATAGGATCAGAAACTTCACCTACAGGCAGAGAAAATGCTTTTCTTTCAAATTCCGGAACCATTTGTCCGCGTCCAAAATATCCGAGATTTCCGCCATTTCTTCCGGAAGGACAGAGAGAATATTTCTGGGCGTAATACTCAAAACTTCCGCCCTCTTCAATATCCTTTTTAATCTGTAAAGCTTCTGCTGCTGTTCGTACTAAGATATGGCTTGCGCTAACTTCTGTAAAGTTCTCTTCTGCAAAAGCCATTCCTGTAACAAGTACGATAATTGCCAATATTTTTGTAAAAAGTTTAATCATAAATGTATAGTACTACAAATTTTTAAAATAGCAATCAGTTAATTGTTTAACACGTTATCATATATTTGTAAAAAACAATCTAATATGGTATAATAAAAAAGAAAAAGGAGGATTTTATATATGCAAAACACAACTATAGCTTCAAAATCTCTGAGGGGGGGGGGGCTTAGATAGTGCCGGCGGGCTTTTTCACGCTTCGGGATTATCCCGGTCCGCGTTTACCTTAGCGGAAGTTTTAATTACTCTTGGCATTATTGGCGTGGTTGCAGCTATGACTATGCCCTCATTAATTGGAAAATATCAGGAAAAAGTTCTGATAAATCAGGCAAAAAAATCTTATTCAATTATTCAAAATGCACTTGTCCTGACAAAAGCAAAAGAAGAAGCTTCCAGTTATGGAGATATTTTCAGAGCAGATAACACAAGTGACGAAACAGCGGATATTATATTTAAAAATATGCAGGTTGTAGAAAGATGTTATTCAGATACTACAAAAGGATGCGGCGGAACAAGTTATAAAATAAAACAGCAATACCGCAAAAATGATGGCTACGGAAATGTTGCAGGTTCGAGCATACTTACAAAATATTCAAGAGCTATACTAAAAGACGGAACTATTATAGGAATTACACAAACAAAATACCCTGAAACAGCTTGCCAAAACTATTACACTACTTACGATAAAGATGCAGACGGCAATTACATATTAGATGCTGATGGGAATAGAACAGGAGAAAGGCTTGTTCCTGAAAAAGACTGCGGACATATATTTTTTGACGTAAACGGGTTAAAAGGTCCAAATCAATACGGGCAGGATGCTTATCTGATATATGTAACTGACAATGATTATGTTCAAAGTTTAGGCAGGATTAATGATGTATTATCAAAAAATAAATTAACATATGATAAATTTCAAGAAGGCGGTAAATTTAAGGAATAAGAAATGCAGCCAAAATTTGGCTGCATTTCTTTGTCATATAAAAAAACTTAGCCGATAACAGGTGCAACAAAAGTTCTTGCTGCTAAATCCTTATCAAGCATCAACAAAGCTTTTTTATCATCGCCGATAAGTTTTAATGTTGCAAGAACGCCGCCCACTGTAGCTTCTTCTTCAACCTGTTCTTTCAAATACCAGTCTAAGAATGAAAGTGCAGCGCGGTCTTTAACTTCTTCTGCTACATCCATTAGGGCATTAATTTTAGATGTAACAAGCTCTTCGTGCTTAAGAACATGTTCAAAAACTTCCAGAGGGGAATTCCATTTAGTTTCAGGTTTTTCAATAGCTTCAAGCTCAACCTTTCCTCCGCGTTCGTGAACATAGTTAAACATACCCATAGCATGAGCGTGCTCTTCCTGAACCTGAACTGTCATCCAGTTTACAAAACCTTTAAGATTTAAAGATTCAAAGTATGACTGCATTGAAAGATACAAATACTCTGAATAAAATTCTGCGTTTATCTGCTCATTAAAAGCTTTTTCCATTTTTTCACTAATCATGTTTTTACCCTTTCATATTTCCTCTTACATTGAGATTTTAGCATGTATCTTTAACATATATTCAAAATTAAGTATTTTTTAACATTTCAATTTTTTCATGCAAAGAAGTTTTTTTGAAATTAATTTTTGATGCAATAACAGGATGTCTGTATTCAATTTTATTTATTGAACGCGCATCAACAACAGGCGATGGAGGCATTATTGTCCACTTATATAAAGAGGTTGACATTCTGCGGAAGAATTTTTCAAGCCATTGCATTTTTTGTTCGCGGCTGATTTTTTCCTTAGTTTCATAAAGAAATTCAGCGTCAATCATATCGCCGACAGACTGATGAAGATTTTCAACACGCCATATAACTTCATCAAGAAATTCATAAGGCATCAATGCTTCTTCTGCAAGCAGCGGCTTATTGGTCTTTGGATTTATTGCAAGCTCTGCCCCCGGACGTTTGGCAATAATTGCTTCAGGAATTGCATTTTTCTGTTCGCGGTTATTATTCATCCATCTTGCGAGTGCAAAAAGCTTTGTTTTGCAAACGTCAGCTATAGGCGCAAAACCGCCGGACATATCGCCATTAATTGTTGCGTAACCCATATAAAGTTCCGATTTGTCAGATGTTGCAATAGGAAGCGTTGCCTGATACTCGTTTGCAATACCCCACAAAATCAATGCACGTGAACGAGCCTGAATATTATCATTTGTAAAACATTCCTTATAACGGCAGTTCCAGGTTTTATCAACATTTGCAAAAACTTCATCAAACTTGGTGCGTGTTGCCTCATACATATCTTTTATGGAAACCTCGGCAAAATTAATTCCAAGATTTTCAGCAAGCTCTCTTGCGTCATTTTTGCTTTCTGCACTTGTAATCTTTGACGGCATACTTATACCCAGAACATTTTCAGATCCAAGTGCATCAGCCAGAAGTGCTGCGCATACAGTTGAATCAAGACCGCCGGAAAGACCTAAGACAGCTCTTTTAAACCCTGTTTTCTTAAAGTAATCTCTGATTGACTGCACAATAGTCAGATAAGTTCTTTCCAAATCCGGTTCATGATCAAGGGTAAATGCTTTTTGCGAATTTAAAGTCTTTTCAAGACCTTTTGGAAGCGGATAAATCTTCCCCAGACTTTTATACGGATTAACGATAAAGAACTGCTCCTTATATGATTTTGCCATAGCAATTAAATTTCCGTCATTATCGTAAACCCTGCTTGCCCCTTCAAAAGAAACGCATTCTCCGGAACCAACCTGATTTGCATATACTATTGGCGTTTTATGTTTTTTTGCGGCAAAAGAAAGCATATTATGCTTGAGCTGTTCTTTTTTAGCTCTTGTAATAGATGCGGACGGATTAATCAAATAATCCGGATGCTGTTCTTTTACAACAATATCGACAGGATCTTCGCTATAAAGATTTTTGTCAAAAAAGTCAAAATCATTCCAGCCGTCTTCACATATAATAATACCGGCTTTTTTGCCTTTCATATCCACAATTCTTGAAGCGCTGTCAACCGGGGCAGGCTCAAAATGTCTGTAATCGTTGAATTCCGCATAATTCGGAAGAAGAGATTTTCGTATAACCTGTTTTACTTTGCCCTCTGCAAGAACAGCAACTGAATTGTAATAATTTTTACCTGTTTTTTCTTTGTTAATTTCAACAAATCCGATAATAACTTTTACACTCTTTGTCAAACATGCAAGCGCTTCAAGCCACTCAATATTCTCCTCTACAACAACAGGAAATCTGTCAATAAAATCACCAATTGGATAGCCGATTAAATACATTTCAGGGAATACAACCGCATCAACATTAAGCCGGTTTGCCCACTCAATCCATTTTGCAGCTTTCTTTGCATTATATTCAACATATCCGGAAACGGGATTTATCTGGGCAAGTACAAGCGACCCTGCCGGAAGAAGCCCGTTAAGCTCTGCTGCAATTTTTTCTTTTTCAGTATCTGAAAGTAAATTCTCTTCTAAATCTTTATCAATTAAATCGGTTAGTTCATAAATTCTGTTCATAATAATTTTGTTATATCACAAACAAACACGCAAAAAATTTTTTTCACAAATTTTATGAAAGTATGCAACTAGTCAGCAATTATTATACACAGCCCAAAGCACAACAGAAACAACCGCCGCAATTTACCGGCTACAAATCAGTTTTCAGCAAAAAACTTGATGAAGTATTACTATCCGGCAGACAGCCCGATTTAAATGAAAAAAATTTTCTAATAGAAAAACTCCAAAAATTTATAAGAGAAAAACTAAGACCAAACAGAAAAATAGGCAATGGCTTTCATGGTTCTGTTTACAAAATTGACGACAAATATGTGCTTAAAGTAGCCAAGCATGATAAACCGTATGCAGATTTTATTGATGAAATTACTCCCCGGCGTTTCTCTGCACTAAAAACCTACTATGGCGAACCGGTTGCAACATTTTATGATGCCAAGATTTTAAGAAATGTTTCGTCCAACGGGAAACATATACAAGCAGGAATTCCGCAAAAATATTCTCTCATGTTCTCACCTGCCTATTGCAAAAAATACTATGAAGAGTTCTATTTGCCGGTATTCTCGGAGGTTCCTCAAAAAAGTTTTGATGCAATAGCAAAAGATTGCAACACACTGAATAAACTGGGCAGTGAAGATATTTCGTATTCATTTGATTATTTGAACCCTAATAACTTTGTCCTTGTGGGAAAAACTATCAGAATAACCGATGTTATAACAAAAGGAAACAGCAAAAATCCTAATACTATTGCTCAGCTATTATACGTTTTTCTGCAAAAAACAGATTTAGACAATGTAGCACACTATAGCAAATATTCAGAATCATATAGGAAAATTCTGATGGAAAAAATTGTACTTGCTGGAATGAAGCATAATCTTCCTATAGAAAATTCGCCGCATGATAAAAAAGTCTGGCAGGTAGTTGCAAACGAATTATGCAGGACAGAAGAGCCTTACGCTGAGCTTATTGAAAACCTGAAAAAACTGCAGGAAATTCCTGACACAAAACTGCGCCTCAGGAAAACAAAAGAATATATGGAAAATATTTTTACACCAAACTATTAATCAATAAGCTCTACTTTGCCGGTTGAGTGGTTAAAGTGACATTTTGCAATGTAAAGCTCTCCATTTTCAACAGCCTGTCTGATAATTTTTGAGTGTTCAAGCAGGAATTTTTCAACCCAGAGAGTATGCTTTTTGGCAAAATCAGAACTATCAGTAGCCGGTCCATAGTTATCAAGAACAGGATAAACACAATTTGCAAAAGCTTTAAAATTTTCAGTAACATTAGGATAATTTTCTTCTGCAAACTTCATAACCCCGCAGTCATCATGTCCCAGCAGCATCAAAAGCGGGAGATGAAGTTTTTTAACAGCATACTCAAGACTTTCAACAACATTCGGACCTGTAGTCATACCGGCAACTCTGACAACAAATAGTTCACCTATGCCGCAGTCAAAAATAATTTCCGGTACAACTCTGGAATCAGAGCAGGTAAGAACAACAGCAAACGGTGCCTGATATTTTTCAAACTTCTGCAGGGTTTCAAGGCTTTTAGTCACAGCTTGCGGGTTTCCGCTTACAAAGTTTTCATTGCCTTTTAAAAGTTTTTCCAGCTCTTTTTTTGCCTTATTAATCATATCTGCCCTCCTTTTTTTTAAAAAAATTATAACATAAAAAAGCGGTGACCATACACCGCCTTTACTATAAATAAAGAATATTCCTGGTCTTTTGTAGTTAAACAGTTAGTAATCAATCACCCAAACAGGGTGAGCCTGTCCAAAAAAGTTGCATTGTTTCTTTTAATGTGCTGGTGTCTGCTTTGTACTTCTCTGGTATGTGTATATCTTTTCGAAACGATAGCGTGAGCAGAGCGGAAGCGTGTTTGAGAAAAGATATACACATACTGAAAGAATTGACAGTCCACTGTATTGTTTTTATTATAAGACATTTTTTTGGAATTTTCAATACTTACGGTACCGGATCATTTCCACCCGGATTCCAAGGATGGCATCGGCAAATTCTTTTTATCCCCAGCCAGCCGCCTTTTAAAAGTCCGTATTTAACAATTGCCTGCCTTGTATACTCCGAACAGGTAGGATAAAAACGGCACGAAGGAGGAGTATGTTTTGAAATCTTCTGGTAAATTCCGATTAAAAACAAAACAAACTTTTTCATTAAATATCGTCCTTAAGCTAACTCATTGCAAAATTATCACCGATAGTATCAACAGCTTCAACCTTAATATCAGTAATAAGTTCTGAATAAGAAATAACGACAATTGTCGGGATATGACGTTCAAGAAGCTGGTAGAGCGGCAGCCTTATTCTCGGAGAACAAAGGATTACAGGCTGCTGCCCGCATGCCTGCTGGGCTCTTATCATTGTATTTGCGGCAGATTCAATAAGCTCCTGAACCTGCATAGGATTTAACAGGAACATTGTTCCAAGCTCTGTTCTCTGACAGCTGTCATCAAGAGTTTTTTCCCATTCAGGCGACAATGTGAGAGCATACAAAACTTTGTCATCACCAACATTAGAAAGACATATCTGGCGTCCCAAAGCAGCCCTCAAACGTTCTGAAAGAATATCAGGTTCTTTTGAAAATCTGGCGTAGTCGCAAAGTCTTTCAAACACAAAAATAATATCTTTAATAGAAACCTTTTCTCTGATAAGGTTAACAAAAATCTTTCTCAAATCACTTGTAGAGATAATTGTTGGAACAAGGTCATTAACAAGCGTAGGATCTTGTGAACGTACAAGTTCCATAAGTTTAAGAACATCGGTCTTTGTCATAACCTCATCAACGTGTTTTCTTACACATTCCTGAAGGTGGGTAACGATAACATCAGTAGAATCAATTGCAGTAACAGAACGAGCTGTTTTGGCATCGTCTGTGGTAATCCAGTAAGCCTGAGTTTGGTAAGTAGGGTCAATACCAATAATAGCATCCTGTGGAACTTCACGCTTGACAGAGTCCCACTGGTCTGCAATTACCATTAATCTTCCCGGATAAACATATCCGGTTGCAACTGTATTACCTCTAATCGCAATAAGATATTCATTTGCATCAAGAGCAGATGAATCCATAATTCTTATGTTAGGGAGAATATAACCGAGTTCATCAGTAACCCTCTGACGGAGAGCAGCAATTTTCGCAAGCAGCTGACCTTCCTGATCCGGATCTGCAATTACAAGAAGATTTGAACCGACCTGTAAACTCAATACGTCAACACCTAAACGTTCATACATTCTGTTAGGGTTAACAAGATCTTGCATGTTCTGCCGAACATTTTCCAACTGCCCGAGCTGTGATTGTACATCCGCGTTAATAAGAGTAGAGAACCCTGCAATAGCAAGCCCTAAACCAAACAGGAAGAACGGCCAGAACGGAAGTCCGGTAAAAGTCGGACCGGTAACTGCCAAAAACCATAAAAACCCGGAAGCAAGGAACAGAGCATTCGGCTTGCTGACAATCTGCCCTGTAACATCTGTACCTAATGAGTTAGCAGCAGAAGAACGAGTCATAAATACACCGGCTGCAATTGACATCAAAAGTGAAGGAACCTGTGAAGCCAAACCATCACCGATTGTCAGGATTGTATATTTTGAAACAGCATCAGCAATAGGCATCTGGTTCATAAGACAACCGATACACAACCCGCCGATAATGTTAATCAAAACGATAATAATACCCGCGATAGTATCCCCTTTTACGAACTTCATCGCACCATCCATACTACCGAAAAGATTTGATTCTCTTTGCAGGTCTTCACGCTTTTTAGTTGCTTCTTCAGGAGAAATCAAGCCGGCATTAAAATCCGCGTCAATAGTCATTTGCTTACCCGGCATCGCATCCAATGCAAATCTGGCAGCAACTTCCGCAATACGTTCAGCACCTTTTGTAATTACCATGAACTGAACAACCGTAATAATAAGGAAGATTACACCGCCTACAATCATGTTGCCGCCGGTTACAAATGTTCCAAACGCGTGAATAACTTCGCCAGCCTCACCTTTTGAAAGAATAAGCCTTGTTGACGCAATTGAAAGCACCAGCCGGAACATTGTACCAATAAGGATAATTGACGGAAATGACGCAAGTTCAAGCGTTTTTCTTACATATAACGAAATCATAAGTAAGACTATGCCAAGCGTAATATTCAAGCTGATACAAACGTTTACAACCCAGTTCGGCAGCTCAACAAGCAAAAGGACGATGAGCAGCAATACAAACAACGCCATAAAAATTTCGCTTAAACTATTAGAATTTCCGCCTTCCTGTGCCATCAAACTTCCCTAAGAGCTTCACTCACTACCGACAACTGTGTTTCAATTGTCGCATCTACTACCCCGTTTGTGGTTGTAACAAGACAACCGCCTTCACTTATACTTTCATCCGCAAGCACTGATAATTTTGCATCCAGCCCTGTTAAGTTCAGAATCTCAGGGACCGATTGACGTAAAATATCAACCTGCACCGGATTTACACGAAGCATAACCTTTGCTTCTTCTTTTGAAAGACCTTTCAGCACCTCGATAACAGTATTAACAAGGACTTCAGGCGATTCACTTACTTCTTTTTTAATAATTTTTTTTGCAATTTCAACACTCACAGAAAGTATCTCAGGTGCAATCTGTTCATAAACCTCCTGATTAGAATTTAAGAAAATTCCGATTGCATCTTTTAATGCAAGAACATCTTCTCTTGCCTGCTCCAATCCTGCCTGATAACCTTCTTTAGAAGCAGCTTCCCTTATCGAAGCAGCTTCTTCGCGGGCTCTGGAAACAAGGTTTCTGTCATCCACACGCCGGAAGCCGCGTCTTCTATCACCTTTTCTGCGTTCCTGGCGCTGTTTAAAATCAATATTGTCAAGATTAAACAAGTCAACATCATCAGGTTCAATTTCTGTAATATCTTTTTCCAAAGCTTCATCTTCCGGCTCAGCTTCTTCGGCAGCATAATCTTCAGCCATTTCAGGAAGGTCATCTTCCTGATCTAACGGCAGCTCAATAGAATTCTCCTCAAGTACTTCAGGTTGTATATTCTTTTTCTTTTTAATAATCATGATTTAATTTTATTATACACCATGTTGCAGATGGGTGGCAATAACATTTGCAACACGCGGAGGAATGTCATAATATTCCCCTTCAAGAGCATTAAAAACAAAACGTCTGACTTTCTGTCTTTCAAGCTGTAACATCTGTTCCAGCTTTGTTTTGTCATAAAGTTCAGCAATTTGTTTAACCTTTTCGACTAAGTGATTTTTGTTAATTTCTGTTGCGCCTGGCATTTCTTCTGCAATATCATCAAGACATTTCATTGTCAAAGTAGGATCTACCTGTTCTTCCAGACCGTCAACGTACATATATTTAATAACTGTACCTGCAACATCCTGATCAAAGCGTTCAAGAATTGACTGCACCTTTTCTTCATCCACGCGTTTTAATAATAATGCAAGAGTTACAAGCTTTAAAAGTTTAGGAGGTGCATAAGGGGATTTTTTCGGCGGCGCCGGAACCCCTGCCTCTTCCTGAACGGCAGGAACTCCTGCCTGTCCTGCTGCGGAAACAGGCTGTGTTTGAACCGGAGCAGGCGGAGGAGCCTGTTGAACCTGCTGCTGGGCAACTTCCTGAGCTGCTGCTGCGGCATCAACTTCGCCGCTTTCCTGCATCTGCTGCATCATTGCATCAATATTTGACTGCTTTGAAGCCTTTTCCATCAGGTTGTCATCAATCAAATTTTTATCTTTTAACTCAGCAATTGATTCAAGGTATGTTTTTTTTACGTGGTGTTCGATTAACTGTAAAATCTGGTCCTGCGGCAGCCCCTGCTTAAAGGTCTGTTTTGCAATTTCAAAGATTGTAAAAGCAATCTTCTGCATAATAGGATCCCAATAAGGCTGGGGAATGCCTGATCTTACAAGGTCAACTGATTTATGATAAGCCCATTCTGCGATAATCTGGGTAATCATTGTTGCCTGTTCGGCATTAAACCCAAGCTCGTTATCGTTATAGAGAGCTTCTCCTGCTAACATTGAAAAATTTAGAAGCGTATTTGTTACATATGCTTTCTGGTTTTCATCAAAATCAGGCGGCACAAGATCCTTAGCCTGTAATGCTAAGTTCTGCGCAAATCCTTTATAATCAAATCCTTGTATTGCCATATTTTCTTACACTAACCTTTTTCTATCCAGCTCTTAATCTTGTCGGCAGCTTCTTCGCTATCTGCTTCATCAAGATTTGCAGACATATTTTCAAGAGCGCTAATCATTTCCTGAGGAGAACGTATTGCTATATATTCTCTGTTTTGCTGTTCGAGAAGTCCTTCCGCAAGTTCACGCTGCCTGTCAGTTAATTGGGCTGCTCTCATATTTACATCACTAAGTTCTCTGTCTTGTTCAGCTTCTTTTTGTCTTAAGCGTTCAACCTCAATAGCGTTAGCTTCCTGAAGCTGATGAACTTTGTTAGATACTGCTCTGAATACTATTATCAAACCGATTGCACTCAATGCTACAGCTAACCACCAAGGGTTTCCGCTTTCATCAGGTTTCGGAAGATTTACAGGTCTGTCTGATGCCAGATAAGGGTCTACAGAATCTGAGAATGCTATAGAAACATTTTCCGGATCAACTTTTGGACTTGCCGCATGAGCAATTAATTCTTTTAATTCTTCAAGAGTTGTTTCAGCCGGCAGAGCACTTTTTTCCAGAGTTACGGCAACTGAAATTTCTTCAACCATACCTGGTCTTAAATATTCATTCAGCTGGGTTTTGCTTACACCATACTGGGTTTCTCTGGCGGAACGTGAATAGCTTCTGTCCTGGCTTGAATTTGTTCCGCCTCCGGCAATACCGTTAGGAAGATAAACACTTACGGCATTAATATTCTTATTGCTGTCACGTGTTTGGTCGCCTAAGCCTTCGGTAAATGATTGTTCGTTAACAGAAGCTTTTCTTTCAGGATCATAGTCTGTGCTGTATTTTTCAGCAGGAGCCTGACGCAGGAAAGTGCTTACTGTTGCAACATAATTTCCTTTACCAATAAGTCTGTCCAATTGCTGCTGAACTTTCTGCTGCATATATTTATCATTTTCTTCAAGTTTGGCAAGCATCTCATCAGAGGCGTTCATAATACTGTGGTAAACATTACCGTTTGTATCAGAAATCGCAATATCTTCGGCGTTCAAACCGGAAACACTGCCTAAAAGAAGGTTTGTAATAGCTTTAATTTTAAGCTGGTCAAGTTTTGTACCATTTGCAACAACAAGCTGAACTGTTGCAGTTACAGGTTTTTGCATTGATGTAAACATTGTCTGTTCAGGGATTGAAATAAATACAGAGGCATTTTCTACACCGTCAATTCTCTTGATTAACCTGGAAAGTTCTCCGTTAATTGCGCGGGTAAGCCTTATTTTCTTATCTTCTTTTGTAGAAGTAAAGTCACCTTTATCGAAAACTTCAAGACCTACGTTCTGGTCCATCAGACCGCTTTGAACGATTTCCATAATAGCAATATCGCGCTGTTCGGTTGTACATTTCTTTTTACCGGTAGTACAGTCGCCTTTTTTAAGCACAATACTTGATTTTGTACCATCAAGTGTACGGCTTGCAGCAATTCCCTGTTTTGCAAGAAGCGCCTGAATTTCAAGAGCTTTGCCTATATTATCTGTTGTAAGAAGTATAACATCTTCTTTAATAGGCTGCTCGCTGACGTTCTGTGCTGTGCCTTTATTGCCGCCTCCTGCAAATGTAGCAATTGTAACAATCATAGCCAGTACAATTACGGCTCCGCCGATAATTCCATATAGTAGTGCTTTGTTTTCCAGTAATTTTTGAAAATCCATCTTTTCCCCAGTCTGTAATTATAATTAATACAAGTATATTTTACACTTGAATCTGCATAACTTTGTCATACGCCTGTATGACTTTTCCCACCATCTGGGTTGCAACGTTAACACTGATTTCTGATTTTGCCATAGCTGTCATAACATCGTGAATATCTATGTTTTTATTGCCGGACATTACATCTTTTAACATATTATCCGGGGCATTCAGTTCAGTGTTAAAATTTTCCACAAGTCCTGAAAAAACCTGTTTAAAATCCTGTGTTGCAGGTTTTTCCATTCTGTCTAATCTGGCAGACGGCATACCATATACACCCGAATCTAATTTCGTGTGCTGAATTCTACCTGCCAAATCATATTGCGGATAAAAACTGCTCATAATAGCCTCCTAATTTATTCTAACGTATTTTTGTTAATTTTGTTTAACCAATACACCAAAAATCCTCCATTCTATGTAGAAAACAGAATGAATTTAGTACATACCGACTAAACATACAACTTATATTTAATGATTTTCGTCCGAAAGTCATGTTAACAGAGATAAAAAAGCTCCTTTTAAAAGGAGCTTTTTTATAAATTATTTATCATCACGTTTATATGTAACTTCTACTACACCTTCTTCAATACAGTAATCATCAATCTTCCAGCTGTCAGGCAGTCCGTCGCTGGAACCTTCCCAGCGTTCTACAAGCTCACCATTTTCATCATAATCACAAATTACTAATTTTTTGTCATCAGGGTTCCAATCTGTTACCTGCCTGTAAACAACATTATTCTTATCAGTGTTTGTCAAAACCCTTTTCACAACCTGTCCGCCATCATTATAAATACATTTTATTTCTGATCTACGATCTTTATTATCGCAATACAGAAAATATGAATGGGAAACAAGTTTGCCATTAGCATCGATTACTCTGGTTTCACCAGGATAACCTTCTGAATCGTATCTTGTGTGTGAAAAAGTTCCGTCTTTATTCGCTATAATTCCATCGTCTGTAGTTTTGTCAGTCTTATTGGTTTTACCAGGTTTATAGTTCAAGATAGAATTTATAGCAGTTTCTTTCATTTTATTTGTATGACTGTTATAATGAGTTTTCACATCCTGAGGCGGAACCTGCCCGATAGAGTTCAATTCAAACATATTATCTCCTTTCGTGTTTATCCAGAACTGCACTATTGCCCGTTAATAAGGCAATTTACAAAGCAATCTGTATTTTTATAAAAACAATTCACACGAAAAGATTGTTACTCACCCACCCCATCCTATCCTATCCTATCCTATCTCAGAGTATAAGTGAATTTTAGGCTATTCAAATTGAACTTAATATTTTTTTACATTTATTATTCGGCTTCCAATTCACGTCGTAAGTCTTCGACTGTGACATGCAGAACCGGAGAATTTTCATCTTTCCGCAAAACTACATTTTTAATTCCTGACTGCACAATAAATCTTTTACACAATATACATATAAAGTTGTGCCCCCAGATATACATTGTAGAGCCTTTACATCTGTCCTGTCCGGCCTGAATAATTGCGTTCTGCTCTGCATGAATTGAACGGCAGGTTTCGTATCTTGTTCCGGATTGAATATTATTTTTTATCCGGTAACATTCACCTCTCTCATAACAGGATTCTACCTTTGACGGTGTTCCGTTATAGCCGGTTGCTTTAATCTTTTTATCTTCTCCGACAATTACTGCACCTACCTGGGCTCTAATACAATTTGAGCGGCTTGCACAAGTTTTTGCCAAGTCCAAAAAATATTCTTCCCACGATTTAATTTCCATACTTCCTATTCCTTTTTTGTTTTTTCTATATTCATATATTAGTACAAAATATTTTTACTGCAAAGGTTGTTTGACTTTATTCTTTTTTATTATACTATAGTCATAGCAGGGGTTGGTGATGGTTAAAATTTTCGATTTATTTAAATTTAAAAAAGGTCTCAAAGGAATAAACAAGTCTGAATTAGATAAAGAAATTCTGGAAAATAAAACATTCGGCTTGAATACAAAATTCAGGGAAAGAAAGCTTATTGTTTCTCTAACTTCTTTTCCCGAAAGGATGTATGACATACATTACTGTATTTATTCATTGTTAAGCCAAAGTTTGAAGCCTGACGAAGTAATATTATGGCTTGCATCTGAGCAGTTTCCTAACGGAGAAAAAGATATACCGGAAAACGTGCTTAAACTAAAAGATAAGGGATTAACTATAAAATGGTGTGAAAATTTATATTCTTATAAAAAGTTAATTCCGGCATATAGAGAATTTAAAAATGCTATTTTAATAACCACAGATGACGACATTTTTTATCCGCCAAAATGGCTTGAAACTTTATACAAATCTTATCTTACGCATCCTAATGCAGTTATCTGTCACAGGGCGCATAGAATTAAACTTGACAAGGGCAAAAAAATTCTGCCGTATAAACAGTGGAAGAAAAAGATAAGCGGTCCAAATTTAAGTTATCTTAACTTTTTCACCGGAGCCGGCGGTGTGCTCTATCCTCCAAATAGTCTTAATCAGAATATTGATGATATAAAACAATTTACAATGCTTGCACCTCATGGGGATGACATCTGGTTCTGGGCTATGGCTCTTTTAAATAATACAAAAATTTATGTTGCAAAAAATAATATTAAATCACTGACCTATATTAATCCTGAGAGAGAACGAGGAAATACAGGAGAGTTTACGTTATTTACCCAGAACAAGCAAGGCGGAAACGATAAACAATTAAAACAGGTACTTGAAGCCTACCCTGAACTCTATGAACGAATTTACCGCAAGTGATTAATGCCTGTAATTTTTTATACCGGTCATAATCATCGCAATATTATACTTATCAGCAAGAGCGATAATATCGGTATCTTTTGGAGAGCCGCCGGGCTGTATTATCATTGAAATTCTTCCCTGAGCTGCTGCATTTATACAATCGATAGTCGGCAGAGCATTATCTGCAACAAGAATTGCATTTTTTGACCCGTCGCATGCAGTATCAAGCGCAGCTTCCACTGCGGTTACAGGGTTAATCTGCCCTTGCGAAATTGCAATTGTTTTAAAATCATTCGCAATTACTATAGAATTTGTCTTTGCATATTTTGAGATTTTCCATGCAAATACAGCATCCTCGATTTGTTCCTGTGTTGGCTTTGTCTTTGTGACAATTTTGAAAGACTGTTTGCTGAGCTGGCTTTTATTAAAATCCTGAACAAGCGTTCCAAACGGAGTTATTTTAATATCTTTTTGCGTATAATTTCTATATTCTTTTAATGGTGTATTAATTTTAATAATTTTTAAAAATAAATTTTCACGCAAAAGTTCAAGCGCCTTTTCATCATAATCAGGAGCAACAACTACTTTTACCGACATAGAATTAATGTGTTTTGCAACTTCATAGTTAATTTTCTGCGAAAAAGCTATAGTACCAAAAAACGAAGCAATAGGGTCGCAATCAAAAGCTTTGTTGTAAGCATCTTCTATATTTACCCCGAGCGCAACTCCGCAAGGGCTTGCGTGTTTAACAATAGCAACAGCGCTTACATCAAAAAATTCGCTGACAATATTTGTAGCAATCACAACATTCATTATCTCGTTATAAGAAAGCTCTTTATCATCAATAATTTCATAATCAATCATTTCTGGAGAACTATAAAATTCTGCCTTCTGCTGCGGGTTTTCTCCAAACTTCAGTTCTTTATGAGGCGCAAATTCATACTCTGCCTCTTTTTTCCATTTAGCACCTTTTTCTTCAGCTTTATCAAAAAATTTTACATTAATTCTCTTTGCCATAAATCCCTCTTCCTTTAAACCCTAAATTATCATAAAATAAAGTTCTTTTCAATCAGCTTATTATTTCGTAATCATACAGGCTATTCTGGTACTAATTTGTTGAAATATATTTTTGTCTTTAATATAATTATCAATGTTCAGATAAAATTCATAGAGGGGAAAATGGCAAGTAACAGAATTACAGAAGGTGTAGGCAAAAAAATCGTTGAAGCTTTAAAACAACAGTCCGACATTGAAATTACTCCGGTAAATTCGGACAATAATGAAGTCGTTTTTAATAATCCTGATTTTGAAACAGAAAATATAGCTACTCATACAGAGGAAGAAACTATTTTACACAATATGGACGAACCTGTTATGCCTTCATTTAATTTTGGTCAGAAAAAGGAAGAAAACCTTACTTCTATGAATGAACTTCAGACAGGGGCAGTGGATGATATGGAATTGCCGGCTAATGTAGCGGTATTAAAACAGTTAATAGCAAAGCTGCCTTCAGGAGTTTCAAAACAAACAGGGGCTCAAATTATTAAACAGACAATGGAAGCTTTAGGAATATCTATGGCAGGTGTACTTCAGGAAGCCCAGCAGGTTCAGGAAAGTCTTAATCAATCAGCAAGAGATTGCCAGAACAATATCTTAGAATATAAAAAACAGATTAACGTATTGGAAGCCCAAGCTCATAAATATCAAAAACAGTTTTCGGTTGTTAATGATATTATCAGCTTATTTATTCAAACTAATAATTAAGCGGCAGCACTTCCGGTAAAAGGCTTCCGACTTAAAAATTTATATTAATCAGTTAAACACACCGCCTGAACGTTACTGCTGCCGCGGTTTTTGCCACTATGCCAGCGCGTACTAGTGGAGTAGAAGCTTCGCCAGTATGCGTAATAACCGCCTGAGAAGTAACCGCCCTCCTCACCAGACCACAAGTAGAAGGTGGGTTCTGGAAGGCCTAAAGAAGTTGCTGTGCCCGCTATGTAAGTCAGATTGCTCGCATCTTGTTTTGCCCCTACACTTGGATTGCCTTTATATATTGCACTTGCAAGCTTTGCTAAATCATTGTCAGTTGGCATGTTATTTACCCCGCCGCAGTGTTTCACAGCACCTGCCCAGTAATCACCGTTATAAGGGCAGTTTTCTATCCCTAAATTACCTTTTGATGCTTCACACTCCGCTTTTGTTAAAGGTGTTGGTGTGAACGCAGAGCCAAAGCATTTACCATCTATTTCAATTGCACAGCTTGAACCTAAGCCGTTCGCATTAAACAGGGCTACATCCTCATTCTGTTTATTCGGACGACGGCTTCCGTTTATCTCTCCAGCCGGTGACAGTTGGATAGAAGCTGCGCCAGGATGCATCGAAGCTAGAGAGCTCTTCTGCAGCCCACAAGAAGAAGCCGGGTTCCGGAAGTCCTAAAGAGGTTGCTGTGCCTGATTCGTATATTAAATCATTTAGATTTTGCTGGGGTCCTACTGTTGGGTTTCCTTTGTATATTGCACTCACTATCTTGGCCAAATCGTTGGCGGTCGGCATATTATTTACACCGCCGCAGTGTTTCACTGCACCTGCCCAATAGTCATCGTTATAATAGCATTTTTCTATACCCAATTCGTCTTTTTGCGCTTCACACTCTGCTTTTGTCAAAGGCGTTGGTGTGAACGCCGAGCCAAAGCATTTGCCGCTTTCCAATTCGATTGCACAGCTTGAACCTAAGCCGTTCGCATTGAATAACGCCACATCCTCATTCTGTTTATTCGGACGACGGCTTCCGTTTATCTCAAATACTGCGGCTACACAGCTTGCTGTCGCATTGGATACCGGCTTGTTATCTTCTGTACTCCACGTGTAGCTTTTTACAGGGTCCAGGGCTTCGCATTTTGTATTATAAGATAGTATCATCGGGGTGCCGTCGCCGGTTATTATCCCCACATTAGGGCTGCTATAGTCTGCTGTGTCGCTGTCTTCCATCTTTAGATGCTTCCCTGTTTGGGTTTTAGATATTTCCCACTCTTTTCCGTCCAAAAGCGTTACTTTTTCGTATGGCCAGCAATCTCTTATTTTTGTTGACGGACATACTTTCATTATTTTTAAATGTT
>HF989732.1:0-47158 GCA_000431315.1 Brachyspira sp. CAG:484
CCTTAGGTATAATAGGTGTTGTGGCTGCTATGACTTTGCCGTCACTTGTTAATAAGTATAAAGAAAAAGAACTTTGTGTAAAAACACGAAAGATGTATTCAACCCTTAGCAATGCAGTAATTTTAGCTCAAAAAGATTTTGGGGTTGTAGGTGATAATACTTTCCTTTTCGATGTAACAAAAAGTTCTGCAGAAGTTGCCAAGACTTTCGCAAAATACTTTAATGGGACAAAAGTCTGCGAAAATTCTTCACAGAAAGGCTGTTCAAAATATTATTATAACCAGAAGTATGCTACCAGATATTCCGGCTCTTCCGGTACGACACAGAGTATAAAACATACATATCCTAAAATTATTCTTAATGATGGTTCAGTAATTACTGTTCAGCAAATGACTTCCTGTGACAGGGTAACCAGCAGCTGCAAACAGGATTCAGCAGGCAGCTGTATTTTGGATGAGAATGGGAACACGACACCTGTAACAGGCCACAGCTATGCTTGTGCATATTTGTATATCGATGTTAATGGTCCTAAAAATCCTAATCAATTTGGAGCAGATTCTTTCCAATTCCCGGTATCAGCTACAAAAGTTATAAAGTCTACCTGGGCACCATGGGGTGCTGTCAGCTTAGAAAATATTCTTTCAGGAAAGGACAAATTAGAGTATACAAATTATACAGTAGGAGAAAAAAGGTAAAATAGAATAAGCTTCCGGCGTTATTGCAGCCGGAAGCCTAAATCTGAAAATTCTGTTCCAAACACATTAACTTTTGTCCCGCAAGTTGTATTACCTCGGGATGATTTTTTGATGCTGTTAAATGACTGTAAGTATTATCGTAGAAGTTTATTTAAAAATATTTACAAGTTTAAACTTTGCACCCATTTCGGTTAATTTGTTTAAAATATTAGTTTCCTGAGATTTTAATGCTGTTGAAATCTCAATTCTGTCAGTTGTAAACATACCGCCGGTTTGTTCTTTTTTAACAATATCACTCATTTGATTAAATAAGAGTTTAACTTTTGGCTGGTTAGCAGGAATAATAAATTTACTGTTTGTAAATGGGGAAGGGGTAGTTTTAATCATATAATTTCTCCTTTTTTGTTATAAAACAAGAGTATCATAAATAAGACAGGATAAAAGTAATACCTGTCTTTTTGTAAAGTTATTTATCAATTATAATATTATGTTGATAGAGAAGTTCTTTTCGCTGGTGTTTGTATTCATCATTTTTGTCTGTTTCTATTTTTCTTAATTCTGTATAACAAACACCTTTGTCTGTTTCATCGGAGATTGTATTACAGTATTTGAGATATTTGTTAAAACTTTCACGTCTGCCAGCCCAGTAATTTTTTTTTGCACGTTCACTTTTGACAAAGCTGAAAATATCAAATATATCCTTCCTCTGAGTTTCATTCACATTTTCATAGCCGGTTTCGCAGAATTCTTCCCACTTAGGTGCAATTGCCGGGGATTCAATAATTTTTTCTTCCGGAGTTTCTTCTGCTGGCTCAAGTATTATTTCTTCATCTGAAAACGCCTGCACAGATGCGATTGTCAACATTGCCAGCGTTGCTAAAAATGCGGCTGTAAAAAATTTTTTTATCATTTCGGCTCCTTAAATTTTTACTAACTCTTTTACTTCTTTGCGTTTAACTTTTCTTGTAGCTGTTCTTGGAAGCGGATTTTTGGATATTATTATATTTACAGGGCGTTTGTATGCGGTAAGACGTCCTGAAAGTGTCTTAACCTCTGAACGTATAAGCTTGTCCAGAGTTTCATCGTCATATTTAGAGATAAGTTCGTCCGCAGGAACAATAACTGCTGCAATTTCTTCGGTTCCGTCTTTTGCCCCGAATGTTCTTGAAATTCCCAGAACGCATACTTCGGCAAAATATGAACTTTTTTCAAGAACGGCTTCTACCTCTTCCGGGAATACTTTTTTACCTCCGGAAAGTACTATCATATTTTTAATTCTTCCGGTTATAAATATATGTCCGTCTTTATCAATTTTGGCAATATCTCCTGTATGTAACCAGCCGTCGCTGTCAATTACGGAAGCGGTCATCTCAGGCTGGTTGTGGTACCCCTTCATAACAGCAGGACCTTTGAGTATAAGTTCGCCTGTTTCACTGTCAACTTTTGCTGTGAATGTTTTGAGCGGTTTTCCTACAGAGGCAAGTTCTCTTCTTTTATCTGTATTGATTGATACAACCGGGCTTGCTTCTGATAAACCATAGCCCTGATATACTTTAATGCCAATTCTTTCAAAAAACTTTCCAACCTCAATGTCCAGAGGTGCCCCGCCTGATATACAGCCTATAAAATGACCTCCGAATTTGTCATGAATTTTTTTAAACATTAATTTTTTTATACTGTAAAACGGAATAAACTTTGCTGCCGCATACATAGCTTTGAACATGCTCCGGCTTGATTTCGATGAATTGTTTAATTCCGCTTCAATACTTGTTTTCAACAGTTTCAAAAAAGCCGGAACAACTATCATAAAGTCTACCTGTTTTTCTTTCATAATAGTTAAAATATCTTTTGGCTTGAGGCTTTGTGTATAATATACGGAAAAGCCGAAATTAAGGAATGTTGAAAATCCGACAGTCATTTCAAAAAGATGATTCATTGGAAGAATTGAAAGTATCGTGCAGTGTCTGTCAGGAAGGATTGCCTCAAGTGCATCTCCAAGATCATCCAGCTGCGACATCATATTTTTGAAAGTAATTTCAACACCTTTTGGTGAGCCGGTTGTACCTGATGTGTATATTATAAAAACAGTGGATTTAGCACTTCTATGACGCCATTTGGAGTCGTAATTATTTGGCAGTTCATATATGCTTGTAAGTCCGAGGTTATAAGAAGGCTCATCCATTACCAGAATATATTTCAAACTTGGAAGTTCTTTCTGCAAGTCCAGAGCTGTTTGAATATGAGATTGCGATACGAGCATTACAACCGGTTCACAGTCGCTTAGTATTGATTTTAATTCATATTTTGTAAGTTTTATATCCAAAGGAACAGTTGTCATACCGGCAAGTATTGAGGCAAATACACATGCTCCGTACTCAGGTTTTGATTCGGATAATATTGCAAGTCTGTCCCCTTTTTTTACCTGTAGTTCGTTAATCAGATGCCAGGCAAGTTTTCTGGATAAAAGTCCCAGACCTTTGTATGTAAATTCTTTCCAGCCCATCGCTGTTTTCATTCCAAGTGCAACCCTGTCGTTAAAGGCATTTGTTTTATCTTCTAATAATGAAAGAACATTTTTTTGTTTTAAAACCATATTTCTTCTTAACCCCGTAAAATCTAAGAAAACACTATTAATAAAACGATATAATTTATAAGGCTAAAAGTCAAGTCTGTTAATTTTTATTGTATAATTTTTTATAGAGAATATGTCTGATAAAAGGGAAAAGATATGAAAAAAGTTTATATAGAAACAATGGGCTGCCAGATGAATAAGTCAGATACCGAAAGAATGCTTGGTATGCTTTCATCTTTTAATTATGAGGAAACAAGCGAGGCAGAAAAAGCTGATTTGCTTATGGTAAATACCTGCTCTATCAGGCAGCTTAGCGAAGATAAAGCCTTCAGCTTAATTGGAACTTGGGGAAAGTGGAAACAGTCCAGACCTGATTTAAAAATAGGTTTTTGCGGCTGTGTTGCACAGCAGAAAGCAGAAGGAATTTTTAAACGCGCACCTTATGTAGATTTTATTCTGGGTACGCATAAGATTTATTCACTTCCTGAAATCATAAAGCAGGTTGAATGCGGAGATAAGGTTTGTGAATGTACTGAAACTAACGCTACAGAAGATGACAAAGCAAAAGACTTTAATATTAAACGTGTTAAATCAATGAATGCTTGGATAAATATTACAGAAGGCTGCAATAATTTTTGTACATATTGTATAGTTCCTTACACACGGGGAAGAGAACGTTCAAGACAGCCGGAAATTATTTTGAAAGAAGCTCAGGATGCTTTGAATGCAGGATTTAAAGAAATTACTCTTCTTGGGCAAAATGTTGACAGTTACGGTAAAGATTTCAAAGATAAAAATTACAGACTTTCAAATCTTCTGCGTGATTTAAATAAAATGGAAGGAAAATTCAGAATACGTTTTGTAACATCATATCCGACAGATATTACTGATGAACTAATTGAAACTGTAAAAGAATTGGATAAGGTGTGTGAATACTTCCATATTCCTATGCAGTCCGGAAACAGTGAAGTCCTGAAGAAAATGAATAGAAGATATGACAGGGAAACTTATGCTAAAATTGTCAAAAAAGTTCGCGATATGATACCTGATGTAACCATTACAAGTGATTTTATTGCAGGTTTTCCGGGTGAAACTGAGGAGCAGTTTGAGGATACTTTGACCGCTATTGATGAATTTGAACTTGACTATTCAAATGTTGCGGCATATTCCCCAAGAGAAAAAACCGTTGCAGCAAAATGGGTTGATAAGTATATTCCTGATGATGTGAAGGATGAACGTTTCCAGCGTCTTAACAAAAAAGTTCAGGAAAACTGCCTGAAATCCAATCTTAAATATGTCGGCCGCAATATGGAAGTTCTTGTTGAAAGCTTCTATAATCATAAGGGCAAAAATATAAACACAGGTAAAACACGAAATAATAAAACCGTTCATATTCCTTGTGATAGAGATTTGACCGGTGAATTTGTAGATGTCAGAATTTCGGGAGCAAAAACCTGGTATCTGAAAGGGGAGTTGCAGAAAACCTAAAAATATCATATAATAAATAAGGAGTCGCATAAGCTTTTAAAGTAAGAAATATATGTTTTCGAACCGAAAGCTGTGCCTGCTGTACGCCAAAACTCTGGTAAACAAGGCTATAATGAGTTATACTAAGCGGACGCGATAAAAACAACTAAGAAAAAATATTTATTTTCTCGGACACGCTCTCGCGCTGCTTCCGCTATCGCCTCAAAAAGTTTTATATTTAATCAAAAGAAAGTAAGAAAGAACAGGTACAACTAAAAAAGGAGATTAAGTTATGGAAAACGCAGTAAGACAAGACTTTCCGGGGGGGGGGCAGAGTAATTTAAGCTCCTTAACCGGTATTGGTACAGGCTTAGAGCCATTTAGCGCCGCCGGAAGAAGAACTATTAAATCAGGTTTTACGTTAGCCGAGGTATTGATAACCTTAGGCATAATAGGTGTTGTCGCCGCAATGACACTGCCTTCTCTAATACAAAAGAATAACAATAAAGTCGTTGAAACTCGTTTAAAAAAATTTTATTCATCAATAAATCAGGCAATTCTAATGGCAGAGGCTGATTACGGAGATAAAAAAATCTGGTATGCAGATTTAGCCGGAGCTGATGTGGACGATGAAGGAAATGTTATAGAGGGTTCTTCAGAGGCGGAAGCATGGTTTAGAAAGTATCTTGCACCTTATATGAAGATTACGAAGATTGAAAATTTAAAAAGCGGTATTAGTAGTGGCTCTTTAATAGTATATTTTGCCGATGGAAGTGCATTACGCACAAGACGAAAGGATAGTACAAGAGATTGGGATTTTTTCCCTGGGAATGTGAACAAATGTATTAATTCTCAAAAAGCGGCAGAAGGTTGGCGTGATACCGGCGGAAGATGCTCTTTTGCATTTAACTTTATGCCGTCAGGCACTACTGAAAAATGGAAATACCATTATAACAGGGGCTTTGAACCATACAAGTTTAACTGGGACGGAAATACAGAAACGCTTTATAATGATAGTAAATACGGCTGTAATTCGACCGGCGGCAGCAGCTGGAGGCAGTACTGTACTGCAATCATCCAGATGAACGGCTGGAAAATCCCTGATGATTATCCATATAAGGTAAGTTATTAGCTAAAAAGGGGGCTGTATTAGAAGCCCCCTTATCTTGTATTATTTTACATTTGCGGATAAACAGGTTTTCTCGTAATGAAGCCTGTTGTTAAACGTGTTTATCCTTGCCATAATATCTTTAAACATAGGGATTGAAAGGCTCTGTTTTCCGTCAGAAAGTGCATTTTCTGGATCATTATGAACCTCAATCATAACACCGTCAGCACCAACAACAAGTCCGGCTTTTGCCATTGGTTCAATCAAGTATCTCTGACCTGTTCCATGGCTTGGATCAACAATTATAGGCAGGTGAGAGTATTTTTTTATCACAGGAATTGAAGCTATATCCATAACATTTCTTGTGAATGCACTGTCAAAACTTCTTATCCCCCGTTCACATAAAATAACTTTAGAGTTTCCCTGATACATAATGTGTTCAGCTGCAAGAAGAAATTCTCTTATTGTGCTTGCAAGTCCGCGTTTAAGAATTACTGGTTTGCTGCATCTTCCCACAGCCTGTAGAAGCTTAAAGTTCTGCACGTTCCTTGCTCCAATCTGCAAAACATCAATGTAATCGAGCATCATTGGAAGATCAGAAGCATCCATTATCTCAGATACTGTTAAAAGTCCTGTTTCTTCACTTGCACGTTTTAAGTATCGCAGAGCTTTTTCACCATAACCTTGAAAATCATACGGAGATGTTCTTGGTTTGAACGCACCGCCGCGAAGAAACTCACAACCCATCTCTTTTGCAGCCATCGCAACTTTCAGTAACCCTTCATAATCATTTTCAACAGAGCAAGGTCCAACCATTGCAACCGGTTTGTTATTCCCGCCTATTTTTACCCCGTTTGAAAATTCTATAACAGTATCCTCAGCTTTTCTGTCGCGTGACGCCAGTCTGAAAGGTTCTCTTATGACCTTTACTTCTTTTACCCCTTCAAGAGCAGCTAATCTGCCAGGAGTAACTGATGTTTTATCTCCTATTGCATCAATAACGGTATGCACATTACCAATATTGCATCTTACTTCAAATCCGTTATCCTTTAATAAGTCTATAACGCGTTGAACTTGAACTTTGGTGGCATTGCGCTCCATAATTATAATCATTCTTAATCTCCTTAACCTGTTAACAATGTAGTAAATGTATTAATTAGTGTAATATAAACAATTTTTATTAGCAATCAGATTTTAACTTTCTTTGAAGATTTATTGCAGGAAAATATCCCGGCAGAACACCAAGACATTTACCAATATATTTTATAGTGTTTTCAGTTTCTTTTTTGCTAAAGTAATATTCGGCAAAAAGATAATGAAGTTCAGGATCGTTGTAAAAATAATCTTCTGCCTGTTTTAAAAAATAAATCCCTTCCTGCTCGTAACCGCATTTTAAAAAAACACGACCTATATATTTATGCACTTCAGGATTTATGGTACAGAGCCAGTCTGAATATTTTATAATATTTTCTACATATTCGCCTTTATAATATTTCATCAAAAAGTTTAAGTCAATTTCCAAAAAGTTTCTCAATTGGAAATAAGAAGGATAGGTGCTGACTTTTTTATCAATTAGCCCGCAAAGAAATACTCCCCAGTTTGCTCTTATATCTTTCTGTGCGTAACGGGCAAAGAACTCTTTTGCATTTGTGATGTCATCATCTACAAGGCAGCAGTATGCAGCTTCAAGTAAATAGCCGTTTTGCTCAAAAAATTGTCGGCATCCTTCCGGGTCGGATGCCAACAATTTATTTTTTGCAATTTTATAATTTAGTTCCATATATAGTCTAATTATTATTGTTAACAGGGTTCATACTGTTCAGGCTGTTCATCATTGAATTCATCATCATTGATTGGATAACTTTCGGATCAATATTTTGCCCGTTATTAGCATTCATCATATAAGGAAGCATATACATCATAGGATCTGTATTATTGTTGTTCCCTCCGTTAAGCATCATGCTCATCTGCTGAATTTGTGGATCCGGAGTATATGCCATCGGGTTTTGTGCAGGCTGAACCTGCGGTTGTGCAGGCTGGGCAGTCGTTTGGACAGGTACTTCTGTCTGAGCTGTTGTTTCTGTTGCTGACGGAGTTTCTGCTGAAATGTTCAAACCTGCACGTTTCAAAACGTCCAAAGCTTCTAAAATTTCTCCGTTTGAAGGTGTTTTAGAGTTTTTTTTTGAGCCGTTATCTGCAAAAGCTAATTTATTAGTTGAGAAGGTTTCTGATTTATTTAGTTTTTTCATCTTTTCAACTTCTTGCGGAGTTAGTGTACCGCCGTTATTAATTTTGTTTTGCAAATACTTCAGCTGCATTTTCTTCCAGTTTGTGTTTGCTTCTTCAGAGAAGCCGTTGCCATAAGGTGATGAGATAAACTTATCCATTTCATCTGTATTTTCATCATTACCGGCACCTGTGCATGAAGGATCTCCTGAAAGGCAAGCCTTGCCTTTCAGCGCGTATTCAACAAGGACTTCATTTCTGTTCAGGTTTATTACTTTTTGATAAGCTGCCTGTGCCTGATCTTTTTTGCCGGCTTTTATGTATGCCATTGCAAGGTAATAATAAGCAAGCGAGTTCTCTTTATCTTTTTTCAATATTGAATATAGTTCCTGAATACATCCTGAATAATTATGTTTTTTGTATTTTGCAACAGCACTTTTCATTGTAGCGTTAGGATAGTATAAAGGTAATTCAGCTTCACTGCCGAAAATTTGTTCATCGCTTACAGGTTCATATTCATCAGTAGAGGTTTGGGCTGCCTGCTGCGCTTGCTGTGCCTTTTCACGTTCTTCACGTTCACGTTTCAGCTGTTCTTTTCCTTTGTAAAGATTTTCTCCGGGAATACCTTCTGCGCATGATATATTGGCAAGCTGAACGCTTGTTGCAGAAGCGAACATTATTGCAGCAATTAATAAAGCAAGTTTTTTATTCATTTTCATCATCCTTCTCTTCCTAATGTAATGATTTTTCGACAGAAATCAAGTTTCTCTCTTCATATTATATAACATTTTCAGGAAAGTTTCTAGTATAAATATATGATTTTATCTTAAACTGAATTTACAGCCGCAGTAATTCTGTCTGTAAAGTCCTAACTCTTTTGATATTTTATTTGTTTTTAAAAATCCGTCTTTTTTCTTAAAATCTATATCAATATATGTCAGATTATATTCTTCAGCAATTTTTCTGCCGATTTCTGATAGTTTTTGGAAATTTTTATGCGGACTTATCACAATTGAGGTAGTAAAAAGATTTATTCCGAGTTTTTTGCAGAGTTCTGCTGTTTTCCTCAATCGAAGCTCAAAGCATTTGCTGCAGCGTTTACCCTTTTCCGGTTCGTTTTCAAGTCCTTCTGCGGATTTGTAGAATTCTTCCGGAGTATAATCTCCCTCTATTAATTCCACTCCGAAATGCCTGCAAAGGGTTTTTTCTGCTTCAAGTCGTTTCTGATATTCCGTATCCGGATAAATATTAGGGTTGTAAAAATATACACTAACAGAATACCCCGCATCTTTTAGAAAAGATACGGGATAACCTGAACATATTCCGCAGCAGGCGTGCAGTATTATTTTATTATCTTCTTTGTGCTCCTGCATCTAATAACCATTTCTTTAATTCACTGTAAGGTTTTATTCCGATGAAAACATCCTGTCCGATTTGTGAACTTGGTGTTGCATTTATACCGCGGGAAAAGGCATCATCTATTTGTTTAGCAAGTTCATCTTTGACTTCTTTGCTGTTTGCATCGTTTTCAAGTTGTTTTACGTCAAGTCCCTGAATGTTTTCAACAAGTTTAAGTATTTCTTCATCACTATTTGGTTGTTTTTCAAAGAACAGGGAATTTATATCCCATAGTTTTCCCTGTTTTTCGGCAGCGATTGAATATCTTGCCATTCTGCAGGAGCCTGTATGGAAAGGCTGTTTAAGATATTTGTTGCATTCCATATCTAGCGGAAGGTTTTTGTGTACCACTCTCACACCTTTAAGTTCCTGCGCCACCTTATGTATCATAATGTTATATGCGAAACAGATAGGACAGCGGTAGTCTGTGTAAGTTATAAGAACTACTTTTCCGTCTTTGTCCCCGAGTGTGTTTCCGCTGACAGCGTACTTATTTGTTTTTGCTTCAACAAATTCTTTGAAATCTTTTGCACTTTTTACCTGAGGTGCAAATTTCAGGGTTATTGTTGTATAAGCCAGACCGCTGCCTGCAGCTAGCATTACAACGATAAATGCAATTAAATAAGCTTTATTTTTTATTGCATCAAGAAAGTCGGCAACGCTTTGTTTGAAGGCTTTTATAACACCTCCGTTTTTATAATCAAGTGCGACTAGTGCAATAAGTAAATTTAATACATAAGTAAATGCACATAGTATACAAATTTTATTAATCTGGAATAAACTTACGCAGAGTAAAATCATTGAGATTGCAAAAGAAATAATTCCAAGTGATGCAATATAATCCAGCGGATTTTTAAATACTTCCATAAACTTAAAAAGTCTGAAATTTTTCAATTTGTCCGCAATAAGCATAAGAAACATAAATGCGTACAAAAACATTCCCCAGTAAGCCAGAGGAATACCTAAGAACTGGGATTCAGTTGTTTTTGCAACCCCGTCACAGTCTATTAAATCATTAACAGTACAAAAGCTTGGCAGTGCATATGGGTTAAAGTTTGCATCATAATAAATCATTGCCAGTTTTATTGTTGTTATAAATCCAATTAATGCTAGTAAAAAAATACTGATTTTTTTCACACGTGTATTTTCCATTATTATATTCTCCTATTCCATATGGCTATTTTACAATTTTTATTATTATAAATCAATACCGGAAAGTAGTAGAAATTTTCTCAAAAACATTGATTAATCTTTTGTTTTAATTTATAATATATTCTGAGGTTTAAATGAAGAAGAATATTTTTAACTTATTTTTAAATAAATTGTTGGAATATCCCCTCTGGGTTAAACAGGTTGTTTATTTGAGATTATTTCAGAATATGCGGAATAATCACTGTGAAAGGTATGTTATAACACATTCAGACAAGCTTTTTTCTACATATGTTCCGACTGTTACTTTTGTCGGGAAAACTGAAATGTGGAATAAAATCAGCGGTTTGGATACTAATATTTATAACTTCCTGAATCTCTGTTATGAAGGATACAGCATTCTTGAAATTTCGCTTAATACTTTCCTTTCTATGGAAGAAGTTGCAAAACATTGTATCTTTTGCATAGAGCAAAATTATATTGAAATACCTGACAGTCAGGAAGTATTTGCAATGGCAGGATTTATTGCCGGAAAATTTAAGACCGGGGAATATTATAGGATTAACGGGTCTATTACAATTGACCAGCTTGATTATGCAATTATGGAGCAGCGCCGTCTTGATGATAGGATGGAGCATAAACTCTTTGGCAAAGTTCTTGTTGATCTGGGATTTGTTACCCAGGAGAATGTTAAAACCCTTTTTGTATTAAAAAATGATGCAAGAAGAAGGTTTATTCTTGACAGTGACCGTATGGTTACTGCCCAGCTTCCGGATCAGGAAAGAGATGATTTTAATAAAGAGATAGAAGAACTGAAAAAAGAGAACAAAGCTCTTAAACAAAGACTTATGCAGCTGCTTGATTTAGTAAAGGATAAATATGATTAGCGCACCTGAACTACTCGTTAAATACATACGTGACGGGCTTGTTGAACAGGCTCATTTTGGTTTTGTACTTGTTTCGGACAAAACTCATATTATAGACAGAAACGGCGAACCTAACAATTATCCGTTTTATCTGCGTTCCTGTGCCAAACCACTTCAGGCAAGTATTATAATAGATTACGGTATGGATATTAAATATAATATGACCGAAGAAGAAATTGCGCTGTGCTGCGCTTCCCACGCCGGTGAAAAAATTCATGTCGAAACTGCTGTTAATCTTTTAAAAAAAATAGAACTTGATGAAAGCTATCTTCAATGCGGTCTTCATAAACCTATCTCTAAAACCGAACAGGAAAGGCTGCTTTTAGAGGGTAGAAAAGAAAATATTTTTCAGAATAACTGTGTAGGTAAGCATATTATGATGCTTGCGCTGTGTAAGATGAATAACTGGGATTTGGCTTCATATGAAGATGCTCAACACCCGTTACAGCTTGCAATAAAGAAAAGAATTTCAGAACTGTGTGAACTTAAGAAAGAATATCCTGTTACAAAAGACGGATGCGGTGTGCCTATTATGTCAATGCCGTTAGAAAATATGGCTAAGGGATATTTGAATTTATTCTGTAATCCAAGGTATGAAAAGATTAAGCGGGCATTTTTGAACTGCCCTTATATTATAGGCGGAGAAAACAGACTGGATACTAAAGTTATTGAAAATTCCGGCAAACTTATAGCAAAAGTAGGAGCCGGCGGTCTTTGTATTGTTGTGAATACCGAAACTGAAGAGGCTCTTGTTGTTAAAATCTGCGATTGTGATATGAAAGCCAGAGAACTCGTAGTATTAGACAGCCTCAAAAATCTTCACTGGGCAAATATTGAGGCTGACCATTCTATAAAAACACTTCACGATGAACAGGTTGGCGAAATCGTTACCTGCTTATAGGTTTGATTTTTCCTTCTGAAAACTCCAGTGCTTCTTTATTATATCCGGCAAGCTGGTTTAGGAAATACTGCTGTTGTGATATGCCTGGATTTTTAAGTTTTTTGTAATCATTTGCTGCTTCAATGCGCAGAAGCGCTACCCCTCGGTTATAAACTTTTTGTTGTGTGTTTATAACTGATTGCGGCGGTTGTCCTTTATACATTTTAGCTGCCGTTGAAATATCAAACAGCCTTCTTTTGCTAAGCCCGCTTAATTCTTTGCCTTTTTGGGTTTTATTATTTGTCATAAGATTAATTGCCGCCTCGTATTTACCCTGCTTAAGTGTCCAGACAAGACCTTTAGTATCTTCAATTATTGATGTCCCTTTGTTAAAAGTCATATCAATCAATGCTTCTTTGATACTTTGAGGAAGCTTTTCATAATTCTTTCTTCCGCCCAAAACAGTCCATAGATTTTCTTCCATTTTAAGCATATCGTTTACGAATAGTTCAAGCACTTCTTTGTTTGAAAGGTATTTTTTTTCGCCTTTTTTTAGGACATGACCGATACCTATTGTTTCGTTACCGGCTTCATCTATATAAGGTGTATTATGAAACTCATTCACCCCGTAAGGTTTGCCGTTGTTTTTATTGCCGTCTTCAAGTGCTTTTAATCGTTTGATAAACTCCGGGCTGACTCCCATGGCTTTTGCAGCATCGTTTAAATTATTTATATTTTTAGCATGTCTGCTGTCAGGAATTTTTAAGACATCACCTGGCTGAAGTGTTGTTGCAGTTTCTCCGTTAAGTCCGTTCAGCATTAGAATATTCCGCTCCTCAACGTCAAACTGTTCTGCCAGTTTTGCAGGGTAATCTCCTTTTTTAATTGTATAATCAGGATGTTTTACTGTTTTAATATATTTATTACGTAGATTGTTTTTTTCAAGTTCCTCATCTGAAATTGACGGCATCATTGAAAACCCTCGTGTTTCAGGTTCGCTTGTTCCTGACGGAATAGTTAATATCTGCCCGATTGACAGGGTATTACCTTTTAGTCCGTTAGCTTTTTTTAAATCTTCAACTGAAACACCCATCGATTTAGCAATAGAATACAATGTTTCGCCGGCTTTGACTTTATGCCCTTTTTGCTGTTGCGGAGAAGCCGCAATGTTAAAATTAAAATTTATCTCTGTCACTTGCATCCTCTTTTAATTAAGCATAGTTTCTTCTATTGCATTTGCAATACAATTAGCGTATTTTTTCTGGTCGTAATCTGAAAGAAGGGAATTGGTAATATTCTCATTTGCTATATTGCCTATTTCGAGCAGAGATGATGTAATTCCCTTTGCTGCTCTGTTCACGTACAAGTTATCTGATGCTGTGTTAGGTGTTAGTGAAGTAAACCCTTGCTTTACATGTTTATTTATATTATCGGCAAGTTCTTTATCAATATCTTTTGTGTATCTTACTGTGCAAAATTTTTCATCAGGCTTGCTTTTTGCTGATTCCACATGAACAGATAGGAACAGCATATCTGATTTGTCTGTAGAAGATATTACTTCTCTGACATTATCATCACCTTTTTTACCTGCCAGCATATTTTCAAGATATTCCTGTGCTGCCATACCGCCGTTTCTTACTGCACCTGATACAATAACAACCTGTGCGCCGCGGTTTCTTAGGTTATCAGAAATTTTTTCAACGTAACTTTGGGCAACACGCCATTCTTCTATCGGCATTTCTTTACCTTCGGCATTTTTAACAGAAAGAACTGTGCCGGCATCAAAGAAACCGTTATCTTGCTGATAGCCGCCATGACCTGGGTTAAGAATAACTACTTTGCCGCTGAGGTTTCCTTCTGATATAGGATCGAGGACTTCTGTCACTGCTTCAAGTTTTTTCGTTTCAGTATTGTAATTCGGCAGCGGACGCATTATAAAAGGATCTTTAACATCTTTGAAACCTTCATCTTTTTTCCCGCTGCTAAGAGCCCAGGATTTTAGAGTGCCGGCATTTACATAATTCCCTTCTCTGTCTTTTATTGTAGTCATAGTTGTCGGGGTTATGTCTTTGCTTTTGCCGCCGTTTGTTGAGTAGAAAATTTCATTCGGATATACTTTTCCGCTAAGGTGTGATGCGTTGCTTCCGGTATTATCCGTACGCTTTTTACCGGACTTATTTACTTTTCCGGATGCTTCTTCAGGATTTATCATCCCGTTAATCATTTTATCCATCTTTTTGGTTGATACAAAACCCCAGGAATCGAACTCATCGTTAAGTTCTTTTATAAATTCTTCTCTTAACTCTTTGCTGGAATTTTTTGTTTTTTCTGCAACAAGATCGAAAATTTTTGTCATAGCTTTTTTTCTAACGTCTTTGTCGCTGCTCCATTCATCAGAAATCATATTTATTAAGCTTTTATCGTATTTTTCTTTAAAGTTATTAACGACATCTACAACGTTATCTTTATTAATTTGTTTAAAAACACTGTCAAAGGCTTCTTTACCGACTGCACCTTTGTAATCATCAGCTGCTTCTTCAAGTTTTGTTGCAATTTCACTTGCGCTCAACTTTGTTGCAGCAGGTTTTGTTTCTTTTTTAGGTTTAGCTTCAGGTGTACTATTCGGGAGAACTTTTTTTGCAGTTTTTTCAGGTCTGCTTTTTTGTTTTTGCGGATATACATAAAAATATTCGCCCTTTTGAGGTTTGTAATTCTCTTTAATCCCGTTGAGTGCAGTAAGTTCTTTTAATGACATACCGTTTTTACGTGCAAGTGCGGCAAGTCCCATACCGCTTTCGATTTTTGCAGTAGGAACATTTTTTATTACTTGTCCTTTTTGCAGTGCATCTTTTGTAAGACCTGTCATATTTTTGAAATCTGTTAATGACATACCGAATTTCTTTGCAATGGCGCTTAACCCTTTTTCATCGCCGCTTACGGTTACAATATATTCTCCTCGTGCTTTTGCCTCTTTCTTTAACTTATCGGTATCAGCCGCAGTAGTTTTTGATACTTCCTTTGAAGAGGCTGTGTTTTCAATTTTTAAATTCATAATATACACCTTTTCTAACTTCTACACAAAAAAAATAACGGCACTTTTTAAATATTCTTTAAAAAATACCGCTGTTTTTTTACATATTTTTACAAATAATCTTATGTATTAAAAATTCTGTCCCCAGCATCGCCCATTCCGGGAACGATGTAGCCTTTTTCATTTAGATGATCATCAACTGCTGCCGTAATAATTTCAATATCCGGATAGTGTTTTTGGATATTTTCTATACCCTCCGGTGCTGCGATTATGCAGATTATTTTAATATTATCAACAGGGATGCCTTTATCTGCATATAGTTTTATTGCTTCTATCAAAGTATTACCTGTAGCAAGCATAGGATCTGTCAGGTAAATATAGAATTTTTCCGGATTTGGTGCCTCCATTGGAACCTTATTATAGTACCATACCGGTTTTAGAGTTTTTTCATCTCTGTACATTCCGATATGCCTGATACAAGCCTGAGGAAGAATATCAATTGCTTCATCTGTAAAGATTAAACCGGCGCGCAGGATTGGTGAAATAATCAGATTGATACCCGGATCAATTGTTTTTGTTGTAAATGTTTTTAAAGGGGTTGTAATTTTGGTATCGACAAGCGGAAGGTTTTTTGCGGCTTCATATAAAAGACATCTTGTAATTTTTCTTGTTGCTATCCTAACTCCCTGACTGTCAGTTTTCTCATCGCGCATAGTACAGAGATTTAGAAGAATTACCGGGTTGTTAATTATTCTTACCTTCTCTTTGTTCATCTTTTTTAAACTCCTTTATCATTTTGTTTATTTTTATTCTGTTCTGGTTATACAGGTTAATTTTGTCATCTATAGTTTTAATATTCTGCTGTTCATCTTCAATTGAGATTTGTCCGCTGTCAGGCATAATATCTGCAACTTCTCCCATAAAATGCGAGCATCTCACAAGAATTGAACCGAGTTTGTTGAACATATCATCAAGCAGGCTAAGAGAATCGCTTAATCTCATCGGCTTATTAACAACGATAAGCTTGTTGGAAGCAAGACTTTCTTTTGTTGGTTCATATAATTCCAGTGACTTTGACCCGCCAAGACCGTTAAATTCTACAGTTGCAATTACCCCCTTAGGAAGCGAAAGATTTTTATCTTCAAGGACAAATTTTACATAGACATGATCAGATACAATTTTAACCCTTTCGACATGACCTATTTGCAGCCCCATCATTCTTACCGGAGATCCGACTATAAGCCCGTCAACATCCTGAAGAAATATCTGATATGTTTTTAGTTCTGCTTTCTTTTTATAATTGTGATACCTGATACCGCCGATTACCAGTGTCAGTATAAGCATCCAGGCAACCGCTTCTAACCATAAAAATAATTGCAGCTTAGCTTTTTTATCCATGCTCCAATTATACCTTAATACATAATTTTTTACTACTTGCGAAAAATTTTTTTATATTATATTATTAAGTTAATTAATAAGAAATGTGAGGTTTAGAATGGAACAGATTATAAAAGTAGCTTGGGATTTGAATGAAAATACTGAAAACAGATACCAATTAGTATATGAAATTGCTGAACTTGCAAAAAAACTGGTTGATGAAAATCAGGCTAAAAAAGCTCATGACGAATTTGTATTTGAAGAAAACTATGATACCGGCTACACAAGAGAAAATCCGGTTGAGCACGCTATTATGGTTAAAGCGTCAGAAGCAGATGACAACCGTTTGGTAGGTTAATCTGATTCTAATAACAGTTTACAGCGGAAGAACAGCCTTAATGTTGCTATTCCGCTTTTTTAGTGATTAAGGGAGTGTTTATATGGAAGATACAATTAGATTTATTAGAGAAAGAACTGGTGATTTTACGCCTGTTATTGGCATTATTTTAGGTTCCGGGCTTGGTGAACTTGCCGATGAATACTGTAACACTGCAATTCCTTACAGTGAAATTCCAAACTTTATTTCTTCTACTGTCCATGGTCATAAAGGAAGACTGGTTTTTGCCGAGATTTCAGGTAAAAAGGTAGTAATGATGCAAGGCAGAAACCATTTTTACGAAGGTCATACAATGCAGGAGATTACATACCCTGTAAAGGTTATGAAGAAACTCGGCGTTGAAACGCTTATTCTGACTAATGCTGCCGGAGCTGTTAATGAAAGCTACATACCTTCGGATTTAATGATAATTAAAGACCATATTAACTGCATGGGCTCAAATCCGCTTATAGGACCTAACAATCCGGAATTTGGCGAGAGATTTCCGGATATGTCGGAAATTTACAAAAAGGATTTAATTGCTCTTGCGAAAAAATGTGCATCTGAGTTGGGACTGGAAATAAAAGAAGGCGTTTATCTTGCAAATTCCGGACCATGCTATGAAACTCCGGCTGAAATAAAGATGGCAAGAATGTTCGGTGCTGATGCTGTCGGAATGTCTACTGTTCCTGAAGCTATTGTTGCAAACTACTGCGGTATGAAAGTGCTTGGTATAAGCTGTATCTCAAATACCGCAAGTGCCCAGGACGGTGAAAAGCTTTCCCATGCAGAGGTTATTGATACAACAACAAAAGCTAAAGAAAAGTTTAAGTCTTTAGTTGTTAAAATAATTAGCGCCTGCTAAAATTACCACCAAAATCTGTTATGCTGACAATGTAAAGTTTTGTTAAATATGCTCAAAGCCTGTTAAATCAAGCCTTATGCAGGGAATAATATATGTATACAAGCAATTTTATATACTTACTCGTTTTTAAATATATATAAAGTATATAAATAGGAAAAGGATATTATGACAGGCGTAAACGGATACAGCTATGCCCGTCCTGCAGGTTCGATGGCAAGTAAAGGGATGCAGTACGGCGGTGCAGCAGGAAATATCAGTAATCAATATAGTAACGTTGGCAATACCGGAATGAGTAAGGCTGATTTGCGAAACTCCGGGATGACTGCATCTGCCCAATACAGAGCAGAAGTTGGGGCACAACAGACAGCTGAATATTCACAGCAATTATCCCAAATGGCTCAAATGTATGGTATCAGCAACTTTGATCCAATGATGGCAGATACCAATAACAGCGGAATTATAAGTAAAAAAGAATATAATAATATGGAAAAGCAGCTTCAAATGTACGCTATGCAGAATATGCGCACCGGTTCCAACGGGCAAAGCAGCTCAAGCGGTAATGTATTCGGAATGCTGAATAGCATCACTGATACTGCAGGGAACATAATGGGTGCGGTAAAAGGCGATGGAACTTCAGGTACCAGCGGATTTATAGAAACTGCCGGCAACTGGGTTAAAGGGCTTTTCGGATAAGCATTTTTTTCTGATTTGTTAAATTACGTAAATTTTTTAGCTGCATGGTCTTGCCAAATTTTTCCATTCGATTAAAAATATCTGATGGGAAGGACAAGAATATGCAAGTAGGAAAAACGCAGTATTTGATACGACCAAAGCAAAAAGATTACGGGATGTTATCCCCAAATCAAGGACCTATTCCTTCCAATCAAAAATTTAATAGAGATATTGAGAGACCTTTAAATCATAATTCCCAGAATTTATCATTTAAAGGTCTTTCTATATCTAAAGCTATTAATAAGATAATGTATGCACAGGATAAGGAAGTTACTTACAGTGCAAATGTTCTTTTTGACAAAACAAAAAATCATCTCGGTGAAATGGTTAAAAAGCATTATGACCATGTTAAGTCTTCCGAAATGGCTAAAAAACTCGTCAAATTTGACGGTGATAAAATCACTTTCCGTAAGAAGACCATCCCTCATCTTATCTGGGATGGTTTAATTTATCCGTTCAAAATTCTTCCGTTTGATATACTCAACGGAATGGTTGAACTTATCGGCAAGATTAAGCCTTTCAAAAAATGGGCGCAAAGAGTTCTTGAAAAACCATTTTTCAGAAATATCAGACAACGTTCAAAGATTGAATCTGAAGTAAGCTCTTTAAAAGGTTTGTGTGAAACAGCTACAAAATTGAAAGACAAACCGGATGCAGAAATTTCATCAAAATTCTTCCAGCAGTCTGTTAAAATGTTTGACCCGAGAACAGGAAACTATGATACCAAACACGAACGTGCTCTGTGCCGTATGGTATCAGGTTTGCCTCCGGCAATTATGCTTGCAACAGATGCCTATAACCTGTCAAGAATGATGGATGACGATCCTGCAGCAGCTAAAAAAGAAAAGAAAGCAAGATTCCGTCAGGAAATGAGCCGTCTGGTTATGAACGCTTATTTAATGCTTGTAACGTTTGGAGCTTTGAATAAATTTATTAATCAGTCAGCAGCAGGTAGTATGCTTATGACAGGTGCAACAACACTTTTAACCGAAACTTACTCCCGTTTGAGAAACGGAAAACATATTAAACGCTTAACTCCGGAAGAAGCAAGAGCTGAAAATGAAAAAAATAATGCTCCGGAAAAAGATATTAAACCGCTGACATTTAAGTCTGATATGAAGCCCGCATCGCAGCCTAAAGAACAGCAGAAACCTCTGCTTTCATTCAGTACAATTATGAAAGCATCAGCAGGTGTGATTGCTGCAGGTTTTGCAGTAAAAGGTGCAAGAAAATATATTCCTGGTGTAGAAGATGCTTTAAAAACCATTACCGAACCGTTCAATAAAAAATATAAATCCTTAACTCAGATAGCTGATTTTAGAATTTCCGGCGATAAGTTTGACGAAATAGTAAGAGTTCTCAGAGAAAATGACTTTGGCAAACTTGCTGATAAGTACGAACAGGTTGCAGCTACCGCACGAAATGCAGACGGTTCAATCAGCCTTGGAGTTAAAGATAAGAAGGTAAAACCGCTAATAGATTTTGTAATTGCTCCGTTCAAATTTGTATGGAATACTATCACTCTTCCTTACAAGTTAGTTGATAAAGGTGTTAAAGCTGCTATTAACAAAAAAGATCCGAAAGCTCCGGTAAAAGATATTGAAGCTCTGGCAAAAAGTATTGAAAAAATTGGTCGCGAAGCTACTAAAAAAGGATATAGTAAAGAAAAATTCCAGACTTTTGTAAAAGACAATATAATGAAAGCCTTTAATACAGACACAATGTCTTCTGTACCTAACCACGAGCTGGCAAATCTTGCAAAAACCGCAGCAACTGCTGCCACTATGTGGTTCTTGATGACAGATAACTACAATATGGTAATGCTGAAATCCAACGGTAATGATAAAGAAGGGGCTGAAACCAAGTTCAAAGAAAGATTTGTTCAGGAATGTTCAAGATTGTTCTATTCAACATTGCTGATAGACCTCTTCAATAATACATTCCAGAAACAATACAACGCATCTCTATTGGGTATGAGCTGGATAACACTTACTGATACAACAATAAGCGAAATCTTAACAAGAAAATCTGTGGGTATGACAATTACTCCTCATACAAGAGATGAACTTATGGCAATTGAAGAAAAACAAAATAATGCTACCGGTGCATTGAAAGGATACTATAACTTTATGCAGAGATTGACCGGCAAGCGTTCAATAAAATCTTATGAAGTAAAGCCTAAGAACACCCGAAACACAGCTTCTCAAAATACAAAAACGGCTGCAGTTCAGGAACCTTCAATGCAGGGAAGCAGTATTTTGAATAAGATGATTAAAGGTTAAGATAAGATTATTCCCTGAGAAGTGCCGGTATGCTGCCCGGTTGGGTTTTCGCTATGGGTGTTAAACCAGAAAAATACTCCTGCGGTTGCAATTGCAACCAGAATTATAATTAGTAACATTCTGGTCAGAATTGCAAAAATTTTTCCTATTATGAAAAGAGCTGCAATAATCCCGGCACCGATAAGTATTACGGCATAATCCATTTAATTACCTCACTTTGTTTTCTTCACCTTTAAGCAGACGCTGAATGTTGCTTCTGTGAAGCCATATAATATAAACGGCTCCGAGTGCGCAGTAAATTGTATAGGCAACAGGCGCTTTAAACCACCACATTAAAAACGGTGAAACAGCCATTGCTATAATTGAACCCAGAGAAACGTATTTTGAAGTATAAGTTATAACCGCCCACACAACAGCAATTAAAAGTCCTACAATCCAGTTAAGAGCAAGTATTGTACCAACACCTGAGGCAACGGATTTTCCGCCTGTAAATTTCAGGAATATTGACCTGCTGTGCCCGAGAATTACTGCAACTGCCGCAACAACCGGCAAAAGTCCTATTCCTGTAAATGTTGTTGCAAAAAGTTTTGCTAATATAACAGGCAAAGCACCTTTCAAAGCATCAAGAAGCATTGTTATAAAAAACCATTTTTTGCCCATAACCCTTTTTACGTTTGTAGCACCGGTTGAGCCTGAGCCGATAGTTCTTATATCCTGTCCTGTAAAGGTTTTAACAATAATATATCCGGTCGGAATTGAACCTATTAAATATGCTGTCACAAAAACCGTAATAAATTCTAAAACTTTTTCCATACTCTCTCCTTATTTGTTATCAGATTATAACACAATTAAAAACCTTATGGCAATATTGATTTAAGTCAAAAAATATGCTATAAATAATCTAAGAGAGAGTTGGTATTTATGAACAGAAAATTAATAATTCTAGGTATTTTAATTCTTGCGGTATCCATTGTCGGAAAACTTTTATGGACAGCACTTAAAAACGTAAAGGTAGACGATTTTAAACCAGCAGCAGTAATTTTTGTAGTAGATTCTTCTGCTTCTAATCAGAAAGATTTGCCCGAACAGAAAAAGATGCTCAGACAAATCTGCAATATTCTTGATCCGGAAGATTTGATTAAGATTTTAAAAGTTTCCGAGGATTCTTATTTAATATATGAAGGTGCACCGTTTAACGGGTCCGGCATTGATAAAGCAATGGATGCTTTTACTGCATATGATGATAAAGATTACGGTACTGCATACGGGGTAGGCTTGAAAAAGGCTTTTTCTCACGCCCTCGAAATGAAAAAGAACGGCTACCTGCCTGCCATTGTTGTAATGGGTGATCTGGAAAACGAAGGTGCAATTGAAAAACAGATTAACTGGGAAACTCTTCCTGAAAATGTTCAAAATGTCCAAAAATATGCACCGGATCTGGCAATGATGTTTTTATATGCACACCCGGAAAAACTTGATAAAGTGAAAGAAGCTCTCACTCCTGTTTTGGGTGAGAAAAAACTTATTGTGTCACCAAAACAAAATTCAGATAAAGCAGTTAAAACATTTATCCACGCTCTGGACAGATAAAATTATGAGGTAATTTATGGCTATTATAATTTCTTCTTCAACACAGGAAAAAGTTTTTGAAGATAAATATATAATTAATATCGGCAGTAACGAAAGATGTGATTTTTACATAGATGCAGGCTATGAAGTTTTGTTGACTGTGCAGATTGACCGTATAACAAACAAATGCTTTGTTACCAATAATTTCCGTAATGAAAAAATTCTGTTTAAAGGAAAGCCTCTTCAGAAGATTGAAATTAACAATATTTGTAAAATTGTTTTTGCAGGAACCTCGGAGTTTATCAGTGTCAAAGTTTCCGAAGCAGATAAAATGAAATCTACAGTTTCAGCAATTGAAAAAGAAGAGTTGACAGAAGAAGATTTGAAAAGACTTTATGGCAATGATGCCTCTACTATAACAAAGGTTAAAATAGAAAAGCAGCGTGAACCTATTGAACAGGCTCGCGTCGCAATTATCAAACAGGTTGCATATTCTATTAACGAATTGAAAAATAAAATATCCGCTAATTCGAGAAACAGTATATTTCTTCATATAGCACTTGCGGTGAGTGCAATTTTCAGTTCGTTCGCAGTCGCTAATTATCTTATGGGGCTTACAATTCAGGAGGCTGAAAAGTATCTTTACCTGCCGACAAATATAAAAGTTTGGGCAGCTTATGCAATAATTGTGTTTGGAATTTGCCTAATGCTTAAGCAGGGTGTTTATTTGTTTTTACAGAATAATGTCGTAAAAGAGCTTGCGAAAACAACAAGATTTGCGCAGAATTTTATGTTAATTCTGTCTACAATATTCATTCTTGGTATATATGCTGTTAACCTTGTATATTTTATGAATTTAAATAATTTTATATCGTTTGCACTATTTATCTCGCTGTTCTTTGTTGGAATTATGGCTACACTTGCAATAAGCTGCGGGTACTTTAAATGTAATAATTCCGAGTGGAGTGCAACTTTAAACAAGTTTGAGTATAGAGAAGATTTTGAAGCGGTTTTGAAGGCTTACAGGCTCTGGATAGAGCGCTACATAAACAGCTTAAGCAGAACAAAAATCCGTAATATAAAAGACAGACTGTTTAATCTCCAATTAAAATCTGCCGGGGAGATTATAGTAGGAATTTTAACCGCGCCATTCCTTGCATATGGTGTTTCCAACACTCTTGCAATGTGTTTTCCTGAGGCAGCCGGCTGGATAAGAATTTCAGGTCTGCGTTTCAGTCCTATTTTTCTGGTACTTGCTACATTCTTGATTATATTTGCATTTTTCGGATTTGTAAGTGCGTTCACAGCTTCCAAGAAAATTCAGGCATCTCAGGTGATTAAGCAGGATGGTTTCAGCGATTACAGACAGCATTCGGTCAACATCTTCGGGCTTGAAGGTGTGCGTAAGCTTACGCTTGATAAAAACCGTTATCTTGCTATTGCATGTTCAATTATTTTTATAGAATTCTCAATGAACGTTTCATATTTTATGACTGAAATCGGCGGCGATCTGCAAGGGATTGCTCTTAGTTTGATAGCCGCACTTGTTCCTACTGCGTTATTAATTGCTGAAACATTGATGCTCAGTCAGACACAATTTGATATTTATGCTTGTGATGAGCTGCTGGCAAAAATAGATAAAGATTAGTAGTATGACATGGCTTAAAATATTTGTAGTAATTGCATTTGTATTTATAAACTGGTGCGTTCTGGCATTTGAACCTTCTGTGCACGCACCTTTTGTAATGGAAAAGAAGGATTTTAAACTTGCAAAACACTACCAGGAGCCAAAATCCTCATCAGGAACAATTAATCTTTTAAAACTGGGACTTTCCAAAATGCCTCCGGCGCAGGAAGCTAATGCAACGCTTGCTGACGCATCCGCTGAACAAACTGTTAAAAGAGAAGTTCATATTGAGCCGTCCGAATTTTACAGGCAGGCAAACGGACTTGGCATACGAAATGTTTCAAATACACGTAGTGAAAATTTTAGTTTTGGTAAAAACAAAGAAAAGAACAAGCGGCTTGAACAAAAGGTTGATGCTGTTATTTCAGCTACAGAAGAAAAGCCTAAGAAGCTTTCACGCAGAGAAGAAACTATTGCCTGGAACCGGTGGCGCAGTGATTTGCAAAACAGAATAATGGCAGAAAGTCCTGTTAATGCTCCTATTGGCACTTTTATTACTTTTTCGTTCAGGGTAAGCAGCAAAAAAACAATCTCAAATGTAAAGATTAATTGTTCAAACTGGAGTTATACAAAAAGTATTCGTGAGGTTATGGTTCCTTTAATTAAAAGTTATGCGGGAAAAGAATTTCTTGAGTTTCCGGCAGGTTCTGAGAGAAAATTTATTGATTTTAAAGGTGCTTTTCTAATCTGGTATGAGGAAAGCTTTTCTTCTCCGGATGATTACAATGATTTTGAAAGGGTGCAGTGGTATGAGTAAAAACGGGTTAATTATTTTATTAATATGTGTTGTAGCAGGCTTGACTGCAATTACAGCTTTTGTTGCGGCTGCAAAACCGGACATTAACAAATCGGTTGTTCTACAGATTATAAAATACAAAAAATAATCTCAATAATTAAGAGGATTGCCGGTTTCAATGTGTGTAATAAAATTACTGTATGTTTAGATGTACTGTATGCCAAAAATTACACACATCACGCGTTGAATACTGCGACTGCGGTAATGATACTTTCGAGGAAGTAGCAGAAACTGTTTATCCTGCACGTAAAGTTATTTCAGTACCTGAAATTTTATCCTGGATATTTTTTACGGCTTGTATTATTTTATCGTTGTATGTAATCTTTTTTACCGGTGCTAAAGAGGTCAAAAAAACTCCTCATCAACCTGTAAAAGCATCTCAAACGCAGGCTGTTCAAATTCCAGATATTGATAAAATATGGGATAATACACCGGCAGCGTCGGAAATATCAGGCGGCGGAAGCGAGATGGATATTTATAAAAAAGGATTGCAAAATCTGCTGTATTCCAATCTGGAAACTAAAACCTCAGAATCCCCGGGAGAATGTGAAGTTGAATTTCGTATAGGTTCAGACGGAACTCTTACCGGCAGAAAATTGTATAAAAGACAGGGCAGTAAAGCTTTTAATAAAATAGTTTTAAATATGCTGAAAAAAACATCAGAATATAAAACCCCTCCTGTTGATTACACCGGCGAAAAAATAAAGGCATATGTCTATACCAATAATGATGAGATAAAAATATTTATAAAGTAAAAAAAGACGGTTTTTAAAACCGTCTTTTTTTATCTAAAGTGATGTAACGTTGAAATCCCGTTCGGATTTTGAGGAAGAGTTTTCAAAAACAACCTTCAGGCATTTTTCAATAAATGCTTCAATTCCTGAGATTTCAGCTTTTAATGCTTCATAATCTTCGTGTTTTCTTCCTTGGATAGTTTGTTTAAAGTTTTCATAATCGTACATAAATCAAATACTCCTTTTACTTCACATAAAATAAGACGGAATATATTTGATAAATCTTTAATACTTTCAGGCTAAACTTTACAAAACTTTAATTAAATACCGGCAAATATCTGGCATCAATCTGGAAACCCTTGCTGTAATATTCTGAACGGCTGTATTTACAATTTTGCGGGTTTTGCATAGCTTTTTGCCATATTTCTTCTGTTTTATTTATTCCACTGTAATGGTCAGGTTTTATTAAAAGAGCACTGTACAATTGCCGGGAAACTGGTTCGCTGAAAGAACAGTTTACGGTTAACATTCCATTGGCAGTTCCTGTTACCTGTAAGTACTGGCAGGCGTTTCCGGTTTTGCCTAATATTTGCTTGCTGTCATGGAATACTGTTCCTGCCATATTAAAAGTTGCATTTTCAATATAAACATCACAGTTTTTGAATTTTTGAATAAACTTTTTGCTGAAACCGTTGTCGGTGCGTTCATTTGCATTTGCCGCCAGACATGAAAACAGCAGGGTTAGTATAAAAATTTTCTTCATATTTTAATTATACAAGCAATTTTTTTAAATGAAAAGTTTTATATTAATTAGCGGGGAAACTAAGGGGAATAATATGCTTAACAAAGTTGATGAACAGAAATATATTGATTATATGCTTGCAAAACTTCCTGATGTGCAAAGGGGCGGAGCGCATAAGCTTAAAAAAGGTGAAAGCCTCTGGGGGCTTGCAAAAAAAAGAATTGAATAATCCGAAAGCTTCTAACAGTGAAATCAGCGAATATATGCTTTTGATTGCAAAGCTGAACAAGCTGGATACTATTGAAAAAATGAATGGTCTAAAGGTTAATGATGAAATTTATCTGCCGTCTGTACAGTCCGGAAATGCTGCTGTTAAAACTTCTAAAACTCTTACGGATGCAGAGCAAACATTAGCGGATATTAAAGAAACTTTATTGAATGATAAGACGCTTCATGTTACGCAGGCTTCTCCTAAATCTATAAGGATGTACCATGTTTATAATCACTACACAAATGAAAAGACAGGATATATTACACAGTACCATCCGGTGATTAGTTTCACTCTTGATAAGAACGGAAAGTTCAAAGACGCTTCATTTGAAGGTAAAAATAATATCAATTCATTCGGATATGACTATGACTTCGGCAGCGATGGTGAAATTAAACAGCATGGAGTTTTTCGACGTATTAAACATGGTCAGATAGACCGGCAGGATATGGATGTATTAAAAACCCGCCTTGAAGAACTATCCCAAAAGGCAGTTTCCGCCTATTAATATATCGCAATTATTTGTAATATACATGCAAAAAATTTTATTTACGGGTTTAATCTTTTATATGCAAATTACCCCGTATAATAACAGACCATCTTTTAAAGGTTATGACGCACGACATATACGCGCGCTGGTTATGACTTCTAATAAAGGCAAAATTGCACAGGAAATGAAGGCAATCGGTGACAAATCCGGATTTAAAGTTCTGCTTGCAGGAGTAGAGGATTTGTTTGAAAGCGGTTTTGAGAACGTTTACGAAAGATGTCCTTATACAACTGCCTGGGCGCAGGATATAGCAAGTGTTACTCCTGATAATAAAGTTTATTATCCATGGTCCTATGACGGGCTGGGATGGTTGTTAAGCCAGACAAAGAAAATAAAGGGTGTTCTTGCTCAAAATCACATTGCAGGCGGAAATTATTATATAGTTAAAAACGGCAGTAAGAATGATTTGATTATTGGTAAGACCTCAATGGGCGGAATTGATGAGAATGTATTGAAATCACGGTTTTGTGCAGATAATATACATATTATTCCCCAAATGGATTATCACATCGACCTTGGAATCCGTCCACTTATAAACAAAAACGTTCTTGTATGTAATGATGATTTAATGATTACTTCTATAGAAGCCGGTATTGAGAAAACTAAAGATTTTAAAGATGTTAATTTATCTCTGAAAAAAATTTTATCGGATTTTAAAAATGCAGTTTCACAAAATATTTATGAAAAACCTGATAAAGTTGCCGGCATGCTAACTGATTACGGATATAATCCTGTTCCTGTTCCGGCAAGAATTTATGATGTTAAATTCAAACCTGATGCAAAGAAAGCAGGACTGGTATACAAAATGAATTTTGCTAATGCTGTGGCGCTTGAAAATTCAAATAATGAGCTTATTTATATAACAAATAAATCTCTTCTGGACAGAGAATGCGGAATAACTCCGGAAATTGAAAAAAAGACAGGTTTTAGTTTTGAAAAGATTTTTAAAAGTAGTATTGCCCCTTTTGTTGAAGAGAAGAATGTTCATTTTGTATCAGGTGAAAATGATGTAATTGCGGATTACCTTACAAATATGGATGCAGGTATTCACTGCCTTTGTGCTGAGATACCTTAACGGTTATATAATTTATGGGTAAGCTCCGGCAGCTCCATTTCATCCGTAAAGATTTCAATGTAGCAAAGTTTATCCTGATGGGCAAGTTCTGCCTGTTTTAGTACTTCATCAAGCTCTTTATTTGTTTTAGCCTGTGCAGTCCAGATGTTACCGCCAAAATCCGAGGCGATTTTAGTATAATCCCAAAGCGGTATATCATTAAAACCGGCATTAGGTGTTTTGGATAATACTCTTTCTATTGTATAACCAAAGTTGTTTAATACAATAATAACAGGCTTAATTTCATAGTGCAGCATTGAGCTTAAGGCTTGAAATGTCAACTGGTGTGCACCTTCTCCTGTTAATAAAATCATTCTCTTCTGCGGATCTGCAATTTGTGCTCCAAAAACAGCCGGAGTTGCCCAGCCTATTGAAGCCCATAAAAGCTGTGCATACCATACCGCACCTTCCGGAAGTGTCAGAGCCGGAACTGTACATGAAAAAACTCCTGTATCAGAAAAGATACAGTCATATGGTTTTATAAACTCCTGAAGTCTGGAGGTAATATATTTAAAGTCCAGCTTCCTTTCATCTGTTATATCAGCCTGCAGTGGTTTTACTTTATCTTTTATCAAATCAATGTTCCGGTGGGTGATATTTTCTGAGAGTTCTCTGAGCATATCTTTCATAAGAACATTATCGTATAATTTTTCCTGAATAATTGTGTAAGTTCCCTGTATGTTAATGCTTTTGGACGGATTAACCTGTATGTCAAAGTTCAGCGTATTAAAGTCGCTGAAAATAGTTCCAATACAAACCGGACAATCTGAATTATTAACCTGATAATTTACATTCGGATTTTCGTAGCCTGCAAGATAAGTCCCTATAAAGCCGGGGTTGTTTTCACTCAGCAAACCTTTACCCATTAACAGTGTTGTTGCCGGCAGTCCGCTTTTTTCAATAAAGCTTAGAAATTCTTCTTCACTGTCGTATCTGACTATAAGGGAATCTCCTATTACTATCGGCGATTGTGCTTTTTGTATTAGTTTAAGCGCGTGTTCTACTGCTTTTTTTAATTTTTGTTTGTCGCTCTGGACGCTTTTTATCTCTGGTGAATTTTCTATTTCCATATCACATATATCAGCAGGGATTGATATATATACAGGTTTTTTATATTTTTGAAAAATATAGAGCAGTCTTTCTATCTCTGATTTTGCATTTTGCTCGTTTAATATTGCAGCACTCTGGGTAAAACAGGAATAGGCATTATAACTTGCAAAGTAATCCGGCGTATCAAAGTTATGGTGAATTAATGTATTATTTTTTATATATTGGGTAGCAGGTGCTCCGACTATATGTATTACAGGGACATTTTCTGCCATAGAACCGCCTATTGCATTTATTGCAGAGAGTTCTCCAACATTATAAGTTGTTACAAGCGCGCCATAACCGTTTAATCTTGCATATCCGTCCGCTGCGTATCCCGCATTAAGCTCGTTTGTACACCCTACCCAGGCTGTTTCCGGGTTGTTGTCTATTGCATTTATAATCTTAAAACAGTAATCTCCGGGCAGTCCGAAAAAATGTGTAATGCCTAGTTTGGATAATTCCTGTATCAAAAAGTCAACTACTCTGATCTTTGCCATTTAATACTCCTGTTTTTTCTTAGCATTACATATTCTATTATTGAAATAAAATTTTAGATATTAGAAAAGAGGTTAATCTTTTTTGGTATATAAGCAAAATGGCGCAGCTGTTTAAGCTGCGCCATTAATTATGTCAGATTTCAGTTTTATTTGACAGTTAATTTTTTAATGCCTTCGTTTTCTGCTTTCATTTTTGGTGCTTTAATAGCAAGTACGCCATGTTCAAGTTTTGCTTCAGTTTTATCAATATCTATGTCCATAGGGAAGTAAACTGTTCTTGAAAAATCTCCATATTTAAATTCAGATTTTCTGTAGGCTTTGGTATCTTCTTCGTGTTCTTCTTCTTTTCGGGCATTTATTGTAAGGTGATTTTTATCAATATCTATATCTAAATCTTCCTTTTTAACTCCAGGCAGTTCTGCTTTAATAAAGTATTCTTTTTCTTTTTCCTTAATCTCTACCGGCATCGCAAACTTGTCCATTTCTTCGGAGAAGATGTATTCAGGGAAAAAGCTGTCAAAGTTACGGCTTAGAATAGAGCTGATTTCGTCATTGACTGATTTAATAAAACCATCCGGTGTTTTTTTAATTAGAAATTTCATAACCATACTCCTTTCATTTCCATTTCTTTTCACATAATTATTATTACTCTTTTTTGGCAAAACTCTTTTATAATTAACCAATTTTTAACAATCTGGGTTGAACAAAAATTTTTATGTTATTATACATGTAATATTTAGGAACTTGTGTATGAAAGTAGAACTATTCAGCAGTAAACCTTTAAATAAACCGGTATTTGCTTCTGCAAACATTGATAAAATGAATATGCTTGCCCAAAAACTGGAGGCAAAAAATTCTGTGTATGCGAAAAAGTCAAAGCCTGTTGCTGATATTTATAATAATAGTATCAGTTTTCTTAAAGGCGTTTTAAATAAAGACGATTACGTTGATAAATTAAAAAATTCTCTTGAGCAGATTTATAAGGCTAAGGATTCCCTCAAAGTTTCACGCGATAGAATTAAATTATCAGAAAAAGAGAAGGCGTTCTTTGAAAATATGTTCATAACTTTTGATAATCTTGAAAATAAAAATAATATTACTAAAGAACAGCTTACAAATAATCTGAGAATTTTAGCCTGATTAAAATATTGTATGAATTTTTTGTTTGTCGTTTAGGGTAATTGTATAAACTCGCTCATTATCTGTAATTTTAAATTTTGGAGCGATTATTGAGCCGTCTGTTCCTGACTGGAATACTTCTATCACGACATTATTATTCAAGCTGTTTTGTATAGTATTATTAAAATAATTAATATAAGCTGCGCATTCCATTCTGTTGTTTATGTCAACTCCGTCATTCAGCATAAATCTTTCCAGAAATCTCATTTTACAGTGCAGGCTTGATATTGTTTTATCAAATTCTTCAAGGCTCAAAACAGAAGATATTTTTTGCAGAGTTTCTTCCTGTTTTGCTGTCAGATTGTTAAGCCTATATGCAATTTCATTTGAGGTCATATTTTCTGTATCAATATCAAGCAGCCTGAATATATTTTGATATTCTGTTGGATTGTTAAATATGGCATTTTTTTGTGTATTGTGTGAAACCCGTTTTGTTAGTTCGCTGATTATACTCTTAGGACTTGTGTCGGTATAGGCAGAGGTGTCGCCTTCTTTTAATGTTACTTTTCCGTTTATATTTTCAAATATTTCACAGATTTCATCAAAACTCTGGCTGACAGTTTTATCTTTATTTTTAAAGCTCAGCATAACATTATGATATTTGGATGCGCTGTTGCTATGGTTTGAACTTTTTATTCCCGCCGGCTTTGTTATTATTGAGCTTTTTATTTTAAAATAATCTATATTATGTTCATCCAGATAATTCCTTAATCCGTCAACATCTTTTTGCCCGAATGTTTCATAAATTATTCTGGCTTTATTAGCAGATTTTCCTTGCACATTAGAGCTAAGGAAGCTTTCAAGTCCGTCGTAATTTTCAACGCCCAGGACTTCAAAAAGATTTGTACGGGTTGAATATATTTGCTCCGGAGTAAGTTTCATATTATTTGTTAAGGAGAAATATTCATAGGAATTTATATCAAAATCTTCAGGAATATTATGTTTCCACCTGTTATATAGTTCAAGTTTTTTGTTTATATTTTGAATACCGTTGCTGCCTGTTAAAGATGTTATAAATTCGCTTTTATTTTCTACCGGCTCTGCATCATAAATTTCTGCTATGTCAGACAATTTCCCTTTAAAATTTTCTGATAAGCTGTTTAGTGAGGCATTGATATTTTCAATATCTACACTTTCTGCATATTTCTCAATTATGCCCATAAACAATTTTGCCTGCTTGAGATTTTCCGGTGTAATTCCATCTCTAGCCGGAATTCCAGCATTTTCCATAAGCTCTTTGACCTCATCTATGATGAACTCGTATTCATTATATGAAGCTTTTAAAGAAGAAACTTCTGCTGCTTTATTTATATCAGCATATTTTTCGTATTTTTTAATAATATCTTTTATAATATCTTCGTTTAGCAGAATACTTTCTTTGTTGAACTCGCCGTCAACATCTGTCATTTTAAGATCTTCCAGAAGTTCTCCTGCAATTTTGTCATTTTTGTTTACTCCGCAGTACCTGTTATAAAGCTGAACCAGTTCATTGTACGTTTTAATTGTTTTTACGGAGTGAAAAGCTTCTATATATTCTTTTATTTCATTCTCGACAGGAGTTCTGCGTCCGCGGCGGTCTTTATATTTTGCTGTTTCTATAAGGTGTTTTGTTTTGTCAGGAGCACTTTCAATTCCTAATTTTTCATTGACAACTGCAATAAGATTTTCTCGAGAAACAGGTACATACGGATTTGCATCCTGAAGCATATTCAAAGTTTCTTCCGTACAAACTTTCTTGTAGAAAATTTTTCTGTATAAGGATTTTATTTCTTCTATGGATTCTGCAATTTTTTTAGTGTCAAAATGTTTTTTGAATTTTTCAAAATCCGCATCATTTTGCGGAACTTTTTTATCTTTATAAAGAATATTTTCAACAAAGTTTTCTATATTAATTTTATCAATTGCTATCGGATTATGGCCTTTTGAAGGTGTAAATCTCATGAAGTCGGCTAGCGCATTATCGCCCTTAAGTTTTAAGCCGAGAAACCTGTTGTAAAGATAAGCTTCTGTAAGTTTTGATGAAGGGTATTTTTCTGTATTCTGCATCGTTTTTATAATGTTTATTTTTGCCCCGTAATCTGATTGGATATTGGAGATAAGTTCATCAAAGGCTTCGTCTGCTTCTATTTGTATTTCAAAACCCTTGTCAGTTTCTTCAAATTTAAGTTCCCGCGCAGCTTCTACCGGTTCAGAAAGTCTTTCAAGCAGTTTGCTGCTGTTTGGAATTTCACATTTTGAACTGAGCGCGATAAGATTTATGTCTGAAAAGTCGGAAGGCAGAGATTTGTCGTTAATTCTTTTTGTGATGATTTCTTTAAAAATATCTGTCAGAGAATCCAGCTGCAAATCCGTGAAGCCTTCTGTGTTAATAATTTTCCTTGCTGTATATGAAATATAGCTGTCAAAATCTTCAGCAGAAATCTTTTGTATTTCCTGTGCATTTATATAAGTTTCTCTGCCGATAAATGGAAGAATTTTATTTTGAAGGTTTGTTTTTTCCTGTTCCAGTTCTTTTGTTGTCATTGTTTCATATTTTGCCTTTGCAGCGTCAGTATATTTTTGGATAAATCTTCTGTTCAACGGATTTGATAAATCAAATTTGCCGTCTTCGCCGCGGACAATTCTGCCTTTATTCATATGATAAATTACAGGAGTATTTGTTAAACCTGTCAGGGCTGCAAATTCTGTTAGAGTTACCATGTTAGGATTAACTTCTTCTAGTGTTTCTGGTTTTACTTCTTTTGTTTTTGGCGGTTTTGGAAGTGTATCTTCATATGGGATAAACTTTTCCCCTTTTTTGAACGTTTTCATAAAATAATCATTAACAGGGTTGTTCAAATCAATCTTGCCTCTGCCGGAAGATACAAGATGTCCTTTTGCTAAGTGGAAAGCTAGTGTAGCCTGGGTTATACCTTTTTCTTCTGCTATTTCTTTCTGGGTTCTGTAGACGGCATTATTATCCTCAGTGGTATTTTGTTGAGGTATTTTTTGTTTACTTTGCCTTTGTTTTTCATATGTTCCGTTTAAAATTGATTCGATAAAGGATTTGTTTGGTTCTTTTGTTATATCAATCATCCCGTTGCTTTCTCTGACAAGACGATTATTTTTCAGATGGTAGTTTAGTCCGGTACCATTTGAATATCCAAGCATATCGGCAATTTCGGTTATGGTTTTCAAATTAGAGTTGTATTTCTTTTCGCGGTTAACCCTTGAATATTCTTTATTCACAGAACTGTTGACGTCAATTCTGCCTTCTTCATCAATTTCGATTTTCCCGTTTGTTATTGCTCGTATAATTGTAGTTTCTGTGTTTTCATTTCTCCTTGCAAATTCTGCTACAGAAACGAAATAATCTTTTACAGAAAGTTCTTTGTTTCTGAATTTTTCGACAAAAGTTTTATTAGGCTCAGCGTCATAATTTATCTTTCCGTTTTCATCTGCAATAAGAAGTTTATGTCTGATGCAATATTCAAGCGGAAGCTTGCCAAGGATTGACTGGATATTTTTATCTGTTACCGGTTCTATAACTTTTTCTTTTTTCTGTCTTTCGCCTTTCTGAAAATTTTCTACAAATTTTTTGTTCAATTCGTCTGTAAGGTCAATTTTTCCATCTGCATTTAACTTTAAATGACCCTGCTGAATATGGTAGTCAACAGAATGTATATTTATACCGAGAGTTTTGCCAAGTGCACCTCTGGTGGTTATGTTTTCATTCTGTAGATTAAGCCTTTTTTCTATAAAAGCTTTGTTCTGTTCGTTTTCTATATCATATTTATTTGAAATATCCTGTATAAGCTGGCCCGAGCGCACCATAGAAGATAGTCTTTCCGGTGCAATACCAAGCATTTCGCTAAGCTCTTCTTTTGTAATAAGCGATGGTCTGTTTATTTCTTCTATGAACTTTATGTTGTCAGGATTGCTGCTGTCTATTTTGCCCTCAGGGGTTAAAGTGATTTTCCCGAGTTCTATATATTTTTTCAGCATATGGGAAGAAATTCCGTTTTCTGAGGCAAACTTTGCAGCGCTTTTTAACGGATTGTCCAAATCTTTTTTACCGGCAGGAGTATTGCGGTGAATTTGTCCGTACTCATCTATTGTGTATCTTTGATTAACATCTGTTTTACTTTGTGAAGTCAGATTTAAGTCTTCTCCGTTTTGAATTTTTTGTCTGAAACGTGCTATTACGTTAGAGAGTGCAGCATCATCATTTTTGTTTATGTATTCTTGATATGCTCTGTTGGAACGGTTGTTTCCTAGATAATATGCTTCGTTCTCAACAAGCTGTTTAGGATATTCCGGATTGTCGCTGTCTTTATAATCTATCATTTCGTCAGTGTAAATTCTTGACATATAATCATCAAGACCATTTTTTGCATGCGGATTTTCCTTTGCATACTGTAAGAGTTTTTGGGTATAAGGGAGGCTGATTGTATGTTCAAAGTCTTTCTGCGGAGTTTTACCGGTTTTACAAAGCTGCATCAAGCCTTCTTCTCCGTATTTTGTTAAAATATCCTTGTATTGAATAACATGCTGAAATTCGTGGCTTAGCATTTTTAAGGCATCTGCCGGGTCATTTATATCTTTGTTAATAAGAAGTTCAGCGTTATTCCAAGCCCAATAGCCGTCATTGCTGCCTGTGCTGCCAAATCTTACCGGAGGCTCATAACCTTTTAGCCCAAATTCGTTTGACAATATGTTTACAACTTTTTCTGCAAAGACCTGTTTGTTTTGTGCGAAATTTTTGCTAAGTTCTTTGAGTTCTGATGAGTGATTTTTTATTACCTCATCTATCCGGTTTCCAATTTGAGCGTAGTGTGCTTCCATTATTTCTGGATTAAGGTGTTTCAGCACATTGAGAAATTCCTTGTCCGGGGCATTGTATTTCATTGGTGCGGGTGGAAACCCTTTCTGCGGATTTTCTTTGGAAATTTTTAGACCTACTTTATCCTGTAACTTTTGTGCTGCATTTTTACCCGGATTAGGCATATTCATAGTTGCATTACCTGCTGCGGCTTTTGGAATTTCTGTTCCGGAATTTTCCAGAGCCCTGCCAAGTAGGAATGTAGCAAGAATATTCTCATCTGAGGCTTTAAATATAAGTCTTCCGTCTGCATCTTTCAGGGTATAGCTTCCATCTATATTTTTTTGCACATTCATATCAGGGTTATTGTTTCTGAAAGCTTTTGACAGCCTTCCGCCGGCAATCATCATACCGATATTCATTCCGCCGTTTGTTTGGAGAGAAGAAATTATATCTCCGTTCTGGGTAATCATATCCAATACAACATCAGCGCTTGTTTCAGCTGTTATCCCGCCGGCTTTGGCAGCGGCATTCAAACCTTTTCCGTTAAAAGCCTTTTGGACTGCTCCTGTAATTATTGTTGGTTTTGTTTTTAATAAAGCTTCTACCGAATTTCCTATCGGACCTGACACATATGCACCTAAGCCGCCATATAGCAAGCCGTTTTTCCATTTTGCTATAATTTCAGCTTTCTTTTGTGAAGTTAAGCCGTTTTCACTGGTAACAGCGTCAAGGGTTGTAATTGCCGCAGGAACTGAAGCCATAGTTGTTGTCATTCCTGCTTTCAAAATCTGTCCGGCAGCTTTTTGCCCTAAGCTTGCTGCTATTCTGCTTCCTGCGGAGGATATAACCCCTGAGCCTGGCAATAGCAGTGAGGCTGCTATTGTTACTCCGATTTCAGCGTAGGCTGCATATTTTTTGGCATTTTCTATGTAATTTGCAGCCATTTGCTCTGCATCTTCGCTGCCTATAGCCTTCCGGCATAGAGCATTATACTCTTTTGTGTGCTGAGCAAAGCTTTTCCCGTCAAGTTCTCTAGCTAAACTTGTTTTGCAATCTTTTTCCAGCTTTTCGAGGCAGGTTAAAAATTGTGCATTTAATTCTTTTTTATTTGTAATTCCTTCAGAACATTTTTTGATATATGCGTTTCTGATATTTGTATCTCCGCTGCAAAATTCATCAAGAACTTTTATAAATTCTTCTTCAAAATTTTCCTTTCTTGCAGGGATAATTTGACCTCGCTCACGAGCCTGTTCAAGAGCCATATCCGTTGCATAAACAGTTCTTACATGTTTTAATCCTTCTTGAAGTCTGTCGTATTTTTCCTGAAATGCAGTCAGCCTTGTGTATTCTTCTGATTTAGCTTTTAATTCTTCAATGTTTTTAGGGTTGAAGCTTACTTTCCTGTCCTTCTCAAATCTGTATTCAAATTTACCTTCGTGTACGGCATAATCTCTTAAAGTTTCAGCCTTTTCTAGTTCGCTGCTCAATCTATTCTCAAGTTCATGGCTTGTTTCTGACCCGATTAAAGACTTAAAGTTGTTTACTCCGTTGTGCAGTGATATAAAGCCTATACTTTTATTAAAGTTTTCGATGTCATTTTTTGCATTAGCAGTTGAATTATAAATAAACTCTCCTGCAAAATTTCTTAATTCCAGTTTTTCCTGCGGAGTATATGTTTTTTCTTCTGTTTCTGTTTTTGGGGAGCTGCTTTTTTCTGCTTCCCAGCCCATAATACCGTAATCATTCTTGAAACTGAAAATTTTTTCACCAGAGTAATTTTCTTTATTTTTCAGATTATCAAGCCCCCAGGTTGGGGTTTCGGCAGCAGATTTTTTACCGGAAATTAGAAGATTTAGTTCTTCTGTTGTTAAATTTTCCAGCTCTTTACGCTTTAAGTCAGCTTCTTTACCTGTTAAACCCAGTGATTTAATATATAAGTTTATTTGAATAGGATCTGCCATCTTCTGCCTTTACACACTAATATATATAATGGCTTACGGCAGTGTTACTAAAAACTTTAGGCTTTTTTTCTATTTTTTTACTTTTTTTAACATTGGTTTCATAATTTTGTTTTTCATGAAATTAAATGCTTTACGGAAGAAGCCTCTAAAATAATCTTTAACTGTAAAACTTTTTTTGTCGGAGAGTCTGCGCATATAATCAAATCCTCCGTATCGGGGGGAATTTTTATTTAGAATAATCATCTTTATATCTTTTTGAAATTCTTCCAGATTATCTTTGTTCCAGTAATTATATGAGCTTTCCCAAAGCGGGTTAAACTCTAAAATGCCGTAATTTGGCGGCAGAATAAGTACATTTTTATCAAGTATGTATTTATTCAGGTGGCTTTCATCATGGAATACTGCTATTATTCCTTTATCTAAATCTTTTCTGGTATTTACTGCCAGTTCATGTGCCATTTTTAAAAAAGCTCTGCTGGTTCCGCCGTTAAAACCTCCCATTACATCTTTATGTTTGGTTCCGTATGGTATATATGCTGTAGATTCCGGATTTCTTTCATAATTTATATAAGAATCCGGTTCTTCTTTATACCTCCACTGGTTTTCAACTGTCATTAATCCCTGTTCTTCTGTCGGCAGAATTTCATCACCGACTTCTGAAACTGGCTTCATTGTTCCGTTAATAAAATAGATGTAATCCATTTTTTCAAGCTCTTTTTCGACTTTTAGAAATGTTTCAAATCTCAGCAGTGTTTCATTTGGCCAGCCAAGACAGTTATGTTTTACAAGAACCACATTATCCGGTATCTTTTTGAGTTCTGCGTCAGTAAACAGAAAATATGTTTTTTCATGATTTTTTAATAAATATTTTTCACAAGCCTTGTAGAAATCCTTCCAAAAGCAGATGTATCTTCCTGTTGCTATAAATAATATTCCGATTTTCATATTTTTATTTCCATATAATTTTTCACCAATTTTGACAGCCCTGTTTTTAAGTCAATATCAGGATAATAAAATTTTTTGATTTTGCTGTTATCAAGAACATTTCTGTTAATACTGCCAATTGGGGCAGGCATATAAACAGGTTTTTGGTTGTAACCTGTAATTTTTGATAATTCTTCAAAAAGCAAGTTTATCGGGGTTTCAATTCCGCTTGAGCAGTTAAAAGTTTCGTTCTTTATATTTGTTTCAAGTACGCGCAAGTTTGCTTCAACAACATTATCAATACAAATGAAATCTCTTGTTTGTGTACCATCGCCATATATAATTATCTTTTCGTTATGCAGCATTCCGTTCACAAACTTTGTTACTACACCTGCCCCCCCCCCCATCTCTAAGAAGTCCATCCCCGTAGACGTTTGAGTATCTGAATATAATATAATCAATACCTGAAATTTTTATATAATTTTCCATTGCGAGTTTTGAAACAGCATATGGGGATAACGGATTTGGTATTGCATTTTCATTTATCGGAAGTGATTGGGAATCTCCGTAAATTGCAGCTGTTGATGCTCCGATAATTTTTTTGACATTATACTTTTTACATAAGTTTATAAGGTTTAGTGTTCCAATAATATTTTCACAGGCATCATGCTGCGGGTTGTTTACCGAATTATTCACAGAAACCTGTGCTGCAAGGTGGATTACACAGTCAATATTATTCTCCAAAAAGACCTGTTCGAGTTTTTGTGATTTAATATCAGTTTGATAGTGTTTTACTGGTATATCTGAACAGAATTTTTTAGTATCAACAGTAACTATGTTATATTTTTTATTTTCACAAAATGCTTTTGTGAAACGGCTCCCTAAGAAACCTTCAGAGCCGGTTATTAATATAGTTATCATTTTGTTATTATATATTACTTTTACACTTTTGTAAAATTATTATAATTCATCTTTTAAATACCTCATTGAGCAATGCAATTTCTTACAGGCTGCAATCAATATAAGACATAATTTGTTAATATTTTTTGAAAATTAGAGTAAGAGGAAAAATGCTAAAAAATACCAGACACTTTGCAATCTTAGCTGTTTTGCTATGTTTAAATTTTAATCTTGTCTTTGCTGGAGAAACCCCGGTACAACAGAATGCTAAATATCCTGATTACGCTTATCAGTATTTAGGCAATGACAGGTTTGAAGGGTTTAACAGAAAAATGTTCACATTTAATTCAAAATTGAACAAGTTTGTTATCAAACCGGTACATATTTTATATGCTTCTATAATGCCGCAATATGGTATGGACAGGATAAAATGTGCCTGTTCAAATATTGAATATCCTATAAGATTAACAAGCTGTCTTATCCAGCGTGATTTCCCCGCATCAGGACGTGAAACCCTGAGGTTTCTTACAAACACTACAATCGGGTTAGGCGGACTTTATGATCCCGCCAAAAAACTTTTTCATCTCGAGCCGGTTGCAGAGGATATGGAGCAGGCTCTTGCCAAATGTAAAATTAAAAGCGGACCGTATCTTGTAGTGCCTGTTTTAGCTTCCACAACTCCAAGAGGACTTGCGGGCAAGGCTCTTGATGCTGCTCTAAATCCTTCATGTTATATTGCAACTCCTGTTATTGCTCTTGTTAAGGCCGGGCTTACTTTGAATAAATCTACAGCAATTCAGCCGCTTGCTAAAGTTCTTGAAAATAACTATGCGGATCCGTATGAAGTTGCAAGGAAACTTTATGGATTGGATAATTTTATCAAAAATTCAAACCTTGACCGTAAAGAAGTTCTTGATACTGAAATATCTATATTTGACAATAACGAACTTGTAGATATGAATAATGACAACGAAATTAAGGTTACGGTTCAGCAGGAAGAGAAAGTTCCTGCCGGAGAGGATAAAATTGCGCTGAATGATATTCTAAAAGGCGGGGCAAATATCGATGATATTATCTTGAAAAGTTATGACAATAAAAATTCAAAACTCCTTGCTGACATGATATTATTTGACTACAATCCGCAAAATCCGGTTGTAGATGCAATGCGCACCGCGCTATTTGATTTGCCGGGAATAAACGATTCAATTTGGAATGAACTTTCTTTGTGGAACAGATGTTTCAGCAAAAAAATCAAAACATCATCTGTTTCAATTGATCCTGAACGGGAAGAGTATAGGTTCAGGTATATTATGCAAAAAGATAAAAATTCTCCGGTTGCTATTATTTATCCTTCTATAGGTGAAGGTATCATGTCTTACCATTCGGTTGTGCTTGCAAAACTGTTTTTTGAAGAAGGGTATTCTGTAATAATTCAGGGAAGCCATTTCCACTGGGAATTTGTAAAAAGTATGCCAAAAGAGTACAAACCGGGAATCCCGTCACAGGATGCTGACTATTTAAAATCAGTTACGGCAAAGATTATCAATAGTCTTCAGGCAAAATATGATTGTAATTTCAGCAGGAAAGTCCTTATCGGCACTTCTTTCGGAGCTCTCGAAACCCTTTTTCTGGCAGATAAAGAAGCCAAAAATAATACTCTCGGCATTGATAAATTTATCTCTATAAATCCGCCTGTTGAACTTATTTATGCAATGAAGCAGATTGATAAAAACAGCGAAGAATGGAATAAAAATACAGATAATAATTTTAAAAACAAAATTGCCGTAACTGCTGCTAAAGTTATGCGTATTTATAAGATGAAAGAGGAAAATCCAGATACAAAAATTGCGGCACTTCCTTTCTCGGAGGCTGAGGCTAAACTCATCACCGGTTTTATTATGCACCAGAAGCTATCGGATGTGGTTTTTGCAATAGAAGAAAAGTCCAAAAGTAAAAAATGTAATGATTTTTACAACTCGATTAATAATATAAATTATCAGGACTATGCTGAAAAATACCTGCTATCGGATGCTTATTCTACTATTGAGGATTTAGATTACGATGCAAGCCTGCATTCAATAGCAGATTATCTGAAAAATAATAACAACTATAAAATTTATCACGCAATTGACGATTATCTGGTAAATCATAACCAGCTGAAACGTTTGAAACAGTATTCAAAAGACAAAACCCTTCTTTTAAGTAACGGTTCGCATCTGGGGTTTTTATACAGGCAGGAATTTATTGATGATTTGAGGAGAGAAATTTCTTTGAAAAATATTAGTATTGCTTCAAGAGGTTATTAATTTAACCTCTTTTTTATGAAGTACTTTATATGGTGGATGACAATGGCGGATTAGTTTTTGTACGATATTGGTAGAAAAATCTACCGTTTTTGAACTTACAACTAATTTTGGAGAAGAGTATGAAATACAGTTTAACAAGAAAACAATGGGCAGTATTAATTCTGTTGGTAATTATCGTTCCTATTATATACAATAAAACCTCTGGTTTTATTTCAGGTATTATACAACGTCGGGCAATGATGATGCCTAAGGAAGTTGAGGTTGATACTCCGCATTTGGAATCTGTAAATGTATCTGCAGAATCAACCGGAAGAGTTGAGGCAAAATATTCTGTTGACTTAGTTGCAAGAGTTCCGGGATTTTTATTGAAAAAGTATTTTAAAGAGGGTGATTTTGTTAAAAAAGGTCAGACTCTTTTCCAGATTGATCCGCGTGAATACCAGATTGAGGTTAATAATTCCGCTGCAAATGTAAACCAATATAGTGCATTGTTGAGAAACGCACAGCAGGAATTAAACAGAGCGAATGCTTTAATCAAAGAAGATTTGATTAGCCGTTCAGATGTTGATTCCAGCCTTGCTGCAAGAAACCAGAACAAAGCTCTTCTTGATGCTGCAAGACAACAGCTTGAACTTGCAAAAGTTAACTTGAGCTATACTTCTATAAAATCCCCGATTGACGGAAGGATTGGTAAAGTTAATATTACTGAAGGAAACTATGTTACTGCAACTTCAGGTCCGCTTGTTAACATTGCCAGTGTAAATCCTGTCTATGTTACTTTCAGTCTGAAAGGTGATGATTTTGTAAAATTGCTCAAAGCCAGCGATGAATTTAAAGATGTTGAAGTTAGAGTTCAATTCAGTGACGGAAGCTGGTATGACAAAGTAGGGAAAATTAATTTTGTAGATAATAAAATTGATAAAGATTCCGGATCCGTCTATATGAGAGCAACTTTTGATAATTCAAAAAGCTGGCTTGTTCCGGGTGCTTATATGAAAGTTCAGCTTACCGCTCCTAAACTGGTTAAGTTTATAACTGTTCCGCAGTCATGTACAAAAGGTGATGCTATGAGCGGATACTATGTCTGGACTGTTGAAGATAATAAAGCTGTTAAGAAAAATATTAAAGTTTCTGAAAATATAAATAACAACTGGGTTGTAAATAACGGCTTAAATCTCTCTGATATGGTTGTTGTTTCAGGTATTCAGAATATTTCTTCTGAAGGTCAGAAGTTGAAAATTATTGATAAAACTAAGAAGTCAGAAAAGTAGCAGGTAGAAATTAATGAAAAAAGTATTTGACAAAGATAAACTGTTCTTTTTTATAAGAAAACCGAGATTTGCACTTGTAATCTCTCTGTGTATAGTTATTTTAGGTTTAATCTCTCTTTTAAGCTTAAAACAGGAAAGCTATCCGGATGTTACACCTCCGCAGGTAAGAGTTTCTGCAAACTATCAGGGTGCCAGTGCAGAAGTTATTGAGTCTTCAGTAGCAACAATTCTTGAAAATAAGCTGAATGGTGTTGAAAATATGACATATATGTCATCAACATCTACTGACGGCAGTTATTCTTTGACTTTGTACTTTAAAGTTGGAACAGATAAGAACATTAACCTGATGAATGTACAGAACTTAATTCAAAGGGTTCAGTCACAGCTTCCGGAAGACGTTCAAAGAACAGGTGTTACAGCTATAAGCCGTTCTTCAGGGTCTGGTGCAATTATCTTAACCCTGTATCCGGAATCCGGCAATTGGACACAGCTTGATTTGACAAATTATGGTTCTATATATATTAAAGATGAATTAAAACGTGTTGAAGGTGTTGCTGATGTAAACGTATTCGGCGGCGGAAATTATTCAATGAGAATATGGCTTGATCCACAGAAAATGGCAGGGTTAAACGTTTCAACCGGAGAAGTTGCTTCTGCTATAAAAAACCAGAATACTCAGGTTGCAACCGGTGCTCTCGGTCAGTTACCTACAGATGAAGATCAGGCGCTGCAAATTACCTTGAAAACACCGGGCAGGCTTGATGATGTTAAACAATTTGAAAATATAATTATTCGTTCAAATATGGACGGCTCTAATGTTAAAATTAAGGACATTGCCAGAGTTGAACTTGGTGCAGAATCTTATTCAAACTTAGGGCTTGTAAACGGTAAGCCTTCTGCGGTTGTTGTTATTTCACAACTGCCTGACGCTAATATCATTAACCTTTCAAAAGCAGTTAAGGCTAATGTTAATGAATTAAACTCAAGACTTACAAATGGTATAAAAATTTTATATGTAAAAGATGACGCTGATTTTATCCACGAATCAATGAAGGAAGTTGAATTTACAATTCTTCTGACCGCATTAATCGTTGTTATAATTATTTATTTATTCCTTGGCGACGGAATGGCAACACTTGTTCCTTGTGTTACAATTCCTGTTTCGCTGATTGGTACATTCTTTGCCCTTAAAGTTATGGGAATGACGATTAATCTGTTGTCGTTATTTGCGCTTGTACTTGCTGTCGGTGTGGTTGTTGATGACGCGATTGTTGTTATTGAAAACGTTAAACGTCATATTGATGAAGGTAAATCTGCAATAATTGCTACCCAGCTTACTATGGAAGAGGTAGGATTTGCTCTTGTTGCAATGGCAATGGTGCTGATGGCTGTATTTGTTCCTATTATATTTATGACCGGTATGACCGGTGTTATGTATAAACAATTTGCAGTTTGTATTGCCGTATCAATTGCTATTTCTGCAATTTGTGCGTTGACATTATCTCCGGCAATGTGTTCTCATTTCTTCGGTCATGAAAAAGAAGCAAGAGATTATTCAAAATACCCTTGGCTTGCGCATATTGACAGTATTAAAGAAAGAATAAACAGAAGAACATCTGTTCTTGTTGTAAAATTCAATGAAGTATTTGAGAAAATTGAAAACTTCTATATGGAATATGTAACAAAGTTTGTTTACAATAAAAAACTGGTTGCAATATTCTATATATCTATCATTGCATTAACATTAATTTCATTTAAAACAATTTCAACAGGATTTATTCCTGACGAGGATCAGGGTGTATTGATTGCAAGTATTACTCTTCCTGATGGTGCATCACTTTCCAGAACAGAAGATGTTGCCAGAAAATTTACAGAACAAATTAAAGACATACCGGGAGTAAACCCTGAAAAACTTACCGTATTCGGCGGTGATGGTGCTGTAAACCAGGCAAACGTAATTATTCAGCTTCTGGATTACAGCGAGAGAAAAATGAATCCTGTTAAATGGGTTGAAAGAAAAATAAAAGGTCAGGCTACTGATATGTCACATGTAGCTGTTTTGAATCAAATCAGAGCAGTCGCATCAACTATAAAAGAAGCTTCTATTGTGGCATTTTCACCGCCTGCAATTAATGGTATGAGTATGATGGGCGGGTTTGAATTCCAGATGCTTTCACAGGGTGAATATACTCCTCAGGAACAGGAAAGCTGGGCTAATAAACTCGTTGCAGCGGCAAACCAGGATCCGTCTTTATCAAGTGTATATACTTCATTCCAGGCAAATGTGCCTCAGTATATTGTTGATATTGATTACGAAAAAGCAATGGCTCAGAATATTGATTTGCAGGAACTTTATACAACACTGTCATCAATGCTCGGTACTAATTATGTAAATGACTTTAACAAATATGACCGTGTATTTAAGGTTCAAATGCAGGCTGAAAGTGACTTTAGAAATAAAGCTTCTGATTTGTCCGGCATATACGTTAAAAATACAAATGGAGTAATGGTTCCTATACTGTCTGTTGTAAAACTAAAACAGACTGTAGGTACAGCTTCAATCTCACGATACAACCAGTATAAATCAGTTCAAATTCAGGGACAGCAGGCAGCAGGAAAGAGTTCCGGTGATGCTATGACTGCAATGGAAAATGTTGCAAAACGCGTTCTGCCTTCTGATATAACATTTGACTGGTCCGGTACATCAGCTCAAGAACGTGAGGCTTCAGGACAGACTGCGATGATTGTCGGTATGGCTCTGGTATTTGTATACTTATTCCTTGTGGCATTGTATGAAAGTTATACAATTCCGGTTGCAGTACTTCTCATTTCACCAATTGCGGCGCTTGGTGCGTTAATATTCCAGATGATGATTAACCAGTCATTTGATATTTATTCCCAGGTTGGTATGATTACATTAATAGGTCTTGCGGCTAAACAATCAATCCTGATTGTTGAGTTTGCAAAAGAAGAACACGAAAAACATGGACTTTCCGTTAAAGATGCTGCTATAAAAGCTGCAAAACTAAGATTCAGGGCGATTATGATGACTGAATTGGCGTTTATTATAGGTGTATTGCCAATGCTGTTTGCTGCCGGAGCAGGTGCTAATTCAAGAATTTCTGTAGGTTCAACAGTATTTGGCGGTATGATAGCCGCAGCTACACTGGGTGCAGTTCTTACACCGGCATTCTACGTAATTGTTCAGGAATTTGTTGACCTGTTCCCTAAAAAAGAAATTACTGAAAAAGATTTGGAGATTTCAATAAGATGAAGAAGATTTTGAATTTAGTTTTAATATGCTCTGTTCTTACTATATCTTCCGCTTCTGTTCTGGCAAAGGATAAGGCTGAACAAGCCAATGTTAATATTGCCAAAAAACCGGAGGAAATACATATTGTTAAACCAGAGAAAAAGAAAAAGGTTAACAAACGCGAAGAGCGGAGAAAAAATGCTGAAAATGCCAAAAGCAAAAAGGAATCATCCAAAGAAGCAGAAGGCATGTATGAAACAAAATTCCCGGTAATTAACAGCCAGATTGAATACGCTGATATGAACGGTGAGGTAACTTTGAGCGACTGTATAAAGCTTGCAATCACACACCACCCGACAATTATGTCAGCAATCAGCAACGCTGAAATTTATAAAACAAGAATAGGTCAGGCATGGTCAAATTATTTCCC
>HF989732.1:47185-47500 GCA_000431315.1 Brachyspira sp. CAG:484
CACTGAATGCCGGAACAAGTTATTCAAGAAACGACACACTTATGACAATGGGCGGATCATATTCAAGAATGATGAGCCAGAAATACAATATGTATTATGTTCCGACATTATCTGCAAATATGCTTCTGTTTGATTTCGGAAAAACAAAGGCTGCCGCTGACATGGCTAAAAGAAATTATGAAGCATCACGATATGATGCAGAAACAAGTATCGAGCTTGTTATTTATAATGTAAAAGTTGCTTATTATAATCTTATATTTGCAGAAATACAAAAAACTGTCTATGAAGATACAGTGAAAGATTTTGAACTCCAGC
>HF989732.1:47514-70216 GCA_000431315.1 Brachyspira sp. CAG:484
GAAAGATTTTGAACTCCAGCTAAAACAAGCTCGTGCACAATACGAAATTGGACGAAAAGCAAAAATAGATGTGACAACTGCTGAATATAACCTTGGTAACGCAAAAGTTAATTTGATTAAAGCAAAAAATACTCTTGAGCTTGCGGCTGCCGAACTTGCAAATGCAGTAGGTATTCCTGAATTGGAAGGTGTTGTTTTAAAAGATAAATTGAATACAAAAGCTTATGATGTAAATTTTAAAGATTTATTATCAACAGCACAGGCATCCCGTCCTGCGTTGCTTGCTTCTAAAAAGCTTATGGACGCTGCTGAAATGAATGTGAGAAGTGCAAAACGTGCATTTGCACCGGATTTAAGCGCATTCGGCTCATATAGTCAGGGCGGTAGACAGATTGATTCTGATTACGGGTATCAATTCGGCGTTCAGTTAAACTACTCTGCTCTTAATCTTATGTATTTGAAAAAGCAGGTAGATGAGGCAAATGCTACTTACAAAAAATATGTAGCTGATTATGAACAGCAAAAACAAAATGTTTATCTTGAAGTTAAGAGTGCATATATAAATCTCTTAAATTCCCACGACAGCCTTGATGTTTCCAAACTGGCGCTCCAACAGGCTAAAGAACGTCAATATCAGGCATTTAGAAGGTATCAGGTAGGTCTTGGCGATGCAATTGAATTTAAAGATGCTGAAAACTCTTATCTGAATGCACAGCTTGATTATTATTCAAATGTTTTAAATTATAACGTAAACGCAGCCGAAGTTGAAAGGGTTATCGGCGCTCCTATAAAAGAATCTGATAAAGATCTGTAAAACAATTAAAAAAGAGTTCATTTTATAAAATGAACTCTTTTTTTGTCCGGGAAAATTCCTCAATGTTAGCAGCTCTCGGCGGCTTTGAAACTGTGGAAAGCTGCAACACTAGATTAATTTTGCTGTTCTGGTACTATTTCGTTTAAATATTTTAACGCATTAAGTGTTCTTGGAAACCCTATAAATGGCAATGATTGGGTAATCGCAGAAATTAATTTTTCTTTATCGTTACCCATTTTTATATTTGCCTGAATATGGGCTTTTATTTGGCTTTCTGTATCTCCGAGCGCTGCAAGCATACAGACTGTAAGGAGTTCTCTTGTTTTTAAATCAAGAGCTCCTCTTGTATAAAAATCTCCAAAGCAATATTGTGAAAGAAATTGCGGTATATGTTTCTGATTATCTGCTGTATTTGCTTTCATATTTCTTATACCTTCGCCGAATATTTCAACCTGAGTGTCCAGTCCCTTTTCATAGCGGGTTGAAGCATCTGTTGTACTCTGGCTTTTTAACGGAAGTTTTATTTTATTCTTTTTAAAAATTTTACTTGCTGTATTGGCAGAAATTACTGCTTTAGGTATTCCTGCATATGGTGCTGTTTGATATATCGCTTCCAGAATTTCTTCTGGAGAAACTCCTGTATCTAATGCTTTTTGTATATATTCTTCCATAAAATCCGGCTGCTGGTTTACAGTCAAAACAACAATAGGAATTAAACCTTTTTCTTTATCATTTAGTTTTATATTTTCAGCGGCATCTTTATTAATAAATCTGCTGCTAATCATATATAAATCAGGATTGGATTCTTTTATAGCATCCATTGACGCAATAGAACTTTGAGCTGATAAAAGCAGCACAAGCATTGTCAAAAATCTTTTCATAAGCATCCTTTCTTATTATTACTTATATTCTTTATCTGTAACAGGTTCAAGCCAGGTTGTAGTATTTCCCGGCAGATTTGTTTCTATTGAAATGTGTGCAAACATACTTTCAGGGGCAGCTCCATGCCAATGTTCTACATCTGGCGGAATTCTTACAACATCACCTTTATGTAAAATTTGCACCGGTTTATCTTTTTCCTGATAGCGTCCTTCTCCGGCTGTTACCAGGAGAATTTGACCTCCGGAATGTTTATGCCAGTTTGTTCTGGCTCCGGGGTCAAAGGTTACGTTTGCAATAGAGGAGTTCCAAATACCGTCATTTTCGCTTAATCTTGTAAGATAAGTGGTTCCTGTAAAGTATTTATTGTAAGGGTTAATTTCTCCTTTTTTAAAGGGCTGTTCTAATTCATTTGACATTGCTATAGTACCTCCTGTTAGTAATGCTGTAATTGTTAATAACGCTAATATTTTTTTCATATTACCTCCTGTTTTTAATTTACAACATTAGAGCTGCTATCAGTCAAATTTTTTTTAAGAATTATTAATTATAAATTTAAAACTTCAGCCTAATATCTCCTTTAAATCCTCTTCCGGAGTAGATATAGGTTTAATCTTGAACTTTTCTACAAGAAGATTTAAAACATTAGGAGATACAAAAGCCGGAAGGCTCGGTCCAAGCCTTATATTTTCAATACCCAAATATAGAAGTGTCAGCAGAATGCAAACTGCTTTTTGTTCATACCATGAAAGTACAAGTGAGAGCGGAAGCTCATTAACTGTACAGTTAAAGGCTTTCGAAAGTTCTACTGCAACTTTTATAGCTGAGTAAGCGTCATTGCATTGACCCATATCAAGTAATCTTGGAATTCCGTTTATATCACCTAAATCTAAATCATTAAACCGGTATTTTCCACAGGCAAGAGTTAGTATGAGAGTATCTTGCGGGGTTTGTTTAACAAATTCTGTATAATAATTTCTTCCAGGCTTTGCGCCGTCGCATCCGCCTACAAGGAATATATGTTTTAAAGCTCCGGATTTTACTGCGTCAATAACTTTATCAGCAACAGATAAAACTGTGTTATGCCCAAACCCTACAGTAAGTATTTCTCCTCCGTTAATACCTGTCATTTTTTGAAGTTCTTTATACCCTCCAAGTTCAAGAGCTTTTTCTATCACAGGAGTGAAATCTTTATCCTCGCCGATATGAACCATACCAGGATATTCAACAACTGATGTTGTAAAAATTCTATCGGCATAACTCTCTTTTACCGGCATAATACAGTTTGTCGTAAATAATACCGGAGCCGGGATGTTATCAAACTCTTTCTGCTGGTTTTGCCATGCTGTTCCAAAGTTTCCTTTCAGGTGCTGGTATTTTTTTAGTTCCGGATACGCATGGCAGGGGAGCATTTCTCCGTGTGTGTATATGTTAATACCTTTATCTTTAGTCTGTTCCAGCAGCAGTGCAAGGTCGTGTAAGTCATGACCTGTAACTACAATAAACGGTCCTGGTTCTATATTTGTACTTACTTTGACTGGTACAGGTGTTCCATAAGTTTCTGTGTTTGCTTTATCGAGCAGCTCCATACATTTAAGGTTTATTTCTCCTGTTTTGAGCACCAGTGCCGTAAGTTCTTCTGCACTTAAGTCTTTTGATATATCCTGAAGAGCTGTATAAAAGAATTCATCCACATCAGAATTTTTATATCCTAAAACTCTTGCATGGTGTGCATAAGCCGCAATTCCTTTTAACCCGAACAGAATTAATGATTTAAGGCTTCTAATATCTTCATCTGCTGTCCAAACAGAATTAATATCAAAAGTTTTATCGCAGTTAATTCTATCTTTTACTTTCTGGGTAAAAGCTATTATAGACTTATTATCAAAATTTACATTTGTAATTGTAGTAAACAGACCTTCTATAAGAAGTTCTGTATTTGTTTCATTCTTTTCGCCACAGTTTGCAAGTTCAATAAGTGTATTGGTTAACTCATCCTGCAAATTTGCTGTGTCGGCTTTTTTGCCGCATACTCCTGTAACAGTGCAGCCTTTGCCTTGTGCGGTCTGTTCACATTGAAAACAAAACATATTCATAAATCCTATTCTCCTTATTTAAATATCGAAATATCAAAGTCTATTTTCCCAAAGAGATTTGTTTTTGTCCATAGTTTGTAGGGTAATTATTATAATTTTTGAATAAATTCTAGTTATTATATTTCTATTGACAAATATGATATGGTTGTATATACTAATAATCATGGAATGCAAAAATATAGGCGCCTATGTTTGGTAAAAATCGGGGGAAAAATGGAAGAAAAGGATTTTATGGAAGAAAAAGATGAAATTTCTGCAGATATTGAAGAAAAGCAAAACTCACCTAAAAAACGCGGCAGAAAACGTAACGTGTCTGTTGATGAATACAGATACATGGAAAAAATTATTCTGCCACAAGAGGGTAATATTGAAGATTTTATTGATTTGAGAAGATATAAAGTTGGAATTAAAAAATACGATTTGTTATTAGATGATTATAGAAATACTGATAGATTTCTTCTTCAGCCATTTTTCAGAGAAGATATGTTTGGGATGATTTAAGAAAATCAAGGCTTATAGAATCAATTATAATGGGAATTCCAATTCCGACAATATATACATATACACGTCAGGATTCTAATGAAATAAAAGAGATTGTTATTGATGGACAACAAAGATTGAAAACAATCAAGCTATTTGTTAAAAACCAATTTCCTCTTGACGGCTTAAAATTAAATGCTTATTTGAATGGTCTACGTTTTTATGAATTACCTAATAATGTTAAAGTAAGATTTTTAAATTATACGCTCCATATTGTAAATATTACAAATGTTGCTGATGACAAAATAGTCTTAGATATGTTTAAAAGGTTCAATACCGGCGGCGTTGCTTTAACTCCGCAAGAACTAAGAAATTGTTATTGCAGCGGTCAATTTAATGATGCTATCAGAAATTTATCTGGGTATGATGCTTTCAAAGAATTATTTAAATTTGAGAAAGATCGTATGCAAAAGGAAGAATACATTGTACGGTTTTTAGCGTTATATGAAGATTTAACTTCATATACATATGATGCTCAGCAGCTACTCGATAATTATTATTGCAAAAAGCTTAAGCTTCAAGAAACTAATCCAGAGGAACTTACCAGCAATATAAATAATTTGACAAGAATATTTATGAAAACTGTAGATGCTTGTATTATTGTATTTGGGAAAAATTCTTTTAAAAATTTTATAACTTTTAAATCAAATGACACAAAAGTAAAAGGCTTTTACAGAAGATTTGCAAGAGCTGTTTTTGATATGCAGATGCTGGGGTTTGCAGATATTGATCTGGAGCTTATAATCAGACACAGAGATAAAATAAAAGCCAGTTTTGAAAATATGATGGCATATTCTTCTGAAATTAAGCAAAATCTTTCGCATAGCAGCAAATTAAAAACCTTACAGCGGATTGATACCTGGAAAAAACTTGTTTTAGAAGTGATTGATGATTAATTATACTGTTTAAAAACATTTGATTGCTATGTCTGGTTGTTTACTTTATAATATGTTTATGGATAATAACGTTTCATGTAACGGTATTCGTGTATCTGAATTACTGCTAAAACAGCCTGTAAAAACCGAGCTGTATGCTAAGTCTATAGAGGATATATGTAATTATAAAAATTTTATTATCCAGCCTTATTTCCAAAGAAATTACGTTTGGGATGATGAAAAAAAATCCGGTTTGATTGATTCTATTTTGTTAGGGTTACCAATACCTTGTATTTATATTTATGCAGCAGAGGGAAAGAATTTTGAAATTGTAATTGACGGGCAGCAGAGATTAACCACAATTGAAAATTTTGTTAACAATTTATTTCCGTTTAAAAGTAAAAATAATTTTTCGGAGTTAAATAATAAATATTTTTCAGAATTATCTCCGGATATACAAAATCGGATTTTAAACTATAAATTGTATTTTAGCTGTTTTTATAATATTAAGAGTAAGGAAGTTTTATTTGAATTTTTTAAACGATATAATACAGGAGCAGTTCAGCTAAATCACCAGGAAATCAGAAATTGTATTTATAGCGGTCCATATAATGATTTAATACGCGAACTTGCTTTATATGAACCGTTCAGCGGATTGTTTAAGAATAATAAAGCAGACCGTATGGAGAAGGAAGAGTACGTATTACGCTTTCTTGCACTGTATCAGGATATGGCAAAATATAACGGTATGATGAATAACTTTTTGGATCTGCACTATGAAAGAATGATGATAGAGCCTTTGAGTACAGAAAAGAAAAAGGAATTAAAGCTTGCATTTAAAAAAGCTGTAGATGCAAATATTCTTGTTTTTGGCGACAATGCTTTTAAAAATTGTGTTAATATGAAAACCCCTAATGTTAATAAAACAGTTATGTATAAGTCAATTTCAAAACCGGTTTTTGATATGCAGATGATGGGAATTGTTGATTTTGGCTATGATTTAATTTATCGTTATGCAGCACAAATCCGGCAGAGATATGAATTGCTTCTTTCAGAAGACGTCGATATAAGACCTCATTATAAAAAGATGAGTAAAAAAATGGTATCTTATCGAATCAATAAATGGAAAAAGAATATTTTTGAAATAGTCGGTGAAGAATATTAGTTTTCTATTGTTTTTTAGACATAGCTTTGTATGCAGTAACAGCTCCGGCAGCAATAGATATAGTTCCGTTAATTACAAGCGAATTCTTCATTGGAGATTTAAAAAAGCTGAATTTTCTTGAAATCCAGTCTAACCCGACCCCGAAAGCGAACCATGCTCCTGTTGTATTCAGGCTTTCATGAAGAGGACTTCTCTGCTGTTTTGCAATAGGAGCAGTTGTATTAATTTTTTTATTTCCGCCGCTGTATGGCAGGGTAATATTAGGACTTGTTATACTATATACTTTCATCTGGTACTCCAAGAAAAAAAAGCTCTATTAAAGAGCTTTCAAAATCTGGGACGGAAGGATTCGAACCTCCGAATGGCTGGACCAAAACCAGCTGCCTTACCACTTGGCGACGTCCCAATATTGGTCACATCTATAATTCTATATGATAAAACTTTATTGTCAATAATTATTTTCCCTAAAGTGATTAAAGGGGCTTTTTTCAACAGCTCTTAGTGTGTTTATTCCTTCTAAAAGTTTTTCAAATACTTTTAACACAAGGATTTCACTCTCAAAATGCCCAATATCAAACAATACAATCGGACTTTCGAGTGCGGTATGAAATTTTATGTCACCGGTTACAAGAGCATCTGCCCCATTTTCATATGCTTCATTAATAAATTCAGAGCCGCTTCCCGCACAAAAAGCAATTTTTTTTAAGCAACGGATATTTTTATTATTTACATAACGTAAATTTGGTGAAATTTCAGACAGTTTTTGGCAGAAATCTTCTACACTAGTGTGCACATCTGCAAACCTCAAAAAGTCATCTTTTTCGTTTATCATTAAACCAAGTTCTGATATTAATGTGTCGGTGGTTCCCCCGTCTGCCCGGTCAAGGTTTGTGTGGGCGCTGTAAATATCAATTTTATTCCAGCTTAAAGGTACATAAAATAAAGGGTGATGGGAAATTATCATATCACAATTATTTTCCAGTGCCTGTTTTACAATATCATCTGTAACTGTAAGGCAAAGCATTATTTTCCTGACTTCTGCTTTCCTGGTATCAACACCCCATCCTGAGCAGTCCCATTCTTCTGCAAGTTCCGGAGGTGCAAATTTTTCTATTTTATTTATAACATCATATTTATTCATGGATTTCCTTTAGAATTTCCAGTGCAATATCGGATTTTGAGGCTTTTTCAAGTTTTTTCAGGCCGCCTTTTCTATCGAGAATTAAAACTTCGTTATAGTCGCTTGAAAATCCTATGTCAGTCCTTGAAATATCGTTTGCTATTAGATAATCGCATCCTTTTTTTTGAATTTTTTCTTTAGCATTTTCAATTAAGTTTTCGCTTTCAGCGCAAAATCCAATTACAGTCTGATGGGTTTTCTTTTTACAGAGTTCCTGTAAAATATCGGGATTTTTAACGAGTTCAAGCGTAATGCTTTCTTCCCCGGTCTTTTTCAATTTTTGTTCTGATTTGTTTTTAACCCTGTAATCAGCAACTGCTGCTGCCATAATTACAAAATCCGCAGCAGCAAATTCTTTTTCTACAGCCTGCTGCATTTCTTGGGCAGATTTTATTTTGATTACCTTATAAGGTCGTCTTACATCCACTGTTGTAACCAGTACAACATCGTTGCCCTGGTGAAATGCTTCATCTGCCAGAGAAATCCCCATTTTACCTGATGAATAGTTTGAAATATACCTGACAGGATCAATATCTTCAATTGTTCCGCCGGCAGTTATTACATATTTTTTTTTGTTTTGCACAGTTGATAAAAGACGCATTGAAACTTCATCAAATATTTTATCCAGACTGCAAAGTCTGCCCTTACCGTCATATCCGCAGGCAAGAAATCCGTTTTCCGGCTCAAGGATTTTATATCCTAAGGAGGAAAGCTTTTTAATATTATCCTGTATCACAGGGTTTTCCCACATATTACAATTCATTGCAGGGGCAATGATTACAGGTTTTTTAAAGGCGCAGACAACAGAGGTTAAAAGGTTGTCGCAAATTCCGTTTGCTATTTTAGAAATTGTGTTGGCTGTAGCAGGAGCAATTACCATAATATCAGCTTCATCGGCATAAGAAATATGCTCAGGCTTAAAGTCTTCAACTTCAAATTCTTCAATGCCTACTTCATTTTGGCTCAAGTTTTGCAATGTAAGTTTCGTTACAAAATTGAGAGCATTTGGCGTACATATTACGCGTACATTTGCATTATTTCTTTTAAACATTCTGATAAGTTCACAGATTTTGTAAGCTGCAATACCTCCGGTAAGCCCTATCAGGATATTTTTACCGCTTAACATTTTATTGTTCTCCGTTTATAATTCTTTCTAAATCTTCGATTGCTTTATCAAGGTCATCATTTACAACTTTATAATCAAAGTTTTCGGCGCGCTCAAGTTCTGTTTTAACTTCGTGCAGGCGCTTTTGGATGGTTTCTTCATCCTCGGTATGCCTTCCTCTAAGTCTGTTTTCAAGTGTTTCCAGAGAAGGTGGACAGATAAAAATAAGTACAGCTTCCGGCATTTGTTTTTTTACCTGAAGAGCGCCCTTTGTTTCTATTTCAAGAATAATATCCTTACCTTCATCAAGGCACTGCCTTATGTATTTTTTCTTTGTGCCGTAGCGGTTTCCTGCAAACTCAGCCCATTCAAGGAATTTATCATTATCAATGCAGTTTTGAAATTCTTCTTTTGAAATAAAAAAATAATTTACACCATCAACTTCACCCTTACGCGGCTTTCTGGTTGTACAGGAAATGGAGAGCATAAAATTGGGGTTTTTCGCCAGAAATCCTTTCAGTACAGTGCCTTTGCCGACACCTGATGAGCCTGAAATTACAAATAATTTTTTTGTTCCGGAATTTTTTTTCATATTATAATTATACAATGAATATTTCACATGAAAAATTCTTAAGTAAATTTTTGAAAAAACTTAATACTATAGATACAGTAAAAGAGTTGTGTGCAGAAACAGTGCAGGGAGTTTTAAAGTTTACAAAGGCGCAGGCCGGTTGGATTTATCTGCCAAATCAGGAGCTGAACAGCGTTTCAGTCAAAAAAATTTATTATACACCGGATATAAATAAAAAAACTGATGTTAAAAAGAGTGTAGAAACAATTTTTACACTGGGAGAAGATTTATTTTCCAACAATTATGAGATGGAAGATACTCTTGATTATTTTAAAAATCTTTCAAAGGAGAGGACAATAATTATTCCTATTATAGTGCGGGGATTTTTGCTTGGTTACTTTGCACTTATTGGAAGACGTATTGAGTTTAATTATAACTTTGGAGAAATGCTTCAGATTATTACTGATTTTTTAAGTGCGCGGCTTGAAATTATGCTTTTGAGGATTGATTTGGAAAATCATGATAAGCAGAAAATTCAATTTCTTGCAAGTATATCTCATGAGTATAAAACTCCTCTTAATTCAATAATTGGTTTTTCTGATATATTAAAAGACCGTCTTGATGATACTGATGAGTTTAAATATATTGATAATATTTCAAAAAGTGCGAAGTTTCTTCTAAGTTTAATTCAGGATATACTTGATATGTCGCGTGCTGAAATAAGCAAGCTAGAGCTTCATAAAGAAACTTTCAGGACAAAAGAAATTATTGAAGATATTTCTTATAGTTTTGACGAGATTGTTAAATCAAAAAATCTTCATTTTTCATACACAGTAGTTGATGTAGAGATTAACGCTGATTTGAGAAGGTTTAAGCAGCTGATTTATAACTTAATTTCAAATGCTGTAAAGTTTAATAAGCTTAACGGTAAAATTACAATAGTATCATACCTGGATGAGAATAATGATTTTGTATTTGAAATAAAAGATACCGGTGATGGTATAAGGAAAAAAGATTACGACACAATATTTTCATTCTTTTCCCAGGTTAACCGGAGTGTCTTAAAACGCCAGCAGGGATCAGGTATAGGTCTTGCTTTATGCAAAAAGATAGTAGAAGCTCATGGCGGTGAAATCGGATTTAAGTCAAGACTAAACAGCGGAAGTACGTTCTGGTTTACCATTCCGCAGCCTGAACAGTTGAATATTAGTGCAGAATAGTTTATAATAAAAACAGAACATTTGAATGTCTATTATTATAGTAACAGTATATCTTTTCGAAACGATAGCGGGAACGGAGTGGAAGCGTGTTTGAGAAAACAAATATATTTCCTTATTTAAAGAAAAAGAAATAAATAAATATTTTCCCTTAAAAAACAAAAATAAACATTACAACTAAAAAAAGGAGATTAAGTTATGGAAAACGCAGTAATGATAAGGATTTTCGGGGGGGGGGCAGAGTAGTTTAAGCTCCTTAAGAGGCATTGGCGCAGGCAATGAACCATTTTGCGCCGCCGGAAGAAGAACTATTAAATCTGGTTTTACCCTTGCAGAGGTATTGATTACTCTTGGTATAATAGGTATAGTTGCGGCTATGACAATGCCTATTTTAATTGAAAAGCATCAAAAAAAAGTTACTGCAACCAGGTTAAAACAGGCTTACAGTATGCTTTCGCAGGCGACTTTGTTAGCTCAGAAAGACTATGATGAACCAAAATATTGGGACAGTTCAAAAGGACAAAGCGCAAATAATATGAAAAATGCAACAAGTTTATGGGTAGAAAAATATATAATTCCTTATTTGAGTGGAGCTAAAGTTTATGGTTGGAAATCACTTGCCCAAGTAGGATTTAAGAAAGGTTATGTTACTTTAAATGGAAAAGTTATTTCTAATGGTAATCTTACCGGAGTTAATAATTCTGCCTATATTATAGAACTGCCAAATCAGGTTTTATTAACTTTTGATCTTAATTCTACTACAGTGGAAGGGAATTTATATTTAACAGATGTTTTATGTCGTTTTGATATTAATGGAAAACAAAAGCCAAATATGTGGGGGCGGGATTTATTTATGTTTTATTTTGATACATCAAAAGGTAAATGGCTTCCTTATGGATTATCTGATACCAGAGAAAATTTGCTTAAATCTTATTGTACAAAATCTACCGAGTGGGGTAATATATATTGTTCTGCCGTTATAATGCAGGATGGATGGGAGATAAAGGACGATTATCCCTGGTAAAAAAGCCTCTCTTATTGAGAGGCTTTTTGTGTTTATTATAAATTATTATGAATTTTGTTTTTTCTTTTTCTCATCTATCATTAGTATCGTGCATATTGCAATACAAATTACAGCGGAGAATATCCAGAAGACAATTGCTCCGTTCCAGCCGAATTTATCTACCATAAATCCTGTTCCTGTTGCAGATAACACTGCTCCGATATATCCGAAAGTTCCTGTAAAGCCTGTGGCTGCTGATGCAACTTTTTTAGAACTGCTTTCTACTGCGCACAGACCGCCTATCATCATCTGCGGACCATATGTGAAGGCTCCTAATAAGCCGATAAGTACAAAGTCAATTGAACTTATCGTGTTAAACTTCAAAAGTATAAGACAAGCAACAACACCTGCCAGGTAAATTAAGTTTACCGGTGCTCTTTGACCTTTGAATATTTTGTCTGAAATTATACCGGCGCAAATTGTTCCTGCAATACCTACCAGCGGTAATGAACTCAGCTTCATTGCAGCAAGTTCAAGAGAATTGCTTTTTGCTTCATGAAGATATTTTATCATCCAATCTTCTGCACCAAATCTTATTATGTAAACGAATATGTAAGCTATAGCAAGAAGCCAGATCGTTTTATTATATAAAATATTCTGTTTGAAAATTTCTACATAAGAACGGTTATCTTCAGTACAATTATCAGCCTTTTTAGCAGTTGGTTCTTCGTTGTATGTTTCAATATCAGGAAGTCCCAATGACTGCGGTCTGTCGCGTAATCTGTCAAAAAGCCAGATTGCTACAAGAATTGCAAGAGTTCCCGGAACAAAAAACGCCATTTTCCACCCCCAGTGTGCAACCAAAAATCCTGATATAATTACGCTTAAAAAGGTTCCTACCTGGTGAGAACAAGACCATAATGACCATTTTGTTCCTCTTTCTGAATTTGAATACCAGTAGGTTAAGCTTTTAGCTACTGCAGGAAACCCTGCTGACTGAAACCATCCGCTTGCACCCCAGAAAAATACAAATAACCACAATAAAATAGTATTTGTAGGCAACCCGAAAAATGAAACATGTCCCGGTGTAATAAATACTGCAGACAGTGCAAAGCAAATATTTGCAATAGCAGTCATAATAAGAGCTGTAGGTAAAAATTTTCTAACATCTGAGCCGTCAGCTAATACTCCGTTTACAAATTTTCCGATACCGTATGTTAAGTATAAAGAACTTCCCAAAAGCCCCAGTTCTGTATTTGAGTATCCGTATTCAGCGCTTAACCCGGGAAGCGCTACAGCTATATTCTTTTTACACAAATAAAATACTGTATATCCGATAAAACACGCGTAAAATATTCTCAACCGCCAATGAGAATACATGCTTTTAACCTTTTCCTTATCCTGAATAGTTTCTTTTACAGGCGGTTCCTTAAAAAATTGAGCTATTTTTTCCAACATAGTTACTTCCCTGCTTTTATAATCTGTATATTTCTTGTTTCTGTTATTTCCTGTCTTGCATCTTTAATGATTTCTCTTTTATCTTCATCAAGCCTGTAGCCGCATACAAGTCTGTCTACAAAACCGGTATTTAATTTTACGGCTTTATCAAATGCTCCAACTTCTTCCAGCACATCTTTTATCTGGTGAAGATCATACCCGAAAGTCTGTTTTGAATTGTAAACAAGAGTTTCCCCTGTTTGTGCAACAATAGGCGATCCACCCTGTTCAAAATAAAGCTTAAATACGGATTTCAAATCCTGTAATTCTGATTGCAATGTATTAATTGTCTGCTGTATTCTTAAATATCTCTCAAAAAGATATTCAACATTGTCAAGCTGCTTTTGTTCCCAGTCATATTTTTGCAGATATAATTTTTTTAATTTAGGATAAGCAAGCGCCAGCCCCATTGTATCTGCCATAGCTCTGTGGTGGTTAGTAAGCGGAACCTTGAATTTAGTAGTAAGAGCTTCAAGACCATGAGAATCAAGATCCGGATACACCTCTTTAAACATCTGCTGTGTATCAATCCGAGGGTTTGAAATTTCTTTATCAAAAACTCTTTTGCTTGCTTCGTTTATAAATGTAAAATCAAAAATAGCGTTATGCGCTACAATCGGATAATCACCTATAAATTCCATAATCTTAGGCAGTACTTCTGCTTCAGTCGGAGCATCAGCTACCATTTCAGGAGTAATCCCATGTATTGCCATACTTGATTTTCTAATATGCTGTTCAGGATTAATCAGTGTTTGAAACTCATCTTTTATCTTGCCGTTTTCCAGTCTAACAGCGGCAAATTCAACCATTTTTTCTTTAGTGTAATCCAGTCCTGTGGTTTCAGTATCAAGGACTATTTCTATAATTTTTTTTCTCGCCATTTCTTATCCTATTGAATTCTATTAAGATAATAGCATAAAAAAAAAATCTGTGATAAAATACCCTGTGTTAAATAAGTAAAGGAGAAATCATGTCAAACGCAATAGATATTAATGACACAAATTTTGAACAGGAAGTTCTTCAGTCTGAAGTTCCTGTCGTAGTTGATTTTTGGGCTCCATGGTGCGGTCCTTGCAGAAAGCTTGGTCCTGTTTTAGATGAGGTTGCTGATGAATTTACAGGCAGAGTTAAGTTTGTTAAGTTAAATACAGACGAAAATCTTAATACTGCTAAGAACTATTCTATAAGCGGACTTCCAAGCCTTCTTGTTTTTAAAAACGGTAAGGCTGTTGAAAGATTGGTCGGCTTGATGCCTAAAACTTCAATTGTATCAAATATTGAAAAACATTTATAAAGATTTCTGAATAATTTTAAGAGCCTTTTATGTTTGTCATAAAAGGCTCTTTTTTAATTTAGTTTTGTAACAAAAATTTATTTTTATCTAAAGTTTTCACCTGTTTATGCCGATATACGTAACAGATAGTATTATCTTTTAAGGAAAAGAAAGGCATATTTGATGCTGGAAAGCATATCAGAATTAAAAAACAAATTAGAGCCATATAAATATCTTCCAAAAGGCGAAGATATTGATGTGGATGCTATTGTTAATGCGTTGAAAAGTGATCCTGACGGCAAATATGCTTCTTTATCAGAAGCCGAATTATATCAATATGCGTATGGTATAATTTCGCAAAGACAGGCTAATATTTTAAAATACGGTTTGCAGGCTGCAACTTGCGGACTTAATAACGGCAAACCTAATGATCCTATGTGGAGCCAGTATACTTATCAGGAAATTATAGCAATGGAAGAAAACGGTGTTTTAATTCCGGATGATTTTCTTGACTGGGCTCATGCAATGCAGGATGCAGATACTACATCTTATCAGATTGAAACAGAATCAGAAGATTCAAATACTTTTGAAAATCTTGAATATGATACAGAAAGCAAATCAAAATCAGATATTCAGAAGAAAGCGCAGGCTTTTGCTTCAAAAGCCGAGGCACAGGAAGCGTTAACCAAAAATGAAATTGAAAAGGCAAAACCTTTAAGTGCCCAGGTTGAAACAAAACAGAACGATATTTCAAGACAACAACAGCTCTCTCTAGATAAAATGGAAGATATGAAAAGCGAATGGACTGCTCTTGATAAAAAATTCCAGAACGGGGAAGCATTAACAGATGTTGAACAGAAGCGCTACAAAGAATTAGGAACATTATTAAACGCTCAGCAGAATGATATTATAGCAAAGGCTGACAGCTTAAGTGCTGACATAGATGACCTTTTAATGCAGATAGATAAGGTTTCAAACCTTGTTGATACTAACAACCGCATTGGGGATGAGTTGAAAGATGTTGGTCTTAGACTTTCTACATTTGAAGGCGGTGAAAAGAAAGCATATCTGCCTAATAATAAAAATATAGGTTTGAGCGGTATGCAGGCAAGCTTCTACTTTGCTGCTATGGGTAATAACCTTTCAACAGAAACAGCCACAATTAACACAAGATTATACTTTGATACTATGGATGTTCAGCATAAATTAAATGCTGATGTTGCTCTTTCTGAAATTGCAGCTAAACAATCTTTTGAAGTAAAAGATGTATCAAAAGCTTCTGAAAAAGATACATCCGCTCAAAAACAGGCTCAAACCCAAAATCCGCAAGGAGAAGAGGATATACCACTTCCTCCAAACCAGTCTGCACAACCGCAAACAAAAACAGAGCAGCCTGATGCCGCAGTTACAAACGGGCAGACAGCTTCAACAGATGAAGCTCAATCCGCAGCAGGGGCTGATACAACATCAGAAACCGCTCCTTCTACCGATACAGGCGAAACAACTCCTACAACAGGAGCAGAAGATCCTCTTGAAGCTGAAACAAGAGCATATGTTGAAGATTGCTCTTCCAAAAACCAGGATATGTTACAGGCAGAAGAAGCTTTACAACCTATTAAAGAACAGGTGCAGCAGATTAAGAAAAACCAGAAACAGGAAGATGCAAAACTTGAAAAAGAATTAAAAGATGCTCTGAAAGAATATAACACTCTGCTGAAAAAAGTTCAGTCAGGCAACGACCTTAGTAAGAAAGAGATGACAAGGTTTGACCAGCTTGGCAAGCTTTTGAGTGCAGATAACGGTAAATATATTGTTCAAATGCAGGATAAAGTTGATGTCCTCACAGGTTTCAGTTCAGAACTCGAAAAGGATATTAATACTACTGTTGAGAATTCCCAGTACGGTCAGCAGGCTGTAGAAAAAGGCAAAGAGTACGCAAAATCTGTTCTTGGTGACAGAGAATCACTGCTAAATACCTTCTGGTTCAGAGCAATGTCAAAAGAACAAAAATACGATTTTCTTTACGGCAAGGCAGGCGAATCTGCAGGACGTGATGCAATTGACGGCGGTGAAATTCTTATCGCTAATGCAAATGCTTCTAATTCAAGACTGTCTGAATCCTTACCTCTGGCTTCTTTTGCTACTGAATATGCCGGTGTTCTGAATGAAAAGATTGCTAATACAAACAAAGAAGTTAACACAATGAATCAAGACTTCGATGAAGCATTTAAGAAAAATGCAGAAAAGAAACAGGCAGAAGGCGGAGCTCAATCAAGCGAACTCCCTCAAAATGTCGAATCAAATAATGCTAACAGCAATCAGACAGATTCCTCAGACAGCTCAGAAAAGAAAGAAGTCACAGAGGAAGACGGCAAAAATGTCGAAAAACAGGGCAAAGATGTTAAAAAAGACGGTGAAGAAGCAAAAGATAAAGATAAAGAATACTCTAAAGAAAAGAAATCTACAGATAAGCAGATAAAAAAAGAAACATCAAACCTGAAAGCAAATGAAAAACGTATAAAAACATTTACCAAAGATATAGAAAAAGCTAACCAGCAGATGGAACAGCTGGCAATTGAAGTTCAAACAATTATCCAATCAATTGAACAGCAGCCTCAGGCAGAAGCTCAACCTCAGCAATCAGCAGCAGTCCAGCCAGTTACACCGGTTGCTGCAATCAGCAGTCCTGCTATATCTGCAAGAAGCGTTTCCGCCGGAGCTGTTCAGTCTAATTCTGCAAGAGCTGCTGTTCCAAGACAAATGTCAACTCCGACAGTATCTTCTTCAAATTCATCTTCTTCAGCAGGAGCGTCTTCCGCTGCATCAGAATCTGCAGCAAGAATTCAGACAATTTCTGCTCAGTTCCCGGAATTACAAAAACGTGTTGCCAAGAATGGTTCTAATATTACTAAATTACAGAAATCAAGTATTAAGACAACCAAAAAACTTGATAAACTGTATAAAGTAAAACTAAGCGAAGCAAAATATCTTCAAAAACAGCAGGAAGAATCTGTAAAGAAAAACGAAAAATTAAAAGGTACAGTAACTAAAGTGGGTTATGTCTTTACAGGAACAAAATTTGCAGGTCAGGCTTTGATGCTTATGCCTTGGTCAGCTGCAGCCGGTCTGGTAATGTTCAACATCGGTAAATACGGTGAAGTTGCATGTTATGTTACAAATGCAGCAATTGATGTTGCTAACGGTAATTTCATGGGTGCGCTGGTCAGCGTTGGTGCAGCAGCAATGAGTTTTGCAAGCGGTCCGGTAAAACTTAACGGAGCTACCGAAGCTGTAAAAGGTGCTGCAAAAGAAGGCGGTAAAGCTGTAGCGGAAGAAGGCGGCAAACAGGCTCTTGAACAAGGTGTACAGCAGGCAACAACTGTTGTGGCAGAACAAGGGGCGCAACAGGCAACAGGTTCACTTGCTGCCCTAGCCGGTAGCGGACTTGATGCTGCATATGCTGGAGCCGGTGAAATGATGAAGCAGACAGCGGCTAATATAAGTACACAAATGGCAGCTGAGGCTACAAAAGCTGCAACTAAGCAGGCACTAATCAATGGTGGTTTACAGGTTGCCGGAAGTGCTACCCAGATGGTCGGACAAAAGTTTACACAAAAAGACTCGCAAGTTGAAGATAAAAAACAGAGAATGTTTGTTTCTTATCAGAGAAAGAAAAAACGTAAGGCAGATTTGGCAAGAATACAAAAATCAAACAAAGTTGGTTTTAATACAAAAGGCTCTTACGCATAAAAAAAGATGTTCTAATTATGAGAACATCTTTTTTAGTATTTAAGCTTATTTATTAATAATCGCTGTTTCCGTAATCTTCTTCATCTTTTAAAGATGATAAATCATCCTTGTAGCTTGCATCAAAATCATCAGGAAGATATTCTGAATCAGGCCAGATTGTGTCTTCATCAAAACGGCAGGCATGAAGGTTGTAAGAGCTGCTAAAATCTGAGTTGCTTAAGTCACTCTCGGAGAATATACAGCCGGCAAGGTCTGCATCTGTAAAATTACAGTAAGTCATTTCTGCATAACTGCAATCAGTACCGGTTAGAAGGCTTTCCGTAAAATCACATTCTATAATTTTTGCTCTTGTAAAGTCTACAGATGTCAGGTCTGCCCCGTTAAATTTTACAAAAGACAAAACACAGTCTGCAAATGAACTTGAGTTTAAGTCTACATCTGAAAAGTCAATTTCAGATAAATTTATCCCTGAAAAATCAACTTCGGACAAATCTACTTCTTCCTGTTCATACTTCCATTCATTAAATTTTTCCGGATGTTTCCGCAGTAATTCAACTAATTCTTCTTTTGTATAATCTATCATTCTATTCTCCTTATTATAAAAATTCTTTAGTCTGTTAAATTTGAGTTCATTGCAAGTAATACAGCCTGGGTTCTGTTTGTAACATTTAGTTTTTTGAAAATATTATTCATATGACTTTTTACGGTTACTTCCATTAAACAGAGCTTTTCTGCTATTTCTTTATTATTAGCGCCCTGCGAAGCAAGTGCAAGAACTTCCTTTTCTCGGTTAGTAAGCGGGGCAGTTTTTTTCTTTGTACTAAAAGGTAAATTATTTGTTTTTATACTTTGGGTCTGCCATTTAGAACGTCTTAGAACAGCTTCCATTCTGGCAAGAAGATTAGGCAGTATAAATGGTTTTATAATATAATCATCAGCGCCGGTTTTCAAGCCTGAAATCATTTTTTGTTCTTCGTTTACTGCTGTAATCATAATTACAGGGGTGTACTTTGTTTCAGGATTTTTTCTTACAGCTTTTAATGTTTCCCATCCATTCATATTTGGCATCATTACATCAAGCAGAATTAAATCAAAACTATTTTTTTCAAGGAGCTTCAATGCCTGAACTCCGTCGGCTGCCGTTTGTACGTTATAACCGTAAAAAGGCAGGGCGTCTTTCAAATATTTAGGATTGTCGTCAACTAACAAAATATTCGCTAATTCAGACATCAAATTTTCCTTTTAAACTATTTTGTACTTTAATGCTTTTAATGCAGCCTGAAGTCTGTCATCGACTTCCAGTTTTTGTAAAATATTTGCAACGTGGGCTTTTGTTGTATTAATGCTGATTACAAGAATCTGGGCTATTTCCATATTACTATAGCCTTCTGTCATAAGCTTTAATATCTGGGTTTCTCTTGAGGTTAAATCGTATGATTTTGCATTGTTTTCGCTGTCTATAACAGGTGAGTTTGTGGTTGCTCTAAGTACTATATGTGCAATACTTGGATCAAACCAGGCTGCACCGTCAGCAACAGACTGCACTACCTGAATAAGACGCTGAGGGTTAATTTCTTTGGAACAGTACGCATTTGCGCCTGCTCTTAAGCTGTTTAAAACTTCTTTTTCATCATTATGGGATGTTAAAATAATAATTTTTACATCTTTATTTGAGGAACGTATTCTTTTTGTTGCATCAATCCCGTTCATCACAGGCAGTCCAAGGTCCATGATAACAATATCAATTTTGTTATTGTTAAATATTTCAATTGCAGTTTCTGCCGAATCCGCTTCATAAAGGCTTCCGACAAAATCAACGCCTTCAAATGCAGTTTTCAAGCCAAATCTGGTTAATTCGTGGTCTTCTACAATCAAAATATTTTGCTTCATATGCTTAATTCCTCTTTAGCAGGTTTAAAGTCCGGGTTGATAGAAAGACTTTTTCTGAAATTATAGACAGCATCCTGTATCAGTCCCTGGGCTTTGCAGACTAATCCTTGATAATAATAATATCTAAAATCATTTTCGTCAATATATTTTGCAATTGCAAGATAGTGTTTTGCTGCAGTATAGTTCTGTTTGTCTATTGCAAGCTTTGAAAGTGCAATCCAGCCGTCGACAAAATCAATATTAAGAGATACCGCTTTTTTTAAGTATTCTGTTTCCCTGCTTTTATCGTTAAGGCCGACATTATAATATGCCATAGCACAATCAGAACGTTCTTTTAATATTTTCGTATAAATTTCGTTAGCCTGTTTGGTTTTGCCTAAGTGCTCGCATGTTTGTGCTGTTTTTATTTCCGGTTCTGTTGATTTTTTTTCTTTTGAAGCAGCTTTTTCATAGTATCCAAGCGCGGTTTTGTAGTCGCCTTTTCTGTAGCTGATGTCGCCTAAAACCATAAGCGCCATAATATTAGAACTATCAAGCTTTTTGGATTTCATTGCAAAGCTTTCGGCTTTTTCGTATTCTTTCATATCATAATAAACTTTTGCAGTAAGCGCATAGACATCTTTGTTATATTTCTTTTTTTGAGTTACTGCACCCTGAAGAGTACGGATTGCTTTTGTCAGCTCGCCTTCATAGTAATAATAATATGCCAGATGATATTTTTTTTCAGGGTCTTGTTTTACTGTTTTGTAAAGCACATACTGTTCAAGTGAATTTACTTTATTTATAAATTCTTTTGATAAAAGCGGCTGCTGCTTAATATCTTCAACAATTTTCAAGGCATTTTTAGGTTTTTTGCTTTGAAGCATTATTTCCGCTTTTAACTTTTTGTAGTTTAAATTTTGCGGATTTTTTTCAATCGCATTATTGATGTACTTCTGTGCATCATCAATGTTGTTTGCTTTTAAAGAGCCAAGGGCAACAAGGTAATTTGCATAATCAGAGTTTGACAGAAGCTGCTGGTTTTTCAGCATTTCAGCTACAGCCTCTCTGCACTGGTCATTATAAATAATGTTCGAAAACATTTCTGCAAGATACACTTCATCTTTCGGCTGAAGTTTAAAAACAGGAAAATAGAAGTGTTTTATATCATCCTGAAGCACATTTGAAATACTGTCATCAGATACTTTTGAAAGTGCAAGTTCTGAAAGATTAAAAAAACCAAGATCTGCCATATTCATTGCCATTTTCATGTAAGCATAGTCATTCGGCACGATTGTTTCGATCAACATTTTGAAATCTGCATAAGATGATTTTACGTTGCACTGGATAAATCTTTCCAGCGCAATGGCATAATGGTTATGCACATCATTTTTTGTAAGAGTTGCTTTTTTAGGTATAGAAAGCTGGATGCCCTGATTGGTATTAAAAACAGGTTCTTCTGCAAGAGGGTCTGCCGGCTTTATTGCATCAAAGCCGCCGGCGCTGAAGGCAGGGACACTGCCAAGACTTATTAATAATATTGCAGATAGAAGTATTTTTTTTCCCATGAAACTAAGCACCCTCACTATTATTATCTATATTACCAGAATAATAGTAATTGAAAAGATTTACAAGTTCTTTTTGTTCTTCTGTTGCATTTTCATCTGTTGAAAAGTGATAAATATCCAACAGGTTATAGCGGCTCAAACGTTCGCTGTCTTCGGGTTTGAAACTGTTATGGTTTTCTGTTAAAAATACTCTTACGATTTTATCTGCCGGTATACTTAAAAACACATCAACAATACTTTTATCGAAATGAGTACCCGAATCTTTTAACAGAATACTTATAACATTTACTATAGGCATTTTATCACGATAATGGCGTCGGGAGGTTATCGCATCGAATACATCTGATACGGCTAAAATTCTTCCGCCGTATGGGATTTCTTCACCTTTAAGATGTCTGTAGTAACCGCTTCCGTCATATTTTTCGTGGTGTGAGCAGGCAATTTCGGTTATAAGTTTAAAGTCTTCTGTCATACAGATTTTATCAAGAATATTATGTGTAATCTGTACGTGTTCCTGTATATGTTTGTACTCTTCGTCCGTAAGTTTTCCTTCTTTTTGCAGAACGGAATCCCTTATTCCTATTTTGCCTATATCATGCAGTGTTGCTGCTTTTTCAATGATTTCTTTCATTTTTTCATCCATGTTCAAAGCATCAACAATAAGCATAGAATACAGTTTTACGCGGCTTGAATGACCTGCTGTAATCTTATCGCGGGCATCGATTGAGGCTGCAAGTGTATTAATAAAGCTTTCAAACAGCAATTTTTGTTCTTTGTACAGTTCTTTCTGCTGTTCGAATAACTGGGCGTTTTCCAATGCAATACTTGCACTGCCGCCGATTGCTGCAAGCAAATCTTCATCACTTTTGGTAAATACACCATCAATTTTGTTGAGTACCTGGAATGCTCCGATAATTTCCTGGTTGTTGTTTTTAATAGGCATACAGAGCATTGTTTTTGTCTTATAGCCTGTTTCTTTATCAACTTCCGGATTAAAACGGTTATCGTTATACGCATCTTCAATATTTATTGATTCTCCGGTTCTGACTACATAGCCGGCAAGCCCTTTATCCGCAGGAAATCTTATCTCCTGGCTGTCCATTCCAAGCGCTACCATTGACCAGAGTTCATTTTTCTTTTTATCAAGCATAAAAACAGAACATCTGTCAGCCTGCATTGCAACTTTTGTTTCTTCTGCAATTACCTTCAACAAGACGTTAATATCCGTAAGTGCATTAATTGAACGTCCTATTTTTACAAGAGATACAAGCGGATCGCTTTTTATAGGCAGAGTAAACTC
>HF989732.1:70245-85509 GCA_000431315.1 Brachyspira sp. CAG:484
ACTCCAGTCCGCTTTTAATCTGTTTAATCCTTGTGAGAATATATCCTACAAGTGAATATTCATCATTTTTTATTCCGATATTTCTGGCGTTTTCGTAATGAAGAAGTGCAACATCATTGTTTCTTTCACAAAAATTAATATTTCCAAGTGAAAGTTCATTAAATAATTTTGCAGTACGGTCTTTGCAGATTTCTGCCATTGATGTTCCGTCATGAATTAAAGCAAGAGCTTTGCTGTAATTATTTTTGTCACTCAAATATTCAACCATGCCTATTAAACTTAGGCAAATTGACAGTCCTTTTGTTGAATTATTTTTTTTGAATAAATCCTGGGCTTCAAGGAGAATGTTTCTTGCGCCGGTGTAATCTTTGTTTTCAATAAGCATTAACCCTTTTGATACAAGTTCTTTTCCTTTAACACTAACTTCTTCGGGCAGATTTACGGTTTGTTCCATTTTTTACTTAATTCCTTTTACAATCATCTGTTTTTATTATACAATATTTTTTGAAATAAGACAAAGTATAAACATAATCTTGTTACATAATTAATTGGAGTTTGGATGAAAAAGATTAGTATTTTAATACCGGTTTATAATGAAGCCGGAACACTTGAAACAATTTTGGAAAAGGTTGAAAACGCTGATTTTTGCGGGCTGGAAAAAGAGATTATCCTTATTGATGACTATTCAACCGATGGCACAAGAGATATTTATCAAAAATTGCCTTATAAGGTTTTTTACCACGATTATAATCAGGGCAAGGGAGCGGCTTTAAGAACAGGTTTTAAAAATGCGACAGGCGACATTATTGTTATTCAGGATGCTGACCTTGAATATGACCCTTCAGATTACTCTCCATTGATAAAGCTTATACTTGACGGGCATGCTGATGTATGTTACGGAACACGATTGGCAGGAGGCAAACCTTCACGTTCGTTTATGTTTACCCACCTTTTAGGAAATAAATTTTTGTCATTATTGACAAATATCCTCTACGGTTCGACTTTGACTGATATGGAAACCTGTTACAAAGCTTTTAAGGCAGATTTTATTAAAGATATTGAAATTAAATCAAATAGATTTGATTTTGAACCTGAAATTACTGCAAAGGTTTTAAAAAGAGGGGCAAGGCTTTATGAATTGCCGGTTTCATATTACGGAAGAGAATTTTCTGAAGGGAAAAAAATTACCTGGAAAGACGGTTTCCATGCCATTATTGCATTAATTAAATACAGATTTACCGATTAAAATTTTTCATCTATTTTATAAAGAATTTCAAACGTCAAAAATCCTGTCTTTATACTGTTTTTATTGACAGATATATTAAGATATGTTAAGATAAAAGCGGTAAATTTGGAGGGTTAATAATGGCTGATTCACACCAAACTTTAAGATGTCCTGCATGCGGTACTGAAATGCAAAAGATTTTTGTACCTGCGCAGGGAGTGAATGTTGATATTTGTACAAAAGGCTGCGGCGGAATTTTCTTTGATAACCGCGAGTTTCAAATGTTTGATGAAAAACATGAAAATATAGATGATATTATTCAGGCTGTGGAAAATAATGATTTTAAGCCTGTTGATGAATCTCTGCCCCGATATTGTCCAGCGTGCGGTGCAAAAATGGCTAAAAATTATTCAAGTGTAAAAAAGGAAATTCAGGTAGATGAATGCTATGCCTGCGGCGGTAAATTTTTAGACCATGGAGAGCTTACAGCAATAAGAAATGAATATGAAAATGATTTGGAACGCACCAATGATGTTATGAAATATGTTTATAACGAAATCGGTGTAGAATTAATCCATGCAGATGCTGAAGAAGCTAAACGCAGAATTTCACCGCTTCAAAGATTGTTTAATAAGCTGGTCGGTTTATAATACCGCCAGCTTAAGTTTTTCGATTTTTTCAAGGCTGTCACTTTCAAAATATATTCTAAGAAGCGGCTCTGTTCCGCTCGGGCGTATAAGTATCCAGCTTGAATTATTGTCAAAGTATAATTTAACACCGTCCTTAGTGCCGGTGTTTTTTACTTTAAAGCCGGCAAGTTCTGTTATCTGCTTGTATTTTTCCAGCAGCGGCTTAATTTCTTCCGTATTTTCCAGATGTTTATCAATTCTGTCATTATAAAATCTGCATCCGGCAAGTTCATACAAATCTTTTTGAAGTTCAACAAGTGATTTGTTTTCATAAGCCATTGCCTCTAATATAAGTGAGTTAGCAAGTATTCCGTCTTTTTCAGGGATATGTCCCTGTATGCTTAAACCTCCGCTTTCTTCTCCGCCGATAACAGGATTATATTTTCTCATCGCTTCGCCTACATGCTTGAAACCTACAGCGGTTTCAATGACTTCTACGCCGAGTTTCTCTGCAATTCTGTCAAGCAGCAGGCTTGCACCTACTGTTTTTACAAGAGGTCCGGTATAGTTTTTATGCTTTTTGAGGTGTATTAGAAGTATTGCAATAATTTCGTTAGGTGAAACATACTCCCCGTTCTCATTTATTACACCAAATCTGTCGCCGTCGCCATCGTTGGCAAACCCGATTGAATTTGGAGTACATTTAACCTTTTCAATAAGTTCTTTTAAATATTTTGGCTTAGGTTCAGGCATTCCTCCGCCAAAGTTAATATCGTGCTTCATATGAAGGCTTTCAAACGGAATTTCATTCATTGAAAGAATTTTGTCAAAATATCCTATCGTTGCAGAGTACAAGCCGTCAAAAATTATATTTGTGTGCAGAGTTTTTATTTTTTTATAATCAATAAGTTTATTTAGATGTGCAAAGTAATCGGGTTTAAAGTTGTATTTTTTAATTTCACCTTTTTTAAGATGCTCTTTTATTGAAGAGCCGAGGTTATACATTATTTCGTCAGTAATATCACTTGTGGCAGGTCCTGCATAATCAGGAATAAACTTTATCCCGAGATATTCCGGCGGGTTGTGCGATGCTGTAAACATTAACGCGCAGGCGTTAAGATGTTTCGCGTTATATGCAAGGACAGGCGTAGGAATTATACCGCTGCTGTACAAAACTTCAAAACCGTTGTCTGCAAATATTTCTGCACATTTGTATGAAAATACATCAGCCATATTTCTAGGGTCATAGCCGATTATTATTGTCTTATCCAATCCGAAATTGTCGTAGACATATTTTGCAATTGCCTTAGATGCTGTAATGACATTTTCTTCTGTAAAATCTTTTCCAACAACAGCACGCCAGCCGTCTGTTCCAAACTTTATATTTCCCATTAATTTGCCCTCAATTATTCTTTTGGTTATAATTATATTTAAAATATGGAGTTAAGTAAATGATGAAGTTTGAAAATGTTTCAAGAATAGCATATTTAGGTCCGAATGCGTCGTTTTCAGAGATGGCAAAAGACTTATTCTGTGCAAAATACGATATTCAGGCTTATCCAACTCCTATGCAGACAATACGCCAGGTAATAGAGTTTGTTGAACAAAATCCTAATACGCTGGGGGTTTTGCCGGTTGAAAATTCAATTGAGGGCACTGTCAGGGAAAGCCTTGATAATCTTATGCTCAGCACTAACCCTAATATAAAAATTCTTTCAGAAGTTATAATGCCCATCAGGCATTGCCTGCTTTCAAGAACTACTGAATTTTACAGTATAACCGGCGTAATTTCCCATCCTCAGGCGCTTGCACAGTGCCAGAATTTTTTGCATGACGAACTGCCGCGTAATCTAAATATAATTGAGGCTACAAGTACTGCTGAGGCTGCAAGAAGTCTTGCAAATTATAATCTTACTTATGCAGCAATAGGCAGCGAAAAAACAGCGGAAGTTTATAATCTTAATATTCTCAGGGAAAATATTAACGATGATAAATCAAACCAAACAAGATTTGCACTTATTGGGGATTTTGAAACTGAAAAAACCGGCAGGGACAGAACTTCCCTTGCTTTTTCAACAGCAAACAAGCCCGGCGCGCTTCTTGAAATTTTAAATATATTTTATGAGAATAATATCAATCTGACATTTATTGCCTCTCGTCCTTCCAAGCAAGGTTTTGGCGAATATATATTTATCGTTAATTTTGACGGGCACATACGTTCTAAAAAAATATTGGATACAGTCACAAGAATTAAAGAAAAGACTATATTTTTAAGATTTCTCGGCTCTTATGAGAAGAGTGTTGCTTGACGAAAATTTAATGTATAAGGTATAATAACAATATACGCCTATTTATCCTTAGTTCCTGGATATAGGAAGGAAATTTATGTCAAATTCTCTTATTCCTTATTCTTTTACTCCGGGAACAAAAGCAAAAGCTCAGGAAGTCAACGCAAACTTCATTGCGCTTGCCACTCAAATCGAGGAGAATAAAGAATATGTAACCGAGAAAATTCAGGAAACCGTTGAATCTGTTAATTCAGATAAGGCAGATAAAAATTTGGCAAATACTAATCTGCTTACAAACTGTATCCTTGAAGCCCCGAACGGTGTTGTTGAATATTCAGGGAACTCAATTACTATAAAAGAAGGGCTTAAAGTCCTTATTCCCGACGGAAGAAGTACCGACGGCTCTGTTAAAAGTATTGAATATACAGTTGAAGAAGATTTTCAGATTACTACGGCTAAAAATGATACAGTCAATTGTGTTTATGTGACAACCGGTACTCATGGTATTGCAGAAGTATTTCAATTTTCGCCGGAAGCTCCGGTTTTGGCTAAAGGCTTGTGGTTTAACCCTTTGGAAAATAAAACATATATTTATAATACTTCATCTTCACAATGGACAGAAACCCCGGCTGTTATAATTGCCACCTACAAGAATACTGATGAAACAGTGTCTAATCTTATTACTGTTAATCCGGTTTCGTTATTGAAAGAAAATGATGTCCCTGCTATCTGCAGCTGGAGTAATCTGGATTATTCTAAAATGGTACAGAAAGCCATGAATACTGACTATATAGCAACAACTGACGGTTGTGTGTATGCTAATGCGGAAACTCAGGAGGGTTACAGTGCATTTCTTACTATAAATTCACAGCAGTTTCTTGTTAACAGGTATGATAGAGGCTGCCAAAGTTCATTTAGTATGCCTGTATCTAAAGGGGATAAATACAGGCATTCAAACGGCAGCAGCCTTGATCGTCTTTATTTCATCCCTTGTAAAGGAGGTATATAGTGTTTTACGTTGTTAAAGATAATAAACTATACGAATGGGGCGATGTTGTTTCTAATGCCTGGAATTGTCCGGCGGAAGCCAAGGAGCTTAAAGGTGTGGATTTGGCATTTTTCGATGCGCATATGGAAAATTTTGAGGTCCAAGATGGAGTTCTGGTTGATATATCAGGCACAGAAAAGTTTGCTGCTGCTAAACTGGCAAAACAAAATGAAACAAAAATTGCTGAAATAAAATCTAAACTCGATGCGCTGGACTTAAAATGTATCAGAGCAATCAGAGAAGGCGGTAATGATGAGGACGGGGTAGCTTTCCTTGATAAGTATCAACAGGAAATAAATACTCTTCGTGAAGAATTAAATACACTGGAATAATTGCTCTTAATTAATCAGGCTGTTTTTTATAAACAGCCTTTTTCTTTATGCAAAGTAGTTTATCATTGTATCCTGCATAGATTTATTAATTCTTTTTGCACAAAGTTTTATGCTTTTAGGATTGTGGACTTTATCCAAATAGTTTGCAACAGGAGTTTTTAATTCTGTTGAAAGTTTTCTATCCAATAACAGAGCATAATCTACATAATTGCTTATCATGTAATTTCTATCATTTACAAAATCCTTTTCAGGAATATTTGAAATTTTTTCTGTAAGCTTTGCTATATAAGAAAACAATGGAAGGTATTCGTCAGTTTCAGGAATAATATTCCCGTTCAGCATAAATACATTAGCGCCTGAATTACTAACACAGGCAATGTTTACAAAGTTGGAGTAATATGGATTTTGGAAAGTCTTATTGTTGCTGATAAGCTTTTTATACTCCGTTAAATCATTTCCGTTTGCATCATCTTTTAACTGTGTATTAATATAGCGTGTTGTAATATTACTATCTGCATTATCACGCTCAACGACACAACTGGTATTTCTTATTCCGCTAAAAGATATATTCATATATTTCCCTTTTTTTCATACTAAAACACCAACCTGTAAATTTTTGCTGTTTTGTAAAGAAATTTTGTTTTTGTTATAATCATTTTACTAAAAGGAGAGATTTATGGTTGAAATAAGACAGGAATTTATAGAACAGGCAGCACATCTTGCAAGAGGTGCGGAAGTATTACCCGGCGGTATTGAAGAATTAGCTGTAAAACTGCAGCACGCACATGATACGAATACGCCGCTGAGGGTGAAGCTTGGTATGGACCCTACACGTCCGGATTTACATCTTGGGCATACTGTTGTAATGAGAAAGCTCAGAGAGTTTCAGAAACTCGGACATCAGATTGTTCTGATTGTCGGCGGCGCGACAGCCATGGTAGGTGATCCTTCAGGCAAATCAGAAACCAGACCGGCATTGACAAAAGAGCAGGTTCAGGAAAATGCAAAATCTTATTTTGAACAGATGTCAAAAGTTCTTGATGTTTCAAAAGCTGAAGTTACTAATAATGCAGACTGGCTTCATAAAATGAGCTTTGTTGATATGCTGAAGCTGGCATCTCAGATTACAGTAGCTCAAATGATGACTCGTGATGACTTTGCAAAAAGATATGCAGAAGGAAAGCCGATTGCAATTCATGAATTTTTCTATCCTCTTATGCAGGCGTATGATTCTGTTGAAATTGATGCTGATATAGAATTAGGCGGTACTGATCAGAGATTTAATACTCTTTTAGGACGCCAGATACAGGAAGCTTACGGTAAAAAATATCCGCAGATGGTATTTTTACTCCCTCTTATTGAAGGTACAGACGGGCTGGTTAAAATGTCCAAAACATATCCGGAACATTGTATTTCGCTTACTGACAGCGCAAAAGATATGTTTGGCAAGCTGATGAGTATTCCGGATACCTTAATTGTTAAATATTACACACTTTTAACTGATGTTCCGACTGAAGAAATCAATAAAATAGAGCAGCAATTGAAAGATTCCTCTGTCAACCCGCGTGATATAAAAATGCGGTTAGCATTTATGGTTACTGAAGAATACCATGGAAAAGATGGTGCCCAGCACGCTCAGGATGAATTTATTAACGTTGTTTCAAATAAAGGCATTCCAGACGATATAGAAGAAGTTTCAGGCATGAACGGAAAAGGTATTATTGACGTACTTATGGAACTGAAATTCGTTCAGAGTAAAGGCGAAGCAAAACGTTTAATTCAAGGCGGCGGTGTTAAGCTGAACGGCGAAAAAATTGCCGATATGGCTTATGTTCTTGACTTTGAAGAGGATGTAGTATTACAGGCAGGAAAACGCAAGTTTGCAAAACTGGTAAAATAAAATGTTAAAAATACTTAAACGCGGAATTACAAAAGTAAAAGAAGATATAAAAGTCATTTATGATAAAGATCCTGCTGCCGGTAATATAATAGAGGTTATCCTCTGTTATCCCGGTCTGCACGCGCTTATTGCATACAGGCTTGCTCACAGGATTTATAAGTGGCATATTCCGCTTATTCCAAGAATAATTTCTTATATAACAAGAATAATAACCGGAATTGAAATTCATCCTGCAGCAAAGATAGGAAGGCGCTTTTTCATAGACCATGGTGAAGGTGTTGTAATAGGTGCAACAACCGTAATCGGTGATGATGTATTAATATATCAGCAGGTTACCCTGGGCGGTACCGGAAAGGAACAGGGCAAGCGTCATCCTACGCTTGGTCATGGTGTAATTGTCGGTGCTGGCGCAAAAGTGCTGGGTAATATAACATTAGGCGACTATGTAAGAGTTGGGGCTGGTTCTGTGGTTGTTGAGGATGTCCCGGAGTATTCTACGGTAGTTGGTGTCCCGGGCAGGGTCGTTCACCGGAAAATACGTGACGAAAACGGAGTGCTTATGCACAACAGGATTCCTGACCCTATAAAATGTGAACTTAACAGGCTCAAATATGAAGTTCAGGAGTTAAAAGAAGAATTAAACAAAATTAAACAGTTATGATGTAGTTACAAACTTTGTATAAAGATATATTTTTTCAATTTGATTTTCTGAGGCATTATTCAGTATTTTTATAATTTCATTTTTTAATACATTACATTCAGGTTTTGCTTCAAAAAGGAATAATTCATAAGGAGGCATTTCGAAAGCTTTTGCAAGTCTTGCAATTAAATCGACTGAAGGGAAACTTAGTCCATTTTCAATACAGCTGATATGTTTGGGTTCTACTGAAACTTTTTCAGCCAGCTGTGCTTGTGTAAGTTTTCTTTCAGTTCTTAACTTTTTTATTTTTTCAGCAAAAAGATACCTAAGTTTGTAAGATTTTGACATAAATTACCTCATAAGTTATTAAATTGATATTATTAATATGACTTGTCTTAAATGTTTTATAAGGTAATATTTGACAAAAAATGAAATATAAAGTAATATCTATTATATCTATATTATAGGTTTTTAGAGGATTTTATGATTAAAAGAATATATAAAGATGGTTTTACGCTTGCCGAAGTATTAATAACCCTTGGTATAATTGGTATAGTTGCAGCTATGACTTTGCCAGGACTCATAAATAAATATGAAAAAAATGTTACTGTTAATGTGTTAAAAAAGAAATATACAAATTTTAATGAAGCATTAAATATGCTTAAGGCAGATAAAGATGTTACTCAGATATTCAGTATTGGAAATTGCGAGGATGTGCATCAAGCTATATTGCCATATCTTGGCATACTAAGTTCCTGTAACCTACCACCTTCTAATTGTTGGAATGATACCAGTGCTCCAACTGATATAAGTGGGAATAAATTGTTTACAGATCCGAATGATGGTTCCAGAGGATATATGCTGAGTGATGGTTCTATTTTAGTATTAAGATGTTGGGGGGCTGGGTTAGGTTTTACAATTGACGTGAACGGAACAAAAAAACCAAATCGTGATGGTCGTGATATATTTAGATTTTATTTATTTAGCCGGGAAGCATGTTTTAATAATGGCGACTGTGCAGGTTCTCAACTGACAACCCAAAAAGATGGAGTGTTATACGCTGGTTCATATGGCCCAAATTATATAACTTTTTCTACTCTTTCAAGAGACGAGTTGTTACAGGATTGGTGTAATAAAACTAATTCATTGGGTTGTACAGACTTAATTGTAATAGACGGTTGGGAAATTGCAGACGATTATCCTTGGTAAAATTTCATGATACAATAAATTCATAGAAAGAGAGGTTTTATCTATGAAAGCTGTTGTATTTGATGAAGAATTAAAGCTTGTTAATGACTATCAGAAACCTGTGCCTAAAAAAGGCGAGGCTCTTGTTAGAGTTACTCTTGCAGGTATTTGTAATACAGATTACGAGATTACAAAAGGGTATATGGGTTATAAAGGTATTTTGGGACACGAAGCTGTCGGAGTTGTTGAAGAAATTAATGATGAAGACCAATCGCTGCTTGGCAAACGTGTTGTATCTGAAATAAGCTATGGATGTAAAGAGCCTGATTGCGCCTGGTGTGCCGAAAAACTTTACCGTCATTGCCCGAACCGTCATACTTTAGGTATTTGGCATAAGGACGGAGTTTTTGCAGAATACTTTACAATGCCTCTGGAAGTCCTCTTTGAAGTTCCTGATAATGTGTCAGACGAGCAGGTTGTATTTGTGGAACCTCTTGCTGCTGCTTGCGAGATTACTGAACAGCTTCATATAAAACCTTTTCAAAAGGTTGTAGTGCTTGGTGATGGAAAACTCGGGCTTATTACTGCTTTGACGTTAAATGCTCAGAACTTTGATGTTACTCTGGTCGGCAAGCATCAAAATAAGCTTGATATTGCAAAAGCTCAAGGTGTTAAAACCGCATTGCTTCAGGAATTTCCTGTTGAGAAAATTTATGATGTTGTAGTGGAGGCGACCGGTTCAGTTTCCGGTTTTGAAACTTCTCTTGCTCTTACAAAACCGCGCGGGGTTCTTGTATTGAAGAGTACTGTTGCAACCGGTAAAGAACTTAATCTTGCACCGATTGTAATTGATGAGATTACAGTTCTTGGTTCACGCTGCGGGCAGTTTGGTGCAGCTTTGAGGCTGTTGGAAAATGACAGGATTGATTTTTCTCCGCTGATTTCTGCAGTTTATCCAATTGATGATGCGCTAGCAGCTTTTGAGAAAAATAAAGAGAAAGATGTTTTAAAAGTTCTTTTAAAATTTTAAATACGTTCAAAAATCTGAAAAAATTCGTTTTCGATGCAATAACGAAGCCTCTGGCACCATATATGCTTAAGGTTTGCATAAGAGCCGGGGCGTGTCCATGAAATGAATATTTTTCAGATTTTCTTTTATTTGCGTAAAACTTTTGTTTAAATTATCATATTGACATGGCTGTAAGGAAAAAAGTTAAAGAAAAGATTAATAGTATTACACTCCTTGATAAATATATTCTAAAGCAGGTTGTGGAAGTATTTATTATGGGTGTATGTGTGTTTACATCAATCATTTTTGCATCTGATACATTTATAACTTTGATTAAACAGATTTCCCTTTTCGGGATACCGTTTAAAGTTGCATTGATGATGATTATCCTTAACCTTCCTCAGGTTATAGTTATGACTATTCCTATGGGGGTTCTCCTTGCTACAGTTATGACACTGAACGGCTTAAGCCTTAAGTCTGAAATCACTGTTATGAGAGCCTGCGGCATTGGCTTAAACCGTATTGCCAAACCTATTTTTGTGTTTGCAATATTAATGTCAATTTTCAGCTTTTTTATAAATGAAAGTGTTGTACCTGTAATGACAAAGCAGTCAAAAGATTTAGCTTTATGGGCTCTTGGTCAGAAAAATATTCCTGATGGTAAACAAAACTTTGTGTTCAAAGAGTTAAATTCCGATGGCATTCTGAAAAGACTTTTTTACGTTGGCTATTGTGAAGATAAAACTCTCCATAATATAACAGTCTTGGATACATCCAAAGACGGAACTATCCAGGTTCTTCAGGCAGAAGAAGGTAAAACATCACCTTCCGGATGGGATTTCCAGAAAGGTGCTGTTTACACCGTAGGACAAGAAGGTAAAATTTTAAATACAACCCTTTTTGAAGATTCTAACGTCAAGTTCGGGCTGGATATGTCCAAAGAGTTAAATAAAAATATGGCAAAAGAGATGAATTTCACACAGCTGATGAAGTTTATTGCAAAAAATATTAATACTCTGGAAGATCATCAGAAAAACGTTGTGGTTATTGAACTTTATGATAAACTTGCACTTCCGCTAACAACAATAGCTCTTGTGCTAATCGGAGTTCCTCTGGCGATCACTCCGCCGAGAGTTAGATATAACAGAGGTTTTCTGTTTAGTATTCTTATTATATTCGCATATTATCTTATACGTGCACTTTCCATCTCTTTTGGCGAAACAGGTGCGCTTGCCCCGTTCCTTGCCGCATGGATGCCGAATATTGTGCTGACACTTGCCGGCGTTGTGCTTTATTACAAAAAAGTTTATACTATTGAATAATTAATATTCAACAGTTCCTTCCCCGGGAACCATATCAGGAAGGCATACTCCAAACTGGCAGTTTGAATTGTAATTTGGTGCTGCTCCGCCTGTAGCCGATGGCTCTGCTGTATTAATGAGCATATCGTAATACGGTGTGTGATATTTCGGCATAAAAGCATCCGGTTTTTGCAGGTTTTGAAGATTATCCGGGATGTACTTATCATGGATTGTAGGAGGGTTTATCAGTGATGAACCGGCGGTACAGACTGCTTCTTCTATGCTGCATGCAGCAAATACCGGCGCTGCAAACAAACTTAAGACTATAAATGCTATATATTTTTTCATATTTTCCAACCTTTCGCGTAGCCAACTAACTAAAGCATGAACGACAATGCTTTTTATTACATTAGACGAAAGGATTATTTTCATTCTTCAAATTTTGTTAATTCCGAAACACTTGTTTCCAGTTTTTCTGCAAAACATATCAGGGTGTCAAGAGATGGTTTTGAAAATGCGACTTCTATTTTTCCCATAAAATTAAGGGAAATGTCCATCTTATCTGCAAGCTGCTGCTGTGTAAGACCTAATTCTCTCCGTCTTTTTTTTATATTTTTCCCTAATAAAACGTAAAAATCAGAATTCATACGTACAGTGTATACGTAAATTTTTGTTAAATATACGTACTGGTAGTACGTAAAATGTGGTATATTTTTTGTAAAGGAGGATTACGTATGAAGCAAGCATTTACATTGGCAGAGGTATTGATAACTCTTGGTATAATAGGAGTAGTAGCGGCTTTAACTCTGCCTTCACTTATATCCAAAAATAATACAGCCGCTATGGAAAGTAAATTAAAAAAGACTTATTCTGTCCTTTCACAATCGCTTCTTTTTGCAGCAGGAGAATTAGGAGGTCTGGATGCAGTAGAATTTAAAGATGGCAATACTGAAAGTACTGAAGAAATGTTTTATACTTATCTGGAAAAATATCTGAAGATTTCCAAAAAGTGTGTAAACAGCAAGGGCTGCTGGGCACAAGCAAGGGATTTGCGCGGAGTAAAAGTAGGTACAGAAGCAGGTATTGGCTCAAATATAATTACATTTACAACTTATGACGGGGTTTCTATCTGTATGGACGGTAAGAATGCAGCAGATATGACTAGTAATTATGGTATAAAAACAGATAAAGACGGATTGGTGTTTTATATTGATGTAAATGGTATGAAAAATCCAAATACATTCGGCAAAGATATATTTCTTTTCGGATTTTCTGATAAAGGTCTTTTGCCTGCCGGGAAAAACAGTACCCCGGAAGAAATAGAAAACAGTTGTTCAGCTTCCGGTAACGGTAATTTGTGCGCCACAAAAGTTATGGGAAACGGTTGGCATCTTGAAGATGAAAATCTTTAATCCATTTTCTTTTTGCCCTTTTTCTTTTGTTCTTTTTTTAGAATTTCTTCAAAGCTGATAATTGGTTCCATTTTATACCCGCAGTCGTCAGAAAGAGCTCCACCCATGGAAAACAGCTCTTCCTGCGGGTATCTTCTGCAAATTCCCGGACGATTTTTGTGTATTTTACACTTGTGAGTTACTGGATCAAGGTTTGTACATTCAAAAACCAGACCGGTTTCGTCTTTGTCAATCACTCTTAAGTATGTATAAAATCTGTGTAGAAATTGGAGTTTTTTAAACTCTTCTTCATCCTGTATAACGTGTTTGTAATGTTTTACATAAATTTTTGTGCAGCACTTGCCGCAGGCATTGCATTTGCCTGTTCTGTAGTACTTTCTCCCTAAGATTTTTGACAAAATGAACTTTTTTATTTTTAAAAGAATATTTTCCATTATATTGTGTAAAGTTTTGTAAATATTTAAAACAGGACTGGCAAAAGTAAATCTTTACGGGAATTAATAAATTTGCTAGCTAAAAAGATTTATAAATACCATAACAATACTATAACATAACCAAAATAACCAACCTTGACCTCTTGATAAAATCAAAATAAAGAGGTCTTTTTTTTGTTAAATCTACACTATTTGACGGAGTAAATAGTAAAAAATATGGTTTATCCTAACAATATACATTGTACTTTTACAAAAAATCATAAGAAAAATGAGAAGCGGCATGCTCTAAGTTATTACTATTACAAAATGTAACCAAAATTTAAGAAATATTAAAATGGCTGAAATCATGTCCTCATCATGGTTTCGGATGATATAAAGGGGAGGTGGTTACACTTAAAATAAAATAGTTGTCCACATCGCTCAAATCGAGTAAAATTAATAATGTACACAATCGGTGATGCGTTCCTGTGCAGACCCGAAATGTGTTTTTCTTGTAGGGGTAAGATTATTTATGTTTGAAACAGTAAAAAAGAATCTTTTACAAATACAGGAAGAAATCGCACCTTATAGACCAAAAATAATCGCAGTTACAAAATATTTTGATGAAGAGGCAATTGAAGCAGCTTATAATGCAGGGCTCAGGGATTTTGGAGAATCCAGGGCAGTTGAGGCTGTTCAAAAGATAAAAAACCTCCCTGAGTATGTCAGGAGCAATTCAACATTTCATTTTATCGGTCATCTTCAGTCAAACAAGGTTAAAAAAGTAATTGAAGTCTTTGATTATATTCATTCGGTTGATTCAGTGAAGCTTGCGGGGATTATCTCCGAAGAGGCGCTAAATTCCGGAAAAATTCAGAATATACTCTTACAGCTTAATAATGCTAACGAAATTCAGAAGTTCGGATTTTCTAAAGAAGATTTGTTGGAGAGTTTTGGTGAAATACAAAAGCTGGAGGGGGTAAATATTTCAGGTCTGATGAATATGGCACCTCTTGGTGCAACAGAAGACGAATTAAATAAACTTTTCGGTGATGTGGTTAAGACAAAAGAACTTCTTGAAGAACGGTTCGGATGCAGGCTTAAAGAAGTGTCTATGGGGATGAGCCAGGATTATCAGATTGCAGCGCAAAACGGCGCGACAATGCTTAGAATAGGCAGAAAATTATTTAGTTAAAAGTAAGATTAAAATAAACGGAGGAAAAACGGTGGCAGTAGTTACAGACAAAATTAAATCAGTTGTAGATTTCTTGGTAAGAGGTTTTGAACCTAGAGAATCTTTTGAAGACTTAGCAGATGAGATGAATGAAGAAGACGGTTATGAAATACAGGATAATCTGGCTTTAGCTCCAAAATACAGCTATCAGCCTAAAGAAGACACTTCAAATGAATTGAAAGTAGTTAATCATCCTAACTACAGAGGTTATGAAGTTATGGTAATGGAACCACGTTCATTCGATGATGCTGCCCAAATCGTTCAACACCTTAAAGATAGAAAAACAATCGTTCTTAACCTTCATTTATTAGATAAAGAACAGTCACAAAGAACAATTGACTTCATTTGCGGTGCTGCCCATGCTCTTAACGGTAAACCTCAAAAAGTTGGTGATTTGGTATTTGTTTTTACTCCGAGTAACGTAACTTTGTCTGTAGATATTAAAACAAATCAAAACAAGTTTAATGACTCACTGTGGAGAGCTCCTTTACAGTAGTCATAATGGGATAAGAAGAAGAGGATAGTTTTTAAATAACGGAACGGGTTTACCGTTCCTTTTTTTTATTGCAAAAGCCTCAAAAATGGTATATAATAAAAAAAGGACAGGGTGACTTCTCAACCACGCACCCTCGCAGTTTTGTCTAT
>HF989733.1:0-65147 GCA_000431315.1 Brachyspira sp. CAG:484
TTTTTCCTCTGCTTTTTTATTATAAACTATTTTTTGAAATTTTCAATGTTATAGTCTTCCATGCTGTCACCGCCAAACTTTAGCAGAAATTCATCTGCAAGAACACAGGCAATACGAGCCTCTGCCACTACTGCACAAGCTTCAACGGCACAGGTGTCCGAACGCTCAAAATGAGCTTCTGTTTCTTCCATGTTCAAAGCATCAACCGTTTTTAAAGGTTTTCTTAATGTCGGTATCGGTTTCATAACAGCTTTTACCAGCAAGTCTTCTCCATTTGTCATTCCGCCTTCTATGCCGCCGGCATTATTAGTTTTCCTAACTATCTTGCCGTTTTCAACAAACATTTCATCATGGAACTCACTTCCAAACATTTTATATGCGTGGTTTTCTCCTATTGAAACCGTTTTTACGGCAGGAATACTCATTACGGCCTGTGCAATCTTTCCGTCAAGCGCTCTGTCCCAGTGTACATAAGAGCCAAGCCCTACCGGAAGATTTTTACAGGCAACCTCAAATTTCCCGCCGAGAGTATCACCTGCTTCCTTTGCCCTGTCTATTTCAGCGTGCATCTCTTCTATGGTTCTGCCTTGACCAATCTGAATAATACGCGAAGAGCATTCAACACCAAATTGCTTTAAGAAAAGTTTTGCAACAGCACCTACAGCAACTTCAATTGCTGTTTTGCGCGCACTGGAACGTTCAAGAATATTACGTAAATCTTTCTGGCGGTATTTTATACTGCCGGCATAATCAGCGTGCCCCGGTCTGTATTTTGTAAAAGACTTTTCATCAGTTTTATCAGAAGAGCAGATACTCATAATCTTCTGCCAGTTTTCATAATCTTTATTATAAATAACCAGTGTAACAGGAGAGCCAATTGTTTTTCCAAAGCGAACTCCGGATGTTATTTCTACCATATCAGATTCAATCTTCATCCTGCCGCCTCTGCCATAACCGCCCTGACGGCGTTTAAGTTCGGAATTTATAAAATCAATATCTATGTCAAGGTTTGCCGGAAGCCCTTCAATAATAGCTGTTAAACATTTACCATGACTTTCACCTGCTGTTAAAAATCTAAATTTTTTCATTTTCCCTCTTTTTTAACTAATCTAGTGTCGCCTCACCCGCCCAGCCTTCGCGGGTCGCACTAGGCTCACCTTTTCAAATGTCACTCTAAATTTTCGCAATAGGAAACGTGAGTGAAAATTTTTTCGGACATCTTTTATGGGAATTGTAGCATAAAATACAAAAATAAGACAAAGAGGGTTGTTTTTGAGGTGATAGCGGAGCCTGAGGCACAATACTTCTCAGGTTTTCTTTTCTTTACTACAGCTTGCGCCTGCATTAGCGCAGAAGTGTGTCCGAAAAAAAAACATATTTGTCTAATCTGGCGTCGCCTTACCCGCCCGGTCTTTGTCTTTAAAATATACTATTTTTTTGCATATTTAAGAAATGTTTGGACTTTTGTCTGCATCATTTCTTCAACAATGAGCCATTTGCCGGAAGGTTGTTTCTGCACAATCATATATGTCTTAAGTTTGTAATTTTCACCTGAAGGCTGCCTTAGAGAACTTATTTTATATCCGTCATTAACCTTTTCGGCTTTAATATCAGTATATGAGTTTTTATATTTACGCATTTTGGCACCCTTCTGACCCATTTTCATCTGGGAAATATAAGTGTCAGTATCTGTTTCAACGTCAACCAATTCACCATCAGGTTTGATTACCTGGCGTATAATTTTAGCATCCGGTGAATACATTTGGATTAAGTCAGGGCTGTAGCTGTTTGCAGCATTAACATAACTTTTGAAAAATTTCAAAGCTTCCTGTGAATCATCAGCAAAGACTTTTGTGCCGATAAGCAAAAGTGTTCCCAACAATACCAGTAAAAAAAGTTTTTTCATTCTGCCCTCCTTATTTTTTTAATAAAATAATTCAGGATGACAACTTTTTCATTAGCCGGCTGTGCTATAAATCGTTTATTTATTTAAATTACTTCACTATTTAAATTTTCTCTATTTTATTAAATCTTTTTAATACTATTTTTCTTAAATTTAGCCGCACCTCTAAGAGCTTTGTCTTTGGGTATTTTAACAATAAAGCAACAATACGCTTTCTGACCGGGCTTTTAATTTATTGTACTTCTATCCCCATATATATGGAAACTAGAGAACTTTTATAGCAATGCCCGTATTGTTATAATGACTTTTATGGTTAAACTAGCTAAATAATTGTTAATTTCTTGTTTAAATTGACTGTTCGTTTTACTTGTAATTTTGCATATAAACACTAACATATTTATATGAAAGAATACACAGAAAAACAATTAAAAAAAGATTTAGGTGCAAGAGTAAAGGCATACAGAGAATTAAACAATTATTCTCAGGAACAGTTTGCAGAATTGCTAAATACTTCACCTTCTGCAATAAGTGCATTGGAAAGAGGTATATCCTTCCCAATACCTTCAAAATTAGCTGCTTTAATTAATTTATTAAATATAACTCCTTCTGACTTATTTAGTTTTAGTAACCGGAAAAGAACCAATAAAACTGAAAAATTTATACTTGGAATCTCTGAAAAAATGCGTAAAGAATTATCTGATGAACAAATAGAAATTCTATTTAATGTTGTTGAACAATTCACTATATCTAAATAATAACTATTAGATAGTTTTATATTTAGCTGTACCGCATTTTAACGGAGTTATTGTAAAAATTTTTATAATACTTTAGATTAATAATCTTGAATAATATCTTTGACACAAAATCAGTTTGACGCTCTGGTTAGTTTTACGTTTAATAATGGTGAAAATGCTTTTGTAAGCTCAACATTAAGGCGTAAGTTCAATTCTAAGGATTATCTTGGTGCCGCTTCAGAATTTAGTCGGTGGGTGTATGTTCAGGATCCTAAAACTAAGAAAATGATTGTTTCTGAAGGTTTGAAAAACAGACGCATTGATGAGAAAAATTTATTTTGTAAATAATAAAAAAGCCCTGAAGTATATCAGGGCTTTTTTAGTGCTAATATGAAGGTCTTGACCTAGTATAAGCATTCACTTTAGTTCCGTCTGCTCTGGTATATGATTTTACGTAAACATCACCTGTTGAGCCTGAAAGTGCATTTACAAGTTCTTGTTCGTATGGTATTCCAATTTTTTGCTGTTGATTTGTAAGTGTTGAAAGATTATTATTCAAGTCCTCATTAGATAGATTTTGAAGCAATTCTTTTGTGAAAATTGTTGCTTCCGGTGCTAAGTTATTTATATAATCTTTAATACTTAATTTATTATTTATTAACCCGTTTACTAAGTCATTATTTATTTTATGCTCCATAAGCTGAAATTCTTCAGGCGACATTCTTCCGATTTCCTCTCGTGTAAATGCTCTGTTTAACTGTGTGTCAAGAGAAGCAGCTAAACCTGTAGGCATTCCTTTATTATTCAGCATGTATAAATACTTATTTCGCTTACTTTCCCGCTGTTCAGGAGTTAAATTTTCTGTAACAGGCTTTAATACTCCTGAATAACCTTCATCAAACGGCGTGATACTATCTTGATATTTCGGCTTGTAATCAGGATTTTCAAGTAATTTATTAGCATTCTTTTCAATGTCATTTAATCTGTTTTTCCAGCCCTCAATATATTTTATTTGAGAAGGATTTTGTAATATTCTGTTATCGTAGAATTTTCTTCTTCCGTCTAAAACATCATAAAAATTATTACCATTATTTTTATACCATTGTTGTGCTGTATATGCCCCGTTTTGAACTGCTGTATCAAATAATAAATACGAATCTCGTATATCTTTATATTTATCTGCTCCTGAACGCAAGTAATAATCTTCATAATAAATTTTCATAGCTTGGTCTTGCGTTAAGTTTCTGACATCATTAGCAGTTATATTTTGCCAATTCACGCCTAACTGCGGGCGTGTTCTGTAGTAATCCTTTACTGCGTCAATAGATACGCCCATTTTTGTCGGGCCGCCTAAGTCTGTCGGGTCATTTGTAAATTCCATACCTTCATGTCCAAACATAAAATTCATCAAGTCTAAAAATCTTTTTGGATAAGCCATTTGAATACTCCTATATTAGCTAATACAAGGCAGTTTGTAATAGATACAATATGAAAGTTACTGAATAACTCACTGAATGATATTGTGGCAATTCTATTATAAATATTTAGTATGAAATAATGGTAAGAAAAATTTTTATACTACTTATTTCAACTATGTTATTAAGCTCTCCTTGTCTTGCAAAGTCTGAAACAGCGCAATTAAATACACAAGCTGATATTATTGTTGAAGTAAGAAAAGATTTCGTTAAAAGTGAAAAGCAGCTTGAAAATATATACAAAAATATTAATCAAGCTTTTGGTTCCGATAAGGAATTTATAAATCTTCTTAATAAGGATAAACAGAACTTTTACCGGACAAGAGAATTAAAGCGTGATGTAGTTTTACCGCATTCGCATACTTCTTACGGGATAAATAACTATGAAGTGTATTCTCCAATGTATTTAATTGATTTGAATAACAAACAAATTGATTATTTAAAGAATGTTGTTCAAACTTATTGTTTTTACCATAGCGCAAACTCGGCTTCACTTTGTAAATCTGAAAATATAAATAAAATTTTCAGATAGACACACTTTGCTATTATTCAGCGTGTAAACAGTATTACCTTCAACATTGTTTTTTTAACAATGGCTTGTTTTTATTCAAGCGGGCTTGTACCTTAACAAACTGCCTTTAATTATTATATTATATTATCTAAAAAACTGTCAATTATAAAAGCTTATACAGTTTTAGCATAGTCATAAGTGAATTCAAAACACCAAAACGTGTATTGAAGCACTCCCCGGACATTCAGCGCTAGAATTTTTTCAGCTTGGCATAAGCGGCATCCATGGCTTTTTTACCCTGTTTGCCAAAGTCAATTGTATACATCATGCTGTCGCCGACTTTAATAACATCTGTAATATGTCCGATTCCCAGTTTATCATGGAATACCCTTTCGCCTACGCTGAAAATGTATTCAACTGATGTTTGGGCATCAAGAGCTTTCTGGCGTTCCTCTGCTTCCTGCATTTGCTGGCGTTCTTTCTGCTTTTTCTCTTCCAGCATACGTTTTATTGCGTTGTCTTTGAAAAACTCTTTCACTTTCTCTTCATCACGCTGTTTGTTTGCCTGCGATTTTATCAGAATTGTACGCTGAGGGGTACGTTTAGGCTGTTCATAGCCGTATGAAGGCTTTTTAGGAGAAGTATTGTTAGCCAAGCCTTTTGTCGGAGCTACAAACCCTTTTCCAAAGCCGGTTGAAGGCTTTATGTAACCATAGCTGTCACTCTGCGCTGACGAATATGAAAAATCTGATTTGCCGGTTTTTGCTTTTGAAACAGCGTTTCTAAATGTCGAACCGTCTGAGATGCTTCCTTCAAATGAAGTCATATTCATCAACTGGCGCGGAATTTCTTCTATAAATCTTGAAGGGTTATAGTATTTAAATTCACCCCACATCTGGCGTCTTTTTGCAGATGTAAGATAGAGTTTTTCCTCAGCTCTTGTCACACCTACATACATAAGCCGGCGTTCCTCTTCCATTTCTGACGGGACATTAAATGTCCGCTGGTGCGGGAATACTCCTTCATCCATACCGGCAAGAAATACTACAGGAAATTCAAGACCTTTTGCGGCATGAAGTGTCATTAGGGTAACATTATTGGCAATATTATCCATATTATCTATATCCGATACAAGTGAAATTTGTGTTAAAAACTCGCCTAAAATATTATTATCATCTTCCGGCACAAATTCTTCAGCAACGTTTACAAATTCCTGCAAGTTTTCAATATCAGCTTCGCTTTCCGGTGTATTTTGAAGCTGAAGTTCTGCAAGATAGCCGGATTTTTCTATTACGAGCGTTACAAATTCTCTTAGATTATAATTTTTCACAGCCTCTTTAAATTTTGTAATAAGGTTCACAAAATCAGTAATCTTAGAGCGGGTTCTCGGAGGAATTTCATTATCCTCTTGTATTCTCTGGGCTGCCGCAAAGAGTGAAATATCCTCTTTATCAGCAAATTCCTGTAATCTTTTTACTGTTGTATCACCTATTGAACGTTTTGGAACATTTACTATTCTGCGGAAGCTCTGTGAATCATCAGGGTTGTATATTAATTTCAGGTAAGCAATTATATCCTTAATTTCTTTACGGTCATAGAACTTCAATCCGCCATAAATTCTATATGGAATACCGGCTGCCATACAAGCTTCTTCCAGGGCTCTGGACTGTGAATTTGTACGATAAAGAATTGCATATTGATTATAATTACCGCCGCTGTCCTGTTTGATTTTGCTTGCAATAAAGTTTGCCTCATCGGATTCATCCTGTGCTTCAAAGTAGTCTATAAGCTCTCCCTCTCCCTTATTAGAATACAATACCTTATCCACACGCTCTGTATTGTTTTCAATAATTGCATTCGCAACATTAAGAATATTCGCTGTTGAACGGTAGTTCTGTTCGAGTTTAATAAGTTTGGTATTCTTAAAATCTTTTTGGAAGTTCATAATTATTGTATAGTCTGCACCTCTCCAGCTGTAAATTGACTGGTCAACATCACCTACAACACAAAGCGAGCGTTCAGGAGGGATTTCTGCCTGGGCATTGGTGTAGAGCATATTAACAAGCTTATACTGCGCAAGGTTGGTATCTTGATACTCATCAACCAGAATATGCTGGAAACGATCGTAATATTCCTGTCTGACTTCAGGGTTTTGCTCAAGAAGTTTCACTGTAAGCATAAGCATATCGTCAAAGTCAATTGCATTGTTATTATTGAGTGTGTTTTCGTATTCCTCAAATATTGAAGCTATTTTCTGAGATTTAAAATCTCTTGCAAATGTTGCAAACGTATACGCATCCTGCATTTTGTTCTTTGCATTTGATATAATTGATTTTACAAGCTTTGGCTGGTAAATTTTATCATCGAGGTTCAATTTTTTAACCGCCTGCTTGATAACAGCGCTTGTATCATTGTCATCATATATTGTGAAGTTTTTATCAAGCTTTTTGCCTGACTGGAAGCTGTAGCGGTCAATATTTTCACGTAAAATTCTGCCGCAAATACCATGGAATGTACCCACCCACATATATTTTACTGTGCTTTCGCCAAGAATATTGCCAAGACGCTCTTTCATCTCTTTTGCAGCTTTATTCGTAAATGTAACCGCCAGAATATTTCTCGGTCTTACACCATTTTGTATAAGATAAGCTATACGCGATGTTAGTACTTTCGTCTTGCCGCTGCCTGCTCCTGCCAGTATTAGCAACGGTCCTGCGGTAGTTTGAACAGCTTCTTTCTGCTCTCTGTTAAGATTCTCCAATATATTTTCCATATCCCTATTCCCAAAATTAAAATTTTATGTTATAATCAGCATAATCGAAAAAAATTTTTATTTCAATTATTAGGATTTATTCAGAAAGTAGGAAATAATGGCAGATTTTGAAACCGATATTATAATGAGTGCTGATGATGATAAAAAAAGTGAACAACCTTCAATTGTAGTTCCAATGGATGATTTAGATACAGTAAGTGCAGATTCACCGCATACAGTTGATGAATTGGCACAGGAACTCGCCACTATCAGACAATCGGCTAAAAAAATTGCTATTATCGGAAGCCGTAATCTTCCTATTACACACCAGCAGATGATTGAAACACTCACTACCGCTCTTGTTATGCAGGGAAATACCATCATTACATCAGGCGGATCATCCGGAACAAATGCTGCTGCTATCAGAGGAGCAATGAAAGCTAATCCTGATAAATTGAAGGTTATCTTACCGCAAACTATCGGACAGCAGCCGTCAGATGTTCAAAACCAGCTTATTGGAGTTCCTAATATTATTGAACACGCAGATAGAGCTATGATGACTTTAGCTGATGCTTCAAGAGTATGTAACAGAGAAATTATTGATGACTGTAACCAGTTAATCTGTTTCCTTTCACATACCAGTAAAACGCTTCATAATGCTGTTCAGTATGCTGAAGAAGGTCATAAAGTTATTACTGTTTTCTATCTTGACTAGTTATGAGTGAAGATTTAATTAAAAAACTTACAGGTAAAAATAAAAGTGATTACGAACAGGCTGCCGCTCACTTGATAAATAATGCTGATGTTGAGCTGTTTAAGGAGCTTGTGAATAAAGACAATTTTTTGTTTGATTTTATTAAACAAAACGTTGCACAGCGGATTTATAATGCCTGTAATGAAGGAAATTACAAAAATCTTCTGCAATTTTTTGAATATTACTCTCCATATTATGATGAAGTTATAATTTCAGTACTTGCAAAATATGCAGATGAAGATTTGACAGATGAAATCCTTGAAATATTTGAAAACGGCACGAATGCACAAAAAACTTACTGTGCAAAATATTTCTCATATATTCAGGATCCTCTTGCGCTTGACTGCCTGCGGGAAAATGCTTATTCTGATGATGACAGCCTGAATGCAAACTGCGCGGCAACTCTCGGGATGTTTCAGGATGAAATTTCATATAACAATGCACTTGAAAAACTCAAAGCAGAAGATGACTTTGAAAAACTTTCCGCAGTAAAATTCCTTGTTATGTATGGAAATAAAAATGCTGTAAGCAGTATTTTTAACGCTATGAAAACCTCTTCAATGGCTGAAAATATTGCCGGAGAAATTCCTTATCTTGAAGATCTGTTTGAACTTTTAAACAGTTATTACGAAGATGCGCTGTTAACAATTGATTATATTATAAACGGACTTGGCGAAATTTTAAGTCCGGCACTTGTGCTGGATTTTGAATTGAAAGAAGTGTTTGAAAACCTTTTAGCAGCAGAACCGGACGGCAAAATAGCGGCCGTTCTTCTTAATGCTTATGAAAAGTTTGAAACACTTACAGAAAATGATGAATATTTGTTTGATGAAGACAAGGAAACAAAAAACGAAATCCATAATATAAAAAAACTTGTTTCAGGCATAAATAAAAAACAACTGACAAAACTTGTAAATAATGAATTAAATGAGATAAGCCCGTTTGTATATACAGCATTGGATTTTGCAGATGATGTTCTTGCAATAAGAGAACTTTTGAAATGCAGCAACCAGACAATCATACTGAAAACGGCAGAAACTCTTAAACGCTTAAACGCACTTGACGATACAGCCAAAACCGTAGCACTGGTAAAAATTACCGATGAAAACATCAAATCTATAATCCGTTCTCTATAGTTGACTGTGCTTATTTAGCATATTAAAATTTTTGTATGAAAAAAAGAGTTATCCTTAGTATTATTATTACAGGAACAATTGTTGGATTAACTTCCCAGCTGTGGCTTTTTAGAGAACCTGTAAATGTAACATTTAACGCAGAAGGAACAGGTCTTACTTCTTTTGAAATTGTATTAAATAAAAAAGATGATGAGCTATTTTCAAGAAATAATAAAGCAAAGATCGAAGTTAATTTAGATAACATATCTGAAATTACAATACCTGTTTATAAAGCGAAACACCCCAAAAGGTTTCAAATCATTGCCAGTCAAGAATTCCCGGTGAGGGGGGGGGGCTTGTATTAAGCAATATAAAGGTTAACGGACATTTGCTTGATTTAACCAAATTTTACACAAACTCTTCTAATGTTAAAATTAACGAAAATTCTATTTTTATATCAGAATTAAAAGAAATTGCACAGATATTTTCAAAAGAAAGACTTACTATAATACCTAAAATAATATTTGATATAAGAATATTAACGATTATTCTTATTTTGAGTTATCTTTTAACTTACAAGCTAACATCTTATCTTGCAGATTTTAAAAACCTGAAAAATCAATCCCGAATAGAAATTATATTTTTAACCGCATTTTTTATACTTCTGACTCTGCCATGCCTGAAAATCAATGATGATATAATAAGCAAAGCCGAAAACAGGACACTTTCACCTTATGTTCCTTTTATCAATAAAAGCGGAATAAATTACAATTTCGGACAAGATTTTAATAACTGGATTTCAGACAGATTTCTGGGAAGAAGTACATTAACCAGATTATATAATAAATTACATTTTATGCTCACATATTACATATATGAGCAAAACGACCGTTTCTACAATAAAAAAACAGGATGGGCGTTTACAAAGGGCTGGATAAATCCTTCATATTCAGAAAAAGAATTATCTGATTATGAAAAAAATATATTAGAACTTAAAAATTTCTGCGACAAGCATAATATAAAATTATATGTTCTTATTCCGCCTGTAAAAGGAGAGGTTTATTACAATGAAATTTACCCTCATATAACGAAACCAAGTAATATAGATATTCTTGAAAAAAATGTTAATAAAAAGGTTTCACATAATATAATCTACTATCCTCTTAAAAGCCTCAGAACTGCATCTAAAAAAGATTATACCTATACTCAGGGTGACATCCACTGGTCTGAATACGGAGCATTTATAACATATAAAGACCTTATGCAGAATATCCACAATGACTTCAAAGAGATTAAACTTCCTGATGAAAATGATTACATAATAACAAAAAAACAGTTAGGTAAGCAAGACATCTACTTTGAGGTTTTCGACAAAGGTTGTGAATATAATACTTTAGGCATTGATATATCGGAAAAATCACCGGAATACCTAACATATACGCATAAACAATATAACTATTTAATTCAAAATAATAATGATAAGACAGCTGATTTAGACGCATATTTTCCTTTTGGCAATAACAAAAAAGTTTATATCATTGGAACATCTTTTTCTGAAAAACTCTTTATGTTTTTGAGATATTCTTTCATTTATACTAAAAAAAGAGCAATAAATGGAAATAAATTTAAACTTTCACGATGGGAAAAGGAAATATTGGAATTTAAGCCGGATATTATGATTATAGTCATACAAAGCAACGGTATAAAAGCATTTAGTGAATTATTTGGCGGGGGAGAATAATGTTATTTAGTTCAATTAGTTTTATATATGTATTTTTACCGGCAGTATGCTTTTTGTATTTGATTACAAGAAAAGAACTCCATAATCCTATTCTTCTAATTGCGAGTATAATTTTTTATGCCTGGGGAGAACCAAGATACCTTGCCATTATGCTTGTCACTATAATGGTTAATTATCTCGGCGCGCTGCTGATAGAAAAATATCCTTTGAAAAAAAAGCTTACACTCACCTTAACAATTGCAGCAAACCTCGGATTTTTAATATATTTCAAGTATTTTAACTTTATCCTGGGAAATATTAATGCTCTTTTGCATACAAATATCGACTTTATAAAAGTGGTAATGCCAATAGGAATTTCATTCTATACATTTCAGGCAATGTCATATCTAATTGATGTTTACAGAGGTGAATGCAAAGCTCAGAAAGATATTTATAAACTGGCTTTATATATTTGTCTTTTCCCGCAGCTTATTGCAGGTCCTATCGTAAAATACCACGATGTTGCAGAACAAATTGATTCAAGAGAAGTAAATTTTGAAAAAGTTGATATTGGTGTAAAGCGCTTCATAATCGGACTGGCAAAAAAAATGCTTATAGCAAATACTATGGGTGCAATTGCCGACAAAATTTTTGTTCAGGCGCCGGATACATTCACTCCGCTTGTCGCCTGGATTGGGAGCTTTGCATACAGTCTTCAGCTCTTTTATGATTTTTCGGGATATTCTGATATGGCAATCGGTCTGGGTTTGATTTTCGGATTTAGATTTATGGAAAACTTCAATTATCCTTATATCTCAAAATCAATAACAGAATTCTGGAGAAGGTGGCATATATCTCTTTCAACCTGGTTCAGGCAGTATGTCTACATTCCTCTTGGAGGAAATAAAATAAGCCCGAACCGTACATATATAAACCTTGCAGTTGTTTTCTTTTTAACAGGTTTGTGGCATGGTGCAAGCTGGAATTTTATATTCTGGGGGCTGTGGAACGGCTTTTTTATAATTCTGGAAAAAATGACAGGCTGGCATAAAGAAACAGATAAACCTTTTATAAATTTCCTAAAACATATATATACAATCTTTATTTTCGTACTCGGCTGGGTAATGTTTAGAGCGGATAATATGCACTATGCAGCTATTTATCTTAAAAATATGTTTGGACTGGTAAAAGTTCATGATATTGCCTACGGTATAAGCTACTATGGCGATACTGTTGAAATTTTGACATTTATAATCGCACTCATCTGTGCCACTCCGGTATTCTCAAAAATCCTTGAGATTAAACAGGAACGCAAAATTCTAAGAAGTATTGTAAATATCTGGCTTATAATCCTGTTTATACTCTCCACGGCTGCAGTTGCTGCATCAACATACAATCCTTTTATTTATTTTAGATTTTAAAAGGTTGAAATATTTTAAAATTACGATATAATAAAAATATAGGGAAACGGACTAAAAGTCCTTACCTTCTAGCCCGTTCTTCGTTCCCTATATGAAGATTGAAATAATTTGTAAAAGATGTCCTATTAGTCCTAGGGCATCTTTTATTATTTGCTTCCTCATACTCTCACCTCCTTTCTGTCTTTGTCTTCGTATACTATATGTGACAGGGGAGATGACATGAACTTACCCTCAAAATAATTATACCGGAAATATTATTAATAATCAAATATCATCAGTCAGAAGCTGACCTTCACTGCTTTCACCCCGCATTCGCGTGCCGTTCATAGCTGTGCTGCCTAATACGCCTCTCCAAAATTCCGCTCTTGTTTTTATCGCAAAATTTTTTCGGACAGTCTTTGAAAATGTTTATGCTAAAATATATCATAGAGGGTTAGTATGAATTTTGAAGAAAAGACATTAAGCTCTGAATGTGTTTATAACGGCAGGATAATTACAGTATGTAATGACGAGATAGAGCTTTCTACGGGCAGAAAATCTTTCCGCGAAGTTGTTCATCACTCCGGCGGGGTCGTAATCCTGGCGTTCAAAGACGAAAATACTGTTCTTTTTGTAAAACAGTTCAGATACCCGCTAAAACAGACACTTCTTGAACTTCCGGCCGGTAAACTTGAAAAGGGTGAAGATCCTGACCTTGCGGCAAAACGTGAATTGGAAGAAGAAACCGGTTACAGGGCTGAAAACTGGCAGCCGCTTGGTTATATTTTTACCTCTGCCGGCTACAGCACAGAAAAATTATACCTTTATAAAGCTTCAAAGCTTAAATTTGTAGGAGAGCACCCTGATGAAGGCGAAATTCTCAAAATACTCGAATTTAATATCAATGATGTTTATAAAATGATTGAAACAGGCGAAATAAATGATGCCAAAACGCTCTGCGCAATCCTGAGAGGTCTTAAATTATGATAAAAATGGTCGCAACCGATATTGACGGTACAATAGTTAAATGGGATACAGAAATCAGCGATAACGTGAAAAACTGTATCAGCAATCTTTGTAAAAACGGTATCAAAGTTGTTCTTGTAACCGGCAGAATGCACTGTGCAACAACTCATATTGCAGCTTCCCTCGGGCTTGACACCCCTATTGTGTCATATCAGGGCGGTCTGATAAAAAACCAGTCAGGACAAACTCTTTACCAGCAGAATTTAAACTGTGATTATGCAGATAAAATAATTAAATGGGCTAAAGAAAATGATATTCACATAAACTTATATATAGATGATAAGCTTTATGTAGAAAAAGATAATGATTTTGTAAGGAAATATACTGACGGCAAATTTGTTTCATACACAGTCTGCCCGTTCTCAACACTTAAAATAGATAATGTAAATAAAATTCTGGCAATAGATTACAACGATGCAGACAGGGTAACCGGCTGGGTTAAAGAGCTTCATAAGTCATTTCCTGAACTTTACGTAGTTAAATCAACACCTTACTTCTGCGAAATAGGCAGCCCGCATGCCAAAAAGTCCACAGGTGTAGAGTTTTTGGCTAAACAGTGGGGAATAAAAAAAGAAGAAATACTAACTATCGGAGATCAGGATAATGATATAGAACTTTTAAAAGCCGGCGGAACCGCTGTTGCAATGGGTAATGCCACAGAAGAACTTAAAAAATACGCAGATTACATTACTGATACTGTAGAAAATGACGGCTTTGTAAAAGCTATGGATAAATTTGTATTCTCTGAAGTTAAGCAGGTATCTTAAAATTCTTTACCCGAGAAATTAAATAAAATACCTGTAACTGCATTCAGTAGCCGTCTGTAATCAGCTCAACCATATGCAAGTGAACTCGCTGCGCTCAGACAGCACTTGCTTTGTCATTGTTGTGCTGAACAACAGCTGTTCATTCTGTTGAGGTATTTTATTTAATTTCTCGGGTAAAGAAAACTTTCCAGCACTGAATTAGAGCCTTACTCACCGTTATTTTGTAAACAAATGTTAAGTATATGTAAAAAATATATATGCTTTACGCAATTTTTAAATACTGAATTACTTTATATAAATACAAGAGAAAATTAATTTATAGGAAAAAGAACAACAGAGTATAATGATGTAAACATTTGTAACGAAACCAGACAAATTCGGCTTAATCATTAAAGATTAAACATAAATGTGACGATTAAGAGAATGTGAGTAAATAATTTAATGGAGAAAGAAAAAATGGCAATCGACAAGTACAATGGAAATTTAGGAAACGTAAACAATTTTCTGTTCGGTAAAAAAGTAGAAAAAGATGAAACAAAAAAAGCAGCACCAAAGGAAAATGTTCCTGTAGGTCAAACTCAGGCAGCATCAGAAACCGCTAAAGTTGACAAAACCAACTTAAATCTTGATGCAAATGCAATCTGGGGCTTACATCTTACAGCTCAAGCTAAAAAAGTAGATACTTCCGACAAAGCAGTAGAAGCAAGAGCATCACAATTCTTTAAAACCGAACCTGACATCTATGCCTTGAAACAGGAAGCAGGTATTCCTGCAGAAATTGAAGGTATTGATGAAGACATCGCAGCATTTTTAAGTCCTAAAGCTCTTTCATTCCTTGCTCAGGTTCCTGCAGATCAGGCTGAAAGAATTAGCAGCGGCACTGTAAATGAATATGATAAAATGATTGCTTTAGCATAATAACAACTTATAAATAAACATTTACTCACACACATATTGTGGCTGACTTAAAACGTCAGCCATTTTATTTTATGGATTTTTTAGTAGTATTGGAGTAAAATAGGTTTATGTATGAGATAAAAAAGCAGATATATCAGGATTTAACCAAAAACCAGAAGAGCGCATTGTGTAATTTTCTGCGTGCACTTGTGAAAAAATCTCCACAATTAAATGTTAATGAGATTTTGGATAAATTTATTGAGGATGAACGGTATTATATTGAAATTAACTCTTCAAGGTTTGAGTTTCTGGCAGGCATAATGGAAGAGAGCCAATTTTTAAAAGACACAGAATTATATTTAAAAGAGTGCCGGAAGTATTACGACTACAAAAAGAAACAGGAGCCGATAATTCAGGCAAATAAAGAGTTTGAAAAAAAGAAAAGAAAATTCTTACAGGAAGTAAAAATGGGCAAAGAAGCCCCTACAAAAAAACAACTTTATTACTACGATCGTTTATGCAAAAAGTATAACCTTGAAAAAAAAGTTCTCTCATCAAAACTTGAAGCAAGAGATGAGATTGACAGGATTATAACAGAGCATGAAAAAGACAATCATATATCCGGATGAAACCGGAAACATATTTGTCATATACAATAGAAAAATGGAATATAACAGTATAAAAGATTTTAAAAGCAATTTTGCAAAAATATACCATGAAAATATAGTTCCATCTTTGCATGCGTTTGAAAATGACAGATTAAAAACATTTAAGAATGCCATTTTATATACTGTTATAGTACTTTTAATTTCTATTATAATGATATTCTATGGTCTGCATTCTGACATTGAAATTGTTCTATTTATCGGTCTTGCCGGCACAATACTATCTTTAGTAATCTATGGCTGTATGCAGAAAAATTTTGAAAATAAATTAAAAGCAAGAATTATGCCTATACTGATGAAGGCTTTTGGCAATTTCAACTGGACAACTTCAGAAGTAATTGATACGAAATATATCAGAGCATCTGCAATCTTTAGCGGGTTTGATAATAGGAGCGTTGACGATAACTTTTACGGCTCATACAGGCAAATGCCTATAGAGATCTCAGAAACACATCTAACCTATACAACATATGATTCAAAGGGCAGAAGGCGTACTCATACGAGATTTAAAGGTTTGCTGGTATGTATCGCCGCAGGCAAATCCTTTTCCGGACACACTATTATAAGATGCAGAGAATTTCTGGGCAACAGAAGGGTTTATGAGGAAGTAAAGCTTGAAGATGTAGAATTTGGCAAACAATTCTTTGTAGATTCTAATGATCAGGTGGAGGCAAGATTTCTGTTAACGACAGCGTTTATGGAAAGATTTAAAAAAATCAGGAATTCTTTTGGATCAAAACATGCAGAATGTTCTTTTAAAGACGGAAAAATACTGATAGCGCTTGCAACCTCAAAGGATTTGTTCAAACTCGGCTCTATTAACAAGCCGGTATCAGACACAGCACCATTTAAAACCTTTTTGATAGAAATTATATCAATTCTGGAAATGATTGATTACCTAAAAGTTACACAAAAAACAGGTTTATAATATGACAACAATACATGAGATAGTAAAAATATTAACAGACAGCGGTATTGAGCCTAATGAAGCAAATGTTGAAGTAAAGATACTTATTGAACATTTTGCAGGCTACGGGGTAAAAGATATACTGCTTGGCAAAAAACTTGACAGTGAAAAGCTTAAAATTGTCGAAGACAAAGCCAGACTTCGTGCACAAACAAGACAGCCAATCCAGCATATAACAGGGTTTGCGGATTTTATGGGTGAAAAATTTATTGTTAATCCGCATGTTCTCATTCCCCGCGATGAAACAGAGTTTCTGGTAAGAAAAGCCGTTGAAATTATTAATAAAAATGATTACAAAATGGCTCTGGATGTTGGAACAGGCAGCGGCTGCATTGCCTGTATGGTAGCAAAACACACAGACTGCCAGATTATCGGGCTTGATATTTCGACAGATGCCCTGAATACAGCACTTGACAATGCTTCAAGATTGAACTTGTTCAACAAAGCTATTTTTAGAAAGTCGGATATTTTTTCTAACGTTAAGCCGGGTGAAAGTTTTGATATAATTATATCTAACCCTCCCTATATCCCGCCTTCACAAAAAACACACCTCCAGAAAGAAGTGTCTTTTGATCCTGAAACAGCACTTTTTACAGACGATGAAAAAGGTCTTGAGTTTTATGAAAAAATAACATCCCGGGTTCCCAAAATTCTAAACAATGGCGGGTATCTACTCTATGAACTTGGTATAAATCAGGCAGCTGACGTAAAACGGTTTATGGAAAATGCCGGCTTCAGCGCCATAGAAATCATAAAAGATCTTGCTGGCATTGAAAGAGTAATTTGCGGGAAATTAGATAATTGATATTATATCATTGATTTTAGCCAAAATATTTTTATGTGACTTATCAATCATAGAAATAAACGGATAAATTTTATTTAACTCTGCTGATTTCTCAAGTGTGTTTTCACAGTAAACTTTTAAAATCTCAATGAAATTTTGTTCTTCAATAATATTATTCTGAGCTATGTACAACTCATCAAGAAGCTGCTGTTCGTTAAACATATTTTTCATACCTTAAATCCAATAATTATATTATACACTAAAAATTTAAAAAACGGAAGTATCATTAATAAAAATTAATTAAAATTATTTTTATAGCGTCTTTACTTGATGTCGGGAATTTTTTACATATAATAAAAATTATGAAATACAGAGAAAACGTAAGAAACTTTTGCATAATTGCCCACATTGACCATGGAAAATCAACACTGGCAGACAGATTGCTGGAATTTACCGGAACAGTAGCCCAGCGTGATATGCAGAACCAGATACTGGATTCTATGGATATTGAACGCGAACGCGGCATTACAATCAAGCTGAACGCAGCAAGAATGAATTATAAAGCTAAAAACGGCAAAGAATATGTTCTTAATCTAATTGACACACCGGGACATGTTGATTTTTCTTACGAAGTTTCGCGCTCTCTTGCTGCCTGTGAAGGTGCGCTATTGATTGTGGATTCAACTCAGGGGGTAGAAGCACAAACATTAGCTAATGTTTACCTCGCAGCAGAACAAAATCTTGAAATTATTCCCGTTATTAACAAAATTGATCTTCCTTCAGCAGATGTTGAAAGAGTAAGAGAAGAAATTGAAGAAGTTCTGGGTATAGATGCCTCTCTTGCAATTCCTGTAAGTGCAAAGGCAGGTATCGGTATTGAAGAAGTTCTTGAAGCCGTTGTTGATTTAATTCCGCCTCCGGAAGATACCAGTGACAAACCTTTGAGGGCTCTCGTTTTTGACAGTGCCTATGACCAGTATCTTGGAACTCTTTGCTTCTTTAAAGTTATTGACGGCAAAATCAAGCTGGGTGATAAAGTTAAATTTATGGCTTCCGGAAAAGAATACGAAGTTGTTGAACTGGGTTACCAGACACCGTCCAGAGTTCAGGTAAATGAACTTGTATGCGGCGATGTAGGTTATTTTGCAGGTTCAATAAAAGAGCTGACAAGGTTTGTTGGTGATACACTCACAACCGTAGAAAATTCCGCAAAAGAACCTCTGCCAGGCTATAAAGAAGCCCTGCCTATGGTTTTTTCAGGTATGTATCCTGTAGATAACGATGATTATGCAGACTTAAAAGAAGCTCTTGAAAAACTAAAATTAAACGACAGCAGTATAACTTTTGAACCTGAAACTTCAAGTGCATTAGGGTTTGGTTTCAGATGCGGATTTTTGGGTATGCTGCATATGGAAATAGCGCAGGAAAGACTTGAGAGGGAATATAACCTTGATCTTGTAACTACTGCACCATCTGTAGTGTATAAGGTTTACAAAACAAACGGCGAGGTTGTTGAGATTGACAACCCTGCTAACCTACCGCCGGCTCAGGTAAGAGATTACATTGAAGAACCTTATGTAAAAGTACAGATAATTACGCCGAACGATTATGTAGGAACATTGATGGATCTTGCTCAGACAAAACGCGGCATTTTCAAAAATATGTCATATATTGATAAAATACGTGCAAGTCTGGAATATGAAATACCGCTTAGTGAAGTTATTACAGACTTTTATGACCAGCTGAAGTCGCGCTCAAAGGGTTATGCAAGTATGGATTATGAATTCTGCGACTATAAACGTTCAAAGCTTGTCAAGCTTGATATAATGCTTGCAGGCGAAATCGTTGATGCTCTTTCTGTAATCTGTCATGAAGATAACGCATTCTATATAGGGCAGAAGCTTACAACAAAATTAAAAGAAATAATTCCGCGCCAGTTGTTTGAAGTTCCTGTTCAGGCAGCAGTCGGCGGAAGAGTAATAGCAAGAACTAATATTAAAGCCATGAGGAAAAACGTTCTTGATAAATGTTACGGCGGAGATATTTCACGTAAACGCAAGCTTCTTGAAAAACAGAAAAAAGGGAAAAAGCGCATGAAATCAGTAGGACGTGTTGAAGTACCTCAGGAAGCATTTATGGCAGTTCTGAGCCTTGATGAAGAGTAAATCCCGAGCCGGACACCGGCAATACACACAGCTGTTAAATCTCATAAGAATAGCATCAAGCCTTAGAAAGAAATGACACTTACAAAGACAGCATCCCGAAACGCTATAAGGAATCTTATTCCATCAAAGCGACAGGAACTTTACCTTTCAAATCGCGGACGATTTTCATATCCAGCTCAGCATATATACCTGTTTCTTTTTCCTTCGCATTACAAATTACCTCTCCGTAAGGTCCTGTTATCATTGAATATCCTATACTATCCAAAAATGGGGCAGTTCTTCCTGTAAGATTTGATGTTACAAAATAAACAAGGTTTTCTGAAGCCCGGCAGATATTCATAGCTTCCCATGTTTTTGTAAAAATTTCTCTCTCCTTTGCCGGTGCAGAGGCAAGAAGGCTCCAGGCAGACGGTGATACTATAATTTCAGCACCCTTTTTAATTAATTCTCTGTAAAGCATAGGGAATTTTATATCAAAACACACACTCACGCCGATTTTGGCAAAATCTAAATCAAGCACAAGAATATCACTGCCGGCATCTGTATAAGTTCCTTCATTTCCGCCGAAGAAGTTATAAAGATGAATTTTTCTGTATTTTCCTATAAGTTCTCCGCTTCTGTTAAGGACAAATGCAGTGTTGAATAACTTTTCACCATCACGTTCACTCGCTGTCCCGCATACAATATTAGTATTATATTTTCTTGCAGTTTCTGAAAGGAATTTTACAACCTCACCGCCATTTACGTCCTCTGGTGAATTTATAAATGCGTCATCACATATTCCTGTACTGAAAAATTCCGGAATAACAACTAAATCAAGTTTTTTATCACTGTATTCAGAAATTATTTCGTTAACTTTTTGCAGATTAAATTGTTTGTCGCCTGACTTTGGTGTGAATTGAAGACTTAAAACTCCGGCCATAAATATTCCTTTCTAAAAAATTAATGTGTGAACTGCAAGCTTCTGCCTAAAACGTGAAAGTATCAGGGTTTACATCGGGCATCATACGCTTATTTTCATTAAGGTTATTAATAAGCTTCATATCGTCACTGTTTAGCTCAAAATCAAACACCTGAGAATTTTCGATAATTCTATCAGGATGGACTGATTTCGGAATAGTGATTAAGCCGCGCTGGATTTCCCATCTTATTACAATCTGTGAAACAGTTTTGTCATATTTATCAGCAATAGCCTGCAAAGTATCATCAGAAAATATCTTACCCCTGGCAAGCGGTCCCCAGCATTCAGTTGCAATATCATGTTCGGAATTATAATCAACAAGCTCAACCTGAGAAAGATAAGGATGAAGTTCTATCTGGTTGCAAACCGGTATAATCTCTGCGGATTTTAATAATTCTTCCATATGATGTTTATGGAAATTACTTACACCGATTGCTCTGATACAACCTTTTTTGTAATATTCTTCCATAATTTTCCAAGTTTCAACAAAAACATCTTTAACCGGCCAATGGATTAAAAGCATATCAATGTAATCCCCGCCGAGATTTTCAATACTCTGTTCAATAACTTCACGCTGATTATGCGCACGCATATCATCATTCCAGATTTTTGTTGTAACAAAAACTTCCTTACGCGGAATATTACTGTCTACAATACCTTGAAAAACATCTTGTTCATTGCCGTAAAACTTTGCAGTATCAATATGTCTGTAACCGGTTTCTAAAGCAAATCTTACAGCATCTCTGGTAGCAGACGCCGATTCAAAAACACCAAGACCAAGTACAGGAATTTCAACACCATTATTTAAAGTTTTGCTCATTGTGAATGCCATTTTTTTCTCCTTATTTAAATATATCGTGAATTACCGAAAAATCAACAGACTATTAAAGAAGTTTATTGACGGTTTTTTACAAGTGAATATTATAAGTTTAACAACAAAAAATATAAAAACAATTAGTATATTTGAGAAGAGTTAGGATAATTGCCAAATACAAAAACTGCCAATGCCAAATAAACCACAAAACTAAAATTGCTGTTCTATTAGTATGCAGTTTATCAAACTTATTTTTAATACGTTTCACTCTATAGCAAAAAAGGGCAAAAGCTGCCCTTTTGCATTTCTCATGTTACAGTGACAGCGATGAGAACGTAAGCTTATCTCTGAATAAATTATCTATCAGCTTTTCCATTTTGGCTTTATCTATTTCCCGGACAGGGTTAACATCATCATGCTGCTCGTCTTTCTTACTAACAGGGCGGGTTGTGAGATTTTTTGTTAACGGGTTATAGTAAAAAGTTGTCTTGATGGTACGGTCATCTTTTATTTCATAATTTGAGATTGAACTGATGGCGCTGGAATTTCTTTTATAATTTATACATCTGACAATCTGCTCTGTTTCAGCGTTGTATTCTTTTACCATGCTGATTGACCTGCCGTCTGTGCGGTATATCAAAACCCGTGATATATTACCGAACTCCTGATTATATTCATGGACCGATGTAATCCGTTTATCATTTCTAATATCAAAATTGGTTGTCTTGATTTTTTTTCCTGTTATCGGGTCATATTCGTGCACAGATTTAAATAAAACAAAATTTGTAGATTTAACCCTCTTACCTGTTTCCTGATCATATTCTTCAATGGATTTAACTTTTTTGTCGTCAAAATAATCGAAATAAGTTGTTCTGATGCGTTTTCCAGTAGCCTGATTAAATTCGTGAATACATTCAATCATTGAACTGCGTTTTCTATAGACCACCTCATCTTCATATTTTAAAGCGTTATTTTTTACAACTGCCAAAGTCATAAGCACCCTCCAATTTAGCATCATATTTGTTTTGAAATATTATAACAGCGTAAAATAAGAAGGGTAATTACACAGTCGGGTACAGTTTAATCAGAAGATTTGTTTCTTTTCTCCATAAGCTTCAACAATTCCTTATAAGCAGACCCCCATTCAGCCATAGCATCAAGGATTAGAGCCATACTGTATCCTATATCCGACAGGGTATATTCAACCCGCGGGGGAACTTCCGGAAAAACTTTTCTTTCAACAATACCAAAATCTTCCATTTCGCGCAGATTTGAGGTAAGAACTTTCTGAGTAATCTTACCAACAGCCTTTTTAAGTTCGCAAAAGCGTTTAGTACCGGTGAGAAGCTCCCTGAGGATAAGGAATTTCCACCTGGAATTAAGCATCATCAGAGAAGTTTCAACGGGACATTTCGGAAGGTCTTTAGCAAGCATAAAATCTCCTTTAGTATCTTTAAGAAACTATATAACCCAAAAATACTAATTAATAATAACATATATTTTCCGGACAGGCAAGGTATAATTATTCATCATCGACCTGCGGCTGAATGCGTTCCTTTAACGTAAATTCTTCAAATTTTTTTATAAATGCTATGTGTTCATCATAAAGAAAATTACAAACAGGTTCAAGACATAATGCCTGCCTCTGATTTTGACGGCAACAAACCATTGTATAAGAGATTACGCGAATTAAGTTGTTAATCTTAAACATCCGATCATACAATTTTTCTAAAAATTTATATATAATTGATTAAATTTTATCAAGTGTTTATAATAAAAAGATGAATAATTTAGAAAATTTAAAAAGTAATTTGAGCCTGAAACTTAAACTTGAGAGAACTAAAAGAGCACTCTCACAGGAAAAACTTGCGGCTTTAGCAAATATAAGTGTATTAACAGTGAGCGGAATTGAACGAAAACTAAATTATCCGTCAATTGAAACTCTGGCACAAATAGCTGATGCACTTGAGATTAAGCTGTGTGACCTGCTTAACTTTGATCAATAATATTTCCTTTTTTTACTTTTTTTAAAATACCGAATATAGTTCAAAAATTTTAATCTTGTCAGAGAAATTGCTGCTCACGTTCCTTAAGAAACATTTTAGAGTGGCGTTTGAAAAGGCAGCTGAACGAAAACGTTGAACAAGCAGAGCATAAATTAGATTATTTTATTAAACCGGCGGGTTTTCATCAGGAACATAACGAAATAAATCGTTTAGAGTACAATCCAAAGCAAAACATAATTTATTAAGTGTTTCAAATTCAATGCCTTTAGTTTTGCACTTGCAAATATTATTTAAGGTATGTCTGTCAATTCCGGTCATCCTTACAATATCACGTTTATCAAGACGTTTTATAGCCATATAAATTGCAACTCTGTTTTCAATCATATTATTTATAACATCCTTTTAGTTATTATACATTCCGAAACTCTTAATCTTGTTAGAGAAATTTCCGCTCATATTCCTTACGAAACCTTTTAGAAGGGCGTTTGAAAAGGCAGCTGCACGAAAACGTTGAACAAAGCGGAGCATAAATTAGATTATTTTATCAAACCGGCGGAGTTTCGTCAGGGACATAACGGAGCAGATCTTTTGGCTCACAGTCCAGGTACCAGCATAATTTATTCAAAATCTTAAACTTTATACTTTGTGTTTTGTCTAAATATAAATTTTGTATTGTTTCATACTTAACATGCAGATTTTTTGCAACTTCTGCCACAGAAGTTTTTCTTTTACCTATCATTGTTGAAACTTCATTGATTATCATAATAGCCAATTGTATAAAATTTTCCTGTTTTTGTTGACAAATTCCGTTTATTAAGATAATATTCCAGATAAATGGATGCAATTAGTAATATTGCTTAACCTATAAGGAAGTAAAATGGAAGAAAAAGATTTTGCGGCACTCGGTGATGCGGCTTTGCAAATAAACAGCCTGTGCATCGTTGCCAAAAATTACACTGATACAAATTGTCAGGATGAAAAAATGCTTCACATTGGTCTGATGATAGATTTGATTAACGAACACGCAGGACACATAATTTCGCTTCTGCGTGACAAAAATATTATTCCTTAATATACCAGTTATTTTCAATTTACCCCGCCCCTGTTTTAAACATTGCCTCAAAAGATTTTTTGATTTTTAGCCGTTTGTAATCTATAATTAAATAAAAAAGGAAAATCACATGTACAGAATTGGAACCGGCTACGATATTCATAAATTAACTACAGGAAGAGATTTAATTATAGGCGGGGTTAAGATTACCCACGAAAAAGGACTTCTCGGACACTCAGATGCTGATGTCTTAATCCATGCAATTATTGATGCTATGCTCGGCGCCCTTGCACTTGCTGACATTGGAACTCTATTCCCCGATACAGATAAAAAATATAAAGATGCTGACAGCACAGTGCTTTTAAAACATGTTTACGACAAAATAACAGAACTCGGCTGGCAGATAGAAAACCTTGACAGCAATATCATCGCCCAGCAGCCGAAAATGATGCCTTACATCCCAAAAATGAAAGAAATGCTTGCCTCTGTCCTAAAACTGGATTTAGACAGGATTTCTATTAAAGCAAAAACCAAAGAAAAAATGGATGCCGTAGGAAAAGAACTTGCTATTGAAGCAAATGCTGTTATTTTATTAAAAAAAGGTGAAAAATGACAGACATTAAAGAGTTTGTAAAAAAACGCCTGAAAGAAGAAGCTGACGAGAAATACAGGAAGTTTTCCTCTGCTCTAATTCCGAACATAAGTAATGTAGCAGGCATAAGACTGCCGGTTCTGCGCAAAATTGCTAAAGAAATTTATAAAAAAGATTACAAAAGCTATCTCCTGTGCAAAAACTTTGATTACATGGAAGAAACAATGCTTAAAGGTATGCTCATCGGGCTTTTGAAAGAGAAACCGGAAGCTTTGCTTAAGATAATCGCTGATTTTGTAGACGAAATTGACAACTGGTCTGTATGCGACTGTTTTTGCTGCGGGTTAAAATTTACAAAGGATAACAAAGACCTGGTATGGAATTTTATACAACCATACCTAAAATCAACCAAAGAATATGAAATACGCTTTGGCTGTGTAATGCTTTTGAGTTACTTTATTGAAGAAAAATATATTGACAGAATTTTCCTTGCAATTGAGAAAATTCAAACTGATGACTATTACGCAAAAATGGCAATTGCCTGGCTAATATCAATATGTTTCATAAATCTTCCAGACAAGACAATGGATTTTCTGCATCAGACAAAAATCCAAAACTGGATTTATAACAAGGCTATTCAAAAAATTACAGAATCTTATCGAATTACAACCGGTACTAAACAGATTTTAAAAACAATGAAACGTTAATCAATAATATTCATTCGTTCCAATTTACTGATATGTGATTTTACTGTATGAACACTTATATTGAGTTTGTCTGCAATATCTTTTGCATCGCAATCGTGTCTAATCATTTCCATTATGATTTTTTCACTGTCATTCAATAAGTCCTCTTCAATGTCATTATTCATTCATACACTCTCCAAAATCATTGATATTAATATTGTAATAAAAAACTTTATTTGAACATATTAGACATATGGCTATTTTTATTATTGTATAATTAATTAAGGGAGGTTACATGGCTAAAATTCAGATTACCGTAAACGGCAATGAAATTGAAATAGAAGAAAATTCAACTATTGCTGACTTTATAAAAGAAAGAAACGTAACAGGAAAAATGTTTGCTGTTGAAAAAAATATGGAAATTATTAATAAAGACAGATACAGCACAGAATATATAAAATCCGGAGATGTCATAGAAATCGTCGGCTTTTTCGGAGGAGGTTAACATTACTTTACAATAAACCGATATTGCCTAAAGTTTTGTATTTTAAGTGCCGATAACTCTTTCAGGTGAAAATTAATACGTGAAAGGATTTATTGCTGTGAGCGATTTAAAACTAGGTAGAAACGGCAAGCAAGGTAGTGTGAACACAGAAACAATTAAAGCCGGCATTAAAAAAGAACAAATTAAAGACCAGAAACTTCAAACCATATTTGACAGTATTGATGGCAGTATTGATGGTAAAAAAGACGGTATTATAGATGCTGAAGAAATGAAAGCATTTAAAAAGAAGCTCATGGAAACAGCCGGCAACGATACTCTTTCTACCCGCGAAGCAGGTAAATTTCTTAAAAAAGCAGGCATCAAAAATCTTGATAAAAAAGATTTGTTTGAATTTTTAGACATCCTTTCCCAATCAAGTGAAAATATTGAGCAGTCTACTGTTGAAGAAAAAAACGGTCAAAAATTTATCCACATTAAATACAAAGACGGTTCAGTTGAAACTATAAACCCTGACAAATCCGCTCAGATCGCGACTTTCAGCAATGGGGGGGGGGCAAATTAACTAAATACGACAAAGACCGTAAGATTACAGAAGAAATTATTGAAACTGAAGATGGTAAAAAAGCAGTAACATCTTTTGACAAAAATGAAAAAGCAACTCAAACAGTTATTACAGCTAAAGGAGATTCCTTAGTAAGAACAATAACTTACAACGAAAACGAAGAACCGGAAACATTAAAAGTAGAAAACGGCACTACCACTGAAAATTATACCTATGTGGAAGACGGCGTCCTTCTTACATCCAAAATAGAGAATGAAGGCATTCCGGCAAAAGAAAAAAGAACTGATTACACATATAACGAAGACGGAACTACAACAGCAGTTACAAAAGAATACGGCAAAGAAACCACCAGAATTACCAACGGTGAAAACCTTGTTTCTGAAACCGTAACAGAAAATACACCAAATGGCGGCACAAAACGTACAGAAAATATTGTAACCGAAAACGGTCGCGAAGTAACAGTCACAGAAGGTGAAAATGTTACAAAAACACTTTATAACAGCGAAAATAAAGCCCTAAGCCAGACAAAAACTGTTAATGGACAGGAATACAATGTCGAATATGACGGCAATGGCAATACAAAAGTTATCTTACAAAACGGCGAAAGTATAGAAGCTTTAGCAAAAAAATTCGGCTGCACAAAACAGGAACTCTTAGATGCCAATGGAGGAAAAATCCGCGGCTGGGCAGGTGATGATGTTGTTGTTCCAGGTGAACTTGAAGCAGACGATAAACGGCTTCAGGGCAGACAGACAAAAGAAGAAGCCATTGAAGCTTATAAAGTTGTAGCAGCAGAAATTCAGGGTGTAAAAGATGAAGTCGCTGCCAGAAAACCGATTTCATTTACAAACAAAGATTACGATACCTATGAACAGCTAGCCAGATCACTTTTCAAACGCGAAGGTATTGAAAACCCGAGCAAACGCCAGATGAAAGCCAGAATTGAAGATTTACAAAAAACAAATCCTGACCTGAAAGACGGCGAACTTAAAGGTAAAAGAATTACAGCAAATGTTGATCAGGGAATGCACGACCGCATTTCTGATAAAGAACAGACTGCCAAAGAATATAACAAAAATGTACAAATCAGAAAAGAAGCAAAACAAATTGCAGACGATTTTTACAAAATTGCTGATGATAACGCCGGTATGGCAAGCATGCGAAAAATGCAAAAGCTTCTTGATACAAAAGTAAATGAAGATAATATTCTTGCAGTATTAGATGCTTATGACAAACAACAAGAAGGCGACTCTTCGATTATTGATACAGTAACAAGCGAAGTCGGTGCAGGCGGAACTACAGCCCAGAAAAAAGTTCTGCTTACAATAATGGATAAACTTTGTGCTGCAGCAGAAAAAGCAGGAGTTTCTGCTGATGATATAAAACATGCCCGCTCAGAATTTGAAACCAGCATGAATAAAGAAATGAATGCAGCCCTAAGAAGAACAAATCCGAAAGATATGGAAAAAGCGGTTGACTTCCTGCGCGGCGCAATCGTTGCCAAACAAACAGGCAATGTTCAGGAAATGTCCGATGCTGATGCTATTGCTGTATTTAACGAGGATTTTAAAGCAAACGATACAGAAGCACAAAACGCTTATAAAGATGCAAGAGAAGAAGAAGGCTGGACAGCAAAAGTAGGCGATACAGTATGCGGCTGGTTCGGCTGTACAACAATTGATGATATGGATGAAAAACTCGGCAAAAACGCAGCCGATGTAAAACGTCTTGCAGAAGCCGCCGGCAATGAAGCTGAATTTAAAAAGATTTATAAAGAAGTTTTCGGCGTTGAGTTTGATAAAAACAAAATAGCAGCAAGAGATGCAGCACTAGCTAACTATCAGCAAGCTAATAACCTCTCTTCCTCAATTAATATCACATCAGATATTCTCAAAAAATCAAACTCTCTTGACTACTCAGGTTTGAGAAACGAAATTAAAAATAAATTCCAATATGACGACGCAACCCTTGACAGTGTAATAGATAATTATGCAGATCTTCTGGACAAAAACATCTCATCTGATACTGACAGAAAAGAAATGCTGGTAAGATTTTTGGAAGAAACCCAAAACCGTTCTACAGCTGAATACAGAGAACTTACTAAAGGCAAAACCCTTGAGCAAATGGGCAAAGACCTTGACCTGCTCACCAAAAGCGCATTTGGAACAAACGACATCGTAAAAGATGTAATACAGTTCAACGAAAACCAGCAAACAACAGAAATGGTAACAGATGCAGCTTTTGAAATTGCCGGTACAATAGCATTGCAATTTGTTCCGGGTCTTGGTCAGGTTGCAGCAGCAAGACTTGCCGTCAGCGCTGCTAAATGGGGGACAAAAGCAGTCAAAGTTGTAAACTATGCAGCAAAAGCAGAAAAAGCCTTCGCAGCAACAAAAAAATTCCAAACAATGAATAAAGCAACCCAAATTGGAACTCAAATGGCTAATGCAGGTGTGGCTACAGCAGCTGTAGAAGCCTCCACAGGTAAAGACGCCAAAACCGTAATGAAGAAAACACTGATGAACATGTCATTTGCCGGTGTTGGTGCAGGCTCCAGCATGCTTGCTCCGAAATTGATGCAGTCTTTCGGTATTACAAACAAAGCTCTTGCTAATGAAATTGCAGAAGAAATTATGAACGCTGCCGGTTCCTATGGAATAACAAAAGTAGCAGGCGATAACTATGGTTCACAGGATGCCTTCATCGACTTTGCAACCGGTATTGTAATGTCAAGAATTTCACATATTAAGACCCCTTCCGGTAAAGGAAGCGCTCATGTTGATACTCCGGATACTCCTGCAGCTTCGGAAACAGGGTCACGCAGCGGCAAACCTACAGCAGATCCGCCAAAAACCCCTAAAGCTGTTCCTCAAACAGATGCCCCTGTTCTCGATGTAGCTTCATCAAACGGCAACGCCACTCCTTCCAGCGTAAAAGTAGGAGATAAAAAAGCCGGTCAAATTCGTGAAGAGGTAAATAAAGCTGTATCAAACCCTGAAATATCAGGAGAAGACCTCGCCCAAATCAGACAAGAAGCAGGCGGTATACAAAACAGAGATTTACGCAGAGAAGTTCAGCAGAAGATAGATGATGCTGTAGAAAACCTTCCTGCAGATAAACGCGCGGCATTCGATGCAGCAAACAGTGCAAATGCGCAGAAAAATGTTGATCATATCTTTGAAAAACACAGCGAATTAAACAATGCAGACACACGTGTTATGAATGAATATATAAATAACACTGATGATGCAGCAGTTCTTGAGGATTTGAAAGCAAAATTAAATGAAAAAGAACATACCTACGGCGGAGTTACAGCAAACTACGACAGGTTAAGAAAAGCAATAGACAACAAACTCGCAAGCCTTGAGCCGGTTCCTGTTAAAACAAATACCCAACAGCACGATGAAGTAGTTGCAATGTTAAATGAAAAAGCAGCAACAGGCAAAGGTTTGAGCGAAACAGACTTCACCCAGGTAAAAGATTATATTGCATCAATAACAGATGATGCACAGCTAAATGAGTTAAAAGGGCTTCTCGGCGGAAAGAAAATGACTTCAGCCCAGAAAAAACAACTGAAAGAAGCAATTACATCAAAAGGAGAAGAACTTAAGAACACACCGGTACAACAGCCTGCACAAAAAGAGCCTGAACCATTGATGGATATAGTATCAGATGATGGTGTAGACGTAACTCCGCAATCTTTAGACGGTAATAAACAAATTATAAAAACTCCTAAAGGAGAAATGCCATTAGTCACAACCGTTGAAGATGCACAGAAGATGTATGATGACATGATTAAAAAAGATTTGCTTCTTACTGAAGATGATATAGAAAGCAAAAAAGGGCATATTAAATTTCAGAGAAGAGGTGGCTGGAATTTTGCATTGCCGGAAGTTGAGCAAGGAACAAAATGGAAAATTCATTTATATGCGAATTCTCCACAAGAATGGGCAAATGTTGCACAGGTAGCAATGCCGTATTTACAAGCTGAAAATAAGGCTAAAAGTCTTTGGTTTAAAACCGTTACCGGTTTTGACCATTTGGAACACTTACGCAAAACTAAATACGGTGATGCACAAACAGGCAAAGCTTTCACTGTTTATTTCAAAGATGAAGAAGCTTTCCTAAAAGCTGCACAGGATTTAGAAAACTTATTTGACAACAGCGGTTTAAAATCATCAGGCAATGTAAAAAATGAAGCTCAAATTGGAAAATCCGGCTTTGTATCATACAGAAACGAGTTAGAACAGAGAGTTTCGTCAAATTATAAACCTGAAGGAATGGAAGATCCTTATTTAAAAATGAAACAAGAGCAGGGTCAGGAACCTGTTTCCATAGATCACGTTGATGACGATGGTATAGTGACACCTGAACAGGTAAAACAGGATAATAGTCGTGAAATTGTCAAAGCAGAAGAACCTCAAGTCCGCTATCCATCCGCTCAGGAAAGAATGGAAATGGGTCAGATTGGCAATAATATTAGCAGAGCAAAAACTCTTGAAGATTTGGATAAAGCGCAAAAATGGCTTGATAAAATGCCTGACTGTGACCAGAAATCAAGATTAATCAGCCAGCTAAATGAAAAACGCGGGAAAATATCTGCTGCGGATAACGGAGTCAGAGTAGAAAAAAATAATGATACTCCGGCACAAGTTCAGGAAAGCCAAAACGCCGGCAAACCGCAAAATCAAGCAGAAATCCGCAGACAGCATATTGAAGCAGAAAAAGCAAAAATTAAAGAATTAAACAGTAACTTTGAGGCTGTAAATTCAACTGCCGTAATCAACGGAAAACAAACTCCCGTAAAAATTTACAAAAACTCACAGCAAGGCTCTAATTACGGATACTGGATGCAGAACCTTGATACAGGAGAACTTTCATATGTGAAATTCCCGCCTAAAGGAAGACTTGATATGAAAGAAACTACACTGACATTTACTTATAGAAACGGATACAAAGATTCTGTAACAATAGACCGTAATGAAATTGCCGACATTGAAACAAATTTATACGGCAAATCTGCCCAGGCAAAATCAGAAGCACTTGCTGCCGACTTATATAAAGCCGCAGGAATTAATGCACCGGAAGTAAATTTAATAAAAGATGCTGACGGCAACATAGGAACTTCCAGCAAGTTCCTGGATAACCTTGAAACACCTAATGCAGATGACATTGCAAATATTAGAAAAGGCTTTGCCGCAGACTGCTGGCTTGCAAACTGGGATGCGCTTAAAGACGGAAATATTATGACACAAAACGGTAACGCAATCCGTACCGATGTTGGCGGTTCTCTCTGCTACAGAGCAAGAGGCGCAAGAAAAGGCGCCGCGTTCGGTGAAAACGTTAACGAATTAACTTCCTTCTTCTCTCAAAAATCACTTTCAAGAAAATATCTTGAAGGAATGTCAAGAGATGAATTGATAAGTTCACTCAATACTGTAACAACTATTGATGACAAAACCATAATTTCACTTGTTGAAAAAGCAAAAGCTAATGGAATATCAAACCCTGAATTTTTGAAGGAAATGCTGATTGAAAGACGCAATTACATGAAGCGCTTCCAGAATCTCTGCGAAACAAATCCTCAAAAACCTGGTGAAAGCATTGCTGACTATGTCAAAAGAATGCAAAATGCCACTCCAAAAACAACTTATAATATTGGAGGCAAAAGTTTTGATGAAATCCCTATTTCTTCACGTATTTATGGCAACTTAGATAATAAATGTTCAAAAGAATTAGAATATATAAACAAGCACATAAGTATGGCAGAACATCTGACACCTTCACAAAAACGTATTTTTGAAGCGTCCTATTTAGCTTTTGAAAACGACAGCAAAGGCATAAGAATTAGTCATAATGCAAATAATGTTTTAACTAGTGACAATTTACTTCATGCTACAAATTCTAACTATTTAGAAGATATTCTTGCAAACGGTCTTGTCAGCAGGGAATACTCCGGCAAAGTAGGAGCATCAAGAAGTGACGGAGATCCCGGGTCTATGACACCTATGTGCACTGATGTATGGGATATTCAGAAAGATTATTCAATAAAAGACTATTTCCACCGCGAAAAATGGAATGACGGGGAAAAGAACTTCTTACCTAGCCCTAATAGAGGACAAGGTACAGTTGTTATAGTCTTTGACAAAAAAGCCGTAAACCCTACACTGATTGATAATTCTTTCAGCGTAAGCAAACAGGACAGCGAACTTTACAAAGACGGCAACATGAGCGGACACCGCAACTACATTACCCATAGAGCAGTTCCGGTAGGACTTCCGTCCACAGCAATCGACAGAATTATAGTTACTACTGATTGCAGTAAATCATATATAGATAATATCAGCAAACAAATCAAAAATAGCGGTCTGGATATAAAAATATTCGATACCAACGGAAACGAGCTTTTTAATCCTTCTAAACGCTGGAATTTATTCTAAAAAGAATATATTAAAGCGCATTTTTGCCAGCTGCACCGGAGTTACATTCTGCACTTCGGGCAGTCTGGTTCAGCATGGATAGAGATTGAGCAGCTTCCGAGTTTTTCGGTAATCCTATCTTCAATATCATCGCAAAAATCATGACACGTTGAAATTTTCATATCCTCCGGAAACAAAAGGGTAAATTCAATATCTTTCGAAGGTCCGACACGTCTTGCCTTTAAATCTTTAAAGCCCTGCACACCTTTATGCTCAAAACTTTTTATAATATTTTCGATAACAGTCAAATCTTCGACAGGCAAAGAGCCGTCCAGAAGGTTATTCAATGTTGTTTTTGATATTTTAACGCCTGTTTTAAGAATAAATAGGGCAACAATTAAAGCTATAAGAGGATCAAGAAGAATTATACCTGTAACTTTAATCAAAACCAGCCCTGCTAAAACACCCAGAGAGGACCAAATATCAGTTCTCAAATGTTCTCCGTCAGCATATAAAGAAACAGAGCCGGTCTTTTTGGCGACAAAAAACAAATATGAGCTTACGATAAAATTTGCAGCCACAGCAAAAGCCATAACACCAATGCCAAGGAAAGATTCCGTTTCCATAGTATAACCGAAAATGAGCTTTTTAGCAGCTTCGTAAATGATATAACAAGCGGCAAAAACAATCAGCCCGCCTTCAATAAAGCCGGACATATCTTCATATCTGCCATGTCCGAAAGGGTGAGTTTTATCAGCCGGTTCAGATGAACGCATAACGGCAAAAAAAGTCAGAACAGACGCCAGAAAGTCGCTGAGAGAATGAACAGCTTCCGATATAATACTTATACTGCCTGAAATAGCACCGGCAATGAGTTTAAGAATTATAATAACAGCATTGGAAGTAATGGAAAGTCCTGCTGCAAGCTTTTTTTCGGTATCAATGCGCATAACGGTATTATGCCACTTTTGAGGAAATTTGTAAAGGCATTTTTATTTGCCCGGTGCACCTTTACAAAGTATTGGTTTGTTTCCTTTTTTTCAGTGAGCAAAACATTAAAACTAGTCAGAAAAGTCAAATAACTTGGATGGATTAATACGTTCATTTCTTTTCTTTTTTTGCAATGAAAAAGAAAAGAAACGAACCAAAGAAAAGAAAACTTGCGACCAATTGAAACGAGGGAGCAGAAACTACGTTTCCGCACCTTCCTTAGTAGCTATACAATCCGGCTCATTTTTCTTAACACTTTTTGCTGTTTTTTCTGGATTTCTCTCACTAAATTATGTATATTATTCACTTCCACTATTCCGGCTGATTTGTCTAATGAATATTCAGCCAAAATGTCCAACAAGCTTGCTATTGTATAGTTTTCATATTGTACTGTTGCCAAAATTTGAAATAAATTTTTATCCATAAAAAAATATTAACACTTTTAATATTTTAGTTGAACACTATTATAATAAGTATTTTTTGGTATTATAATTCAAGTTATGAACAGATACGAACGCAATATATCTCTGAAAGAAATAGGGCTTGACGGGCAGGAAAAACTCCTTGACTCAACGGTTCTTGTCTGCGGCTGCGGAGGGCTTGGTTCTACTGTTATCGCAAACCTTGCCTCACTAGGTATCGGCTTAATCGGGATTGTGGACTATGACAAAATTGATATTACCAACCTTAACCGCCAGTTCCTGCACAAATATTCCTATATTGGAAAAAATAAAACAGAATCTGTCTGCGAATGGGTTGACGGTTATAACCCTCATATAAAAGTTGTTCCTCATAATATTCAGCTTTCAATTGATAACTACAAAGGCGTCATTAAAGATTATGATATTATTGTCGACTGCTTTGATTCTTACAGTTCAAAATTTCTCCTAAACGAAATTGCCGTCAAGACAGGAAAAACTTTAGTTCATGGCGGAGTAAGCGAATTTTACGGACAGGTCACAACAATCATACCACGCAAAACCCCATGCCTGAGATGTATTCTGCCTGATGCTGATGAAAAAACAGAAATTCCTAAAGGTATTGTAAGCCCGTCAGTCAGCACAATTGCATCACTTCAATCAATGGAAGTTTTGAAACTTATTACAGGCATAGGAAAACCTCTTGCAGGAACTCTATTAACCTGCAATATGCTGGATTGCTCATTCAAAAAGCTTAAAATAACAAAAAATTCAAACTGCCCGCTCTGTTCAAATTAACTTTTTACCAAGATTACGAACGGTTTCAATGTCCTCTTGAGGGGCTTTGCCAACGGTTGTAAGATAATTTCCGATTAGAATACCCTCAACACAGCATTTCAATGCTTTTTCCTGATTTTCCTGAGATAAACGCATCCTGCCGCCGCAAAAACGCAAAATTGATTTCGGATTGGTTATTTTAAATACTGCAAGGGTTCGCAAAACATTTTCTTCATCAATTTTATCAATATAATTTTCAAAAGGCGTTTCCGGTATCGGCATCAAAATATTAATCGGAATACTCTCAGGCTCAATTTCAGCAAGCTCCATTGCCATTTCAATACGCTGTTCAATACTTTCGCCCATACCGAGAATTACACCGCAGCACAATTCCATTCCGTATTTTTTCACAAGACGGCAGGTATTCAGTCTGTCCTGCCATGTATGTGTTGTACATACTTCAGGGTAGTATGATTCTGAGGTATTTATATTATGATGAAACCTTTTCAAACCGGCATCAGACAAAGCTTTTGCCTGTTCTTCATTCAAAATTCCGATTGATGCGCAGCTTTTTATTCCATCAATATTGTTTACAGCTTTTATTAGCTCTAAAACCTTGTTAAAATCTTCCTCATCAGGAGTTTTGCCGGATGTAACTATTGCAAACCTTGAAGCTTTGTTCTCTTTTGATTCTTCAGCGGCTTTGATAACATCTTCAACCGGTATAAGCGGGTAAGTTTCTATATTAGTTCTGTAATGCGAACTTTGTGCACAGTATTTGCAATTTTGTGAACATTTACCATTTCTGGCATTTACAATTGAGCAAAATTCGACAGTATCTTTTATGTATTTGGAAGATAGTTTAAGCAAATCATCCAAATCAGAATTATATAATTTTATAAGCTCATCTTTTGATAATTTATTTTCAGTAATCATTTCAATAATCTCCGGCTTCTGTAATGATAGAGCGAAGATTACAAGTTGTCAAACCTTTATAAATTAAGGCTTCTTCTTATTTTTTCCGAACAGACCTTTCACCCAATCCAGCCCTTGTGAACATTTGTTTTTAACAGAAGTCCAGCCGTCTTTAAGACATTGGGGAACAGCAATCTTTTTATTTTTGACAAAATTTTTCACGCCTTTAAGCTTTGAAATTCCAAACAGAGAGCCGGCAACAACAAGTCCTGCAAAAAGAATTTTCTTCCAGGCAGGATTTCCTGAATTTTCCGGTTGGGTTTTCGGCAAGCCTGTCTGAGGATCCATAAAAGTATCTGCTGAGGGCTGGTTTAACTGTCCGTTATTAACAGGAACTTCTGTAGGCGGAAGCATCGGCATCTGAGGATTACCTACATAGCGTGGACGCGTGCCTGTTAATAGTGCAGCTGCATCAAAATCAATAATACCTTCTGATGCCAGTCTGTCCAAATCATTTACTACGTTTAATGGTAACATTCCAAAACTCCGACCTTTTACACATGTATATAAAGTATTTTTTGCTTTATAAATTGCTTTTTTACTCTGTGTTTGTTACTTTTATTAATATGAAGAGATTTTTAATTGATAATAAATACATTTGTATTTTATGGATTTTATGCTTAACAGCATTGTTAATTTTTACCGGACACTACTCAAATATTCTGCTTGATGTCGGCAGAGAGGTATATTATCCGCAGCAGATTTTGAATGGAAAACTGTTGTACAAAGATCTGTTTGTTATATACGGTCCGTTTTCTTATATGTGGAATGCTTTGTTGTACAAACTTTTCGGAACAAACCTTATGACATTGTATCTTTCGGGAGCAGTTTGTTCTTTGGGAATTGTGAGCGGAATTTATCTGATTGCTAAAAAGTTTCTTTCTGAATTTATGAGCTTTGCACTTGGATTTTTTACAATCGTAACCGGAGTTTGTGCATTCCATCTGTTTAACTTCACATTCCCTTATAGCTGGGGAATGTTATACGGAACATTAGGTTTCATTTATTCTGTATTTGTCCTTATAAAATACAAACAGACCAATTTTAGTAAATATCTATACTTATCAGCACTGCTTGCAGGTTTTAGTGCTGTAAACAAGTATGATTTTATTATTTATTCTGTATTTTTATTCATAATTGCTATTTTTTCAAAAAATCTAAAAATCATATTAAACTTTATAACCTGTTTTGCAATAGTACCTGTTATTTCATTCGGAATACTTTTTGCACAGGGGCTTAGCATAGACAATCTTATTGAAACAGGGCGTATGCTGCATAAGATAACACAGAGCAAAACTCTTGAATTTTTCTACAAATCGCAGGGAGTTTTCTTCAACAGGCTTGTATTTGAAGCCTGGGCTGTTAATTTTCTCAAAACAGCAGCCGGATTGCTTGGACTTTTCCTTTCAGGTTTTATCATGAATAAAAACAGGGCGGCAGGATATATTATTGCAGTTATATCTGTAATTGCGTCTTATTATCTTGCAGGATATAAATCTTTTGTATTTTTAATCCCGCTGTTATTTATTTTTGCAATAACAACTTATAAAGAATTAAAAAATAACATCCCGCTTTTTGTACTTGTGCTTTCTTCTATTGCAGTAAGCGTAAAATCTTTCTGGGGGCTTACACCGGCAAACTACGGAAACTATTACACCGCAATACTTTTAGTTTCTTTCTTTGCTTTGTTATTCACCCTTGTTGATAAAAAATACCAGAAATACGCAGCAATATTTATGATTACAGTAAGCATAAGCTATCTTGCTGCATACAGCCTGCAGAGAAGTTTTCTTAACTCTAAAATTTCAACTAAAAAAGGAACAATATACACCTCTCAACCTTACGCTGATGCAACAAATGAGCTTCTGAAATTTTTAGAAAATAAAGAAAATACAGATATGGTAATATTTCCGGAAGGTTTGCTGGTTAATTTTCTATCAAAAAATTCCACACCGGCAGATGATTTTTACAATTCTTTAATACCTTTATATTCTGAAGCTTTCACTGACGAAGCTTTTATAAAACACTTTGAAAAAACAAAGCCTGTTTATATTGTTTTCAATAACCAGAGTATGAAAGATTACTATTTTCCATATATCTGCCAGAATTACGCACTTCAATTCTGCGGATACGTAAATGAAAATTACACAAAAGTAAAAGATATTTACAACGGGTTAAATTATCTGATATTTCAGAGAAACCATTAGGATTAATATTTCGTGATAAAATTTTTATATGAACTAAAGAGGAAATAAGAATGGATAAATTTTATTTAACAACCGCAATTGATTATGTAAACGGAGCTCCGCATATCGGACACGCTTACGAAAAAATTCTAACAGATATTATAGCAAGACACTTTTCGCAAAGAACTGACGATATGTTCTTTTTAACAGGGACTGACGAACACGGTATTAAAATTCAAAAAACCGCAGCTTCAAAAGGTATGACACCTAAAGAATTATGTGATGAAAACGCACAAAAATTCAAAGATGCCTGGAAAGCGCTGGATATTGATTACTCTAAATTCATCAGAACTACTGACGATTATCACGAAAAAGCAGTTCAGAAAATCTTTAAAAAATTGGTAGAAAAAGGTGATATTTATAAACATTCATACGAAGGTTTGTACTGCACCGGCTGTGAATGCTTCCTTAATCCGAAAGATTTGACAGAAGACGGACTTTGTCCGGACCATTTGAAAAAGCCGGAAGTTGTCAGCGAAGAAAATTATTTCTTCAAATTAACAAAATACAAAGACGCAATTATCAAACATATTAAAGATAATCCAGATTTCATAGTTCCGTCATTCAGAGCAAATGAAGTTCTAAACCAGCTTGAAGACATTCAGGACATCTCTGTATCAAGAGCTAAATCCAATGTTCAATGGGGTATTGATGTTTTAGATGATGAAGAACAATCTATCTACGTTTGGATTGATGCTTTGTCAAATTATATTACAGCACTTGGCTATGATACAGAAAATAATTCTGAAGATTTTATCAAATACTGGCCGGCAGATGTTCAGGTTATCGGAAAAGATATTCTGAAATTCCATAGCATATACTGGCCGGCATTTTTGATGGCACTCGATTTGCCGCTGCCAAAACATATACTTGCACATGGTTGGATTACGATTGATGAAACAAAAATGTCTAAATCTCTAGGCAACGTAATCTCTCCTACTTCTGTTCTTGAAAGCTTTGAACTCAAAGAACCTGACGCTTTGAGATATTACATGGCAACTTCAGCACCTTGCGGACGTGACGGAAACTATTCGGATGAAGATTTCAAAGAAAAAGTAAACGCACATCTTGCAAACAGTATGGGCAACTTATTAAACAGAACTCTTTCAATGCTTGTGAAATATTTTGACGGGGTTGTTCAGCCTAAAAACTTTGCGCTGGTTGACGTGGCAAATGAAATTTTGAAAAAAGCGCTCGGTACTGTGAAAGTTGTAGAAAATCATTTCAATCACTTTGAAGTAGCAGAAGCTGCACAGGAAATTATCGGAATTGTTGATATGACTAACAAATTTGTAACAGATAATGCACCGTGGACTCTTGCAAAAGAAGGCAAGATGGATGAATGCGCACAGGTTCTTACTGTTGTTCTTGAAGTTATGTGCATTGTTTCAGCTCTTATTTATCCTTACTGTCCTAATATTGCAAAAGCAATGGCAAAACAATTATCATTCAATTTGAGCGTAAAATTAGACGATTTAACAGCCGATAATATCAAAGAGGGTAAACTTATATCAAAAGAAGATATAACCCCTGTATTCCTTCGTGTGGACTCGGAATTGGCTGACAAAACAGCTAAGAAATAATGCGTAGGATTTGAAGGGTTGAAAATTTCAAAAAATACGTTATAATAAAAGAAAGGGCGCGTGGATTGCCGTCCACGCATTAAATGCCCCGTTAGATGATGTAAAGCACTATAATTATTAGCAATAATAAGAATAGTGCTTTTTCGCTTACAGCGAATATCATTTTTTTTCACCTCCTTTCCATGAACTCTCATTCTGCAGTAATGTTGTTTCACTCAGAAGGCTAAAGGGCATACCCTCACTGTTAGAATAACAGGATACACCCTTTATGTCAATATTTATCGGAAATATTATTAATTTATCTAATCTGAACAGGCATAATCAGGCAGACAAAATCTTCTTCGCAGTTTGGTCTTAAAACAGTTGCTGACAATGGAGTATTTAAACCAATATTAACTTCATCGCAGTCAATATTTTTTAAAGCTTCAAGGACATATTTATAGTTAAATGCAATAGTCAAATCCTCTGCTGTGTAATTAATAGACATTTCTTCTTCAGACTTACCGGAATCCGGTGTGTCTGCCATTAATTTCAATGTATTTTGAGAAAATTCCATTTTAACAATACTTGTTTTCTCGTTAACCATAATTGATACACGTTCTAATGCTGAAATAAGCTGAGAAACGTTTACTGTAGCAACTTTCGGGCTTTCTGCCGGTATAAGCTGATTATATTTAGGGAACTGACCTTCCAGCAATCTTGAAATAGTTGTTGTTTTTTCAGATTTGATTATAATTTTTGTTTTTTCTGTGTAAACTTTTACAGAATCTTCTTCAATAAATGAAGACATTTTAATAAATTCATTCAAAGTTTTTGAAGGAATAATTAACTGTTTAGATTTATTTTCTTTATTCTTGATAGTTTCGCGAACTCTGGCAAGTCTGTTTCCGTCAGTAGAAGCAATCTCCAGAACTTCGCCCTGAATATCAAGAACAATACCTGACAAAAGGTTGCTTGTTTCATAGCTTGCAGCTGCAAAACCTGCCTGACGTACAGCTTTTGTCAAAGGTTTTACTTCAATTTCAAAACTTTCATCTTCATTTGTTTCAATATTATAAACTTCAGGAGGAAATTCCGATGCTGAAATACCTATAATATCAAATTTTGAATTTTGGCATGTAATATTTACAGAAGTAGAACCTTCCGGCATTTCAAATGTTATAAGTTTATCGCCAAGCTTGGAAACTATCTCGTTGAGTGTTTTTGAAGGCAATGTAATTTTTCCTTCTTCTTCAACCTGCGCATCAACTTCTGCAATTACAGTCAAATCAAGATCTGTTGCGACAAGTTTGATTGTACTGTTATTGATAGTTTCAATCAAAATATTCAAAAGAACAGGCTGCAAAGCTCTTACACTTGTTGCGCGTTCTACTATCTTAATTCCGTTATACAAATCTTCTTTTTTAATGATAAATTTCATCCCATACTCCTTTATTGTTATTAAATATCATAAACTAAACAAATAATTAAAAAAACAGTATATAAACAAAATTTAACTTATCAATTATCACTCAACAAAATAATCATTACTTTTTTAAAGTTTTTTGAACACATTATTTCTTATTTAATAATTAATTAATTAAATATATATAAATAAATAACAGTAATAATAAGCTGTAAATATTTGTAGAAAACTAACTGAAACTTTGACTATATTTGATTTTTGGTTTGTAGAAAATTTGTAGAAAACTTTCATGGTTTTTCTACTGTTTTATAAAATAAAAATAATATCCTCCATTTGATGTAGAAAACAAAAAAGTTTTCTACTGTTTTGAACAAAGTTTTCTACAATAAACAAGTCAAGTTTTTTACATTTATATTATGCTTGACAAATAAAATATTTTATGTTATAAAAAATGTGGGGTAAATGTATATTTATAAGTCTTGTCAATCGACGAGACTTTCTTTTTCGGTATAGGCTTTTTTTATAGCCGGTTTTCTTACCTGTAGGGTTTAAACTGTTTGATAATAAACCCGGGCAGAATTTTATAGCAGTATTAGAAAGGCGCGTTTCTGTACGGCAGAGTTGAGCCGGCTGAATATACAGGACAGGAGCAGATTAACTTTACATGTTTGTGTTATAATCATTTTTACGTTATGTAAGGAATAAGGATTATTGTATGAAAAAGAATTTATCTGGCATGCTTTTTTGTGCCGTATTTGCCCTGATTGCATATTTAACCTGTAAGTGCAGCTTCTGCAGCTCTATAAATTTAAACTCATTAACTTTTGCTATAATTATCGGCATGCTGATTGGAAATTTATTTAATAAATTTATACCGGAAAATTTTCGTGAAGGAATTACATTTTCATCCAAGAGAATATTACGTTTTGCAATAGTTTTGTATGGTTTTAGAATTACATTTCAGCAGATTTTTGCAGTCGGACTTGACGGCTTGTTTGCTGATATAATCATGCTTACTACAACATATTTGTTTGGATACTATCTTGGTACAAGGGTTTTCAAGCTGGATAAGGATTTGTGCATGCTAACTGCAATAGGTTCTTCTATATGTGGTGCAGCTGCTGTTCTGGGGACTGATGCTGTATTGAAAGCTAAGTCGCACAAAGTTTCTCTGGCTGTTGCAACTGTAGTTTTGTTTGGAACTATTTCAATGTTTCTATATCCGTTTTTATTTAAACTTGGACTTTTAAATCCTGAGTTTTTCGGGATTTATATAGGTTCTACTGTCCATGAGGTTGCACAGGTTGTGGCAGCCGGCAGTGCTGTTTCTGCTGCAGCTATGGACACAGCTGTTATTGTTAAATTAACCCGTGTTATGATGCTTGTTCCTTACCTTTTTCTGCTTGGGATGTATCTTGCCAAAAAATCCGGAACAAAACGTGAAAAAGTTCCTATGCCATGGTTTGCAATATTATTTGTTGCAGTCTGCGGATTAAACTCTTTTAATATTATTCCTGAAACAATACGTTCTTTTTTAATAGAATTTGATGTATTTCTTTTGACTATGGCAATGTTTGCTCTGGGTGTGGAAACAAATTTTAATAAAATTAAGGGACTGGGTTTGAAACCGATTTTGCTTGCAGGATTAATGTTTTTATGGCTTGTTGCTGGCGGAATGATTGTTAATAAAGTTTTGTATATTCTTTAAAATATTGAATATTATTCTAATATAGATTATAATAAAAAAAGCAGATGAAAACATGCTAGAAAAGCTATATATGTTTTAGCAACGAAAGCTGTGCCAGAGGCACGACACAACCCGGGTAAACGAAAATCCTATCAGGGGTGTAAACAAATAAGAAAATATATATATTTTCTCGGACACGCTCCCGCTATCACCTCAAAAAGTTTTATATTTACTTAAAAAAGCAAAAAGTGATGCCAAAGAAAAACTAATAGAAAAATAAGGAAAAATATTTATTTTCTCAAACACGCTCACACTCCGTTCCCGCTATCGTTTCGAAAATAAATATTTTCCCTTAAAAAAGAAAAAAATAAAAGCAAAACTAGAAAAAAAGGAGATTAAGTTATGGAAAACGCAGTAAGACAAGACTTTCCGGGGGGGGGGCAGAGTAATTTAAGCTCCTTAACCGGTTTTAAGCCGACAGCAAAAAAACAAAAAACAGGATTTACCTTAGCTGAGGTACTTATAACTCTTGGCATAATAGGTGTGGTGGCAGCAATGACAATGCCAAATTTGATTGCGAAGCATCAGAAAAAAGTGTATGTGAATAGAATGAAGCAAACATATACAATTTTAGCAAATGCTTTTCTGCTCTCGCGTCAGGATTATGGTGAGCCAAGCGAGTGGGATTGGGATTCAACAAACGTTAGCCAGGAAAATCTTGCCAGAGTCATTGAAAAATATATAATTCCATATTTATCTGTTTCATCGAAAGGACGTGATGCAGATAATACTGAACCTTCCTATGTTTGTACACTTAAAAATGGAACAACTATTCTATTCCAATTTGATGGCTATAACAATGAAGGAATAGAAAACGGACCAGTTACAAATATAACAACACTGAGAATATTAGTATCCCACAGAAATAAAACATCTTATTTTCTTGCCTCAGACAGAGATTATTCAAGAAGTGAATATATGCTAAATTATAATATGTCGAATGGGCTGCAATTTTCTGGATACAATAAAAAATATGATAGAGATTATTATTTAAATGATGGTAAATATGCGTGCAATAAAAATATAGTGAAAAACAGAAGGCTTCATTGTGCAGCATTAATATTTTATGATGGATGGCAGATTAGCGATGACTATCCATGGTAATAAAAGACTAAAAATCACCTTATATAGTAGTAACAAGAGTTAAAACAAGTAAATTTACAAAAGACTACGAAAGATGAAAGATTTTTATAAGTCTTAGCATATATCTTCTAAAACATTCAAAAAGAAATCTTAATGAGAAAATGAAGTCACCTTTATTATCTCTGATGTTTCTTGATGGCAAAAAAGCATCAAGAGCAAAAAATAAAGGTATAAATTTTTTCTCCCATTTTTTATTATAGCAAGTAAAATAAGAATTTAAAATTAGCACAAATGCCTCATCAAAAGTGAGAGGTTTGTTGTTGGTATAATATCTGAACCATAACCATGCCTTTTGTATTTGTGCTTTTGAAAAATAAGGAAAGTCTATTACTGAGCGAACTCTTTCATTTCTTGTGTTAATATGTGATTTTAGAAGTCTGTGCTTTTGGCAGTAATCAAATGAATTTGTACCAGGATACGGATAAAATATTGAAGGATCAAAATATTCCAGATTGTTATCTTTGATTAAATCTATGGTCATATTAAAATCCTTTATGGTTTCAGTCGGAAGTCCGAGCATTACCTGAAACACAACATTAATATTATATTTTTTACCGGCTTGAACACATTTTAAAACATCTTCATTGCTGTAGTGTCTGTTTAAGGCTTCTTTTCTTACCCTTTCGCTTCCGGATTCTAACCCGACATTTATACCGGTAAATCCTGCCCTTTTCATTGCAGAAAAAAGTTTATCTAAATCTTTATATGATGCAGGGTTAATTCTGAAGTTAATTTTAAAAGTAAGCTTGTTTTCTCTTGTTTTATTATACTGCTCAAGAGCTTCGCAAAGTTTAAGGCTCCATTCAATATCAGCTCCGAAACTTTCAACTTCAAGGTAGACCTCAGCCCCCCCCCCCTCAATGCTTTTACAGTTTTGACAAGCCTTTTGGGCATTTTGCATAGGATAATATTTTTCCAGTGTTTCTATTTCACCAATAATATTTCTTGGGCTTCGGTATCTTGCATATTTACCGCCGGAAATTTTTTTTAAAGCGTGGTTGCAGCAATAATTGCAATTAAAAGGACATCCCCTTCCTATTACAACAGATGGACGCTGGTTTTCTTTAAAAGCCTCATCAGGAATAAATTTTTGCCAAATTTCCCTGTCCATATATGGAAGAGAATCCAAGTCTTCTATAAAATTCCTGGTAGGATTTTTTTCAATGCGCCAGCCTTCCGGAAGGCTCTTGTCCGGTATCTTTAGCCATAAATTTTTTATTCCTGAAGGTATAACTTGCTTTTCCAAAGTCTGAACGAGTTCAAGAATAGGATATTCTCCTTCTCCTATGCAAATTGCATCAAAAATATTAAGGTATTCTTCTTTTGGAAAAATACTTACATGCACACCGCCGATTACTCTGTATATATCCGGAAAATGTTCTTTTACAAACTCTCCAATGCTGCATATATACTCAAATTCTGATGCAACAGATGTAAATCCTATTATATCCGGTTTAAAATCTTTTATTGTTTCTGTGAGTTTTTGAAACGGAGTTTCTCTTGTCATTACAAGCAGATCTGTTTGATAGCCGTTCTGTTTGAGTACTGCTGAGATAATAGATATGCCAAAATATATCCATTCAAATTTCCGTATAGGTTTTTCGTTTGATTGTACATAATCAAGAGTATATATTAGTAATATTTTCATTATTATTAATAATAATATAAAAAAACTCCCTTTAACAAAGGGAGCTTTTTTATATTTTATAAAATTAAGATTCTACATATTCTCTTAAGCGTTTGCTTCTGTTCGGATGGCGAAGTTTTCTTAAAGCTTTTGCTTCAATCTGTCTGATACGTTCACGTGTTACACCAAACAATTGTCCTACTTCTTCCAATGTTCTCTGGCGTCCGTCATCCATACCGAAGCGAAGCCTTAATACATCTCTTTCTCTTGGAGAAAGTGTGCAGAGAACTTCTGCAAGGTCTTCTCTCAAAAGTTCGGATGCTACAGTTTTAATAGGAGCATCAGCTTCTTTATCTTCGATAAAGTCGCCAAGGCGAGAGTCTTCTTCTTTACCTATAGGAGTTTCCAAAGACAAAGGTTCCTGTGCAATTTTAATGATTTCTCTAAGTTTTGGAATAGATACATTCATTTCTATTGCAAGTTCATCTTCGGTTGGTTTTCTTGAAAGTTCCTGTGCAAGGCGTCTTGTTACTTTTTTCAGTTTGTTAATAGTTTCAACCATATGAACAGGAATACGGATTGTACGTGCCTGATCGGCAATAGCTCTTGTAATTGCCTGTCTAATCCACCATGTTGCATAAGTGGAGAATTTGAAACCTCTTTCGTGGTCAAATTTTTCAGCAGCACGTATAAGACCTAAGTTTCCTTCCTGAATTAAGTCAAGGAATAACATTCCGCGTCCTACATATTTTTTAGCGATACTTACAACCAAACGTAAGTTAGCCTGAACTAATTTTCTCTTTGCAATTGCGCCTGGAGTTCCGCCTTCCAGAATTTTTCTGGCAAGTTCTATTTCTTCGTTAGCGGACAACAGTTTTATTCTTCCGATTTCTCTTAAATAAAGTCTGACAGGATCATCAACAGCAATTCCTTTTGGAATATCAAAATCATTCTGGGATTCATCTTCGTGGGAATTCATCATATAGATGTCATCCATATTCATTTTATGATCCATTTTTTCAGTAACGATGTCCTCAATATTATCTGTGCTGATGTCCATATTCATGTAATTAACACCATCAGCTTCAGCATCCAGCGGGGAATCCTCGTCAATTTCATGTAAATCCAAGTTTTCTTCTTCAAGAACACTTATGATAGAGGAGTTTGGTTGTCTTTTTTTAGTCATTCATTTTCTCCAATTTTAATTTATTATTTATCTTATCTCTAAGCTGCATCTGAATTTTTAGGGCTTCTGTTTCATCTTCATCTGCATTTTTATATAATTTCCGCATTTTTTCTTTTTCTTCTTCCCATTGACAACGTTTTATGCGTGCTATATTTTCCTGAATCACACATTCAAAGTCTTCGGGTTTCAGATTTGTAAAAGCTTCCGATATACTGATAAGGTCGGTTAAAACCGGCTGCATTTCAGGCTCTTCAATATATTCAGTGTACAATTGCTCAATTAATTCCTTTACATTATTTACGGTACAAATTAATTTGTCAATTGTAGATTTTACATTTATTAATGTTTTATTGGAAAAGTACGAATTATCAATCATTTCATTGATTTGGGCAAATGTAAAATGACTGTCGGGTACAAAAAAAACACTCAATAAATTTTTTTGCGCTTTTTCTGAAATTGTTAAGCTTTTCGTAACAATTTTTTTTATCTCTTTATCCTCATTTACCTCTAAATTATCTACAGAGTTCATTTTCCGGATTTCTTTTTCAAGAGCATTTTCGTCAATTCCGATAGCATCTGCGACCATTTTAGTGTATTCTGAACGAATAATTTCGTTGTTTATTTCATTTAATACAGGGATAATCATTTTGATATATCTGGTTTTTTCCAGAGGAGTTTTGTAATTATGTTTTTCTTTCAATAAATTATTTATCTGGAAATCTATTAAGAGCGGTGCATGTTTTACAAAATTTTTGTAACTTTCTGCGCCGACAGAGCGGATAAATTCATCCGGATCTTTACCTTCAGGCGGTGCAATAACTCTTATTTCACAGGAATATTTGTCTTCTGATGCTGATATATAGCTTTCATCAAACTGTTTTACGTTGCCTAAACCTTCAAAAGCCTCTTTAATAATATGTGCTCCCCTGTCTGTAGCTTTTTGACCGGCAGAATCAGTATCAAATGAAAGATAAATTCTTCTTGATTTTGTAAAGCGTGACAGAAGTTTCACATGGTCGGAAGTTAATGCAGTACCGCAGGATGCAACAGCATTTTCTATACCATGAGCCTGGGCTGAAATTACATCAAAGTACCCTTCCATAAGGATTACACCATCTTCGGCTTTGATTGCGTCTTTTGCTGTATAAAGCCCGTAGAGGAGTTTGCTTTTATTATAAATAACCGAATCCGAAGAGTTTAAATATTTAGGGCTTTGTTCTTGTTCCAAAGCTCTTGCTCCGAAAGCAACGTAATCTCCGTTTTCATTTTGAATAGGTATAATTACGCGGTTTCTAAAACGGTCGATATAAGGGCTTTCTCTTCCGGGAACTACAAGACCTGCTTTTTCCAGTACATTATCTGAAAAGTCTTTTTTCAAAAGATTGTAAAGAGTTGTGTATGATTTTGGCGCAATACCAAGAGTGAATTTTTTTATAATATCTCTTGAGATTCCGCGGCCTGTCAAATATTCAAGGGCTTTGTCGCCTTCTTCTGATTGTTTATTTAAAAGTAAATCATGATAGAATTCTGCGGCTTTCTGCGTAGCTTTCATCATTTCTTCTCTTAAACCGCGCGATTTATCTGCACGTTTGTAATTATCAGGTAACTCAAGCTTAAACCTTGCAGCCAGATCTTTTATCAAATCGAAAAATTCAACGCCCTTTGTTTCCATAATAAATCTGAGCGCATCGCCTCCGGCGCCGCAACCGAAACATTTATAAATGCCAAGCTGGGGATTAACAGAAAACGAAGGGGTTTTTTCTTTATGAAAAGGACACAACCCCCAGTAGTGGGAGCCGTTCTTTTTTAATATGACCTGTTCTGATACTACTTCAACTATATCAAGGCGGTTTTTTATTTCTGCAACAAGTTCTTCTAATGTTTTTGTCATATATCCACCTGTAGCAACATATTAGCATTAATAAAAATATAGTTCAATAAACCAAAAAATTTCTATAAATTATATATAAAAAATATACCCTACCAGGTAATTGTTTTCGTAAAATTAATAAATAAAATTGACGTATTATGCAAAAGTTAATAGAAAAATCCTGCGATAAAAAGGTTGTATTTTTAGAGAATATTAACGGAATCAACTCTGTTAAAGATTTATCAACCAAAAAACTTTGCATAATAAAGACAAATTTTCATGATTTAAATTTGCTGAAAGGTCTTTCTAAAAAATACCCAAAGCTTGAAGTATGGCTGACATCGGAGCGTATTTCAAGAAAGGAAATTTTAACGGCAAATCGTTTTGGAATTAAGACAGTTATTCCTTATCCGTTTGATACAAAAATTGTAAGTAATTTTTTCAAAAGGAAAGTAAAAACAGCACCGGAAGCCCCTGTATGTACCTGTCAGAGCTGGCTTAAAGGTCTAAAGGTTATGATAGTTGATGATAACCAGCAGAATGTTGAACTTCTGGCTGAAACTCTTGCTGCATCAGGATTGGATATTACAACTTTTATTAACCCGCATGATGCTGCTGAGGCTGTAAAGAAAGAAAAGTTTGATTTGTTTCTGCTTGATATAATGATGCCGGAAATATCCGGTTTTGATCTTGCAGAAATTATTAAAAACTCAGAATTAAATGATACATCTTTAATTATGTTTATATCGGCACTGTCTGATCCCGAAACAAAAATACAGGGTTACGAACTCGGCTCGTGTGCTTATATTGAAAAGCCTTTTGATATTAAAGTTGTAAGGTCACAGATTTTTAATGCTCTAAAGACAAAATGTCTTAATGATGCAATTAACAGCAGAAAAGATGATTTTCTTGCCATGGTTGCACATGACTTAAAATCTCCGGTCAATTCAGAACTTGCAGCTCTGGATTTGCTCTTGAGATCATATGAAAATACTAAAGACGATTTTAAAAAAGATATTGTCAGCGATATATCCGGTGCGACAAAATATATGAAAAATTTAATAGACAATGTTCTGAATAAATACAAGCTTGACAACAGCAGGACTGTTTTGAACAAAGCAAAACATTCACTTAACCTTTTAATTATAGAAAGTATTGAAGAAACTAAATACCTTATGCTTGAGAAAAGGCAAAAAGCTGTTTTTCAAAATAAAACAAGAAAATGTAACGCAATGATTGACTTTTTGGAAATAAAAAGAGTTCTTCACAATCTTATAATGAATGCCATAGAAAATTCTCCAAAAGATACGGTAATTGAAATGGAACTTTCAGAGAATAAAAAGTATTTTGTTTTCTCAATAAGGAATGAAGCCAACGGATATACAAAAATAAATCCGGATGAGATTTTTGAGAAATTTATGTCTTATGCCATAGAACATAAGCGTGTCGGATCCGGTCTGGGGCTGTATATTTCAAAAAGGATTATTGAAGCTCATGATGGAACGATAAAAGTTGATGTCAAAAATCCTAAATATGTAAGGTTTGTGTTTACTCTTCCAAAATAGAAAAAGTTAATTCAAATAAAGCATTAAATATTAATAAAAAGAATATATAATATTTGACATGAGTGTACAAACATTGGCAGAATATCTGGAATTTTTAGAGGTGGAAAAAGGGCTTTCACAAAATACACTTGAAGCCTACAGACGTGATTTGGGAAGTTTTCTGGATTTTTGCGCAGAACGTTCGGTTAATTCTTTGCAGGAAGTTCAGCGTGGAGATATAAATGCTTATGTATTGAAACTTCATGATGAAAAATTTACAACAACAACTGTTTTGAGAAAAATAGCCTCTCTGAGAGGATTTTTTAAATGGCTTTGCGCAAATGATATTTGCAAAAGTAATCCTACACTTACACTAGAACAGCCAAAGCTTCCGAAGCGGCTGCCGAAAGTAATGACAGTCCAGGAGATAGAAACCATACTAAATCAGGATTTGTCCAAAATTCAAAAGGTTATTCTTGAACTTCTCTACGGCTGCGGACTGCGTGTGTCAGAACTTTCCGGATTGAGGGTTAATGATATTAATATAAACGGAAAATATCTTGAATGCACAGGAAAAGGTTCTAAAGAAAGACTGGTTCCTCTTGGGAAAAAAGCCGCCGCTGCTTTGAAAAAGTATCTTCCCGAACGTGATTTTACTATGCAAAAATATAATATTGCATCAAAAAATCTGTTGATAAATGAGGAAGGAAAAGTTCTAAACAGACAGGATATTTATAATTTCATAAGAGAGCAGGGCGAAAAAATTCATAAGCATATTTCCCCGCATACTCTCAGACACAGTTTTGCAACGCACCTTCTTGAAAACGGTGCGGACCTGCGTGTGGTGCAGGAGCTTCTCGGTCACAGCGATGTGTCCACAACCCAGTTGTATACTCATATAAGCAAGAAAAGATTGAAAGAGGTTTACTTTGCAATCAACGGCTGAGCGTGATAGGATAAATCTATGCTAGAACTATTTGTAACAGGCGCTAAACCCCGTTCGGGAAAAACATTTATCACCGCCGGGCTTGCTGCAACTATGCAGAGCCTTGGTTATTCTACAGGAGTTTATCTTCCTGTACAGACCGGTGCAATACATGAAGACGGATTTATTCAGGCTCCTGATCTGGTCTTTGTGAAAAGCATGGATTATAATATAAAAACCTGGTGCAGTTATATTTTTACCAGCAAAAACCTCCCCTGTATCGCTGCAAAAGAAGAAAATCAGATTATTGAAAAAGATGTAATTCTTCAGGATTTTCTGAGTATTTCCGAAAAGTATGAATGTCTTATGGTTAATGGTACAGAAGGATTATCAACTCCTTACGGAAAGGACTTTCTTGAAGAGGATCTGGTCAAAACACTTAATCTTCCGCTGCTTCTTATTGCTTCACCGCGTCAATCCTCTTTTAATGATATTCTCATTACAATAAACCATGCAAGAGAGCAGAATATTCTTATACGCGGCGTAATTTTGAATGATTGTCCATTTAATACAAATGATGCTAATATAAAAAATTTGCCAAGAATGATTGAAGAATATTCAGATACAAGAGTTCTGGGGATTATTCCGCATATTGAGAACATAAGATTTTTCAAGCCGCAGGATATAATTTCTTATATTCTGGCAGGTGTTGATATTGAAACCGTTTTTGATGTGAAAATTGCTAAATTAAGTTTGTAAATAAAATAATTAGCAAAAAAAATTTTTTTCAACTTTTGTGTTATTAATAAGATAACTCGAAAGGATTTTCATGGGTGTTTCTGCAGTTAATAATTTTTACTTAAATCCAAGCAGCGCAGCGAAGATAAAAGGTGCTGAAAGTACAGACAAGCCTGTTGGAACTGATAAAAAACCAGCAAAGATTTCTGCTGATAAAGGAAAAATCAGTACAACACGAGCAGCCGGATATATTGCAGCTACAGCTATAGGTGCAGCTGCAATCGGAGGTTTTCTTGTAAGTAAGGGAAGACATTGGCGCATAAGACAGCTGCAAGAACGAATATCAGAACTAATAACAAAAAACGAAACTGCAGAGAAATCTTTGAAAAATTATCAGAAAAGTGTTGAGGAGCTAATAGACGGCGTCACTTCACCGGAAGAAGTAAAGACAAAAATACTTGATAATTTGCGTAAAAAATTATCGGAACCACTGAACTATAATCCTTCAGTCCCGCCTGTTTTAAACAGAAATATTAAAAAACTGCCTCCTGACGCAATTGCTCTTCCTGAAAGATTTACTCCTACTCAAAACAGAATTAATATGACAGAAATCAAAATACCGGAATTTAAACCGGAACAGAGATTTGATTTTGAACTTCCAATGAGCTCTGAAGTAAAAATTACAAAGGAAGCGAACGGCAAATTTACACCTCAGCCTCTCCACGAAACAACAATAACAGAAACATATGCAGATTCTGTAATATGGGATAATGATAAAGTAGCCCGCGATATTCTGCAAAACTTCTATGACGGGCATGGTCAGACACTTGATGGTGTTAAAATGTCTTTTGCACCGCTTCAAAATGGAAAGTATAAGGTTAGAATAGAAGGTAAATCAACATATACTCCTGATAAAGCCATACTTCTAGGAGAGTCTTCCAAGCAGAATGATAACAAAGCAGCCGGAAACTTCGGTGAAGGATTAAAGATGACTGTTCTGAAAATCCTAAAAGATTCCGGTGCAGAAAGCTTTAATGTTGGCTCGGATGACTGGAAGGTTACCTGGCAGTTCATTTCAGGTAATCTGAATAATAAAAGAGTTTTAGGCTATAAACTTGATAAAGTTGATAAATTCGATGGCAATTACATTGAATTTGAAACAAACAACAGAACACTTCTCAGATCTTTAAGAAAAACAATCAACAGATTTTACCATTCACATAATACGGATTTCAAATGTCCTGATTTTGAGAACAATTTAATAGGTATAAAAATTCTTCCAAAAGACGAACCGGGTGCATTTTATATAGCCGGACAGCGTTATCAGGTAGCTGATTCATACGAAGGTTTGAAAGGATTAACAGTATTTTTGAAGGAGAAACCTCCTGCTAAAAAGGGTGACACAATAGTTTTTGATCCTTCACGCGACAGAACCTCTCTAAACAGCGCCCATCTGAAATCTATAGCTAAGTATATTGCAGAAGACCCTAATATTTCAAAACAGGAACTTGTAAAAATGATTCATTCTTTAGAAAACTTCTGGACTGTTTCTGAAAGATATAATCCTAATGAGTACAATTTCCTTGAGGGGATTCTTTCAGGTGCGAATATACGTGATTTGCACATAAAATTTCCGGATAAGTATGTTGCACGCACCTTTTATGATTCTCTTGAGATGCTCCAATCCCTTGAAGAAAGCGGATATGTTGTATGTTCAAGAAGCTTCAGTGATATAGGAATGCCGAATGTAAGCGATTTGCTCAATACTATTAGAAAACATAAACCTCTTAATCCTACCGATATTCAAAAGCAGAAACTTATTCTGATAAAAGAGGGTGTTAACACCTTTAAACCATATTTGGAAAACAAGTATTTTAAACCGGAAGAGCTTGATACAAAGATTTACATATTCAACAGAGAAGCTTCCGATGAAAGCCGTTATTATGAATATACTACAGCAGAAGCTATTCTTGACTATGACCATTCAGGAGAAACTTTATCAAAAGGCTTCTGGATAAATAAGGATTATCTGGACCGCGGCAGCTTTACAGAAATTCTGGGTACTGCTCTGCATGAGCTCTGCCACAAATATGGCGGCGATGAATCATCATCTTTCTCTTACAAGCTTACCGAAATTATGAAAGAACTTATTTCTTCCGGAATGAATGATGCCAAAGGCAGAACCCAGCTCCAGCAGCTTCAAAAGCTATGGGATGAGCTGCCTAAGAATTGTTAATGTTTGTAACAGTATATAATTTTTATATAAAAATATGTCAATTTTTGGCAAATAATATTTTTTATTAAAATATAAAGAGGTATAATTTCTGTATGGATGAAAAAAAAGAGAGAAAATTGACAGTTATTGAAAGGACAGAAACTGATGTACAAGCTCCTGAAAAACAGACAGCTTCACGTCAGACAAATCCGATTGTAAAAAAACTGATTTCTTTTCATATGGAAAAAGCCTCAAAATTCAGTGTGAAAGATTTGTTTAAAAAGTAGTTTTTTAAAACGTATAACGTATTTTGCAAAAGGTCCCATTGAAAAGATAGTCAATTTTTTCAATGTTTTCAGATAGATTTTCTTCCGGATAGTACTGTTAATATTGGATTTTATATTATCCTTCATGTATTTAACCGGATAATTAAGCATTTGCAGCACGTGAAAGCAGAAAACCGGCGGTATAACAAAGAAATCCCCAAGAAATGCTTTGGTTTTTATAAAAGGGCTTTTGTTTAAGAATAATTTCAGGTAAAAGCTTGTTGCAACAAGGTTTTCATCCACATAAGAAGCGTAGCTGTAGCCTATTCCTGCCAAAAGCCTTGTAAGCCGTATTTCATATTTATTCACAATCTCAGTGTGCGATTTTTCTTTTTTAATATTTTTCATAAAATGCCTGAAAGCTGCTTCTTTTATTATCCTTTTATTAAACACAATAAAATAGCTCTGGACATGAGGAAGTTTTACCAGATTATTAACCGTAACTCCCCAGAAATCCGCATTTTTATGTTCCATTTTTATAAACATATCCTCAAATGGAAAAACCGGCGCATAGCAGGAATCATTTGCGAAGATGAGTTGTCCGAACTGTTCTATATAATCCCAGCCGAGCATATTTATAAGTTCCTGCCATGAACCGAAATCATATTTATTATGTTTAACTGCTGAGGCGCTTTTTACATAAGGCTGAATTTTTGCAATTTCCTTATCTGAAACTTCGCTGTCTGCCATATAGTGTATTTCGCAAAGCATTGAAAGTTTTTTCAAATAATAAATTACATAATCGGGTATAATGCCGTCTTTACAATATCCTGCAAAGAGGCACAGCCTTCTGCCCCCCCCCCCCTATCTGAGAGAGCTGATACAGCTGGGTTTCAGCTGGTTTTGGAGTGACAAATTTTTGCATACCTGACTTTTATTATAAACTTTGTCTTTTAAAAATGCAAATTTTATGCCCTTGGATGCGTTTCGTTATAGACATCTTTCAAATGCTGGGTTGACACGTGCGTGTAAATCTGTGTGTTGGATATGCTGGCATGACCGAGAAGCTCCTGCACCACGCGTAAGTCAGCCCCGTTTTCAATCAGGTGGGTTGCAAAACTGTGTCTGAATACGTGCGGGGTAACGTGTTTTGGAAGTTCTATTTTTTCAACTATCTCATTTATAACATTTCTAATTGTACGCGGCTGAAGTCTGAAGCCTGTATTATTAATAAAAACCGGCGCCTCTTCACCTTCATCAGCCCTGTAGCCTTTTGCAACAAGTGCGCGGGCCGTTTTAATATATCGTTCAAGATAAGACTTTGCCCGGTCGGTAATGAGAATAATTCTTTCTTTCGCGCCTTTTCCAAAAACCCTGATTTCATTATTCTCAAGGTTTAAATCTCCGAAGTTAAGCCCGCTTAATTCAGAAACACGCATTCCGGATGCCCACAAAAGTTCAAGGATTGCTTTGTTTCTATATCCGGCAGGTGTTTCAATTTTTGTATTGTTCAAAATCTGTTCCACCTCATACGGGGTCAGAAATTTTGGCAGCTGTTTAGGACGCTTGGGAGCGTTAAGGTTCATTGCAGGATTTGAGTCTATCTTTTTCTCTCTATATAAAAATTTGTAAAAAGTTCTTAACGAAGCTATTTTTCTTGCAATGGTATTTTTTCGATATTGGAACTTTTGAATAAAATGCAGATACTCGCGAACTTTAGAAAAGTTCACATCTTCACACTGGGTATCCCCCAGCCAGAGCAGGTAATCTAAAATGTCCGAACAATAAGCTTTGGCAGTATGTTTGGAGAAATTTCTCTCTACCAGAATATATGTTCTGAAATCCTCTAAATTGTTTTTTGAGCTTGAATTTAAACCGGTCATTTGCATTATTGATTTTTCCCGGTATATATTATACAATACTCTTAGTAGTTTTAAAATAGTAGAAATGTAGTAATCGGGAGAAAAAATGAATTACAAAAAATTATTAATAGCATCACTTGTTTTCGCAAATTTCCTTGGTATTTCTGCCGCATATTCACAGGAATTACAGGCAAAGGTTGCAAAAGGAGCTGCTGTTAACAAAAAATATGCTTCTATTGATAAATTAATAGAATACAATAATTATGATGAAGCCGATACTGCATTAAGAGAAGTTTTGAATGCCCACCCTGATGATGTTGATGCCCAGACATTAAGAGTAATTTGGATGGCAAAACAGCACAAACTTGCACCAGCACAGGCAGAGCTGGACAAAATGCTTAAAAAATACCCGAAAAATCCCGGTTTACATTACGCCCAGGGTATTGTTTACATGAAACGCCAGACATCTTCCGATGTTGAATATATCAGAGATACCAGAGAACTCTTAAATAATGCGATTAAAGAGTTTGTTAATGCCGTAAACCTTGACAGCAACTACTATCAGGCTTATAACGCAATGGGCGTCGCTACATTAAAACTCGGTAATAAAAAAGATGCAAAAGAATTGTTCCAGACAGCATTGCAGATTAATCCGCAATATGCAACAGCTTATGACAATTTAGGAAATATCGAGTTGATTGACGGAAATCTTGCTGAAGCAGAAAAATTGTTCCAGCAATCATTAAAATATAATTCACATAACCCGACTGCAATGTATCACCTGGGACAGGTTGCTGTAAGACAAAAAGATTACTCAAAAGCCTTGACTTGGCTGAACCATTCATTGCATATTAATCCGAATTCATCACCTGCATTGACTTTGCAGGGTGAATGTTATCTTGTTCAGGGTAACCAGGCTGCTGCGATTAACTCTTTTAAAAAGGCTGTAACTGTAAAACCTGAAAACTCAAGACCATATTTAAATCTGGCCAATGTTTACCAGAAACGCTCTGATGCTGAGTTTGCTATGGAACAGTTAAAAACAGTTCTTGCAATTAATCCGGGTTACAAAGATGCTATTATGCGTGTTGCAGACCTTTCTCTTGAAACAAGAAAGTACGGTCAGGCTCTTGATTACTACTCAAAGCTTGTAGATGACGGACAGTACGGCAATGATGCTATTGTAGGTCTTGCAAACACATATTACGAAATGTCAAAAGACCGCGGTGACAACGGTGATATAACAACTAATAAAGAACTTTATCTTGCATATGATTACATAAATCAGGCAATTGAGAGAGTTCCTTACAGATTGGACCTTCATCTTGCAAAAATAAAACTTGCTAAACTCACCCACCAGTTACCGATGTCAAAAGACAGCTTAAATTATATTGTCCAGTCAGCTTCTAACAATCTTATGGACTCTGTAATCAAGGGTGAGGCATATCTTGCTCTCGGTAGAGAGAAAGATGCTGTTTATACGTTTGAAAATGCAATTAATTTTGCAGATAACGTTGATGACGAATTATATCTTGCTGAAATTCTTGTCCATAACAAGCAGTTTAAGACAGCAAGACTTGCGCTGAAAAAAGCATTGATGAAAGAACCTGATAATATTATTGCGAAAAACGGGCTTTCATATATTGATCTTTGTGAAATCAAATCAAATGAGTTCTTTGATGTTGCACAAAGACAGTATAAAGAAGAAAACTATGCTTCTGCAATTGAATACTGCAACAGAGCAATTGACTTCTACCACAACGGACCGGCTATTGCTAAGCTCAAGGCAATGTCTTATGAAAAAGAATTAAACTATCAGGGCGCAATAAAGTATTATAACCAGTACTTATCATTTAGCCCTAATGCTTCTGATAAAGAGGCAATCCTCAAAAAAATCGCTAAATTCAAAAAGAAAATTTAAAATACCGGAGCTTTGGTGGTGTTACTCTGGCTGTAGAGTGCATTTATCCTGAGCTTGAGGCCAGACAGATTAGGGAAATGAAAAAATTTGATATAAGAAAAACATTTGAAATATTTTGGAAAGAGCCGCTTAGTATTTTAAAAGTGGGGCTTTTCCAGATTGTTAATCTGCAATCAAATATATTCAGCCAAAAACCGGCTGTTAATATAGACTTTCTGAAGGATAAAACACAAATAACGGTAGTAGACAGCGATAAGATGTACAATTTGTTCCAGACAGTTTTGTTTAAGCGGAAACTGAAAGAGCAGCAGGAAAAAGCATTATCAACAAAATGAGCATAAAATTCATGAGCGCAAAATTTATAATCAGTGCGGAAAAACTGAGTCAGTGTCCGTCATTTAACATGCCTGAGTTTCCTCTGCTGGGGCGTTCTAATGTTGGTAAATCCTCTTTTATTAATGCTCTTGCCAACCACAAAAAGCTGGCTAAAACCTCAAACACTCCGGGGAAAACCAGATTAATCAACTTTTTTAACTTTTCTGACAAATTTATGATAGCGGATTTACCAGGCTACGGCTATGCAAAAGTTTCTAAAGAAGCGCAGAACCGGTGGCAGAAGTATCTTGAGGAATACCTTTTGAAGCGGGAAGAAATAAGCTCATTAATACAGCTTGTCGACGGTCGTCATGAAATACAGAAGAATGATTACCAGATGCGTGAATGGGTTATGGCGTATGATTTACCGATAATCACAGTGGTTACTAAAATGGATTATGTTCCGAAAAATAAAACCCTGAATGTTTTAAAAAATGTAGAAAAAGAGTTTGGAGGACTGGTACTTCCATTCAGTGCAGTTGATAACAGATATAACTCTGAAATTTTTGATTTTCTGCTAGAGAATAATTCCACTAAATAGAGGATTAAATCCCTCTTTCTTGCAGTTATAATAATAATGGGTATGGAACAACCTGATTGCCGGCAGGCATCAGGCGGGAGGTTAGTATGGAAAGGGATAATCTGAACGAAGGTAAGGAATTTTATCCGAATACTAACGGTGAAATTTCATCTTCTATTACACAAAGCTGGACTGAACAGGCTATGGAATGCTACTCTATAGGCTGTGATTGTAGAAAGTGCTCGCTTTCTAAAGGTAATTATTCTTTCGTGTGTCAAATGCCCAAAGTTATTGATGTTCTGATTAATATTATCGGCAAACCCCGAATTGATATGGCATAGAAACTCCTTTTTTCGATTAAAGCAGATAATTTTATTATCTGCTTTTTATTTGTGATAGAATTTTGTTGTGATGATGAAAAAGATAATAATTTTTATTGCAGCATTTATCTCTATATCCTGCCCCGTTTATGCAAATGTGGCTAAAATCTCGCTTAACGATGCAATTGAGCTTGCACTCGAAAATAACCTTACACTGCAAGCTAAAAGAAAAGATTTGGAAATTGCAAAGCAGGAGGTTAAAATTGCAAATGCCCTCAAAAACCCTCAGTTCCAATCTAATTTTCTTATGGGTAAGGTTACAAGAGGCAACTCCAGCCAATTCGGTCTGATGGTTCCGTTTGAGATTGCAAAGCGCGGAGTGAGAAAAAAGGCAGCACTTGCTAATTTGAAGGCTATTGAAAATTCTATTAAAGAATCTGAACATAATTTGAAGATAGATGTTATGAGAGCATATTTTCAGGTTATTTATCTGAAGTCTGTCCTTATAATTATGAAAGATAGAGAAGATTTGTTTGAAGATATGAAACTTGCAGCAAAGGCAAAACCTGCTTCTTCTCCAAACTATCAGATTGAAGTCTTACAGTCAGATATAAAATATAAAAAACAATTAATTGAATTAAATAAAGCAAAGGCGCATCTTCTTGCAGCACAGTTCTATTTCAACAAAGTTTTAAACCTTGAAAATTCACAAATCATGTATGATACAGAAGAGGACTCATTATTTGATGATATAACTATATTGGAATTTCCTATACCAACATACGACCAGATAGAAAAGATTGCAATGGTATGCAGTTATTCACTGAGGATTTCAGATAATTATATAGAAAAATCAGAATATGATGTAAAAGTAGCTGAGCATAAAAGAATTCCTGATTTAACCGTTGGCGGCGGTTTTGCCTACCAGACAGCCCGTCAGACCGGCGGGGAAGCCCTTCCGGGTGCTTTTGTTGCAGGAAGTTTCGATGTGCCGATACTTTATTCTTATCGTCCTGAAATCAACAAGGCGAAGCTTACTCTGGAAAAAACCAAAATGGACAAAACTGCTTTTGAAAACAAATTAAAAATTGCGCTTAAAGTTAATTACAATGATCTTAAGTATGCCAAAGAAAATATGCAGTATTACAAACAAATCCTGAAAGAGTCAGATACAATTCTCCAGATGGCGTCAAAGCGTTATAAAAACGGAGAAACAAACCTTATGGCATTAATGCTTAATGAAAACTCACACCAGCAGATTTTGAGCGAATATATTGAATCAATAAGCGTATATTATGATGCCTATCTTGATTTGATGTACAATATGGGTCATGATCTGATGCTTAATGAGGAAATATTCCTTTAAGCCTTATTGAAGTCCATCAAATTTAATCCTGTTTTTTCGCAAAAAGTTCTCTCAACTGTTCCTGAGAGTTGTTCAATTGCAATTTCTGCGGTAAGACTTACCACTGCCCTAACAAGATGCCCTCCTGCTGTGTTGTAATCGTTTCCGGCAGCATTCATGTGAATATGCAGGTAAGTTTCATTATCTTTTGTTGTTATGTTGCCTGTAAGACTTGTAATTTCCATCGGTTTATCAATTGTTTTTTCCTGATAATGTTTTGTTTCAGGGTTGAAAAAACCGAATGTTGCAGAATTTATTGCGCCGATACCTTGTATTGTCCCTAATTTGACATTATTTTTAATACAAAAGGTTTTTAGGGTTGAAACTATTTCTTCACCTTTATTTATACGTATAAAGAATTTGCTGCCAAATTTTTTAAATTCATAGCCGGCTGTTTGCATAATAACTTTCTCCTTCATATCTTAAATTTTACAATAAAAAAGCTCTCTTTTAGAGAGCTTTAAATGTACATAAAAGAAAATACTATCCTTAAATCTCGGCCGTTATCTTAACGGAGAAAAGTTTTTGCAGGATTTAAGGCTGTTTGTTATCAGCCTGCTGAAAATCCTTCTTTATGGAATTTCATTAATTTTGCCAGATACCATTGTTTTGCCTTAATTTCTTCGATATTGTTTTTAATATCTTCAAGTTCAGCGAGGAGTGTGGTCAGGTCTTTTCTTTGCGGAAGCATTTTTTGCTCCGGAATATCTTCTGCTTCTGATGACCAGCTCATCGGAAAACAATTGTTTTCAAATAATTCTTTCATATCCATAAGCACATACCCTCAAACTTTTTAGAGTTAATCTTTTTGCGAAATAAATGAATGGAATAAATCGACCAGATCAAATTTGCCATATTTAAACGGAATAGGCTGATTGTCATATTCACTGCCGGTAATTTTCTGTAAATCCTGCATTTGTCTGTAGTCAAGAGAATCAAAATTGAAGCTTGTCATTTCAGCAAAATCTACCATCAAATCTTCCATTTCAAGAATTTTTTTGTCTTTCATTACACACTCCTTTTCAATGTGACTAAAAATAATTACATTTTTTATATCGGAGATGTTTTGTTTAAACTTTAAAGATTGCGGTTTTATTGTTACAAAAATTTACTAAGGGAATTTAAATATTTATAAGGTATAATTTTTATTAAAGGAGAGGACAAATGTTAAAAGATAAAGCAGCTCAATATTATAAACAGGGATATTCGTGTTCGGAAAGTGTCGTAATGGCGGCAATAGATGAAGGTTTGTGTGATAAATCTTTACTTGCCTGTGCAACTCCGTTTTCCGGCGGAATGTCAAGCGGATGCCTTTGCGGTGCAGTTGCAGGTGCTCAGCTTGTAATCGGTTATAATACCGGCAGAGAAAACGTTAATGGCAATGAGGTTACTGCACGAAAACTGGCTGCATCTGTTGTTGAAGAGTTTAAAAACAGAAATAAATTTACCTGCTGCAAAGCTCTAACTGCCGGATATGAAGGTCAGCAGCGCAAGGAACACTGTGTAAAAATGGTTGAGGATGGTGCTGAAATTCTTGAAAGCCTTATGGCAGCGAAGGTATAGCTATGCTAAATCTTTTTGCGGTGTTTTTTGGAGGCGGAATTGGTGCTGTGACCAGATATTTGACAGGCTTGCTTGTTATGCGGAATTTCCACTTTAACCTTCCTGTTGCAACTTTTCTGGTTAACATTATCGGAAGCTTTATTATCGGATTTTTATATATTATTTTTATTGACAAACAGGAGATTAATCCTGCTTTGAAGTTTGCCCTGACAGTCGGATTTTGCGGAGGTTTGACTACATTCAGCACCTTTTCGCTGGAGATTTTTGAGATGCTTAAAAATGCACAATTCCTTTATGCGTTTTGTTATGTGCTTTTAAGTGTTATAATATGTGTTATATCAGTATGGATTGGAGTAAGTTGTGCAAAACTTTTTATTTGATAAATTGAATTTCCTGACAGCCGGCATGCCGCTTAGTACAGGCAAGGGCAGCTACCCTCAGGCTTTTAAAATTCTTGATGAAATGGAGCTTGACGGAATGGAGCTTGAGTTTGTCCATGGCGTGAGAATGAGTGATGAGAACAGAGAGTTTGTTGCTCGGATGAACAGAGAGAAAAACTTTATAATAACAGCGCATGCTCCTTTTTATATTAATCTTAACTCTCTGGAGCCGGAAAAAGTTGATGCAAGTGTGCAAAGAATTATTGAAACCGGAATGACAGCAGGCTCGGCAGGGGCATTCAGCATAACATTCCATGCTGCGTATTATCAGGGACATGATAAGGAAAAAGTTTTTAATCAGGTTAAAGCCAGAGTTGAAAAAATCGTTGAAGTTTTAAAACAGGAAAAAGTTAACGTATGGGTTCGTCCGGAAACTACAGGCAAAGGCACCCAATGGGGTGATTTGGACGAGATAATAAAGCTTTCCAAAGAGGTGGAGAATGTTCTGCCATGTATTGACTTTTCGCATCTTCATGCCAGATTTGCCGGAATTTATAACACATACGATGAATTTAGTGCAATTTTTGAAAAATTAGGCAGCGAACTTGGACAATATGCAATAGATAATTTTCATGGACACCTTGCCGGAATTGATTATGGTCCGAAAGGAGAGAAAAAACACCTTATTCTTGAGGAATCCGATATGAATTACAAAGATTTGCTTAAAGTTATGAAAGAATTTAATGTTAAAGGTGCTCTCGTCTGCGAAAGCCCGAATATTGAGGATGATGCGAAGTTGTTGAAAGATTATTACTATTCATTGTAACAATTATTTAATAATGTAAAAATTTTTAGCAATAAATTTTGTTTTCATGGCTTGATAAAAATATAATATTTTATAAATTGAATGAAAGGTGTGTATTTATGTCTTTAGGTGTAAATAATGTTAATTTTTCAGGCAGCTCTGTTCAGTGCGGCGGATGTAATAAACCAAAAGCTGCTGAAAATACAAATTTTTTAAAACAAAATGCCCCAAAAGATACTGTAAATTTTAAAGGCAGTGATATTCCTGAAGATGAACAAAAAGAAATTATCCGTTCAGCAAGAGCAGACGCTTCCGGATGGTCAATTCTCGGCGGTGTTATAAGTACATTATATTACGGGTTGAGATCTGATAAAACTGTTGCTGAAAAGTATGATTTAGATCCAAAACAAGATAAATCTTTGATTAAAGAAATTAAAAGCCAGCAGTTACTCTGGACATTGCCTGCTGCAGTCTTCTCCCTCCCGGGTGGTCTTGTTGCATGGTTGTATAATAAAAATATGAATCCTGAAAAAATTGACTTATAATCATATAAATAATTGAAACTTTAAAGAAAATTATAAAAAGTACCGTAATAACACATACGGTACTTTTTTTCTGCATAATGAATTGAAAGGCGGTGTTTAGATGTTCAATTCAGTGAATAATCCTTTTAACAGACAGATAGAATCTTCTACGTCATCAGGTGACGGAAACCAGCGTAAACAGCGTGAGCAGGAACAGAAAGAAAGAAAACTTCTTGAAGAAGAAGAACAGGACGAAGTAAAAATCGGCGGCAGACCTGTTCTTAGTGAAGATGAAATAAAATATATGGTTAACGAATATATAAGAAAGATAAAATCTGAACACGAGAATGAGCCTAAAGTTATAGAAAAAGCAGATAAATATCTTGAAAAGTTTAATATCCAAAAATTTATGAAAAATAACCCTAATATAACAGCCCCTGATTTTTATATGATTATGTACTCCGAAACAGAGTATATAACCCGCTAGATGTCCGAAAAATTTTTTAGCGATAAGGAAAGCTGAATTTTGGAGCGGCGTTTTAGACAGTTTAGCTATGAACGGCACACGAAGGCGGAGGGGGGGGG